>CAVYOB010000018.1:0-95687 GCA_963769925.1 uncultured Prolixibacteraceae bacterium
AACTCAAATTAAGAACCTAAAACAAACGACTTCACCTTTCAAAACCTTTATAAACAAAGAGGTTCCGATGTTGGAGAACCTTGCAGAGTATTACAAAAAAGCGGATGGAAAGACCAAAAAGAAGATTTTAGCTTGCATCTTTTCAAAAAAACTGGTTTTGGAGAAAGGAAAAGTTGCAACCTACGAATTCACAAAACCGATACAGGTTCTACTCAATGCCAGCAAGGTTTTCAAAAATTCGGGCACAAAAAAAGAGGTCGAAAATGACCTCTTGTCCTGTCTGGCTCCCCAGGTAGGACTTGAACCTACGACCTACGGATTAACAGTCCGCCGCTCTAACCAACTGAGCTACTAGGGAATATTTAGTTATTCAAACTTTTGCTTTTTCTAAAGCGATGCAAAAATAATAGCTTTTTGTAAAAGAAAAAATTTTTTTGAAAAAATCTTATTGTAACTGAAATTGATCAAAATCATACCCGATTTCAGTTAACATTCCTTTATAAAAACAATTTATTTCGGCTCTTATCCAAATATATAAAATACTTACCTTTATAGCACGTTGAAATCTTAATTCTACTTGCAGAATGAAGCTTATAAAATACCTCGCGCTAATCTTAATTGCATTTTTCTGGACAGGAATGATCGATGTTTTAAAAGCCCAGCCCTATCTTATTGAACTTACCATCACAAATCAGCCAAATAATCCAATTTCCTTTGGATGGGTTCAGGGAGATGATTTTAACCTGATCGACAGTGCCAAAATTAATCGCTCAAACGGGATGATAACTTTTGAATTTCCAGCTAATGCACATCCGGGAACTTACCGCCTGGTTTTTGGAAAAACAACATATGCACAAATAATGGATGAAGCGCCACAGCAGCTGGACCTTATTTTTAACAATGAAAACATCGTCATTAAAACTGATTTCAAATCCCCGGTTGAAAGTCTTACTATTATCGAATCAGAAGAGAACAAGGTTTGGTATGATTTTCTTTCCAAAGACCGCATTATTCAGAAAGACATAAAAAACCTCGAAGAGATGGTCAATCGCTATTGGGAATCGGGAGAAAAAGAAAAGGCCATAGATATTGCAGGTAAATACAACCAACTGCAACTGGAACGTGATGTTTTTGTTAAAGAAACTGTTGACAGGAATCTGGCATTGCTGGCTTCTGTTTACATAAAGAATCAGCGTCGGCCATTACTCGATGGATATTTGACGGCAGAAGAAAGAGAGGACTTTTATAAAAAGAGTTTTTTTCAAACCCTTGATTTTACTGATGACCGCCTCATCAATTCATCCGTTTATACCGATAATGTTTTTGAATATTTAACGCATTACAATCAACCCGATTTTACTAAGGAACAGCGCGAAAATGCTTACATCCGTGCAGTAGATATTGCCTTGCCAAAGGTAAGCAAGAATGAAAAAGTGTATCGGTTTTTGATGGGATACATGGTTAAAGGATTCAAAATGCTGCAGTTAAATAAAGTAATTGACTATATCAAACTAAAATATAATTATAAGGAGCAATAAATTGATTATTGACTTTGATTAACCTGAATCGGAATTTCTTCATCTTCATAAGCCTGGTTACGATACCGGGACTCAAAGCCAGCATCACGAATAGCCTGTTGAATACCCGCTGCATTTAATTTATAGCTTGCCCCGGCAGCCGAAACTACATTTTCTTCCATCATAATCGAGCCAAAATCATTGGCGCCGCCATGCAAACAAAGTTGTCCGGTGGCTGCCCCCACAGTTAGCCATGAAGCCTGCAGGTTCTTTACATTATTCAGCATAACACGACTGATAGCAACCAGGCGAAGGTAATCATTAGCTGTTGTTGTATTTCTTATACCTTCCTGCTGAAGAACTGTTCCTTCATCCATAAACGGCCAGGGCACAAAAGTTACAAAACCATATGTCCCCTCAGGCTTTTCGCTTTGAACCTGGCGTAAGTGTATTAAATGTTGCAATCTTTCCAGCTTTGTTTCAATATGGCCAAACATCATGGTTGCCGAAGTAACGAGGTTCATTTTATGTGCTTCGCGCATTACATCAAGCCACGCAGTTGTGCTGCATTTTCCCGGAGAAACTTCTTTTCTTACCCTGTCAGAGAGAATTTCGGCGCCGGCACCTGGTAAACTATCCATTCCGGATTCGACCAGTTTTTCCAGTACGTCCCTGTAATTCATTCGTTCCTTCTTTGCCAAAAAAGCTACCTCGGGTGGTCCAAGCGTATGAAGTTTAAGTTGCGGATATTTTTGCTTTAATTCTGAAAACAAATCAGTGTAAAACCCAAGGCCAAGTTTTGGATGCATTCCCCCCTGCAATAAAAGTTGTTTTCCACCGGCTGCAATCAGTTCATCAATTTTTTGACAGTATTCATCAATAGTGGTAATATACTGTGCTTCCTCGTTGATTTTACAATGAAAATTACAGAATTTACAACCTGAGATACAAACATTCGTAATGTTCACATTTCGATCGATAATCCACCCCACTTTATTCCCAGAAACCTGTTTTTGCCGGCATTCATTGGCAATCAGCATCAACTCGGTAGTTGGAAGTTGTTCATACAGAAACATTCCTTCTTTCAACGTTAATGCTTCCAGTGCAACGGCTTTATTTACAATTTCGTTTGTTCGCATTTTTATCTCTTCTCACTTCGTTTATTAGACGAATCATTCCCAAAAACCATTTTAATATTATTTTAGCCGAAAATTACAGCTATGATCCCAAAAATTTCAAAAATAGCAGAATTAAAAGAAAATATATCAACTGCTGCGATCTTTGATCAAATCACACAATTTTCATCTTCTTTTTTAACTGAAAATGAAAAGAATTATCTGGAACGAAAACTGGAGAAAGAGAATGAAGTAACCATTTACAAACATCCGGAAGTATTGTTTTTCTGCAGAAGAAAGGATGAACATGACAGTTCCAGGCAAAAAGAAGCAATTCGAAAAGCCGGGGCAAAACTGGCTGAGTTACTAAATTCTGAAAAAATTAAAACCGTACAGTTGATGAATTTCAGTCGACCTGAATTTTTAGTTCCATTTCTGGAGGGAATAATTTTAGCCGGATATCAGTTTTCAAAATATAAAAAGGAGAAAGAAGATTATTGCCTGAATGAAATTCGGATTTTCGACATGAATATTGATACTGATAAATTGACAGAAGTAGAAGCTTTGTTACAAGCCGTTTTTTATGCACGCGATTTAGTAAATGAACCTCTTTCCTATCTCACAGCGACCAAGTTTTCGCAGGAGATTGAAAAGATGGGTGCAGAAGCTGGTTTTTCAGTGGAAGTATTTCATAAAAAGAAAATAGAAACGCTAAAAATGGGTGGTTTGCTGGCAGTAAATAAAGGAAGTATCGATCCACCAACTTTTAATATACTGGAATGGAAACCTGAAAATGCTGTTGGCAAGAAGCCGGTTGTTTTAGTTGGGAAAGGTGTTGTTTTTGATACCGGAGGATTAAGTATAAAACCGACTCCGAAATCGATGGATTACATGAAAAGCGATATGGCAGGTGGCGCTGTTGTTGCAACGACTATTTATGCTCTTGCTAAAAATAAAATCCCGGTACATGTAATTGGATTAATTCCTGCTACGGACAATCGTCCCGATGGAAATGCTTATGTTCCCGGCGACATTATAACCATGTTTGACGGGACTACAGTCGAAATAAAAAACACAGATGCAGAAGGTCGTCTGATTCTTGCCGATGCGTTGAGCTACGCAAAAAAATATGATCCTGAACTGGTCATTGATATTGCTACATTGACCGGTGCTGCTGAAATTGTTGCAGGTAATCAGGCCATTGTCGGAATGGGAAATAATTCGGATTATCTGACTCAACTGAGAGAAACCGGAAATGAGACATATGAACGGATCATTGAAGTTCCGCTGTGGGAGGAATATGCAAAGCCATTGAAGTCGGCCATCGCTGATCTGAATAACCTCGGAATACGTGAAGCTCAGTCAACCATTGCCGGAAAGTTTCTGGAACATTTTACCGATTATAATTGGATTCACCTGGATTCAGCAGGAGTTTCATTTCAATTTGAAAAAGAGGGATATTTACCAGCCGGGGGTACTGGTTACGGAACCCGGCTACTCTATAACTTTTTGAAAAAATTCAATTAAAAAATGTAACTTTGACCCTCGTTTTAAAGGGGAAGAATAACATCTGAATCAGACAAGAATGACACATCAGGAAAATATAAAAGTTGGAATAACTCATGGTGACATTAACGGAATTGGATACGAAGTAATTTTAAAAACACTACTTGATCCGCGTATTCTGGAAATGTGTACGCCCATTATTTACGGCTCACCAAAGGTTGCAGCGTACCATCGAAAAGCGCTGAATATCGACAACCTGAGTTTTAATCATATCCGCATGGCCAATGAAAGCCATTCACGAAAAATTAATATCATTAACTGTGTTGACGATAATGTAAGGGTCGAACTTGGAAAATCGACTCGCGATGCGGGTGAATCATCATTTAATGCACTCGACCAGGCATGCAGAGATCTTGAAGAAGGATTGATCGATGTTTTGGTTACAGCCCCAATCAATAAAGACAATATTCAAAGTGACCACTTCAATTTTCCGGGGCATACTGAATATCTCGCACAGCGATTTAATGCTACCGATTATGCCATGCTTATGGTAAGCGAAACGATGAAAATGGGGGTAGTTACCACTCACTTGCCACTTTCACAGGTTACGGCAAACATTACACAGGAAGCCATTATTTCAAAACTTCGCATCATCGATAAAACCCTTCAGCAGGATTTTTCAATTAACAAACCAAAAATTGCCGTTTTTGCATTAAATCCTCATGCCGGCGATAACGGGTTACTTGGGAACGAGGAAAAAGATATTATAATTCCTGCCATCGACCAGGCGAAAAAAGAAGGAATCATTGCTATCGGACCGTATCCGGCAGATGGCTTTTTCGGATCGGAAGATTACCGCAAGTTTGATGCAATATTAGCCATGTACCACGACCAGGGGATGATTCCATTTAAACTTGCATCGTTCGAACGGGGTGTAAATTATACTGCGGGGCTGCCTGTAATCCGCACTTCCCCTTCACATGGAACTGCATATGCAATTGCAGGGGAAGATAAAGCCAGCCCGGAATCATTCCGGCAGGCATTGTACCTGGCAATCGATATTCATAAAAACCGTGAAATTTATAGTGAAATCAGTAGTAACCCGCTGAAGAAATACCAGATCAATCCCAACCAGGTTGACGAAAGTGTGGACATTGAAGCGGAAGATGATCAGAACTAATTAACCAAAATTATATGTACGAGTTTATCCGGGGAATTATTATTGAACGTAATCCGGCAAGTATAGTTATTGAAGCCGGTGGCATAGGATATTTTGTAAATATTTCACTTTATACATACAGCAAACTCAGCCAAAAAAAAGAAGAAATCCTGTTCCTGCACCAGGTAGTTCGCGAAGATGCACATATCTTATATGGTTTTGCCGATAAAGATGAACGTACACTTTTTCGCAATTTGATTTCCGTAAACGGAGTTGGTTCGAGTACTGCAATCATGATGCTTTCTTCTTTAAATCCTGATGAAATTGCAGCAGCTGTGACTACTGAAAATGTAGCAGTTTTAAAAGGGGTAAAAGGGATTGGGGCAAAAACGGCGCAACGTATCATTATTGATTTAAAAGATAAACTTGGAAAATTACATGAAACCGACCAAATTTTACTTTCACCAAACAATACTATAAGGAATGAAGCGTTATCAGCATTAGTCATGCTCGGATTTGTAAAACGAGATACCGAAAAGACTGTTTCGGCCATATTAAAAGAGCAGCCGGACGCATCCGTGGAGAGTGTGATAAAACAAGCGTTAAAAAGGTTATAAAAGTATTTAAATTGACCCGAAGTTGTTATAAAATATACTTCTTCTTAACACTAACATTTTGGCTGATTCTTGCTAAACCAGGCGTGGCGGTAAATGATGTTGGGTATACTGATTTTTATTACTCTCAAAAACCTGATACTGTTGAAGTTGACACCACCGGTCCACTGCCGTTTCCTTTTAAGGATCAACCGGCTTTCGGGCAAACAGCTCCCGATTCCACTAAATTATTTCTCAATACACCAAACAATATTAAATACGAAATTGAATACGATCCGGTAACCGGGCAATATGTGTTTTATGAAAAGATAGGTGATCTCAATTACCGTTTGCCCCAAACCATGTCGATTGACGATTATATAAATTACGACTTTAACCGCTCGGTTCAAAATTACTGGAAAGAAAGATCAAGGATTCAGGATCTCGACCAGCGACGTTCACTCATCCCGCAACTTACGATTGGCGGTGAGGCGTTTAACCGTATCTTCGGAGGTAATACAATCAACATTCAGCCGCAGGGATATGTGGAAGTTAGCTTTGGCTACCAGATGAATACCACTGAAAACCCGGCTATTCCTGAAAGACTTCGAAAGGTGCCTACTTTCGATTTTAATGAAAAGATTCAAATGAATGTAAACGGGCAGATCGGTACAAAAATGAACATGAGGGTGAATTACAATACCGAGGCAACTTTCGATTATGAGAACAAAATGAATCTTGAATATACTGGCGGAGAAGATGAAATTTTAAAAAGGGTGGAAGCCGGTAATGTTTCACTACCATTAAATGGAACTTTGATAACAGGTGCATCAAATCTTTTTGGGGTAAAAGCTGAAATGCAGTTTGGGAAACTATCTCTTACTACTATTTTCTCACAACATAAAGGTGAGTCACAAACAGTGGAAACGGAAGGAGGCGCCCAAATTACACCATTTGAAATATCAGCAGAAAATTATGATGCGAACCGTCACTTCTTTCTGGCACAATATTTTCGGGATCACTACGATGAATGGTTGAGAAACACAGCTGTTCCACTATCACCAATTCACATCAACAAAATTGAAGTTTGGGTAACCAACAAATCGAACCGCTTTGAGGAATCAAGAAATATTCTTGCGTTTCAGGACCTTGGGGAACACGGACCTAACATTTACAATGTGGTTCCCCAGTTCCAGGAGACTCCTGCATTACCTTATCCACAAAATATTTATCCATTAAACGATGCAAACGGATTGTATTACGAAATGTCAAACACCTACAGCGATATTCGTGATATGCAAAATATTACTGCGGTAATGTCGCAGTTTGGCGATGCATTTCAGGGTGGAAGAGATTTCGAAAAAATTGAACAGGCTCGTAAACTCAATGTGTCAGAATATACCCTTAATGCTCAACTTGGGTATATTTCACTAAGTACACCACTTAACTCTGATGAAGTTTTGGCAGTTGCGTTTAATTATACCTCTAACGGAAAGACATACCAGGTGGGTGAATTTTCTACCGATGGGATAAGTGCTCCCAATACGCTGATTTTAAAATTGCTGAAAGGTACAAATCTTTCACCCAAACTTCCTACATGGAAGCTGATGATGAAAAACATTTACAACCTAAATACTTATCAGCTAACTAAAGATGAGTTCATCTTGAATGTGGTCTATCAAAACGATTCGACCGGAACTTTTATCAACTATATTCCCGAAGGACGTATTAACGGACACATTCTGCTGGGAGTGATGAACCTTGATAAACTAAACAAACAACTGGACCCGTATAAGGACGGGCTTTTTGACTATATTGAAGGAATCACAGTGCAGTCGAAAAACGGGAGGATTATTTTTCCAGTCCTTGAACCATTTGGAAAACATTTGGCAGACTCTATTCAGGATCCTGCCTTAATCGATAAATACACATTTCAGTCGTTGTACGACTCCACCCGTGTTTTTGCACGGGAGGATGCGGAACATAATAAATTTAAGCTGGTTGGAAGTTTTAAAGGATCTTCCAGCTCTGATATACCTTTAAACGCAATAAATCTTGCTCAGGGTTCGGTAAAAGTCACAGCCGGTGGACGTGAACTGATAGAAAACGTAGATTACACAGTGGATTATGCGTTAGGTAGGGTAAAAATCATAAATCAGGCCTTGCTTGAGGCCGGCACACCAATCCAGGTATCAACCGAAAGTCAGGATCTTTTTACTATGCAGCGAAAAACTCTTATGGGAGCATACGCGAACTACGCTTTTTCTGATAATTTTAATATCGGTGCAACTGCACTTTATATGCACGAGCGGCCATTGACCCAAAAAGTTGACTACGGTGAAGATCCTATTTCAAACCTTGTTTTGGGAATGGATGCGCGGTACAACACGCAGAGTATGCTATTGACCAAGGCAATAGATGCCCTCCCCTTTTATACAACCAAGACACCATCATCTATTGATTTTGAGGCAGAGGTTGCTAATTTAATTCCGGGACACGCCCGGGCAATTGCAAAAAGTGGAAACGCATACATTGACGACTTTGAAGGAACAAAGACATCGATTTCATTAAAAACGCGACAGTCATGGGTATTGGCAAGTACGCCTCAGCATCAGGCATTGTTTCCGGAAGCGGATTTGAACAACTCACTGGAATATGGGGCAAATCGCGCAAGACTGGCATTTTATATTATTGATCCGCTTTTTTTGCGCAACAATAGTTTAACACCCGATTATATTAAAAATGATGTAAACCAACAGTCAAATCATTTTGTGCGTGAGATTTTTGAAAGAGAACTGTTCCCTGCAAAAGAACAGCCGGTAGGACAACCAACCAATATTCCTGTATTCGATCTGGCATTTTATCCCAAGGAACGTGGCCCGTATAACTATGATGCACAACCTACCAATTATTCTGCAGGGGTAAATGCCGATGGTACTTTGGCAGCACCCGAAACACGCTGGGGTGGAATTATGCGTAAAATAGAAACCAGCGACTTTGAAACTTCTAACATCGAAACTATTGAATTCTGGTTGATGGATCCGTTTGTGTATGATAGTCTGGGACTAAACAGCGGTGGTGATCTGTATTTCGACCTTGGAGATATCTCGGAAGATATTTTGAAGGATTCCCGAAAAGCTTTTGAGAACGGACTTCCTACATCAAATGTGGTAACCAATGTTGATTCAACTATTTGGGGAAGGGTATCAACGCAGCAATCGCTGGTAAATGCCTTTGACAATAATCCGAATTCCAGAAAGTATCAGGACATTGGTTTTGATGGGTTAGGTGATGCAGATGAGCAAACGTATTTTAATAAATACCTGAACGAACTTCAGCAAAGAGTTAGTGATGACGTTTATCAGAAAGCGTTGGCTGACCCCTCCACGGACGACTATCATTATTATCGCGGTAGTGATTATGATCAGGAAAAACTTAGCATTTTGGAACGCTACAAGAAATACAACGGTCCTGACGGAAACTCTCCAACTACCGAAATGTCGCCTGAAAGTTATCCTACATCTGCATCAACTATTCCGGACGTGGAAGACATAAATAACGACAATACCCTGAATGAATATGAACGTTATTACCAGTATCATGTGAGTCTTCGAAAGAAGGACATGGTTCAGGGACAGAATTATATTAGTTCTATAAGAGTAGCTCCTGTTCAGTTGAAAAATGGCGAGGTTTCTCGTATTAAATGGTATCAGTTTAAAATTCCTATTAAAGATCCTGAACAGGTATTCGGCAACATAAGTGATTTTAAGTCTATTCGCTTTTTACGTATGTTCCTGCACGGATTCCAGGACTCTGTAATCCTACGTTTTGCAGAGCTCGACCTGGTAAGAGCCGACTGGCGACGTTATTCTCGTAATTTAGGAGATGAAGGTGCATCATCACCTAATGCCAATTTCGATATTTCAGCTGTAAGTATTGAGGAAAATGGTGGACAGGAACCGGTTAATTATATTTTACCTCCTGGCATCAACCGGGTGATTGATCCTGCAAATCCGCAGCTTCGCCAGCTGAACGAACAATCAATGTCAATGAAAGTCACCAACCTGGAACAAGGAGACGCTAAAGCAGCTTACAAATCGATCAGCATGGATTTCAGAAGATACAAAAAATTAAAAATGGAAGTTCATGCAGAAGCAATTGAAGGTGACCCTTTGAAAGACGATGAATTATATTTCTTTATTCGTCTTGGTTCCGATTACAATTATAATTATTATGAATACGAGATCCCACTTAAATTAACCCCACCTGGCCGCTATAACGGAGATATTGAAAGTGACCGTTACATTGTGTGGCCGGATGAAAACCGACTGGATATTCCGCTTGACCTGTTTACGAATGTAAAGTTACAACGAAATGACGCCATGCGTCCGGCTAACTCAACCGTGTCAATTCAGGATGTTTTCGAAATTATACATGAAGGTTGGAATAAAAACCGTAACCGGGTAAAAATAAAGGGGAATCCCAACTTAGGGGATGTGCAGGTAATGATGTTGGGGATAAGAAATCGCAGAGGACAGCTAAATACGGGGCCCAAATCGGTAATAGTATGGACAAACGAATTGCGGCTTTCGGATTTTGATGAAAAAGGAGGATGGGCTGCAAATGCCCGTTTATCAACAAGGCTTGCCGACCTTGGAAGTGTTGTTGTTGCCGGAAGAACACGCTCAAGCGGATACGGTAATCTGAATGAAAATATAAATAACCGACAACTTGACGACCAGCATGATATCGACGTTTCTGCAACATTAGATTTTGGCCGTTTTTTCCCGGAAAAAATTGGTGTTCGTTTGCCTGTGTATTATGGTTATTCGCGTAGTGCGGTAAATCCAAAATATAATCCTCTCGACCCTGACATTGAGCTTTCAAAATCGCTTGACCATGCCGCGTCAAAACATGAGCGGGATTCAATTAAATTCATATCACAGGATCTTGTTGAAAGGAAAAGTATTAACATCACCAATGCAAAAATAGAGCCTCAGAAACAAAAAGAAAAGACACATTTGTGGGATCCTGAAAATTTTGCCGTCAGCTATTCGTACAATGAAATTTCAAAGCGGGATGTAAATACCGAATACAACAACGACAAAACTTACCGGGGCATGTTATCTTATAATTACAGTAGCCGGCCCAAACTTATCCAGCCTTTACAGAAAATACGATTTCTGCAAAAAGGGCCCTTAAAACTAATCGGTAATTTTAACTTTTATCCGCTCCCGACTCAAATTTCGTTCAGAACTGATTTATACCGAAGATATCATGAAATACTAACCCGAAATATTACCAATCCCAGTTTCCTTATTCCGCCTACGTACGAAAAAGATTTCCTTTGGAACCGTTCTTTTGATTTACGATATGATGTTACGCGTACACTAAAAGTTGACTTTTCATCTCAAAGTACCTCAAGAATTGATGAACCTGAGGGAAGAATGAATAAGCATGATGACGATTACCAGTGGAAAAAAGATTCAATCCTTAATAATTTGTGGGATTTGGGAAGGCCAACCTTATATAATCATAATGTCAATGTTTCGTACACGCTACCAATCAACCAGATAAAGATGTTGAGTTTCATGACATCAACATTCCGTTACCAGGGAAGTTATAATTGGATTGCCGGGCCTATCACTGCTGATACCATACACCTGGGAAATAGGGTACAAAATTCGAATAATATTCAGCTCACCGGAAATATGAATTTATCGGGCCTGTATAATAAAGTGCCATACTTCCGGGAGATTAATCAAAAATTTCGACGAACAGGGCGCGCCATGGGAAGCCTTGCCCGGCGTTCAAATAATCAACGGAATCAATCGAAGCAGCCCTTACCGCAAAAAAAACAGGAACAAACTTACACCAGTAATGTGAAACTTGAAAAAGACAAAGCTCAGAAAATAAACCACAAATTAAACACTAAAAAAGTTAAGGTGTTAGTTACCGGAGTGGACGGGAAAGTAATTCCTGTTAAAGTAAATACACTGGATTTAAATAATATCGAAATTGTTCCGCTTGCCGATGCTTCACAGGCAATGTTGACAGTGACCGGGAAGCCCGGAGATCAGGGATTGCTCAAAGATATACTCGATGTAACGACGCGAGTTATATTAGGGATTCAGAATATTTCAGGAACATATACAAAATCAGGAGGAACTGTTTTGCCCGGTTACTTACCGGAGCCGGTTGTCTTTGGCGCAGGCAGATATACTCCCGATCCAATGTTTTCTTACGGACAGGCAAGCAGTTTTGCTCCCGGTATGGGATTTTTGATGGGTTGGCAAGACTATAATTTTGCAAGGAAGGCCGCCGAAAACGGATGGATCACCAACGATTCTACTTTAAATATGCCCTATCTGTTCACCCAAACGGAAAGAATCAATCTGCGTGCTACTGTTGAACCTCTGCCTGATTTACGAATCGACGTTACTGCCGACAGAACTTTCTCTAAAAATATTTCTGAGTTCTACAACTACGATTATGATAACGGTATTTTCAATGCTAACAGTCGTTCAGAGACAGGGAGCTTTAGCATGTCAACGCTTACCTGGGGAACTGCGTTTTTCTCACTGGGCAAAGAAAAAGTGCAGCAGTCAGAGGCCTTTGACAATCTGAAAGAATATAGAAAAATAATTTCCAGAAGACTTGCGGAACAACACAATCCTAATAATGGTTTTGGATACAATCCTAATACTCCCAATAAGGATAATCCTGAATACCGGGATGGTTATGGCCCAAGTTCAGTGGAAGTGCTTGTGCCGGCATTCCTGGCAGCATACCAGAAAAAAGACCCGGAAAAAATATCGCTTAATTTATTCCCGTCAATAAAATTTATCCGGCCAAACTGGCGGATTCAGTATGAAGGAATGGTTTCAAAAATACCCGGACTGAACCGAATTATGCGATCAATGAATATTACACATGCATATCGGTCCAGTTATAACATTGGCTCATTTGCTACCAACCTTAATTTTTTCGAAGAATCTGATGGTTATAGCTATGCTCGTGATGCAGCCGAAAATTTCGTTCCTCCGTATGATTTTAATTCAGTGAATATTATGGAAACATTCAGCCCGCTTATTAATGTTAATATTATGTGGGTTGGCGATCTTACTACCACCGCTGATATTAAACGCACCCGTAACCTGAATCTTTCATTTGCCAATAACCAGCTTACTGAAATATTAAACAGCGAATATACCCTGGGAGTTGGTTATCGTTTTACTCAAATGGACCTGATCATCAAAACTAAAAATTCCCAGAAATCATATTCTAATGATTTAAACCTGCGAGCAGATGTTACATATCGTAAAAATAAAACTGCATTACGTAAACTGGATACAGATCAGGACCAGTTAACTGCCGGACAAAGTTCATTCTCTATTAAAACTTATGCTGAATACCAGTTGAGTGATCGTTTTCAGATGCGTGTTTTCTTTGATAAAAATTTAAGTAACCCATATGTTAATAACACTTTTAAAACATCAAATACTAACATTGGAGTTAGTTTCCGATTTACATTGGCACAGTAAAAGCGGGTTTTAACTAAACTTTTTGTGAGTACAGTTGTTTTTAATTGAAATTTTTTATTTTTTTGAATTGAATTTGAAAGTTGATATGAAAAAAATAAATACAATATGGCTTCCGTGGTGGGGTCTTCTTACGTAAGTGAGGAGTTAAAGAGCCATATTGGATTTTTTTAAAGATATTTCAAAATGGACCTGCTCCTCGAAAAGGGCGGGTTTTTTTATGTTATAAAAAAATGATAAGAATGGAAAAAAATATTTGGTGGTGGCAGCTCAACTTTTTACAAAACCGTGAAAAGAAGTAACGCTATCGCCTTAAAAAGCAGAAACGGCTCATCGGATCACGGTGAGCCGTTTTTTTTGACCCCACCCTAACCCTCACCTAAAAGGGAGGAAAAAAACGAAAAAGTAAAGAATAAATAAATATTGAAAAATGGAAAAACTAAATTACAAACCAGTAGTACGAAAAATACTTGCCGACACCGTTACCCCGGTTAGTATTTATCTTCGTCTTCGAACATTGTATCCAAAGGCTATACTTTTGGAAAGCTCCGACTATCACGGGCACGAAAATGCATATTCGTTTATTTGTTTTAGCCCGGTGGCTTGTTTTACTGTCGCTAATTGGAAGGTGACCAAAGAACTCCCGGGAACAACAAAAGAGGAATTTCTTCTTTCAAAAGAAAGAACACTCGATAATGAACTGGATGCATTCTTCAAAACTTTTAATGTACAGTCGGATAAAATTGAACTGCCCGCCAATGGTTTGTTTGGCTATATGAATTTCGATGCCATCCAGCATTTTGAATCCATTAGGTTTGCAGCAGATAAATACGAAGAATACCAGATTCCGGAAGTAAAATATTGCTTTTACAAGTACGTTGTTGCCATCGATCACCACAAAAATCAGATTCACATGGTGGAAAACCTGCTGGAAAATGAAGATTCACAAATGGATTATATTCATCATTTACTGGTAAACCTAAACTTTTCAACAGCAAAGTTCAAAACGGTTGGAAGTGAAACATCAAACATAACTGACGAAGAATACAAGCACATGGTAACCAAAGGGAAGGAACACTGTTACCGGGGCGATGTATTTCAGATTGTTTTAAGCAGGCAGTTTTCGCAGGAATTTGAAGGCGATGATTTTAATGTTTACCGTTCATTACGTTCGATTAATCCTTCTCCTTATCTTTTTTATTTTGATTACGGCACGTACCGGATATTTGGATCAAGTCCTGAAGCTGAATTACGAATTAATAATAACAAAGCTTATATTCACCCAATTGCCGGAACTTTTAAGCGCACAGGAAATGATGATCAGGATCGTGAGTTAGCTGAGAAATTAAGTAAAGATCCAAAAGAAAATGCGGAACATGTGATGCTGGTCGATCTGGCACGTAACGACCTGAGCCGTAACGCCGACCATGTGGTCGTTGAAACCTATCGAGAAGTTCAGTTTTATTCACATGTTATTCATTTGGTTTCCCAGGTTTCAGGAGAAATTACTGACGATACCAACCTGATAAAAGTACTTGGCGAAACATTTCCGGCAGGAACACTTTCCGGTGCGCCAAAATATAAAGCCATGGAATTGATCGATAAATATGAAAATCAGAACCGTGGATATTACGGTGGGTGCATAGGTTATCTTGGATTCGACAGAACGCTGAATCATGCAATTATGATCCGCTCTTTCCTGAGTAAACAAGACAAATTGTTTTACCAGGCCGGCGCTGGAATTGTTGCCGACTCACAGGAAGAAAGTGAATTACAGGAAGTGAACAATAAGCTTGCAGCTTTGAAAAAAGCCATTGAAATGGCAAAAGAGATCAATTAGTATATAGTAATTAGTAGTAAGTAATAAGAAATGAAAATAGTAGTTATAGATAATTATGATTCGTTTACCTACAACCTGGTACACGCAATCAAAAAAATCTCAGGGTTGCCTGTTGATGTATTTCGTAACGACGAAGTTACACTGGAAGACCTGGAAAAATACGACAAAATTGTACTTTCTCCCGGTCCTGGGTTACCCAAAGAATCAGGACTACTTCTGGATATTATTAAAGAATTTGCTCCGAAAAAAAGTGTGTTGGGCGTTTGTCTTGGTCACCAGGCCATAGGCGAAGCATTTGGTGGAAAACTACTCAATATGAGTAAAGTTTTACATGGCATTGCAACGCCGGTTGAACTCACTGAAACAAGATCGGTTCTTTTCAATGGATTGCCGGAAACATTTGAAGTCGGAAGGTACCACTCATGGATTGTTCAACAGGAAGGATTGCCGGATTGCCTGGAAGTAACCAGCTACGATAACGATGGATTTATCATGAGTATGAAACACAAAGAATACGATGTTCAGGGAGTGCAGTTTCACCCCGAATCGGTGCTTACACCACTTGGCGAAAAAATAATTGAAAACTGGTTAAACAGCTAAATTTGTAATCATGAAAGAAACATTATTATACCTTTTTGAAGGAAATACACTTTCACGCGATCAGGCAAAATCAAGCCTTTTGGAAGTTGGAAAAGGGATGCACAGTGAAGCGGAATTTGCCGCTTTTCTTACTGTATTTAAAATGCGTCAGTTGGCTTCGGAAGAACTGGCAGGTTTTCGTGATGCCATGGCAGAATTGAGCCTGCAAACCGATCTTTCAGAATACAACGCCATCGATGTTGTTGGAACCGGCGGCGATGGAAAAAATACGTTTAACATCTCAACGCTGGCTAGTTTTATTATTGCAGGTGCAGGTGTTAACGTAGCCAAACATGGAAATTACGCCGTTTCGTCAACCAGTGGTTCTTCTAATCTGCTGGAAATGTTGGGGTATAAATTTAGCAACGATGTTGAAAAGCTAAAAAGTGATCTGGACAAAGGAAATTTTTGTTTTATGCATGCACCGCTGTTTCATCCGGCCATGAAGCACATTGCTCCGGTTCGCCGGGCGCTAAAAGTGCAAACCTTTTTTAACATCCTCGGCCCGATGATCAATCCGTCTTCCCCAAAATACCAGATGTTGGGGGTGAATAATGAAGAGAACTTTAATCATTACAAAAATGTATATAGCAAACTGGATGTTAATTTTGTCATCATAAACAGTAATGACGGATATGATGAAGTTTCACTTACTTCGGATACCCATTTTGCAAATAATAAAGCAGAAGGATTTCTTTCTAACAAAGATTTCGGGGTTGAAAAAATTGCTCCTGAAAAACTTTACGGTGGGAATTCAGTAGAAGAAGCTGCTAAGATTTTTATAAATATATTGGAAGGAAAAGGAACCGAAGAACAAACCAACGTTGTTGTAGCCAATGCAGCTGTAGGATTAAACGTTGTTTTCCCCAATAAAAAATTATATGAATGTGTTGATATGGCAAATGAATCACTAAAAAGTGGAAAAGCACTGGAAAAATTAAAAGAGGTAACCAATTAGTTAAAAAATGACGATTCTCGACAAAATCATCGAAGCCAAAAAACTGGAAATTACCCATCAAAAAAAGGTGGTTAGTTTAAGGGCACTAAAAATGATTCCTGACTTTAAAAGGGAATGCAATTCGTTGAAATCAAACTTACTGGCCGAAGGTTCTTCCGGGATCATCACCGAGTTCAAACAGAAGTCACCTTCGAAGGGGGAAATTAATCTTTCAGCAAAAGTTGAAGAGGTAACAAAAGCTTACGCTGATGCCGGAGCAGCGGCTTTGTCCATTTTAACTGAAAAAGAATTTTTTGGAGGCTCGCAAGCGAACCTGGTAAAAGCACGCGAAACAAATCCGGAAATTCCGATTTTAAGGAAAGATTTTATTATTGATCCTTATCAACTGGTGGAAGCAAAAGCTTATGGTGCTGATGTAATTTTGCTGATTGCAGCCTGCGTAACGAAAAAGAAAGCCGAGGCATTAGCTAAAAAAGCAAAAAGCCTTGGAATGGAAGTTTTAATGGAGGTTCATAATGAGAAAGAATTGGAGAAAATTAATGACTTTGTTGACATAGTTGGCGTAAACAACCGCGACTTAAAAACCTTTGAAGTAGATGTGGAAACTTCAGTGAAACTTGCAAAACTCATCCCTGACCGATTTGTAAAAATCTCGGAAAGTGGACTTAAAGATGTTGAAACTATTCACTATTTAAGGAAAAACGGGTTTAAAGGATTTTTGATTGGTGAAACTTTTATGAAAGCTGAAGATCCGGGAGAAGCTTGTAGGAAGTTGATTGAGAAATTAAAAAAATATTGAAGTAATCATCACCCTTCTACTCCGCTCTGGGTGATAGTCAGACTGAGTACCCCGATAGCTATCGGGGAAATTCTAATTAATAATTTTAAAATGCAAAAAACACTAAAAATAAAAGTCTGTGGAATGAAAGTTACAGCAAACCGCGAAGCTGTTGAAAAGCTTCCGGTTGATTTGCTGGGCTTTATTTTTTATCCATCATCCAAAAGGTATGTAGGTGAGAATCCACAATCCGGGCTTTTTAATTCAGCAAAACCTAAAGTTGGTGTTTTTGTAAATGAAAATGCATTTAAAATACTGGCACTGGCCAGGCAATTTGGCTTTGAATGGGTGCAGCTACACGGAAATGAAAATCCGAAAACCTGCCAGATTCTTAAATATCAGGGACTAAAGATCATTAAGGTTTTTAATGTGAACGAAAACTTTGAATTTGCTAAAACAAAACCATTTAAAGGCATTGCTGATTATTTTCTTTTTGACACAAAAACAAACCTGCCAGGGGGTTCAGGTAAAAAATTTAACTGGAAAATATTGGAGAAATATAACGGAACAACTCCTTTTTTGCTAAGTGGCGGGATTCAACCGGAAGATGTGGAAGAGATAAAAAAAATTGACCATCCTCAACTTGCAGGAGTAGATTTAAACAGCGGTTTTGAAAAAGAACCCGGATTAAAAAATATTGAAAAATTGAAAGAGTTTATTGAAGAATTAAAAGACTAAGGTTGCAACCGTTGTTGTCATTCCTGCGAAAGCAGGAAACTCACCAAAGGAAGTAACAGATTCCCGTTTGCACGGGAATGACAAAAAAGAACAAAATGAATTATCAAGTTAACGAAAAAGGATATTACGGTGAATTTGGCGGGGCATGGATTCCCGAAATGATGTACACCAACATTGACGAACTAAAAGCGAGGTATCTGGAAATTATCGAATCAGAGGAGTTCAAAACCGAATTTGATGATTTGATGAAGAATTATGTCGGGCGTCCGTCTCCGTTGTATTTTGCCAGTCGTTTATCAGAACATTACGGTTCAAAAATCTATTTGAAACGCGAAGATTTGAATCATACTGGTTCTCATAAGTTAAATAACACCATCGGTCAAATTCTGTTAGCTCAAAAACTTAGGAAAACCCGGATTATTGCGGAAACAGGGGCAGGTCAACATGGCGTGGCAACGGCAACTGTTTGCGCACTCAAAGGAATCAAATGTGTAGTTTATATGGGAGCACTCGACGTATCGCGGCAGGCGCCAAACGTGAAGAAAATGAAAATGTTGAGTGCTGAAGTTGTTCCGGTTCACAGTGGTAACAAAACATTAAAAGATGCTACCAACGAAGCCATGCGCGACTGGATAAATAATCCCGAAGATACCCATTACATCATTGGTTCGGTAGTTGGTCCACATCCATTTCCGGATATGGTTGCACGTTTTCAATCCATTATCAGCGCTGAAATAAAAAGCCAGTTAAAGGAACAAACAGGAAGCGAATTCCCCACACGGGTTTTGGCTTGTGTTGGGGGAGGAAGTAACGCAGCAGGTGCTTTTTATCATTTTCTGGATAATGAAAAAGTTGAATTAATCGGCGTGGAAGCAGCAGGAAAAGGTGTTGATACTCCTGAAACAGCAGCTACTTTAACCGTTGGCTCGCCCGGAGTTTTACATGCCTGTAAAACCATGCTCATGCAAAACAGTGATGGACAGATTACGGAACCCTACTCAATTTCTGCCGGACTCGACTACCCGGGAATTGGCCCGATGCATGCAAATCTGTTTAAAACAGGCCGGGCAAAATATCTTTCTGCCACCGACGAAGAAGTCTTACATGCAGCTTTACTGTTAACTCAAAAAGAAGGAATTATTCCTGCCCTGGAATCGGCACATGCACTGGCGGCATTGGAGAAAGTTAAAATGAATCCTGATGATATTAATGTGATTAATCTTTCAGGCAGCGGAAATAAAGACATGGAGACTTATTTAAATTATTTTGGATATTAAATGCTGTCATTTCGAAGAAGGTACGACTGAGAAATCTGTATCATAAAAACGATGAAAGATCATAATTACTTTGTTTACATTGTCACAAATAAGAATAAGACTGTTCTTTATATCGGGATTACAAATGATTTGCAACGAAGAATCTATGAACACGAAAATAAGTTGATACCCGGATTCACAAAAAAATATAATTGCAATTATTTAATTTACTATGAGCATTTCCAACAAATAGAATATGCTATTGAGAGAGAAAAAGAAATAAAAAAATGGAGGCGGGAGAAAAAAGAGAATCTGATAAATCAATTTAATCCAGAATGGAAGTTTCTTAATGAAGACATATACGAATCTTTGTAGAAACAGATTTCTCCTTCTTCGTCGTCGAAATGACATAAAAACTACAGAATGAAAAACAGGATAAATCAACTTTTTGAATCGAAACAAGAAAACATACTTTCGGTGTATTTTACAGCCGGATTTCCAAATCTGAATAATACCGTAGAAATTATTCAGGAGTTAGAAAGAAATGGTGTTGACCTCATCGAAATCGGAATTCCCTTTTCCGATCCCACAGCCGATGGTCCAACCATTCAGCATAGCAGCGAGGAAGCACTTAAAAACGGAATGAGCCTGAAGCTGCTTTTTGAACAGTTAAAAGAAATTCGCCAATCAGTAAAAGTACCTTTGATTTTGATGGGTTATGTTAATCCTGTGCTACAGTTTGGCGTGGAAAAGTTCTGCAGAAAATGTAGTGAAATTGGCATTGATGGAACTATATTACCCGATCTTCCGCTGGAAGAGTTTGAAGAACATTACAAAGAAATATTCACAATAAATAACCTTCACAATATTTTACTGATTACACCTCAAACTTCAGAAAAACGAATCCGGCAAATAGATGAAGCTTCAGAAGGATTTATTTACATGGTTTCATCAGCATCGACTACAGGCGCCGGAAAGAAAGTCGAAGATTTTCATCAGGATTATTTTGAACGTATTCAACAAATGAACCTGAAAAATCCGCGATTGATCGGATTTGGAATTTCAGATCATGACACATTCACTAATGCCTGTAAATTTGCAAATGGCGCTATCATTGGAAGTGCTTTTGTAAAATCTTTTCAGGCTGAAATTTCGTTGAAAGATGCTATTCGACAATTTGTGAAAAATACAATTTTACTGCACTAAAACAATTATTCTCCCGTGCCAAAAAATCTTTTTGGAAAATCATGTTTTCAAACAGGTTTAACACTTTTTTTTTGTAATAAACTGCCATTCAGCAGACTGCTAATATACCTTTTGGAATTTTATTGTTAACGATTGTTAAACCCTTTTTTATAACATAACAAAAATGGAAAATCAAGGTTATTTTAATGACGAAATATAAAAGATCAATGCTATGTTGGAGTACGCTAAAACAATATTACCAAAAGTAAGTTTCAGCAAAGATTTATTCAGTAAAGAATTGAATAAATGTATTGATTGGGTTGAAAAAGAAGAACTGCGGGAATTGTACCTGTGGTGTTATGAGAATTTCGGAGAGATTTATCCGGACGTGCTTTCTAAAGCATTTGCAAATGTTGCAGCTTAAATAAGTTTAAGGCGGGAATTTCACCCGCCTTTTTTGTTGCTACTACCCGGGATTAATCTGCAAATAACTGTTTATTCCTATCCAAATACACTCCTCATCAACTTTCCACACTGGCATATAAATAGCCTTCTTTTACTTTCTGAAATTAGTCATTTATTGAATTAATCACTCCCCGATTGATTGTTTACCTATGTTTGAATTAAAAGCCAAAAAATCCAAATTGTGGATCATTATAAAATATTCATTTCGGGGAAGTAAGGGGATTATTAAAATGAAGCACATCTGAAATTACATAGTTCAATAATGTTACTTAATGTAATAAGGTGCAAATATCTGATCTAGTGGCAGATATTTAAACTCCCGTTTCCCCGGCGGGAGTTTTTTTAGGAAAAAATGCATATGAGCTTGCTTTATTATTAACATAAATTTTTATCTATGAAAAAACTACTGCTTACAGTAATGGCTTTGTTTTTCGGCATAGTTGTTATGTAAGCCCAAACAAAGCAAATTAACGGGCGAGTAATTGTCGAAGGCGGCTCCCCGATTCCGGGATATTAGCAAAATACCAAAATGCAAGGTTTTTAGGATTAGTCAGACAGATATAAATAGTTTACCTGAGACAAAGTAAAATCCCGCTTAACAAAAAGAGAGGTCGCCAAAACCATCTCTTTTTTTGATTATCCTGAATCTGCAAACCACTAAATATGATCTACAAACACCAAATAAATATAAACGTCCTGCTTTATATAGTAAATATTTCCATTCGCATATCGATAATGGTCATTGGTTGATTTTAAAAATTCTTAACGACATGTTTTGTTATGTTTGAATCAAAAGCCATTAGAAGAAAGGTTTAGCAATGCGTTCAATCTAATTTATTCATTATTCGGGGAATTCGGTGATTAAAACTTTAACAAGGCACTACTTTATTTACATAGAAATAGTTTTAAACAGCATTACCAAAAAAATGTAAAATGTGCAAAATATCATACCGTTAGGTAGATATTAACTCCCGCTTCCTCAGCGGGAGTTTTTTTTATCCTAAAAAAACGCATTCCTGAAACCGGGAATTGGCCTGACAAGAAAAGACCTTAGTATTAATATAAATTATTGTTCTATGAAAAAACTACTGCTTACAGTAATGGCTTTGTGTTTTGGGATAGTTGCAATCTATGCTCAGACAAAGCAAATTAGCGGGAAAGTAATTGGTGATGACGGTTCTCCCATTCCGGGAGTTTCAGTAGCCGTAAAGGGAACTACAACCGGCACAATTACAAATCCCGACGGAGAATTTACATTAACGGTTCCCGAAGACCAGGTTCTTACCTTTTCGTTTGTAGGGATGAAAACAGTGGATGTTCCCATTACTTCAAGTAATACCTACAATGTTACTATGCTTCCGGATATTATAGGTGTTGATGAGGTTATGGTTGTTGCTTATGGTACTGCCAAAAAAGAATCGTTTACGGGCTCTGCCGAAGTTATTAATAACGATGTTTTGGAAAAACGGCCTGTTGCAAACATTTCAAAAGCTATTGAAGGACAAGTTGCCGGTGTTCAGGCTACGTCTGGTTCAGGACAGCCAGGAGATGGCGCCAGTATCGTTATCCGTGGTTTCGGATCCATCAACTCAAGCAATAATCCTTTGTACGTAGTTGATGGTGTTCCTTTTGACGGTGATTTAAACTCAATCAATCCCGGAGACATTGAATCGATGACTATTTTAAAAGATGCTTCCGCAGGGGCGCTTTACGGTTCTCGTGGAGCTAATGGTGTAGTAGTTATTACAACAAAAAAAGGAAACGCAGAAAAGCTTTCAGTTGACTTCAAAGCTACGTACGGCTTTTCGGACAGGGCAATTAAGCCGTATAAAACACTAAATACAGCCGATTTTATTGAAGCTTCGTTTCAGGGATATAAAAATGACTTGATTTACAACGGTGGTGTACATCCCGATCAGGCTGGTGCAATGGCTGTTGAAGCGATGAAAGGCGGTACCGGAATTTTTGGATCCAATGAAATGTATAATCCATACAACATGCCGGTTTCTGAATTAATTGATCCTGAAACCGGGAAAGTAAATCCATCTGCCAAACTTTTGTATGAAACAAATTGGATGGATGAAATTACCAACAAAGATGCAGCCCGCCAGGAATACCAGCTATTTATTAACGGTGGTTCCGAAACCTCAAAGATTTTTGCTTCTATTGCTTATCTGAAAGATGACGGATTACTAAAGACGACTAATTTTGAACGAATCTCAGGTAGGATTGGCGCCGAAATGGAACCTAAAACATGGTTAAAGTATGGAGGAAATGTCAACTTTTCGAAAACCGATAAAAATTACCTGGGATACGAAAACACTACTTCCAATTCAAACGTATGGTATTCAGCACAATATATGGCTCCTATTTACCCGGTATATATTCAGGACGAAAACGGAAATCCGGTACTTTCTGAAACCGGGGAAAAACAGTTTGACTACGGTAGAACAAGGCCGGCAGGGGCAAATCCAAACTGGAGCCCGGTGGCTACACTTTTTAACGATGCCTATGAAACTGTTGCAGATAACTTATCAGGAAGATTTCACCTTGACCTTTTAGGCAAAGGTATTTATCAACCTCTCGAAGGTTTATCCCTGTCGACAAATGTTGGATTTGATTATATCAATTCAAACCAAACTACCTACTGGAATCCGGATTTCGGTAACGCCGCAACAGTTGGCGGATTGCTTGACCTGGTAAATAATCGTAATTTTTCTTATACAATTAATGAACTTCTTCGGTATAAGAAAGATTTTGGAAAGCACAGTATTAATGTATTGGCCGGACACGAATTCTATGAATTGGTAATCAACCAAATGCAAGGACAAAAAACCGGTTTCCCTTATGCAGGCATCAAACAACTGGCTCCGGGTTCAACCATTTCATTACTTACATCTTTTGAAGATAACTACGCTATAGAATCTTTCTTAAGCAATTTAACTTACGATTTTGCCGACAGGTATTATTTATCAGCCAGTTTCAGAACCGATGGTTCATCGCGTTTTAACAAAGATTTCCGTTGGGGACAGTTCTGGTCAATTGGTGCATCGTGGAGAATTAGTGAAGAAAGTTTTATGCAAGACGTAAAGTTTGTCGATAACTTAAAACTTAAAGCCAGTTACGGGAAACAGGGAAATGACAATATAGGAACTTACTACGGATGGCAATCGCTTTACAGCCTCGACTGGGCAAATGCCAATCTAAACGGGGCTTTACTTTCATCGCTGGAAAATACTTCCATAAAGTGGGAAGAAAACAACAATTTTAATGTGGGTGTCGAAGGAATTCTTTTGGACCGTATTGAGTTTGGTCTTGAGTATTATCAGCGAAGAACGGTTGACATGCTGATGCAAAAACCACTGGCAACTTCACTGGGCTTCGACAGTTACTGGGCCAACGTTGGTGAGATGTTGAATTCGGGTCTTGAATTCAATACGAAAGTAAGTGTGGTTAATTCCAATAATTTTAGCTGGAGTGCAAATTTGAACCTTACTACCCTTAAAAATGAGATTGTAAAACTTGACGGAGAAAAAGACCAGATCGTTAACGGTAACCTTATTCAAAAGAAAGGAGAAGAAATTAATTCTTATTACCTGACACGGTCAGCAGGTGTTGATATTACAACCGGAGCCCAGCTGTATTGGGTGTACGATAAGGACGCTGAAGGAAATCCTGGGGAACCATATATCTCCAACGATTACCAGAAAGCATCGCAAAGTAAGATAATTGCAGGCAGCCGTATTCCCGATTTTTACGGGGCTTTCGGTAGCGATTTCGTTATTTACAAAAACTTCGATCTGTCGTTTATGACTACATTCTCAGTGGGTGGTGAAATCAGGGACGGAGTTTATCTCGGGCTGTTAAATCCAACCTACATCGGAACTAATTATGCAGCTAACATAGAAAGGGCATGGAGGAAACCCGGAGATGTTACCGATATTCCCAGGATACAAAACGGAACCGGTTTTTCGCGCCCGTTCACTGACAGTCAACTTATTGATGCCTCTTACTTTGCCATCAAAAACATTACATTTGGATATACCTTACCAAAAAGAATACTTCAAAAAGCAGGCATTGGGAGTATAAGGGCTTATGTTGCATTCGACAATGTGGCACTGTTCACTCACTTAGATGGTTTGAATCCGCAATATGATTTTACCGGATCTACCAACTTTTCATATTCTCCTGTTAGAACAAGTCTATTGGGAATTGAATTAAAATTTTAAAACAATTACATCATGAAGATTTATAAGATTCTTATCATATTGATTTTTTCTGTAGCGACTTTCTCCTGCCAGGATCAATTGGATACAAATCCTACAGATAGTACTTCCGGCGATGTATTATTTTCCGATGTTGAGAAAGCAAATGTTGCACTTAACGGAATTTACAGAGCTATGTACGTTGCTTCACAGTGGTCAGCAAACTGGGCCGACGAAGAGTTTGGAACTATGGCCTTTACTTTAACCTACGATTTAATGGCCGAAGATATGGTTCAACATGAAGGTGGAAGCGGATGGTTTTGGTTTGATTACAAATACAATGTAAAATCGGATTATACACATAAAAGCGGACGACCTTACGCCGTTTGGTATTTTTACTACACTGTTATTTCAAATGCAAATGCAATTATTGCAGCGCAGGATGGAATGACAGGGGCCCCTTCTGAAATCAGCAGCTTAATTGGCCAGGCTTATGCCTTGCGGGCTTATTCATACTT
This sequence comes from uncultured Prolixibacteraceae bacterium, assembly GCA_963769925.1. GTDB lineage: Bacteria > Bacteroidota > Bacteroidia > Bacteroidales > Prolixibacteraceae > Draconibacterium. Next base: position 26,014 of record CAVYOB010000018.1, read on the forward strand.
TAACCTGATCCGTTTTTATCAGCAAACATACAAAGGAAATGAAGATGCTCCCGGCGTGCCAATTTATACTGAACCAACCACAAACGCTTCAGAAGGTAAACCAAGAGGAACAGTAGCCGATGTCTATTTGCAAATTGATGCTGATATGGAACAGGCCTTGCAATTGCTTAACCCGGATGTTGCAGCACCTCGCTCGCATATTTCGCATATCGATTATTATTCGGCAAATGGAATAAAAGCTAACATTGCCCTGGAAAAAAACGACTGGGCGACAGCTGAATCTGCTGCTGAAATTGCCATGAGCGGCGGAACTTCAATGCTTACCATGAGCGACCTGAATAAAGGTTTTGCTTTTAACGATGCAAGTGCAGGAACCGTCCTTTGGGGTGCCCAGATAATTGCTGAACAAGCCGACGGTTATCAGTCATTTTTTGGCCACATGGATGCCAGCACTGAATTTTATGCAGAAACAGCAAGAAAATGTATCAGTTCCTGGCTGTATGATCAAATATCGGATACCGATGTTCGCAAAAACTGGTGGCTGGGACCGCTTGATACAGATGCAGAAATAGGCCCTGAAGTAAGTTACAACCAGTTTAAATTTCAATTTTCTGATCCAACAAGTGCTTTGGGAGATTTGATTTACATGCGTCACGAAGAAATGATGCTTATCCAGGCAGAAGCCATGTGTATGCAGGGTAAATATCCGGAAGCAAGATCGGTCCTGAATGAATTAATGGCTCAGCGCGATCCGAATTATGATATTTCGTCATTGTCAAACGCAAATACATTAACAACGAATGATCCTAACGGACCAACAACACCAGTTGGTGGTTCTGTTACACTTCTCGATGAAATTATTTTACAACGAAGAATTGAACTGTGGGGAGAAGTTGGCCGGATTATGGACATTAAACGACTAAAAACAGGCTTTACCAGAGATTTTGAAGGCAGCAACCATACCGACAAACTGTTATCGAGAAACACGCTGGATCCAGAATATCCTGACTTTGTAATGTCGATTCCACAATCGGAATTTGATGGTAACAGCAACATGGATGAAACTATCGATCAGAATCCATTGGCCGATAATTAAACACTAAAAAATTGACACTATGAAAAATATATTTTCAATCTTAATTATCCTGACAATGATATTTGTTTCCTGCGATCAGGAAAATATTGGGACAATTTACGAACCTGCGGCACCTTACGTTGCTTTCAGTTCTTCCGTAGTTCCGCAAAATTTTCTTAATGCCGGAAATAATTATTCGGTGAGCGTGCAAATTGTTCGCTCAAACTTAAATGAACCTACTACAGCTGAAGTTTCGCTGGAAATGACCAGCGACATTGAAGGTGTATTTGCTCTTGAATCGAACTCGGTTACTTTTGAAGATGGAATGGGAAAAGCCTATGTAAAAATTGTTCCCGTAGTTGCGCCGGAGTTAATTAACCCTGCAAAGACTTACACGTTCAATCTAACATTAACGGGTGATAATGTTTCCGAACTATACAATACTACCATTTACAAAGCCGGGTTTAAACTCACTTATGTTGAAGCGGGCACAGGTGACTTTGTTTCAGAGTTCTTTGGAGATGAATGGTCGGTTGATCTTTTAAAAGCAGATTTGGGCAACAACCTTACCGTTTACAAAGCAAAAGAACTTTATGATGTTGGTTACGACATTATTATTGTTGTTAGTGGTGATAATGTGACGGTTGCTGCTCAGCCTGCATGGTATTACGATGAATACGGTGAAGTTTACTGCATGGGTGAAGGCACAATCAGTGGTAAAGTCATCACAATGAGTCTAACGCATTATATTCCGGATGTATTTGCATGGGACCCGGCAACTGAGGTATTAACGCTGCCGTAGTAATAATTTTTGTTGCATAATAAAGCCGTTCTTCTTTGGGTTGAACGGCTTTATTTTTACGATATTTTAAAAATTTCTAATTTACAATTTCCATTTCCAGTATTTTGACTGGCTTCACCAACATTTGTTCTTTATCTTTTTGTTGCTGAATTTTCCGAACTACATCCATACCTTTTACAACTTTCCCAAAAGCCGCAAATCCCTGCTCGTCAGGATTTCGTTTTCCACCAAAATCAAGTTCAGGCTGATCACCAACACAAATGAAAAATTCAGTGGAAGCAGTTCCAGGTTCCATTCTTGCCATTGAAATGGTTCCGTCGAGATGTTTGATACCTGTTTGTTTTGTCGTTTCATGAACAATGGCAGGGATTTTATCAATCACTGAATCATCATACAAACCACCCTGGATAACTTCAATTTTAACTTTATTCTGTGGTTGATTATCCATCCTTACTACCCGATAAAACACCGCATTTTTGTAGGTTCCTTTTTTGACATGATATAAAAAGTTCTTTGCAGTTATCGGGGCTCGGCTTGTATCAACTTCAACAACTATAGTTCCCATACTTGTAGTAATTTCAACTTTTGGCAGCGCATTGGCATTAAATGAAAAAAGTAAAGCCAAAACAGAATACGACACCATCCGAAACATAGGGTTTCCCTTTTTGCAAAATGCTTTTATTATGATTTCAGACATATTTCCACTTGTTTATTTTTATACCTTTAAGCCTCTTAATCCGGCGTTTCTATTCTGTTCCGGATTTTTGCATTTCGACAAATAAAAATAAGCATTATGAAAAGAATCCTGCTCGTTAATATTTTATTATTTCTTGCACTTTTAAGTTTTTCACAGGAAAGTAGTTTATTACAGTTTCTGAAAAGCCAGCCGGTTATTCAGCAAATTGAAAAAATAGATGGGAACAGGCAGTTTACTGAATCATACAAAATAATGGTGAAACAACCTCTCGATCACAACGATACTACGGCCGGTTTCTTTTATCAGCGTGTTTTTGTGTTGAATGTTTTAAAAGATGCTCCTGTAGTGTTGGTTACCGAAGGATATGTAACTCCGCAGGCACGTAGATCGACTTACCTTACTGAACCCGCCCGTATTTTGCACGCCAACCAGATTGATGTCGAGCACAGGTACTTTGGCGATTCGTGGCCCAAAAACATCGACTGGAAATACCTGACCGTAAAAAATGCAGCCGGCGACCATCATTTAATTACTGAACTTTTTAAGAAATATTACACCGGGAAATGGGTTAACACAGGTGTAAGCAAAGGTGGACAGACTGCAACTTACCACCGTACTTTTTATCCCGATGATGTAGATGTAACAATCGCTTATGTTGCCCCTTTAAATTTTTCGGTCGAAGACGAGAGACTTGCAAAATTTATCGCAGAAAAAACCGGCACTCCCGAGTTACGCAAACATGTTCAGCAAGTTCAGCTTGAAGTACTAAAACGCAGAAAACAAATTTATCCCATGTTTCATGATTTAGTTAAAGAAAAGAATTACACTTTCCGGGTTCCGGAACAGGAAGTTTACGATTATTGTGTTCTTGAATACCCGTTTGCTTTCTGGCAATATGGCATCAATTCCAACGCACTACCGGATTTAAAGGCCAGTGATTCAACTTTTTTCGAACACCTTTTCAAAATTTCATCACCAAGCTATTTTTCTATTGAAGGGATGGAAAGCATCAAATCGTTTTTTGTACAGGCACAACATGAACTTGGATACTACGGATACGATATCAAACCATTAAAAAAATACCTGAAAATAAAATCATCGAAAGGCTACCTGCCAAAAATCTTTCTAACCAAAGAGATGACAATGCCCTATAATCCGCAGACCATGCTCGATGTTCAAAAATTTCTGGACACAACCGATAAAGACATGATCTTCATCTATGGTGCGTATGATCCCTGGGGAGCTACAGCGGTCAACATCCCCGACAAGCCGAACCTCCAGAAAGTTGTGCGTCCGGGTGGGGCACATAATTCACGTATCAGTAACATGCCCGATGATTTAAAAAATAAGATTATTTCAAAGCTGCAAACCTGGTTAGGAGTCCCGGTAGATATTAAATAATTTCAACTCCTACATAGCCGTGTAACACCAATGGTAAAGTTAGGTTTGCTTTTGTCAGTATAAAATATTGACGTGCCAGTATTTGCAGATTCGTGAAAAGGTATTATATTTGCCACCCGTTAACGACGAAATTTCATTGAAATAAAGATATATTGCGGGGTGGAGCAGTTGGCAGCTCGTTGGGCTCATAACCCAAAGGTCGTAGGTTCAAGTCCTGCCCCCGCTACTTTGAAGCCGGCTTTTAGCCGGCTTTTTTTATATCCCAATCATAATTGGAGAAAAGATTTTGATCTTCTATTTTTCCCTCAAAATTTAAATCATTTGAGCAATATTCTGATTTAATTGTTATCTAAAACAATTGTCACCATTTTATTTTTGCTGCCAATTTTTTATCTTCATATAGAAAATGATCAAAATATACACACAATGAAGCAACTACTAACGCTATGCCTGGTATTTTTAACAGGGTACATTTCTGCTCAAACTGTCGTAACATTAAACGTAAATCAGCCGCCGGAACTGGGTTTTGAAATCGGTGTTAGCGATACTACCATTGTTAAAGGGGACTCAGTAAGGCTCGGGCAAGATTTAACTGTTTCTCGGGGGTTCCGGAGAATATACTTTTAGCTGGTCTCCAGCAAAAACATTGAGTGACCCGACGCTTATAAATCCTTTGGCTTTCCCTGAAGATACAACCAATTATTTCTAACGGTTTCAGATATGTCGGATGTAGTTTTACCGTTAGTTACACCGTAAACGTGAAATTATCGACAGATGCTGTAACAAATTATTTGTCGAAGGACCAGACATTAACCGCAACCTTATTTCCAAATCCGACAAACGGAAAATTTAAGGTACTTTTAAAAGGTGAGCCTCAGGATAAAATTGAATTGAATATCGTCGATATTTCGGGGAAAACCATAAAAAAACATGCGATAAGAAACTTTACCGGCGAACATACCGAAATGCTAAATCTGAAACTGCCAAACGGAATATATAGTCTTTTAATATTTACTAAAGATCAGAAAATCCAACGAGAGTTTATTATTAATTAACCCAAATTAAATGAAGTGATATGAAAACCAAATTAATACTGTTTCTGATCTTATGTCTGCAGATTGTTTCGATCAGTTCGTTTAGCCAAAAGCTTTATAATGAGAATGATACCATTCAATTAGATCAGGATTCTGTTGTTCTCCAAGTAGATAATTACAGGGGTCAGGTGCAATGGCAATTTAGTAATGATGGTTCCAACTGGAATGACCTATTAAATGAAGAATCTGACAAACTGGAATTCCCGGTTTTTGGTGGTCTTGGCTATTACAGGGCAAGTATCGTTGAAGGAACTTGCGCACCAGTTTATTCCGAGATGGCCGAATTAGTTTATGAGGTACCGTCAGTAGTAACAAATCCCGCGTCAAACATCACGCTCAGTTCTGCCACATTAAATGGCGAAGTAACCGGCAATGGTGGATCTGAAGTAACATCAAGAGGTTTTTACTGGAGCAGTAGTAACGCCGATCCGGGTGCCGGCGATAATGTTGAAAATGTTGGCGGTGGTACAGGTATATTTTCTGTTTCGCTAAATCAATTAGAAACGAATACTACTTATTATGTGCGGGCTTTTGCCGTAAATAGTGAGGGGATCAGCCTTGGCGAAGTAGTAAATTTTACCACTGCTTTTTCTGTTGATGTACCAGTTGTTGTAACAAACTCAGCATCCGACGTTACGTCCGATTCAGCTACATTAAATGGGGAAGTTACCAGCGATGGCGGTGTTACGGTTACATCCAGAGGCTATTACTGGAGCAGACCAATGACAACCCGGGAAGTGCGGATAATGTTGAGAATGCCGGAGATGGCACGGGTGTTTTTTCAGCTTCACTGAGTGGGCTGGATGCCAACACAACTTATTATGTACGCGCTTTTGCAACCAATAGCGAAGGAACAAGTACCGGTGATGTGGTTAGTTTTACTACAGATCCTATGATTGACGTACCGGTGGTTGTCACAAATGCAGCGTCGGACGTTACGTCCGGTTCAGGCATATTAAACGGTGAAGTTACCAGCGATGGCGGAGCTACAGTAACATCAAGAGGATTTTACTGGAGCAAGACAAATAACAACCCGGGAAGTGGGGATAATGTTGAAAATGCCGGAGATGGCACGGGTGTTTTTTCTGCTTCACTGAGCGGGCTGGATGCCAACACAACTTATTATGTACGCGCTTTTGCAACCAACAGCGAAGGTACAAGTACCGGTGATGTCGTTAGTTTTACTACAGATCCTATGATTGACGTACCGGTGGTTGTCACGAATGCTGTATCGGACGTTACGTCCGGTTCAGGCATATTAAACGGGGAAGTTACCAGCGATGGCGGTGCTACCGTAACATCAAGAGGCTTTTACTGGAGCAAGACAAATAACAATCCCGGAAGTGGGGACAATGTTGAAAATACCGGAGATGGCACTGGCACTTTTTCAGCATCCTTAAGCGGACTTGATGCAAGTACAACCTATTATGTGCGTGCATTTGCAACTAATAGTGAGGGAACCAGTACTGGTGGTGTTATCAGCTTTGCTACTACTCCCTCCGGTGATTTGCCCAAAGATCCGGGGTGGAATTAAAACATCATAAATTTAATATCCGTTTTTTGAACATATAATTTTCCTGTTTAATACGGTTTCGTTAATATTAATATGTAAATTATAAATTCCATCGGGAACTAAAGCACCAGCGTCATTCTTCCCATTCCATTTAACCCGGTTGATCCCACCTGGTAAATACTTTTCATTATTGAATGTTTTTACCGATTGCCCTAAAATATTTAAGACTTCAATATTAACTTCCGATTCTTTTACTAAATCAAGTTCAATAACTATTTCATCACTAAACGGATTTGGGTAACACTTTAATTCTGTCATGTCGTTCCCAATTATTTCACCAGCATCTGTCAAAGCTGATTTTTCAAGACTTAAAATCACCGACTCATTCTTAGTAAATTCTTTTGACCCGGAAACGTATGCTGCCTCAATATTAGTTTCAATATTTTGATTGGCTTTCCATAGTCGCAAAATGTATTTATCGTCTTCTGTAAAACCAGTCATAGCTAAATCATCAGTTGCTGAAGCTGGAATGGAAACTACCTGGCTTTGCAGGTTATCTGCCGAAATTACTGTTGCTCCAACACAAGTAGTGCCATCAAAAACAGCAATCTCATCTCCTTCGTTGATTATATCCGTAGGTAGTTGTACCAGGTTAAAATTCATATGATCCGTGCCATTCCCTTCGTAAGCTAAATTAAAATGCCGGAGTTCTGCCTTACCTTTTTCAACTTTCGCCGATTTTGAATAGCTTTCGTAAACCCAGAGTGTATCAGGCGAATTCATCTTAATCTTAAATCCTTTCCCCGCCCAAAAATTACCTATAAAATTCTGCCAGCCTCCAAATACCCCAAGGTTTTCAATCGAATAACCCTGTTCATTCTGTACCTTGATCAAGCTCTCCCTGTCAATCAGCTGTTGTACCACTTCCATTCCGTTAACATAGCTAAAGCTTGGAAACCCCATCAAATTCCAGCCATGATTCAACGGGATTCCAAAGGGATAATTTACCACTGCCCCGGAACAAAAAAGGCTATCAAAATCATTTAATTTTATCTTGTATCCTTCCGTTGGCCTTACATCCCCAATGTAGTTGTGCCAACCTCCGAAGATTCCAAAATCTTCCAGCGAATTTCCTGTTTCATCCTGGATTTTCACCAGTGTATTTGCATTGATCAAATCATCAAAGACAAATTGCATATCTGCCGTATCAGGAACTACAGGAAGTGAGAAAATATTCCATCCCGGTTGAAAACCGGTTGCAAATCCAATCTGTGATGTTCCATTTAACTGAACAAAACTGCTTCCCCCCGAATTGAAGGTTGAACAGTTAACCGGGTTAAGCTGGTTATCATAACAATTCACATTGATACCATCAAACTCCTTCTCATCGCTACATTTCCAAATTTTATAGGAAATATCATGCCCTGATATAAATCCATTTCCTGTCCCATCATTGGCACTAACTACAATATTTAAAAGATTCTGATGACTGATCGTTTCTGTTACAAAACCATAACCAACACAAAGTCCATAGTCAAAAACTCCTACCTGGTCTCCCGGAACCAGATCTTCCCCTTCAACTTTTGCACCAATTATGTAAATATTCATCGGATCATAAACCCCTTTTCCTTCCCATACCGGGTGAAAATGCTGCGGGCAATCATAGTCTGGTTCAATAAGCACGGTACCATCAATAAAGCAATCATGGGCATCCTGTACAATAAAAGTATGATATCCGGTACTCACCGTTTGAAACTGATCTGTTATCTCCACACTATCGAACTCTAAACGATATGGCGCTGTTCCACCTGTAATTTGAATTTGAATATCAGCGTTAATTTCATTTACATTAAGCGTATTTATATCAACTAACAGTTGCTCGGAGGCAGAAGAGAAAGCCATTGTCTTGCCTTCACTATAGCAGCCTTCAGCGTTCATTACATTAAATACGTAATAGCTATTCACCTGCTGTCCACCATCGAACGACAAATCTGAAATATAGACTTGCTGGTCAAAGAAATCAGTGGAATTATTCGAAATCCAACTACCATTTTCATAAAGCGAGTAGAATACTTTATACAACTGTCCCGGCAAACCATTTTCGATGGTTAATTTAGCTGTAGCTAAAGAATCACCAAAACAGCTAATATCCTGAACTTCAAAAAGTATAGAATTCGGTTTTTGCAGTATTAGTGAATCCGTAGCAATACAACCATTAGCATCTGTAATAAAAAACTCGTAGTAACCTTCAGGTAGTAATTCATAATAATTCGATTGGTTCCAGGTATTAAAAATTTCACCGTTTCGATAAATGCTAAAACTGTAAGGAGGTACTCCACCGATTCCTGTTAGTTCAACAAAAGCTGCTGAATCCTCTGCACAAAAAGGACCACTTATCACTGGTATGGTTAAGATTAACTGATCAGGTTGCATAATTTCAGCCATAGTTTGGCTTTCATGTCCGACAGCATCCTCTACTATAATTTGATAATTACCTGGCACCACGGTAAATCCGGTACTATCTTCGTCATCGTGAAGAACAAATTCTTCCACAAATTTTTGAGAATTTATATCATATACAAGAACAGTGTAACTGTTGTTATCGGTCAGTGCTTCCGGATTTTGGCCACCCAAACCATAGGAACCACCCAAACCGCCTGATATACTTACAATAATCCATCCCTCTGAGCCATAACAGAAAGCATCACTAACATACGTATTCATCGAAAGTTCATCATAATCGGTTGACTTTTGGCAATCCGTTAAAAGATTGAACCCATTTTTTTGCGTTTGAACAGTGTCAGAAAAAATAAAACCTTTGTCCAGCATACATTGTACGGTGGAACAAGAGGTTGAATCGAAATAGTTGTAGGATAAATTAATGTAATCCAAGGTATCCAAAACACACAATTCATCAGGAATCGGATCACTGAGTTCATTTTGCGCTAAATCTAAATGTTCCAGGTCAGAATAAGAAGCCCACTCGGAAGGTATTGCTCCTGAAAAAGAATTAATACTAAGAATGAGGTAACGAAGATTAACCGACCCGCTTGAATCGGCCACAAATACGGGCAAATCACCCTCAAGCTGATTGTATCCAAGATTTACACCATTTAGATTAGATAAATTCGACCAATTTGCGGGGACCACTCCGGTAAAATGATTGTCGTTTAAATATAGCCAGGAAAGCTGTCTCCAGTTTCCCAGCCAATCAGGAAGGGTACCATTCAACTGATTACCATAGAGGTATAAATTACGGATTGATCTTATTGCACTCCAACTTTCAGGAATTGAACCCGAAAAATCGTTATTTCCCAGATTCAGAAACGATAATTCGTACATCGAACCAATACAATCGGGCAGGCTTCCGCTAAGTTGGTTTCCGGCCAGACTTAATGAACTTAAGCTTCGCATATTCTTCCAGTTCGACGGGATGTTTCCAAACAGTGCGTTATTATTTATTTGAAGCACGGACAAGTTTGTAAAATTGACGTACCACGATCGCAAACTATCAGTGAGTTGATTATTGTTCAGCAACAAACGTGCAAGGCCCGTAAAAGCTGACCAGTTGCCGGGTATTTCACCACCCAGTTGATTGTAGGAAAGGTCTATTGTCCACAAATTTGGATTAGGCTCCCATGTTTGAGGTATTGCTTCAACTAAGTAATTATTTGATAAAAGCAGTTCAGTTAAAGCTGAAAGTTGACCTATTTCTTCAGGCAAGACTTCCTGCAGGTTATTTTCCGTTAGATTAATTACACTAACCCTGTTTGAATCATTTAATTCTATTCCATACCAGGTATTCAACGGTCCTGAAAGCCAATTATCATTGTTTGTCCAGTTCGGACCATTTGTTGAATTATATAGTGCAACCAACGCCAACGAATCTTGCCGGAACCAAACATTTTCATTAACAGTAATATAATTGTTTTTAATTAGTGTATCAGCACCATAAGAATTTGAAACAAGAAGTGTAACCGAATACTCCCCTTCCGACAAGTATTTGTGTACCGGATTCCGCAGTGTGCTTGTTTCTCCGTCTCCAAATTCCCAATACCATGACATGGCTCCTCCTGTTGATTTATCTTTAAATATTACTTCATCTCCGATGTAAACATTTTGATCATCAACAGTGAAATCTGCAACAGGCGGATTACCAAGGATAATACAATTTCCATATTCATCTAATGGCCCTAAATTAGGATCAGAATCATCACCGTCCGGTATTTCCGGACAATCGCAAGTGGCTGGTTTTTCCCCCAGACCCCACCAAAAATAACCATCACCATCATTATCTTCACAAACCACATCATAGTTCTGCACCATACTTACAATCGGTGTAATAATGGCTCGTGCATATAAATTCGACATTTCAGATTGAACATAAACATATCCATTGTCACCCCAATTACTTCCCCAGCTATTTTTCATTAACCAAACGGTTGTCCCAATTAATGGATCGCCTGGTTCAATAATAATATCGTGTGTGTTTCCCTCTAAGTCTCTGGTAAAAAAAGAATCGCCTTCTTTGATCACTTTATATCCAACCAAAACAATGGCATGCCACCAATCGCTAACAGAAATAGACAATGGTCCTTTTTCAATGAGCATTTTTTTCAAACCGTCTTCCGTATTTGGATATTCAGATGAGCCCAATCCTATTTGACCTGAAATTTTAATTTTTTCAGAAGGTGTCAATCCTTTATTTTCACACGGCTGGTCGGTCGCTGTGTATGGGAATGTTCCTTCGTCAACAATACCAGTATTTTGAATGTAAAACAGTGCATTTGTTGCATTTCCTCCGTCACAAGTACCTGCTCCGCTACATGAAAGAACGTCTTGTTCCGACAAATCCAGATCCAAATCAGATTGATTGAAAAATACTTTAACCATCGCCTCGGTTGTACCGGTTGCAGAAAATGCCCAACAGGAACCACAACTACTCTGATTTGTTACCGGAGTTATCCAGTTTTGTCCGTGCCTGTTTCGCCAGTCCCATTCTTCAACCATTTCACTTATTGCGGCTGATTTCAAAATTTCACCGGCACTTATTATGCCTCCTGTATAATATTCAAACCCTGCCGGGAATTTTCCCTGACCATACAACTTTTTTCTTTCCTGATAACTCATATTTGCTAAAGATGTCAAACCAGCACGCCAGTGTTTTCCTTTAGCTTTTAGATTTTTGTTGATTTTTCCGATTTTTACTTTGTTTCTTGATCTCTTCCTATCAGTTAACATTGTCTTGTTAGCTGATATTAATCCATTTGTTGATATATTCAAACTTGTCAGAGTAATCGTCGCATCGACGATTTCGATGATAACAGAGTAAGGGTTTATTCCATCCAGCAGATCCGTTTCTTCGCAAACATCTTCTATTTTAATATCCTGTTTGTCTTCTAATAATGAATAAGTTTCATAAATCAAGTATTCATTAAAAGCATCATCTACCAGTATGAATCGAACCAGACTTTTATCGCTCTCAAATGATATATTTGCTGAAACGGATAAACCATATATTTTTTTACCCGATTGAAACGGTAAAATTTCAGTAGTTTTGGAATATGTTGAATCTGGAAAAACAGTTTCGTCATTCCCTCCAAGCATTTTAAATGCACCCGCATTTTGGGCATTTGTAATTACTGGGATGAACAATATAATTATGATAAAAAGGAGGGATTTTAAGAATTTCATTTTTCGGTATGGTTTTTAAGGTCTGGTGACTCTTTTTATTTCAACTTAAAAATAAAAATTATATGTTCAGAATAGAATTTGAATAATAATTTATATTCTTTCTAATTTAACAATAACTTTATGGCCTGTGGAGAATTATCATTTTTAATAAACTCCATCAGATAAATTCCTCTTGTAAGTTCACTTAAATTGATTTTTGTAATCTGCTGTTTAAGAATTTCCTCGTGAACTAAAATCCCTGAAACATTAAACATTTTTAATATTATGCTCGATTGAATCTCGTCGTTATATTGAATTGTCAGCCAATCATGAACAGGATTTGGGAATACAGTTAAATTATTTAATTTGGGTTCATTTATTCCAGTAACAATATCAATATGTAAAGTGAAAGTTGTATCAATAGTTGTCATTCCATCGCTTGCCTGAAGAGTAATATTCAAATCATCAGATAAATTATCAAAATGAGGAACTGAATCAGCATACAATTCTGCCGTTCCATTTCCATAATCTACAAATGACAACCATGTGGGCAAATCCGTAATAGTAATTCTGATCGAATCATAAATGTCGTAATCATAAACGTTAATATTTCCCCGGTAACTTCTTCCCATGTAGGCGGTATCTGTGGGAAGACTTCCCCACACAGGAGCTTTATTTATATTCTGAATGGTAATCCAAATTGTATCGGGATCTGACCATAATTCCTTGTCGCTGACTTTCAAACGAACCATGACAGTAGTATCTTTTTGTACTTCGTGGACAATAAAAAGTGGGTCAGAAGCATTGGTATCATCCAAAATCAAATAATCAGAAATCCATTCGTATAATAATGTTTTCCCTTCAGGATCAAAAGATAATTTTCCATTGAGTACAACTTCATCTCCTTCACTAACAGTTATATTATTCCCCGCATTGGCAATTGGTTTCAGATTTTCATGCTTAACTTTTATAACAACCGTATCTGGAATTGAATATTTATCTCCGTCAAAAACAGTTAGCGAAAAATAGAATGTGGAATCTGATAATAACCACGGAGCAGTAAAAATAATTTCTTCATTTGTCGTACTACTTATGTTTCCTCCGTTCAAACTTTTCCAGAGATATGTTAAATTAGATGGCCCTTCATCCGGATCAAAAGAATTACTGCCATTTATTACGACCTGTTCACCCTCATTAACCTCAGTATTATAAACTGCAACAGCAACAGGCGCTAAATTTTTATGTTTTACTTTAATAAAAACAGTGTCTTTCTGAAAAATATTCGAAGAATTTGTGACAGTAAGAACCGCATAGACAAGTGATTCAGAATTTACTTCAGGAGCAATAAAATATGCGTATGCAGAATCTTTATTTATCAATTCGATTCCACTTTCTGAAAGCTCCCAATTATACCTTATATGAAAGCCGTCGGGATCAAACGATTTACTTCCGTCAAGAAAAACGGTATCCCTTTCGTAGGTTTGAATTGTATCTGCACAAGCATTAGCCACCGGGCCGGAAATAACATTTAATACTGTAACAATTGTTGTATCCGGATCAGAAAAGTATGTTCCATCATTAACTACTAAAACCAATCTGTATTCTTTATCATCAACTACTCTGGGAGCTGTAAAAGCAGGATTTGCCACATCAGGTTCATTTAACCCAAGAGTGTCCAAATCATACCAGAAATAGGTTAATGGATCCTGATTTAAATCGAATGATCCACTACCATCCAATTGACCTGACTCTCCTTCATACAAAATCTGATCAGGACCCGCATTAGATTTAGGTTTGTAATTATAAGTAGCTTTTATCGATACATAAACAGTTGCTCCGATTTTAAATTTTGGTGGACTGATTTCATTGCCATTTGACGGATTATAATAGTCGACTTCTGTAAATTCAATTTCAACTTCTTCAGAAGAATCCCAGTATTTATATTTGATTGTATCTCCTACTTTAAATCCATCTTTATCAGCTGTTTCAGGATCATCTGAACCCGCAACAACTGACTTTGTTTTAATATCAAAGACACTATCTAAACTATTATCTAAAACAGCATTTCCAACACATAAATCATCATCGAAGATTCCGATTTCATCGCCTTTCTCAAGGTTAATCCCATTGACTTTTATTTCCAATAGATTTATATTCATCGCATCAGTAAAGTTTCCAATCGGAGAATAATGGGTTTGGCCTGATGCATTAGTTACCAATAAAATCAGAAGAATGGAGAAACATGCGTGGAGTTTCATAACTGAAATTGGTTTTATTGCTAAAAATAAACAATATCAATAAATTTCTCATCGTAACAAGGAAATAATATAATCAGTAATATTTACATTATTTAATCTTTTCTGCACAACAGCGAAGGAACAAGTTCTTAATAAGATAATTATTTTCAAACCGATTTCGGGTGATTTACCAAAGGTTCGGGGTGGAATTAATACCAAATTTATAATTTGTTATATGAATGGAGTCTGTTCGGTTTTAAATTAGGTAGTTTCCTTTACTTTTCGATTCTTTAAGACAAAAGATAATGGTCGCTTGATCTTTATTGTTTTATCAGTTTTCCCATGCTCATTTTCTGGTCAGAAATAATTTTATAGAGAAAAATGCCTTGGGGAAGTTTGCTAACATCAATCCCGGCATTATGACTAAATTCTTTAGTGAAAACCAAATGTCCGAAAATATCTGACAGACTAAATGACAGCAGTTTTGCCCGAGTGATTTTGAATATCAACAGTCAGAAAATCTTTTACGGGATTTGGAAAAACTTTTGTATTATAATTTGTAAAATCGTCAACTTTCGTTGTTTCTGAGTCAACAATCTGTTGTATAAAATCGATCAAATCAACACTTCCAATTTCTGCTGTAATATTTTCGGGAAGCTCCCGTAAATGCCATGTAACATCATAATTCAAAGTATCTCCGGCCGGAACAGAAGTATATTTACCTTGATTTTCCAGCTCAATATAAGTACCGCCCGTATAATATTCAAATTCGCCTTCACCCGGAGCATAATTATCACTGGTTACATCTTCAAAACTTTTTATAAATACAACATTATTGCTGAAAGTTTGTGCAAACCAACCGGTTTCGCCAATTCCACTAAAGAATTTATTGCTGCTGCCGTTGGCAATGTCAAATTCCAACCAGTAATAACCCGATTCTTCCCATATTTTGTCAACCAAAGATGACCCCCAGGTACCACCCCACGGTTCTTTATCTCCGGTTTTCCAGAAAGTTATTCCATCAGGGCCAACACGGGTAATTTCCCACAAAGAAACTGACATACTGCTGGTACCCGTATTTACCAATGAATAACGAATGGAGATTGAGTTGTTATTTTCGTTAGCCCAAAAAGTTTTAATAAACTTGAATCGCTTTCTACTGATCCCTGTCTCAACATCACTAATAAAAATCATTTTATTCCCTTTAATGCTTGCAGTATAGGCCTTCGAATCCGTCGTAATCAACGGAGGCCAGTTCCAGGCAGACTGTGGCGATGTCCACAAAGTTGATCCGAATTGTGTAGGGTCTGTTCCCTGTTTTATGTATTCATTACCATTAAGTTTTAAAGATTTTATTCTGGCTCCCAAACTGGCGTCAACTTGTAATTCAACATCGCCAACTGACAATGAATAAATGTTGCCATTTTGCACAGGAACAACCTGAGCATTTGTAAAATGAATGTTGAAAAATAAAAGTAGAATAAGGTTTAGAAAAGTAACAACTTGTTTCATAATTAGTTAGATTAATTAAAATCCATAAACATAACTATTTTTTTACCTTAATTAACTGAACTGAAAACTGAACACTTAAGAAGATATTAAAATTTATTCAGCAAAACAGATAAACAAAAAAGTTTAATAATCCTCAAGAATTCTGAATATAGCCAAATCAATAAATCATTTGTAAGGCTTTCCGGTTAATCCAGTATAAAAAACTTCCGCAACAAAATGTGCCCCTTTTAAATTAGGATGAATACCATCATTAAAAAAGGACGGCTTATCTTTTGCGGGAGTGTAGCAATCGATAATTTGTAAATTTTTTTCTTTTGCAACCGTTTTGAATAATTGGAATTATTTCATCGTGAATTACTGAATCATTAATATTATATGCATGCGTAAAAGCTTTTGGTGGATAGCAAACGATAACTTTAGGATGCGATGGAAGGTTTTCAAAAGTATCAATCATCGAAATATAATCCGCATAAAAATCGTCTCCGTGTACCCAGTTATAAGGTTTGCTGTCATTTGTGCCCAGCATAATTACCACCATATTTGGCTGAAAATTCAGGGCATTCTTAAATTTCTGCTCTTTCCAGATTGGAAAATCACCCTTCTTAAGCATCGTTCTGCCACTTACGCCAAAATTCCCAACTTCCCAACCAGCAGGAAGCATTTTCGCCAATTGTCCCGGATAACTGTTTTCCGAAGGATTTTTTAAAAAGGTTCCTTCGGTTATACTGTTACCAATAATGGCCACTTTGGTAACTTTTTCCTGAGCAAAACCGGTTTGTGATAAAATTAAGACTGAAACGATTATCAAAAATCTTATAGACCTCATCACCTGATTCATAATTACAATTTTGATTCTTTCGAAAGTAGGGATTTTTTGAAGAATTTTGAAACCAATACCGATGTAAAGTTTTCGCCAGGACAGTTGCTGCATTCATTTTAGTTATCAGAGTCAAGGTTCCCCGTTTCTGAAACGGGTGGAATGATGTTATGATAATAAAGTAAATTATTTATAACTTGGCTTTTCTAAGATTTAAAATGCGTCTTTTGAAAGGAGGTTTGCTTTTATTACTATTATACTGCTCTACAGTTTTTGCACAACCACACATTGAAAACCAAACGATGCAAAAGCTGCAATTTTCTGTGTTAACGACAGAAAACGGACTTTCAAATGGTGATCTTTATACAATAGCCCAAGACAGCCTTGGATTTATATGGTTGGGTTCCCGCCAGGGACTTAACCGGTATGACGGGCACGAGTTCAAAAAATTCTATGCCTTACCGGGAAATACAAATTCGCTTCCCCAGGACAACATTTCTACACTTGCTTATTCCCCGGATAATATATTATGGATTGGTACCGTCTCCAGCGGGTTAGTTAGCTATAACCCGATTAACGATAAATTTACACATTACAAAGAATTTCTATACAACTCCAGAGATGATGGTTATCCTAAAATTATAAAGATATTTAATGATGCCAAGGGTTCAATCTGGGTTTCAACCGATGATGGGAAATTAATTCGTTTGAGCTATGTACACAATAACTTATCTATAAAACTCTCTGATATTAAAGTTGTTAATACATATTCTTCTGATATAAAAATTGCGGTAAATGATTTTTATTTTCTTACAGATACCAGATTACTTGTGGGAACAAACAGAGGGTTATTCTTGCTGAACCTTGACAATAATCTTAATTTAATCACAAACGATTTGTTATTGGATAAACCAACTGTTCAAATAATGCATGTCCAAAAGAAAGTTTTCCTAAAGACATATTTTAGTCCATCCAAAATTTATTATTCTAATTTGGATTATGACTTGAATATGGACAAAGTAACAGCCGCGAGTTTTGATTTTAAACCTTTTTACCCTAATCCGGACAAGCGGGATGAGAGTGTTCCCGGAATGATTAAATATAAAAATGAAATGCTTTTTGTTCTGGACTCTTTTCGTTTAGTAGCTTATACAGTGGACTTAACGAAAAAACTCTATGAGCAGGATTTGACCAACTTATTCCAAAATGTAATCAACCAAAGAGTTTCTGAGCTTTTCATTGACAGAGACGGATCATTGTGGTTACTAACAAACGGACTTGGTGCATTGGTTGAACAGAAGAAGCAGACAACATTTAATATATTAAGGAATATACCGGGAGATCCCTCATCTATCTCTCCGGTAAGTCTCCGCCAAATGGTGGAAGATAAAGAATATGGTGGCGTTTGGATTACCGGTTACAACGGAATAAGTTTATTTAAACCGGAATCAGGAAAAATAGAAAGATTTCCTGCCGAACAATCTGTTTACTCGCTTGCCTTAATCCCAAAACATAATCATTATTTTTTAATAGGCACTGATGGTGCGGGCATGTATTTGGGCAATAAGAAAACAGGAAAAATCAGAAATCTTCATATTAACAATAAAAAAATGCCTATTTTGAGGGAAGGAAGGGAAGGTCAAATCTTTTCTATTTATGTTGACAAAAAGGGAAATGTTTGGTTTGGTGCTCTTGAAGGATTGCTTAAGTTTAAGCTTCCTTTGGATCTGGATAAAATTCCTCCAATCATAAATGTTGAGTACACTTCTGTTAATTCTAATCAACTAAAAACAAACAGTAAGGTTTCACATATATATCCGGTGAATGACACCCTTTTTTATCTTGCTACAGAATCCCAGGGAATACTAAAATACAATATAAAGGAAGATAAATATTCTGAAATAAAATATGATTCCGATGATCCTAAAAGCATTAGTGGAAATAACATTAAAACCATTTACAAGTCATCAGACGGCAATTACTGGGTTGGTACAACAAACGGCTTAAACAAATGGGCTAATGATGACTACCAAAATTTCAGAAATAACTTTAAAAGAATTTCTACCCGCAATGGTTTGCCCAACAATGTGATTTACGGAATACTTGAAGATAAAGATCATAATCTCTGGATAAGCACGAACCTGGGGCTCTCTCGTTTCAACCCTTCAAAATTTATATTCGATAACTTTTCAAAAAAAGACGGATTGGCAAACGATGAGTTTAATACCAATTCATTTTTAGAGACAAGTTCCGGCGATATGTATTTTGGCAGTATTTCCGGGTTAACCTATTTTAACCCTGAAAGGGTAGTGGATAAAAGTTCATACCTGAAAATAGCATTTACCCGACTGAATGTTTTGAATAGCAACCATACTTTTGCCAGGGACATTTCGTATGACAACCACATTGAATTGAAAAATTATGAAAATATATTTTCAGTTTCCTTTTCTGCCCTCAATTACAACAGCGCCGGAAATACGGAATATTCATACCAACTTACAGGACAGGATTCCACCTGGATTGACCTGGACCAAACTCAGCGGGTGACATTTACCAATGTGAGTCCGGGGGAATATAAATTAAGGGTAAGGGCGAGAACCGCATTCACAAAATGGTCCGATAACTATTCAGAACTTTCAATTACCGTATTGCCACCCATCTGGCAAACCTGGTGGATGTATTCGGTTTACGCACTGCTGTTTTTGCTGGCGCTTTATTTGGCAAGAAGATATGAACTTAGCAGACAACATGCAAAACAGGCTGCAGCCCTTGAGAAAGCAAATGTTGAAAATCTGCTTGAAATAAATAAAGCAAAGTCCAACTTCTTCGCAAATATCTCGCATGAACTGCGAACACCACTTACAGTAGTTTTGGGAATGCTTGAAAGTATAAAATCGGGAATCAGGGAAAAATATGACGACCATGAGATTGAAGAAAAATTAGAGGTTGCTTACCGAAGCGGGAAAAAACAGTTAAACATGGTCAACCAGATTTTAAACTTAACAAAACTGGATGCTGGTGAAGAAAAACTGAATGCTTCCGTTAGAAATATCAGGCCTTTTATTCGCTCAATCTGTGCATCATTTGAATCGCTTGCCGGATTAAATGAGCTTGAGTTGTCTTTTTCTTCCGATTATGAAATTGTTCCCGTTAATTTCGACCCGGATAAGATTGAAAAAATATTGAACAACTTACTTTCCAATGCCATAAAGTTTACCCCTGCGGGTGGAAAAATTGATGTAAAAATAGACTCTGGATTAACCACTACAGTATTCGAAAGCAATACAAATGTCGATACAAAAAACGAGCGGTTTGTAAAAATAATAGTAAAAGATACCGGGATGGGAATCCCTGAAGAAAAGCTCAACCATATTTTTGAACGCTTTTTCCAGGTTGACAATACTTCTACCAGAAAGTATGAAGGAATTGGTATCGGGCTTAGTTTAACAAAGGAGCTTGTTGAATTGCACAACGGGAATATTGTGGTAGAAAGCAAATTTGGAGAGGGAACTACTTTCACTGTTTCATTGCCAATTGATTTTACATCCCCGCCCGATGAAATTAAAAACACGGATTATCATTTAATCAAACAGCCAGAAAATTTGGAAAGCAATCTTTCAGAACCGGCACCGGAAAGAAAAAGGCGGACATCCATTTTAATTGTTGAAGACAATACCGATCTCAGATACTATATAAAAGATACGTTACAGGCAGGTTACGATATTCTTGAAGCATCAAACGGAAAGGAAGGAATTGAAATAGCAGAAATAGAAATTCCCGATTTAATAATTACAGACGTTATGATGCCAAACATGGATGGATTTGAAATGACTAAACATCTTCGGGAAAGTAATGTAACCTGCCATATCCCAATAATAATGCTAACCGCAAGGGCCGCCGAAGAAGATAAGTTTTCAGGACTTGAAGCCGGGGTAGACGCATATTTAACAAAACCTTTCAGCACAAAAGAGCTTTCGCTGAGAGTTCAGAAACTTTTAGAGCTACGAGAAAAACTTTACAAAAAGATTGGTGAAGGAGCTTTTGTAAATCCGCTGGAATTAAAAATCAATTCGCTGGATCAGCAGTTTCTCAATAAAATAAAAGAAACCGTTACAGCGAATATTGGCAATGAGAATTTTTCAGTTGAAGAGCTGTCGGGGATAATGGCAATGAGCGAGCGGCAACTTCGCCGGAAATTAAGTGCTTTGATCGATGTTTCGCCGGTTGCTTATATCAGAAAACTGCGCATGAAAACAGCCCGTGAGTTACTTATTAACGGAAACGGTAATGTTTCGCAGGTAAGCCTCGAAGTGGGTTATTCAAGTTTCACCGCATTTACTAAAGCGTTCAAAGGTGAGTTTGGTGTTCCGCCATCACAAATAAAAACCTGATAACTTTTTTCATTTATTCGTTTAAATCCCTACTAGTTTTTTTACTCTGAACTCTTCATCTTCTTCTTCTTTTTACAAAAAGAGGGACGATTCCGAGCACTCGGGATCAGGGTGAGTAAATAAAACTAAATATACATACACTAATACTTCTTTCATTTTTACAAACCTTAAGTCCCGATATCTCAGCAAATCCTTAGAACTTCTTGCAACCTTTCCTGCCCAAATTCAACATTTTTCCAATTAAAAGAGCATTATGTCCTTTTTGGCAAGCAAATGGTCCGAAATGGATAAGCACGCCGTTTAACCAGGTTTTAATTTTATCCAGGCAAAACAAAGTTTCGTTTTGCAATCACTCAAAATAGTGGAAGATGAAACGAGACTCGATTCATCGGGACGAGTTCCATCTTATACCTTAAAAAACTGACAATTTTAATAAGATGAAATTTAAAAACATCATGGTAATATTTCTTGAGGGCAGAATAGCCCGGTTATCAGCGGAGCAATTGGATGAACATTTAACAGAGCAGGTTCATCAGGGTAATGTAAAGGTAATTCTTGATTTTACAAACGTTGATTTTATCAGTTCCGACGCGCTACGCATTCTGTTGGGTTCAATAAAAAATACCCGTGCCAACGGAGGGGATCTCTTTCTTGCAAATGTTTCTCCAATGATTCAGAATATTCTAATAACAACAGGTTTAATAAACCTCCTCAATATTTTCTCTGATGTGGATTCAGCATTAATAAATTTTTAAAACAATAAAATATAACGTGATGAAAAAAATTTACAAAACAAAGAAAAAAGTATTCTCTTCTCAAAAAGGAAATCGTATTTTCCTGGTGCTCTTTTTGATATTTTTTTACGCTTTTACGCTAAAAGCTCAAACCGCAGTGCAGCCATCCGGTTCCGGGACATCTTCCGATCCTTATCTAATAGCCAACGTAAATAATCTTTACTGGATTTCATCGAGTTCTTCATCCTGGAATAAATACTTTAAACAAACAGCGGATATTGACGCTTCGTCCATCAATGATGAATTCAACAGAGGATTTAGACCTATTGGTCTAAGCAACCAGTTCACTGGTACTTATGATGGTGATAATCATGCAATTAGCGGAATTCGCGTAAATAATAACTATATATATCCAAACGCTATGTTCGCGTTGACAGGAAGCGCCGCAGTCATTAAAAATCTGAAACTGAGAAATGTATATGTTACAGCAACCGATATCGATAAAACTACTTTCGGGGCACTCGTCGCAGAAAATCATGGAACTATTACCAACTGTTCATCAACTGGATTAGTTAAAGGTGAAAGATATTCTGGTGGTCTAGTAGGTAAAAACTATGGCACAATAACCAAATGTTATTCCAAGGCAACTGTTGAAGATTTACCAGGAACAAGTCTTGATCAAAGTGCTTGGATCGGGGGGCTGGTGGGCTATAACGAAGGAACAATAAGTTATAGCTTTGCTACCGGCGATGCATATGGGTTACAATTAGTTGGGGGTCTAGTTGGAGAAAGCAACGGAACAATATCCGATTGTTATGCCACGGGGAAAGTACATGGATCCGAAACAGGAGCAGCCAATTATTTTGGCGGATTTGTTGGACGTTTAACAGGTGGGAGTATAATAAATTGTTACTCAGTTGGCGGAATAAATAGATTTAATCTTAATGGTTATTATCTTAATACGGGTAATTTTAATAATTCACATAATTTCGTGGGTGAAAATAGTGCAGGTACAATAAGCAATTCATTTTGGTTATATAGTGCCGATTTTGAGGGAAGTTTAACAGGTGCCCAGAGTTTAAGCCAATCAGACATGAGACGTGCAAATCCATTTATAAATGCAGGATGGGATTTTGAAATAGAAACAACGAATGGCACCAACGACTATTGGGATATCGATTTATCCCGAGCAATCAACAACGGATACCCATATCTCTGGTGGTTGGATGGTTCATCCATTTCCGTTTCCACTACTACTCCTACAGTAAGCATCGGGGCGCCCAGTAAAACAATTACAAACACCGGGCCTGTTACATTCGCTGTAACAATTTCCGCCGCTGCCTCATCAGTATATTTTAACAATTCTAACGTAACACTCAATAAAACAGGTACTGCTGACGCAAGTGTAAGTGTGGGAAATGATGGAGTCTCAACTTTAAATCGCACCGTCACCGTAAGCAATATTACAGGCAATGGAACGCTCGGAATAAGCATAGATGCCGGAATTGCCTTTAATATTTTAGGTAATTCAAATACAAGTGCAGGTCCAAGCACAACATTTACCGTAGACAACATTGCTCCAACTGTAAGTATATCAGAACCAAATGACACAACTTCAATAAACGGGCCTGTGACATATAGCATTTCTTACAGTGGCACTACATCGGTAAACTTAACGGCAAGTAAAATTATGTTGAATAAAACCGGAAATGCCAATGCTGATGTAAGTGTTATTAATGGTACGACTACAAATCCGATAGTCGAGCTATCTAATTTTTCCGGGGGAGGAACATTGGGGATATCACTCCTTCCTGGTACTTCAAGTGATGATGCAGGAAATAAGGATGCAGGTGCAGGGCCTAGCGATACATTTTCTGTAATAGACGTGACAATACCTAGAGGAAGTGGGACCCAAAGCGATCCATATGTGATATATAAATTTGACAACTTAGTTTGGGTATCAGAACATCCAAACTCGTGGAATAAGTACTTTATCCAAATAGCTAATGTTGATGCTTTTGCCAGTCAATATATAAATTTCACACCAATAGGAAACAGTTCTTTCCAATTTTCCGGCAATTATGACGGGAATGGTTTTACAATAAAAGATTTGTATATAAAAAATGCAGGCGGCCAAAATATAGGTCTGTTTGGTTATACGAGTTCCATAGCTGTAATAAAAAATTTAAGATTATTAGACGTATACATATATGGAAACAGTGCTGTTGGTGCTTTGGTTGGTTATAATCAGGGTACAATAGATCGATGCGCAGTTAGTTCAACTCATAATGATTATCCTGCTCAAACCATTTATATATTTGGTCAATCTGCTCAAGACAGTTATATATTTGGTCAATTCGCAGGCGGATTAGTTGGAGGGAACGTCGGAACCATCACAAACAGTTATTCTATTGCAAAAATAAATTCAGGAAAAGATTTTCCATATGCAGGTGGTTTTGTAGGTGCCAATTCTGGTACAATTCGTAATTGTTATTCATCAGGAGCTGTAACTGGAAGTGCTCCTATAGGTGGTTTTACATCATTTAATAACGGCAGTATAGATAGTTGCTTTTGGGATACAGAAACATCAGGGCTTACCATTAGCGCTGGAGGCACAGGTAAAACCACAGATGAAATGAAAGCCCTTTCAACGTTTATTAATGGCGGTTGGGATTTTGCGGGACAAACCACAAACGGGACAGATGAAATATGGTATCTGGATTCCTTAGTGAACAGCGGATACTCTTTCCTGAACAATACGGTTAACACAATCTCGGCCGATTCAGTTGAAGTTGCTTCCGCAAAATTAAAAGGCCTTATTGGAGATAATCTGGATACTATAGTTACAGAACGTGGCTTTGTTTATTCCTCGGCAGATACTTTACCCAGGATGGGAGAAAGTGGGACAACAAAGGAAATTTCTGATAGTGGCGCCGGGTTTTTCAGTAAAAAAGTCGGCTCTCTGTCTCCCGAAACTAAATATTATTATCGGGCTTATGGAATAAACGAATTCCCTTACCAGTCTTATAGAGAAATTGGGGACCAGGCTTTTGAGTTAGTCGAAATTTCAAGAGACACTATTTACGGGGATGTAGTCAGTTTTATCACCTCCAACAATCTTCCAGTGGCTTCTTGCGTGGACACCACCGTTTACCTGGATGTAAATGGGTTAGCTGCAATTGATTCTTCATACATCGACGGAGGATCAAGCGCTATTGCCGGGCTTGTTTCCATGAGTGCATTTCCAAATACCTTTGATTGTTCCAATGTGGGCACAAATACCGTTACACTTACTGTAACCGATGTTAACGGAAATACTTCTACATGCGATGCTACCGTTACGGTGAAAGACACTACCCCGCCAACTGCGGTTTGCCAAAATGTAACCCTTTATCTGGATGATTTGGGAAAAGCTTCGGTTACCGCTGCAGATGTGGACAACAGTTCTTCGGATAATTGCGGGATTGACACGATGTGGATTGATAAAGCTGATTTCACTTGTGCTGATGTTGGAGATCATCCCATCAAGCTTACGGTTAAAGATGCCAGCGGAAACCTCGATTCCTGCCAGGCTACGGTTACCGTTACCGATACAATAAAACCGGTAGCCAATTGCCAGACTGTAATCGTTTATCTTGATGCAAATGGAAGCGCGTCTGTTACTGCTGATCAGGTGGATAACAGTTCTTCAGATAACTGCGGAATTGCCTCAACGAGTGTTTCTCCAAATACTTTTAACTGCAGTAATGTTGGTGACAATGCAGTTACACTTACGGTTACCGATGGCAGCGGAAACTCTGCTACCTGCAATGCTAAGGTTACAGTTGCCGATACCACAAAACCGGTTGCAAGTTGCCAAAATACTTATGTTGAACTTGATGCCCACGGGAATGCTTCAATTACCGCTGCGGATGTAAATAACGGTTCATCCGACAACTGCGGTATTGCTTCAATAAGCGTATCTCCAAATACGTTCGATTGCGGTAATCTTGGTCCAAATCCGGTTACACTTACGGTTACCGATGCCGGCGGAAACACTTCAACCTGTGAAGCTACTGTTGATGTAGAAGACAATCTTGAACCAGTTGCCCGTTGCCAGAATGTGACCATTTATCTAGATGATACAGGAAAAGCTTCGCTTACAGCGGCAGATGTTGATAATGGTTCTTTCGATAATTGTGGAATTACTTCATTGTCGATAGATAAAACTGATTTCACTTGTGCCGATGTTGGGGACAATCTTGATGGACTTAAGCTGCGATGGATGCCAGTGGAAATTTAGATTTCTGCGAAGCTACGGTTACTGTTTTAGATACAGTAAAACCGGTAGCAATTTGCCAGAATGTTACCGTTTATCTGGATGCTTCAGGAAGCGCTTCTGTTACTGCTGACCAGGTAAACAATGGTTCTTCGGATAACTGCGGAATTACCTCAATGAGCGTTTCTCCAAATACTTTTGACTGCAATAATGCTGGTGACAATGCGGTTATACTTACTGTTACCGATGCAAGCGGAAATTCTTCTACCTGCAACGCTTCAATTACTGTTGCAGATACAGTGAAGCCGGTAGCTAATTGCCAGGCTGTAACTGTTTATCTGGATGAAAATGGAAGCGCATCTGTTAATGCAGAACAGGTGGACAACGGTTCAACTGATAACTGCAGCATTGCTTCAATGAGCGTGTATCCGAATACGTTCGACTGTTCAAATCTTGGTGACAATGCAGTTACGCTTACTGCAACTGATGCAAATGGAAATTCTTCCACCTGCAATGCTACGGTTACCGTTGCTCTGCGCCCGACAATTGTTACGATAAATGCTCCTCTATCGGGCACATATTCCAATGAGGTAACTTTATCGGCAACTTTAACCGATAATTTATCAGGGCAGGGGCTTGCAGGAAAAACAATAAACTTCCAAATGGGTACGCAATCTGCTTCCAGGACAACAGGATCAGATGGTACTGCCACTGCAACCATAGTAATCGATCAGCCGGTTGGAGATAAAGCATATTCAGCATCTTTTGCAAATGATTGCCCTTATGCAGCCAGCACAGGAAATGCAACATTTACTGTTAAAAGGGAACTGGCATGTTACGATTATACCGGCCCGCTATATTCAGCTACATCAGGGGTAAACAGCAGCCAGGTAACTTTGCTGCTCACTGCAACAGTTTATGAATCGGATAATAGCTCTCCGGGCAATATTGAAAATGCAACAATACAATTCTATGATGGGGATAACAGTCCGATTGGTGGCGTTCTGACGCCTGTAGCAGACCCAAACGATCCTACAATTGGTTATGTTTCGCTGGAGCATATTTTTGATATCGGAACCAACCCTGGAGCAGCGAATTACGCGATATCTTTAGTAATTGGAGGAGATTATTCAAACAATGTAAATTGTTCCGGCGAAGCTGTTCTTAATATTTATACACCAAACGGAGATTACATTACCGGTGGAGGTTATTTAAAAGAAAATAATTCGTACGGTGAATATGCCGCCGATAGCGGGTCAAAAATGCATTTTGGATTTAACGTCAAGTACAATAAGAAGGGAAAAAATTTAATTGGAAAAATGACGGTTATTTCCCGTAAACTTGAAGCTGACGGTATCGTTCATTCATACCAGTTTAAAACGAATGCCACACAGTCGCTTGGTATTAATACCAGTGATCCGGGAGGTTGTGATTACGCTGAATTCACAAGTAAAGCGAGCCTGACCGATATTACCGATCCATTAAATCCCATTATTATCAGTGGAAATCTACAACTGAGAACGACAATAACCGATTGTGGAAATCCCGGTAAAAATGATTTGATTGGAATAACTATTTGGGATAAACACACTTTAATGTTTTCATCGAATTGGACCGGGACAGAAACCGTTGAACAGTCACTTGATGGCGGAAACCTGAAGATACAATCCTCTTCAGATGTGGGAAGTAACAAATCTGCTACTATTGATGTCCGCACAAATCCAATAGACGGGTTTAATGTGAAATTGTATCCCAACCCTACCAAGGGAATTGTTACACTGGATTTTAATTCGAACCAGGTTCAAAATGCAGAAATACGAGTTATTAGTATTACTGGCGCGGAAATATTCAGGAAAGAATATAAAATGACAGGTAATATCCAGTTGGATTTGTCGAACCAGGTTAGCGGAATGTACACCATTTCCATGAATCTGGATGGACAACAGTTTTATCGAAAACTTATCTTAAATCAGTAATAATAGAACATACAAGGGCTTTCGAGCCCTTGTTTTTTTAACCAACATAGTTATATTGATTAAAATCAGATTAATTATTAAAACAGCACTCAAAACGATTCTGAAATAATATTTTATTCTTTTAGGTAAAAAAACAAAACACGCTGATTACCAGATGATATGTTTCCTGAATTTTAGTCATTGTTCTTCCTGTAAGAGTATAATTATATAACATAAAATTCGTAGATTTACATTTAAAAACCAGGAAGAAATGCTGCTTTATCTATCAATAATAGGTATTTTACTTTCTATTATTTTGCTTTTTTTTAATGCGAAAAAATTTGGCGCAACAACTTATCTTGGATTTTTCTTTTTATTTACTAGTCTTTATGGTTTTTATCAGTACATTTTGCTGTATTCAAAATCGGTTACCTTAATCAGCCTTTTTCTTTTTAATTTGTCAATTGCCGGTTCTCCTGTATATTTAATTGGACCGATGTTATACTGGTACACAAGGAGTGTTTTAACTGATAATTCAAAACTTAGAAGAAGCGATCTCTGGCATTTTATTCCCGCGCTTATCTTTTTTATTTCAGCTTTGCCTAACGCTTTTGTTCCATGGCACGAAAAAGTAGAGGCAGCTATGTCACTTGTTCAGGATGAGGGATTTATAATGACTTATAAAACTACATTGTTACATAATATTTTGCCTTCATCTGTGATTTTCCTGATCCGCATTTTCCTGGTATTAGGTTATACAATCTGGTCAATTGGATTATTTATAAATTATTTGATTAAGAAAAAGTCATCTGCGGTTTTGTCGAAGCAACATTTTATGAAAAAGTGGTTGTGTTATTTACTGGGGTTTTTGTTCGTATTGGTTGTAACCCAGGTTTTTCTTGTTAAGAAAAGTTTTGAGATGCATTTTTCCGATCTTTTTTTCACACTCAATATTATTCGGGTTATCTCAGCAGTCGGACTTACCGGATTACTTATTTCACCATTTTTCTTCCCAACTATTCTTTACGGACTGCCACGAATGCCTGAATCAGATGAACAATTAAAACAGAATAAGGAAAAAACGAATCATAAAAATAAAAGACCAGAACAACTTACTAATGCTTTTGAATACGATTATCTTAAATCCATCGGACAAAAATCGGATTCTATTATGGAAGAGTTGCAGCTTTATCTGGAATCCGATTGTAATCTTGCCTATTTCTCAAAACAAATCAATATTCCGGCTCATCATCTTGCCTACTATTTCAGGGAAATCAAAAAACAACGTTTCAATGATTTCCGAAACAAGTGGCGAATTAACCATGCAAAGACTCTCATCCAGGAAGGAAAGGCAAATGAAATTACCCTGGAAGCAATCGGTTCGCTCTCCGGTTTCTCGTCGCGTAACGCATTTATAACCGACTTTAAAAAACTTGAAGGAGAGTCGCCAAGCTCGTATGCCGCCCGATTCAATTAAAAAAACTTTCCATTAACCCCTTTTTTGCACCATTTTTCAAAAACAGTACAAGGGTAACCTCCAAAAATTTCTTCATTACTATTCACTTTCCGAATTTTGTTTTGGGTTATATCCACAGCTGAATTCATGAGATGGTCATGCTAAACTGGAATAAACAGTTCCGTGTGACCGTCTCTGAACAGCGCCTGATTATAACAAAAAACAATTAATACAATTATTAAACGACCGTAATATCATGAAAATTTTTGCTTTACAAGCGATTCAGTCTTCATTTCTCAACATTAGAATTTCTGAAGATTTTTCACTGATTATTTTTCAACGTCAATTTATTATGACCCACCTGTTTTGCACTCCTTCATTCAATATGCCACCATAACAAAACATTGTTTAAAACCCGAATTAAATTCATCTGAGTTATAACCTTAAATTTAAAAAAATGAAAACCAAAAATTTACCTCAACTAAAATTATTGCTAGCAAACACAATTTTACGCTCATACAAAATCTTGTTCGGTAAATTAACTGAAGCGATGAATTTCATTGTTCCACAGTTAGGAATAATTGCCAGAATCAGGATAAAACAATCGCTATTGCCATTGGCAATGCTTCTGACTATAATGTTGGACCTTTAGCATTCAGGGATTTAGCGCGACAAATGACCTGGATTGGACCCGCAGGAGGTGATTGGAATACGGCTTCAAACTGGACAATTCACGTGCCTTTTTCCACAGAAGCAGTTTTAATTCCGGGAAACAGCAGTGTAGTAATTTCGGGAACAGCGGAATGTAACAACCTGACTATAGAAGCGGGCGCAACAGTCACCAATAATGGCATATTTTCTATAGGAAACTCACTGAGCGGTGAAGGAGCATTTATAAATGGTGCATCTGCTAATTTGAATATTGGCGGAGATGCTACCATTACAACGCTGACGGCAACCGCTGCCGATAATACGGTTAATTATAACGGCGCTGGGAGCACAATCAGTCAAAGGAACAGCTTACTATAATCTAACGATTTCAGGCAGTGGCACAAAAACACTGGGAGGGAACTCAGATGTCAGTGGTGTATTAACAGTAAAATCCGGAACAGAACTGGCTTTGGCTACAAATTCACTTGGAGCAACAACACCACCCCAAAGCGTCGTTCTTGAATGCGGATCTACGGCAGGTTCAGTCATTTCAGGATCAACAGGATCTTTGTACCTGGGTGCTACTACAGGTGACGATGTAACCGTTAATAATGCCGGAACCGGGAACAATGAAGCAGTAATATCCTGCCCAGTTGTTTTGGGTAATTTACCACGAAGTTTTACTGTAGCCGATGATGGTACACATGCAACTGATCTTACAATAAGCGGTGTTATAAGTGGGCCAACCGCATATAGTCAAATAAGGTTTAGGCACTGTAATGATTTCCGGATCAAATACTTTCACAGGTCATACAACTATTTCTAAAGGAACACTTAAATTGGGATCAGCAGGAGACGGCTCTAACTCTCCTTTAGGTCAGGTAGCCTCTTCACATACAGCTGTTACTCCCGGGGCTGTATTGGACTTAAACGGATTTACATTGAGTACTGCAGAACTATTATGGTTATATGGAACAGGTATTTCAAATGGGGGAGCATTAATCAACAGTTCAAATGATCCCGTAATTTACAGTGGTGAGATCAATCTCCGCGATGCAAGCAATATTATTGGCACTACAGGAAATATCACCGTTTCAGGATACAATTTCACAAGAGTATGGCGCCAGGCCTCTGACAAAAGTCGGAGCAGGTAAATTAATCTTAACTGCAAATAATACTTTTTCAGGCGGATTAATTATTGCAGCAGGAACGGTAGAATTAGGCGCTGCCGATGTTCTTGCTCACACAAACAATAACCTTGAACGGGGGAACTTTCAGCACGGGCGCAATAACGGGATTCAATGAAACGGTTGGTACCCTTAGGTTATACGATAACTCAAACCTAAATCTGGGGACCAGATGTGCATTCATTACACTTTTCTGCAAGCAACGGGGTAAGCTGGACGGCAGACAAAACGCTGACCATTAAAGGCTGGGAAGGCACGGCCGGTTCATCGGGCACTGCAGGGAAAATATATTTTGGAGCTTCAACAGGCACTTTAACCGCCACCCAATTGTCGCACATTACTTTTGAAGGATATGGCGGAACTGCGATTCTTTTAAGTGATGGCGAACTCGTTCCAGGTGCACAACCTACCATCACTCTTACTCCCACCACCCTCTCAGGCTTCACCTACGTTGCAGGCAGTGGCCCATCAATCGAGCAGACCTTTACGATAACAGGCTTGAATCTAACCAGTGACGCAACCATTACCCCATCAACTAATTATGAAATATCTAAGGGTTCTGGTGAAAATTTCATCCCTGTATCAAGTATAGAATCTAACTTCAATGACTTAAACACGGGTGGTTCGCAGATTATTTACGTGCGTCTCAAGTCTGGTTTGCCTGTTGGCGATTACAATAACGAAGAAATTACCATTACCTCTACCGGGGCAGAAACAAAAACCGTGACTTGCAGTGGCACTGCAATTGCACCTCCCACCCTCACTGTTAATCCCATCTCCCTTTCTTTCAACTATGTTGAGAGCAGCGGCCCATCGCAATTGATGTCGTTTAATGTTGGTGCGGCAAATCTAACCCATAATTTGATAATTTCTTCTACCAACACACATTTTGAAATTAGCGCGAGTTTTTCACCATTCACTCCGGAAGATGTAATTCAATTAGCCCCAGATTATATGAACGCTGCCACCTTAAAAACCTTTTTCGTCCGACTCAAGGCTGGTTTGACCGCTGGTAATTACAATACCGTAATTAACATAACCTCT
This sequence comes from uncultured Prolixibacteraceae bacterium, assembly GCA_963769925.1. GTDB lineage: Bacteria > Bacteroidota > Bacteroidia > Bacteroidales > Prolixibacteraceae > Draconibacterium. The sequence goes on from CAVYOB010000018.1 coordinate 58,511, forward strand.
GAAGGGGCAGAGTCAAAAACCGTGACTTGCAGTGGTGAGGTAATCCCCAGCATATTAATCACAGAACATCCCTCAACCGTCGGCCAAACCATTTGTCTGGGAGCTACGGCCAACACGTTATCAGTAACCGCCACCGGTGATGAGCTGACTTACCAGTGGTACAGCAACAAAGCACAATCAAACGACGGAGGTTCATTAATTGATGGAGCCACCAACTCTTCATACACCCCTTCAACTGCTTTGGCCGGCACTTTATTTTATTACGTGGTAGTTAGCGATGCTAACAACTCGGCTACCAGCAATGTATCGGGAGCAGTGATTGTTAATGATCTTCCATCAACGGCAACCAATCCCAATCCTGCAAATGGGGCAACTGGTGTGTCTTATACAGGTTTAGATGCTGTTTCATTTGTTTCGTGGGATGCAGTTTCCAGTGCAACATCGTACGATGTTTATTTCGGGGAAGGTAGTTTGCCAACATCGTTTACAACAGTTAATACAAATTCGTATTCAACCGGTACACTTTCACCTGGCACAACCTATTACTGGAAGGTCGTTCCTGAAAATGAATGTGGTAAGACAACAGGAACACCGGCTGAATGGACATTTACCACCAGCGGTCCCACAATAACAGTTTCAGCTGCTTCCTTCGATTTTGGGGCGGTTTGCTTAAACTTCAACTCGTCAGAACAATACTACACGGTTTCAGGTAGTGGTTTAAACGCAGATATTGTAATTACCCCACCTGCAGGATTTGAAATATCAAAAACCTCAGGCTCTGGTTTTTCCAGCACTCCCATTACACTTATACAAACAGGTGGAAGCGTCGCATCAACACCCATTTATGTAAGGTTTTCACCAACCAGTGCTGGCAGTGCTTTAGGTAATATTATTCATACATGCACGGGAGCCACTATTAAAAATGTTGCTGTCACAGGAACCGGAATGACTGCTCCTGTAGCCGATTTTACAGGATCACCAACTACTGTTTCTGCCGGCGGTAACATAACCTTTACCGATAATTCAACCAATACACCAACTTCATGGTCATGGTCATTCCCCGGTGGAACACCTGCAACAAGTACCAATCAGAATCCTTTGATAACATACTATTCCGCTGGCATATATAGTGTATCGCTTATTGCTACCAACAGTTGCGGTTCAGATACAGAAACCAAAACTGAATACATCACGGTTAGTGAACCTGTTAAAATTTATACTACTCCAGGAGGGTCAACATTCACAGTTCCGGATAATGTTTACCAAATAACTGTACAAGTGTGGGGCGGCGGAGGTAATGGAGGAGCCGCAACAGTACATTTGGGTGCTGGTGGTGGAGGCGGTGGAGCTTATTCAAGCAGTAAGCTAAGCGTTATTCCCGGGGAATCTTATGATCTTTGGGTTGGACAGGGAGCAGTTTCGCTGGCTAACGGACAAGATTCGTGGTTTGGTTCAGTTACGACAGTTATGGCAAAAGGAGGTGAATTCGGAGGCGCTAATTCCATTACACCAGGGAAAGGTGGATCAGCCGATATGGGCTATGGAGACATTAAGTTTAAAGGAGGTGATGGTGCAGGAGGAAGTTCAAGCAACTCCGGTGGAGGAGGCTCATCTGCCGGGACAAATGATCCTGGAAACAGCGCTACAAATTATCAGGGTGCTGAAGCGCCCGAAGGCGGCGGGAATGGTGGAGACGGAATTAACGATGGAGTACCACATGCTGGTTATCCAGGATCAGTTCCTGGTGGTGGAGGAGGTGGTCCATACTGCGATGGAACGGGACTTCAACTCGGTGGAAATGGCGCTGACGGTGCAGTAATTATTTCCTGGATACCAGCCGGTGGGTGTACACCACCCGATGCCCCGACAGCTGAGGCACAATCTTTCTGCAGCAGCGAGAGCAATTTGGTCAGTGACCTGTTTGCATCCGGAGCGGAAGGTGCTACCTTTAACTGGTATGCTGTTTCAGTAGATGGCTCTCCACTTAATGAAACGGATGAGCTGTCAACAGGAACCTATTACGTAAGCCAGACTGTTGCTGCGTGCGAAAGCGAAAGAACAGCAGTTGATGTCACCATAAATACAACTCCTGATGCATTCTTTGCAACAACTGCTTCCAATAGTCCGGTATGTTCAGGTCAGGATGCTGTCTTCTACCTTGAAGGAACGGCAGGTGCAACGGTAAGCTACAGTCTCGACGGTGGGACAACAACCAGTACAGTTGGTCTTGATGGTTCCGGATTGGCTACAATAACAATAACGGGAGTTACCGAAAATCAGACACTAACGTTGAGTAATGTTGATGATGAACTTTGCAACAAAGATCTTAATGGAAGTGCAACAGTAACAGTTAATCCGCTTCCCGATGCATCCTTTGCAACAACGGCTTCCAATACACCGGTATGCGAGGGGGGAAATGCAGAATTTTACCTGACAGGAACAGCTAATGCCGTTGTTTCCTACAGAATCAACGATATTTATGGAGAAACAAATAACACGGTTACCTTTAATCCATCGGGAGAGGCAACGGTTGTTATTAGCGGTGTGTCTAAAAATCAGACGATGCAACTGGTTAGTATTCAGAATCCTGCAACAGGATGTGCCAGGCTATTATCAGTCTCTTCAATGTTGGAAGTTATGCCTTTACCTTTTGCATCTTTTGATACTCCTGCTTCCAACAGTCCTGTTTGTTCTGGTGATGATGCCCATTTCTATATTTCAGCAACACCGGAATGTATTATAACTTACAATATGAATGGCGCTGCAGATAACGAAACGGTAACAATTGATGCTTCAGGCAAATGGCAGTTAAACTTTCCAAATGCACAAGCAGATATCACCGTTCAATTAATTTCAATTGAATATCCCGGCTTTTTATGTCCTGTTGGTCTTGAAGAAAGTAATACGGTTGTTGTTAATCCGCTGCCTGTTGCAACTTTTGCAGCAACAGCTTCCAACAGTCCGGTTTGTTCAGGTCAGGATGCTGCTTTCTACTTGGAAGGAACACCCTATGCAACTGTAACCTATAGCATTGATGGAGGAACAACTACCAGTAAAGTAGGTCTTGATGCTTCCGGATTGGATACAATAACTATAAAGGGAGTTACCGAAAATCAGACACTAACGTTGACGAATGTTGATGATGAACTTTGCAACAAAGATCTTCTCGAAAGTAATACAGTAGCAGTTAATCCGGTTCCAACGGCAACAATCAGTTATGACGATAGTCCATACTGCGCAACCGGAACAGCTTCTGTAACTCTTGATGGACCTGAGGGAGGTACATTTAATTGTGGTTCAGGATTGAACCTGAACGGAACGACCGGAGAAATTGACCTGGCTAACTCCTATCCCGGTAAATACAACGTAACCTATCAGTTCACCGGCGATGATGGTTGTCCTGGTTTAGCAAAAACAATAATTGAAATACTTGAGCTGCCGGAAGTCGAAGCAGGAATATTCGACGATGTATGTATGGATGCCGGTGTTGTTGCTCTTCCAACAGGAGGTGTTTGGGTAGGAGATGGTGTTAGCGGAAATCAGACTGATGGCTATTTCTTTGACCCTACAGGTCATGCAGGTGATAATACACTGACCTTCATAGTTACTGATTCCGAAACCGGTTGTGAGAATTCAGATGAGGCAACTATTCATGTAAATGACCAGCCGACAGTAACTGCCGGAACATACGGTCCCGTTTGCGTTGATGCTGGCGATATAGCTCTGATTGGTACTCCTTCAGGAGGTGTTTGGGATGGAACAGGTGTAAGTGGAGATCAAACTTCCGGTTATGTCTTTGACCCAACCGGAAATATCGGTGATAATACCCTGACTTATACATTTACGGATTCAGAAACCGGTTGTGAAAATTACGATGATGCAAGTATTCATGTAAATAGATTGCCAACAGTCGATGCCGGATCCTATCCAGCCGTTTGTGTCGACGGATCCGATGTTGAGCTGGTTGGAACACCGGCCGGAGGAACATGGAGCGGAACCGGTGTTACAGGAAACTATTTCGATCCGTCCGAAGGAACACAAACAGTAACCTACACTTACACCGATCAAAATGGATGTAGCAACTCTGACGATGCACTGATCACGGTTAACCCGTTACCGACAGTCGATGCCGGAACCTATGCAGCCGTTTGTATCGACGGATCCGATGTTGAACTGGTTGGAACACCGGCCGGAGGAACATGGAGCGGAACCGGTGTTACAGGAAACTATTTCGATCCGTCCGAAGGAACACAAACAGTAACCTACACTTACACCGATCAAAATGGATGTAGCAACTCTGACGATGCACTGATCACGGTTAACCCGTTACCTGAAGTCGATGCCGGAACCTATGCAGCCGTTTGTATCGACGGATCCGATGTTGAACTGGTTGGAACACCGGCCGGAGGAACATGGAGCGGAACCGGTGTTACAGGAAACTATTTCGATCCGTCCGAAGGAACACAAACAGTAACCTACACTTACACCGATCAAAATGGATGTAGCAACTCTGACGATGCACTAATCACGGTTAACCCGTTACCGACAGTCGATGCCGGAACCTATGCAGCCGTTTGTATCGATGGATCCGATGTTGAACTGGTTGGAACACCGGCCGGAGGAACATGGAGCGGAACCGGTGTTACAGGAAACTATTTCGATCCGTCCGAAGGAACACAAACAGTAACCTACACTTACACCGATCAAAATGGATGTAGCAACTCTGACGATGCACTGATCACGGTTAACCCGTTACCGACAGTCGATGCCGGAACCTATGCAGCCGTTTGTATCGACGGATCCGATGTTGAACTGGTTGGAACACCGGCCGGAGGAACATGGAGCGGAACCGGTGTTACAGGAAACTATTTCGATCCGTCCGAAGGAACACAAACAGTAACCTACACTTACACCGATCAAAATGGATGTAGCAACTCTGACGATGCACTAATCACGGTTAACCCGTTACCGACAGTCGATGCCGGAACCTATGCAGCCGTTTGTGAGGATGCCGATAATGTGGCCCTAGTTGGTTCTCCACCGGGAGGTGTTTGGGAAGGAACAGGTGTTAGCGGAGATCAAACTTCCGGTTATGTCTTTGACCCAACCGGTCATTTAGGTGATAACTCGCTGACTTATACTTTTACAAATGGCAATAGCTGTGAAAATTCAGATGTTACTTCAATTCAAGTAAACGATCTGCCAGTAGTTTCCGATATCACTCTCCAAATGACCATAGATCCCAACTCTAATGGCGGCTGGTTTGATGTAGAAGGAGATTTTCCGAATTTTAATCAATGTCTATTTTCAGAAGTTCAGTATTTTTATTTGGACGTTGATCAGCTGGTATCATCAGTGGCTCTGGAACCGGGTGTACTTAACGGATTCAGGTTGACTCATGTTCCCGATGGATTCTGGGATTATTGGAACGCTAAGGGAGTTGACGTAAATACTCCTGTCCTGGGCGATATTTTAAGCGGGAAAGAACCTGTTTGCTATTTGAAATATACAGGTCCCGTTGATGACGATTATATCTTAATTGACGGATTCCTCGGTGGGAATAACCTATTCAGAATTGACGGTGATTACCCGGAAGGCGATTATACAATTACTGGCACTGTTGAAGATGTTAACGGTTGTGTTTCCAAAGAATTCGACGTTAACCTCACAATTAAGCAAATGCCAAGAATAGTTACTCAGCCGGTAAGTGTGCTGACCTGTAAGGGTAGTTCTGCAACTTTCTCAGTGGTTGCCTTTGGCACCGATCTAGAATATACCTGGTATAAAGTTATAATCGATGAGGATGCGCTTGAGTTAGGACATGAAGCAACATTAACGATCGATGACGTTAAGGTTGAAGATGCCGGGTCGTATTATGTAATAGTAAGTGGCGCATGCACTCCTGATGGTGGAGTTTGGTCCGACTATGGTGAACTCATGGTGAAGGAACTGGTTGTTAATCAAGCCTCAATACAATACAGCGACCCTGTTACCTACACTGCAACTATTTATAATGCGGGCAAAAGGCTTTCATTTAACAGCGTTGATTTTATGGCAGGTTCAACCAAAATAGGAAATGCTTCAATGAATACTGTTGGCAACAATCTGGTAGGAATTCTTGCAGATGAACCTATGATTTTAGGTCCGGGAAATTACTCTGTTAAAGCAGAATTTAAAGATGCTATTGCTACCAGTTCAGATCTGTTTGTGGATGATTGTACTATTTCCTCCGATATTGCTATTTCCTGTGAAGATGCTGATGTTGATTATATTGGTGTGAACATTATTGGTGAAGCCAATGTGAATGTGTATGAAGCACCGGTTGAACTGAAAGCAACGATTACGGACTTTAACGATAACTTCAGAGGTGACATCCGCAATGCCAGGGTAAGGTTTTATAATGGCGAAACAGCTATCTCAGGTTGGCTAACTCCAACGTTAATTAATCCTGTTGATCCCACCCAGGGAATTGTAAGCAGCAATTGGCTTGCTCCTGTTCCTAAAGCGGGTTATACAACCTATGACATTATCGTGAAAGTTGGGACCGATGAAGGATACTATGTGGGTGAAGATATTTCTCCGTTAACGGTGTACAGAACCACGCTGAATGAATTTATCACCGGAGGCGGACATATAAAACCAATCGACTCGAAAGGTGAATTTGCCTCCGACCCGGGCAGGAAAGTAAACTTTGGTTTCAACATTAAATGGAATAAAACAATGAAGAACCTCCAGGGGAACCTCAACGTAATATTCCGTCGCGGAAACCAGATTTACCAGATTAAAACCAATGCCATGTCAAGTCTTGGTATCGATGGATCCGATCCATGTTCGCACAAAGCTGTATTTACCAGTAAGGCCAATCTTACTAATGTAACCATCTCGGCTAATTCAGTAACCATTTATGGTGGTCTGCAATTGCAGGTAACACTTACCGACAATGGAGATCCGGGAGTTGCCGACATGATTGGTATTACATTGTATAACGGTTCAGATTTAATTTATTCATCCAGCTGGCCGGTAAGTATGACCGAAGAATTGAACCTGCTTGGCGGAAACATCGTGGTTAACGATGGTTTAAAATGCAATGCTACCGACGTTACCCATACCATCATTACCTCAGATAAGAATCCGTCACTTACAGGAGATGTAGTTACTTTTACCGCTTCGGTATATGGTGCCGACGACGTTCCTGAGGGAAATGTTGAATTCATAATTAATGGTGCATCGATTGATAGAAAACTTGAATCCGATGGAACAGTTTCTGTTGATTACACATTTGGTGAGTCAGGTTCTTATGAAATCGTTGCAAACTATACCAGCAGCAATGGCTATAAATCAAGTACCGGTAGTCTGACACAATTGGTAAACGGAATAAGCTTGGCGTTGAGCTCAACAAAAAATCCATCGGTGGTTGGCGATAATGTTACCTTTATTGCAGCATTCAAGGGCTTCAATGTAAAATTACCACAAGGATATATTGATTTTAAGGTAGATGGAAAATTCATAGGGCAAAGAAAGATAGATGAATCAGGCATAGCTGAAATTACAACCAAATCCGATGATCTTTCAGTTGGTGTACATGATATCTCTGCTCAGTATTATGTTGAAGGTTCTGAACCGGTTTCAATAATTCAGACCGTAATACCTGTCTCAATGACTCTTAATTCTTCTAAGACCACAGTTGCTACCGGCGAATTGGTTGTATTAACCGCATCAGTAAATACAAGTGTATTGGAAGGGAAAACAGTAAGCTTCAAAGAAGGTGATGATAAACTACTTGGAACCGCTGAAATTGATGAATCTGGAAGTGCTGTTTTGCCGCCAATCAGTTTTGAAACTGAGGGGACTCATACTATTACTGCGTCAATTACAGAACCAAATTTATTAGCAACATTGGATTTGGTTGTACAGAAACCATGGATTGTGCTTCTTTCATCCGTTAATCCATCAGCAGATGGTCAGGCTGTTATATTCACCGCCAAAGTAACCGGAGGTAACGATGGAAGAAGAGTAACCTTTACCACAGGAAGTACAGTAATTGAAGATACATTAAGTAGTGGAGATGCCACCTGGACAGCCAGCTTTACTGAAGGTTCATATTTGATCACCGCAACTTACTACGATGAATCAGGTACTAATCCAATCAGCGAATCATCTTTGACTCAGGTTGTGAAGAGTAATTTAACGATTACGCTTACGTCATCAAAGAATCCGGTTCAGTATAATAACGATGTAACTTTTACCGCAGTTGTGTCAGGATCTGTATTAGCCCCAACAGGTGTTGTAACTTTCGATATTGATGGTGATCCAATAGGAAGTTTTGATATGCAAGAATCAGATAATGGTGTAGCAACATTAACTCATCATTTTAGTTCAACTGGCAATTATCGAGTTACAGCAACCTACAATGAAATAACGGCAACCCTTTTGCAACAGGTTAAAAACAAAGTTAAAGCAGCTGAAATAATTACGGGCATTGAATCTGTTATTGAATATGCCGACCTAAAGGTTTATCCAAATCCGTTCAGTGAGAGGTTGAAATTCGAGTTTGTTTCACCTGTCGATACTCATGTACGTATTGATATGTACGACCTTACAGGTCGACTGATCAGAACCGTATTTAATAATCAGGTTGAAGCAGAAACAAAATATACTACTGATTTTATACCGGAAAATACTGTGAGTGGCATGTATATCTATCGCATGATTATGGGTGAATCTGTCTTTAACGGGAAAGTTACCTATAAGGGAAAGTAGCATTTTATAGTAAGTCTGTTTTAATGCCCGGTTGCTTTCAACCGGGCATTTTTCTTATCAATGATAAAAAATAAACCTCAGGCTTATTAGAACAATTCAATAAAAAGGTTTTATCTTTGTTCGTAATATTGCGAATAGAAAATGGCAGTTGAAACTTCAATTACAGAAAAACAGCAAAAAGCAGCCCGGTACGCCAAAGCAATGGGACACCCGATAAGGATGTATGTTTTGAATTTGCTTTCGAGCCAAAGCTGCTGTTACAGTGGCGATTTAAGCGATGAACTTCCGATTGCAAAATCCACGCTTTCACAACATTTAAAAGAATTGAAAGATGCCGGGTTAATCAAGGGAGAAATTGAAGCACCAAGAATCAAGTATTGCATCAATAAAGAAAACTGGAAAGAAGCCCAAATCCTTTTTAAAGAATTTATGGGTATCTAAAAATTTTGAAAAAATTGTTCGTTATTCTGCGAACTACGAATAAAAAAACATGAATTATAAAGACTTAAAAATCACAAAAATGAACATTAAAGTTCTGGGTACAGGCTGCCCCAAGTGCAAAGCACTTGAAAAAGCCGTTATTAATTCACTTTCCGAATTACATATTCAGGCGGATGTAAGTAAGGTGGAAGACATAATGGAAATTATGCAGTTTGGAGTAATGCGAACACCAGCCCTGGTAATCAATGAAAAGGTAGTATTAAGTGGTAGATTACCAAATGACAAAGAATTGAAAAGTTTGTTAACTCAATAATTGAAATCATTATGAAACGAACATGAATTGAACGAAGTGAAATCGTGTTTAACAATTTTAAGATGATAAAATATACAAACAAGCATTTTAAAATTCATCGAGAGTTACATCGAATACAAATGAAATTAACAATTATAATAAGATGAAAACAAAAATCAACATTGCAACATTAACCGTATTTTTTTCACTGCTGGTAAGTTTCAGCCTAACAGCACAAACTACTGCAAATACCCAAAAAGACGATAAAGCCAAAGTGAATGTCTATTATTTTCATTTTAATACCCGATGCGAAACCTGTCGTGCTGTAGAGAATGAATCGAAAGCCAACATTTCGATGCTGTTTGGCAAAGATGTAAGTTTTGCTGCCTACAATCTGGATAAACCGGAAGGTGAAGCTAAAGGGAAAGAATTAGGCGTAAATAGTCAATCGTTACTGGTGGTAAAAGGCGATAAAAAAATCGATCTTACCAATGAAGGTTTTTTATATGCCCTTACCGATCCGGAAAAGTTTAAAAAAGTGATCGAAGAAAAAATCAAACCATTATTGTAACATGCAGGGTTTTTTAAATGGATTACTTGAAAACAGTTCGTTCCCGTTTATAACCGCATTAATTTTGGGGTTGATGACAGCGATCAGCCCCTGCCCCCTTGCAACGAATATTTCAGCCATTGGGTTTATCGGGAAAGACATTGAAAACCGAAACCGGGTTTTTTACAACGGGATAATTTACACCCTCGGCCGGGCAATTACCTATACTTTGCTTGCCGTTATTATTTTCCTTGGTGCCGATCAATTCAGGTTATCAGGAGTATTTCAGCGATACGGAGAAAAAATTATTGGTCCTTTACTACTAATAATAGGACTTATTATGCTCGATATATTAAAAATCAAATTTCCCGGTCTGAATACACTTACGCAGCGATTTGAAAACAAGGGCACAAAAAATTACCTGAATGTGCTTTTGCTTGGGATTTTATTTGCAGCAGCATTTTGTCCGTACAGTGGTGTTTTGTATTTCGGAATGCTGATCCCGTTAACAATAAGTAGTGCGTCAGGACTTTACCTTCCGGTTATTTTTGCCATTGCTACGGGAATTCCTGTTATAATTTTTGCATGGTTGATCGCTTTTTCAATTTCCGGAGTGGGCGTTTTATTTAACAAGCTAAAGATATTTGAGATTTGGTTTAGGCGTGTCGTTTCAGTAGTGTTTATGGTAGTTGGCATATATTATATCGCTACTGTATATTTTTAAAATTTTGTTTGTAATTCATTGAACGATCCGAGTATTGTATGAAGAATAAGATAATTTCATTAAACGAAAATCTGAATGGCTGGCTAATACCCGCGCTACTTTTACCGGTCTGGATTTTGCTTTATCTGAGCCTGCAAAAATCAGCCGATTTTATAATTGACGACCTGGCAGGAATGGCCTCAGGAACTCATTTAACCGAAACCCTGCGCTTTTTCATTTTCGAAGTACCAAAGGTGATGCTTTTACTGGTACTCATTGTCTTTGGTGTCGGCATTCTCCGAAGTTACTTTTCAGCCGAAAAAACCCGAAAGGCACTGGAAGGGAAATCATTATTTACAGGCAATATTCTGGCATCGATACTTGGAATAGTTACGCCATTTTGTTCTTGCTCAGCAATACCACTTTTTCTTGGTTTTGTTGAAGCCGGTGTTCCTATTGGTGTTACCTTCTCCTTTCTCATCGCAGCCCCAATGATTAACGAAGTTGCACTCGTTTTACTTATCGGACTCTTTGGATGGAAAGTTGCAGCAATTTATGTCGGGACAGGTTTGATCATAGCCATTTTATCAGGCTGGATCATCGGAAAACTGAAGCTGGAAAAATATGTTGCCAGTTGGGTTTTTGAGGTAAAAGCTAATAACCAGGATTTTGTTGAAGCAAAAAAGACTTTTCAAATGCGGATTCAGGCCGGTTACGATTCGGTAAAAGAAATTGTCGGGAAAATCTGGATTTATGTGATTATTGGAATAGCCGTTGGCGCCGGTGCTCACGGTTATGTACCTGAAGATTTTCTTGGATCCTTACTTGGAAAAGGAAGCTGGTATGCTGTGCCGCTGGCCATTTTAATTGGTGTTCCGATGTATTCCAATGCTGCCGGCATTATTCCAATCGTTAGCGTTTTAATTGAAAAAGGCGTTTCACTTGGGACGGCACTGGCTTTTATGATGTCGGTGATAGCGCTTTCATTGCCCGAAATAATCATTCTGAAAAAGGTCCTGAAATGGCAATTGATTGCTGTCTTTATAAGTATTGTTGCATTAGGCATTGTTTTAGTAGGATTTATTTTTAATTATTTGGTTTTTATTTAGCGAATCTTATCGATGATAAATTTAATTACAGCTTATTAAAAAGGGAACGGAATTAAAGTTGATGTTAAAATGAAGGCTCAAACGGTAGTGACAAAAAAATCTACCGTTTCTATGGATTAAATATATCGGATAAAACCAATAACTACTAATATCATAAAAATGAATAGAAGAAAAGCAATGAAAGTGGGTGCAGGTGCTATTGTTGGGGGTGGAGCTGGTCTGCTTACACTTACAAATGCATTCAAACCAAAAATCAAGTTTGATAATGAGCCTCACGAACTGAACTATCAGCAGGAAGAAGGTTATTGGAAATATTTACAACTTGACCCTGAAACTACTGCCGAACTGGCTTATAAATTTTATCCTGAAGGGAGTTGTATGTGTGCAACAATAAAGAGTGTTGTATCTCAATTGGCTGAAAAAGTTGGTGAACCTTTTATCTCATTCCCTTTTCATATGTTTAAGTACGGTCATGGTGGAGTTGGGGGTTATGGTACGATATGTGGGACATTAAACGGGACAGCAGCACTTCTTGGTTTACTTATAACCGATAAAAGTGTACGGGATAAAATAATAGCGGATATCTTCAAATGGTACGAAAAAGAACCATTGCCGGCATTTAACCCGCAAAACCCTGGTAATGATTATATACTAGCCAAAGGTATTTCAAATTCAGTTTTATGTCATGCATCGAATACAAACTGGAGTAAAACTGCTGAATTTAAGGTTGACAGCAACGAGCGTAAAGAAAGATGCCGGAGAATGACAGCTGATGTTGCAAAAAAAGTAGCCACATCACTCAACGAAATATTTACCAACACTTACACTACCAATGTTTATAACGATGGAACGGCAAATACATGTTTAACATGCCATAGCAGTGAAGGTAAAGTAAACAATGTAGCTGTCAAAATGAGCTGTAACCCGTACCATACAAAATCGGTTGGACATCGTGTCTTTGGTGATATACATTACAAACTGATGAAGGATAAATAATCGAATCTAATTTTTAAAATAAAAACTATAATGAAATCAAAAATCGCAATTCAAGTTTTAGTATTTCTATTTTTTACAACAACACTTTATTCTGCCAGTTTTGCACAAAATCCGGTAAAATCAGTTCAAAAGAACGAAAACATTAAATATAAAGTAACCTTTGTTGAACTGGGTTCTGTACGTTGCATCCCCTGCCAGAAAATGCAGCCGGTGATGAAATCTGTTGAAGAAAAATATGCCGGACAGGTAAAAGTGGTGTTTCACGATGTTTGGACACCCAAAGGGAAACCCTTTGCTACAAAGTACGGCATTAAAGCCATTCCTACCCAGGTTTTCCTCGACGAAAACGGAAAAGAATTTGCCCGCCACACCGGTTATTTCCCCGAAGAAGAACTGGTAAAAATATTGAAACAAAAGGGAGTAAAATGAATGTCTTTCTTATTAAGTATGGAATACAAATTTTAAAAATCAAAAACTTATGGCATGGTTAACAGAATATCCGAGAGACAAAGTCAACTGGTTTCCAACCATTGACCTTAGTAAATGCGTAAAATGTGGCATATGTATGAACTGCGGGAAACAGGTTTACACCTGGACTAAAAAGGGACGGTTGTAGAAAACCCATTAGCATGTGTAGTCGGTTGTACTACTTGTGCCAATTTATGCAAAGGAGAAGCTATCAACTTCCCCGATAAAAACGAGCTGCGTGCTCTTTATGAAAAAGATTATCTGTGGGCAAAAGTGATCAAACAGATGAAAAATGAAGGGAAATTAGAACCTAAGTATTAATCTTTTAAAAATATAAATATCATGAGTACACAAAAATTTCAAGTACCGGAATGGGCATTCGAATTTCATGGACATGAATGCCCTTTTATGCCCATTGGTTACCGTATGGGTACGCTGGCTTTACAAAAATTAGGTGTGGAAAAATGCAAAGACCATGAGTTGCATGTTTTGTCCGAAATGGGTGTCGGCCATCCGCAGGGATGTATGCAGGACGGCATTATGGCATCAACCGGAGCCACTTTCGGAAAAGGAATGATTGAAAAATTATACTATGGAAAAGTTGCTGCCACATTTTGGTATCCGGGCAAGAAAGGCGCTTACCGCATTTTTCTGAATAACGAATTTCAGGATAAGTTAGCCCCACATGAATTTTTCAATTATCGCAGAAAAGGTATTGAACCATCAATGATACCCATTGAAGTAAGACAAGATATTATAAATATAGTTTTGAATGCTGCCGACGACGAAATGTTCTCGGTTACATATATGGCTGATTTTGAGTATAAACCCGTGAAAGGTTCGTTTACCAAGGCTAAATGCGAAAGCTGTGGTGAATATGTCTTTGAACGTTATGTCCGCGTAAAAGACGGTAAACGGGTTTGTATCCCTTGTGCAGGGCACGAACCGGCCGAAAAAGTATTTTATTATCCTACATTCAACAAATAATTTTCACCTTAAAAAAACAAAAATCATGAAATTTAAATCAATTGGTTTTATTGGCGGAGGAAGAATTACCCGGATATTTCTGCAGGGTTTCTCCAGCAAAAATGCATTGCCCAAAACTATAAAAGTATTTGAACGCACTGATGAAACATTTGAGGCATTGAAAGTTGCATTTCCTACGATTAGCAAAGCTGCTTCAGTTTCAGAAGCTGCAGATGTGGATTTGGTTTTTGTAGCGGTTCATCCACCTGTGGTAATGGAAATTCTGCAAGGCATTAAAGAAACTGTCTCTGAGTCAACCGTAGTTATTTCTCTTGCTCCAAAAATTACGCTCGAAAAAATGGCATCGGTTCTCTCAACGAAAAAACTGGTTCGGATGATTCCCAATGCTACATCGCTGATTAATGAAGGATATAACCCGGTAAGTTTTACCTCTGATTTCGATAAAAAAGAGAAAAAAAAGATCATTAAATTCCTAAAGAAACTGGGAAAAACCTTTGAAACAGAAGAACCGAAACTGGAAAGTTACGCTATTGTTTCAGCCATGTTACCCACCTATTTCTGGTTTCAATGGCAGGAAGTGGAAAGAGTTGCAACAGAAATCGGACTGACTCCCGATGAAGCTCAAAAAGCAGTTTCTTCTACATTGAAGAGATCATGGAAGTTGTACTACAAATCGGGATTAACTCCTGTTGAAGTAATGGATTTGATTCCTGTAAAACCCATCGGCGAAAATGAACCCGAAATTAAAACGATTCTGAATTCCAAACTAATTGGATTGTTCGGAAAAATTAAACCATAATTTATGCTAAGAAAAATTGTTCCCTGGATGGTAGTTGGTATGCTGACGGCTATTTTTATTGTTGTCTTTGCATTGAAAGACACCATGAACAGTACCGTCTCGGAAATGATGAAACAAACAGACTTCTCCTGAAATCAGTGCTTTAGGAGAAGCTTTGGTTGATTCATTGTACAATTATTCTTCAAACAGTTTAACCTACGATATTACTTTTCTCGAATTTGGCGCCAAAGGTTGTTCGGCCTGCAAACGCATGGAAGGAGTAATGGATGAAATAAACCATAAATACCTTAAAAAAGTAAACGTGGTTTTCCTGAATGTGGTAAAACCTGAAAGTCAAACACTGATGAAACTTTATGGCATTGCAACCATTCCATCACAAGTATTGCTGAACAAAAACGGAAATGAATTTTTCAGGTATACCGGATTTATTTCGTTTAAAGAACTGGAATCAAAATTTGAATTCTGAGTTAATATCAAACAGATTTATTTGCAAACAACTTACGGGCAGCGTCAATTTGCTTATGATCTCCAATAACATAAGCAATATCATTACTAAATAAAACAGTATTCGGTGTAGGATTTTCAATTACTTCTCCTTCGCGTTTGATTATTAATAATGTAATACCGGTTTCTTTTCTGAGATTTAATTCCCCAATCGTTTTCATATGAACCAGAGAACCAGGCTCTACTTTGATTACGGATATATTAGTATTTGCCAGTTCATCAAAAATAGATAGTTTGTTCACCGTATCTTTGTTCATGTAAATGCCTAAATGTTCTTTTCTTAAATGAGTAAGCATTCGGTTTATTTCTGAGTTGGGTATAAGTTTTCCTGTTAATATTCTGTTAAACAAATCCAATGCTATTTCCAGTTTTTCGGGGAGTACTTCATCGGCTCCCAATTTATATAATTCACTAACATTTTGAATGCTGTGTACTCTTGAAATTATACGGGCGTTGCTGTTTATTTTTCGTGCCTTTTCAATTATTGCCATTGATGGAATTAAATCGCCTACTGAAACAACAATCGATTCAGCTTTATCGGCGTAAGCCTTTAATAAAATTGGCTCATTAATAGCATCACCATACAAAACATTATCACCTTTATCCATTTTGTCTCTGGCTATCAAAGGATCAAAAACAATAGAAACATGTGGTAAATTATACGTTTTTGCCATCATCGAAAGCTTTATGGCACTTGCATCTTTTCCAATAATAACCAGATGGTTTTCCATTACTGGTATCAGCACTTCTTTAAGCGGAAACAGGCCTTCAACAAGATATTTTGGAAGCGATAGTTTTAATATAGCATTTGCCAAAGGCAACGAAAGTTTCATTAAAAAGGGAGTTAAGGCCATTGTTATAACTGCCACAGCAAGAAATAACTGATAAATGTAGTCGGTAATTATATTCAGTCCGTAACCGATTTTTGCAAGAATAAAGGAAAATTCTCCTACCTGGCATAAAGCTATCCCAACTAATACCGTCCCTTTAAACGTATGCCCTATCAAAAAACCTGTACCTCCGGCAACCAGTGTTTTTATTACAAGTACCATAAATACACTTAATAGTACTATCGCCGGATTGGCAATAACAAAAGACATATCCAGCAACATACCAATAGAAACAAAGAAAAAACTGGTAAATGTATCTTTAAATGGCAGTAAATTAGCAAATGCATTGTGGCTGTATTCCGATTCGGAAATCATTAGTCCAGCCAGAAAAGCGCCAAATGCTATCGACATACCCAATTCCCATGTGAGCAATGCCACCGAAAAACAAATCAAAAAAATACTCATCATAAACAATTCCTGATTTTTTGTAAGGGCAATTAAATGCAACAACCTGGGTAAAATCCATTTATTTCCGGCATAAACAAGGATGATAATAAACAAAGCCTTTACCGACAGTAAAACCAATTCGCGGGATACGTCGATATTATTATCCGATAAAATGTTGGAAAACAATAACAATGGTACCAATAACAAATCCTGAAAAATGAGGATTCCCAAGACTGTTCTCCCGTAGTTAGAGGAAAGTTCAGAACGCTCCTGTAGCAATTTTAGAACAAGGGCCGAACTGCTCAATGCAGCCAAAAAACCAATAAACAAACCAGCCTGCCAGTTAAGAGAGAATGTAATTGAAACCAAATAGAAAATTCCTGCAGTTATAGAAACCTGTAAAACACCACCCAGAAAAACAATTCTTCTAATTCGCATAAGGTGTTTCATAGAAAATTCCATCCCTATGGTAAACAAAAGCAAAGCAACACCAATTTCAGCCAAAACTTCAATTTCATGCTCACCACTAACCAATGAAAAGAGATGAGGCCCTGCAAAAATACCCGTTAAAAGATATCCAATAACGGTTGGTATTCGTAACCTCGTAAAAACTAAATTTACTAATGTCGATAAAGAAAATATGATAACAATGTCAGTGAGTATTGATAATTCCATGAATGGTAGATGATTATATACAATCTATTCTTTTATTTTCTTCTCCACAATTTTAGCGTTAGTTTGGAAAGAAAAGCCATTGTAAGCGTTTACCATAATTGCTTGGATTAATATTTGGTCAGAATATTTTGTAGCTGCCCATTCGATAATAAAATTGGCGCCTGCACCTCCCAATTTTTCTTTCTCTTCAACAACAAATTCAATTGACTCCAGTGGAGAAAGTAAAATCATGGAATCTATATAAGAATGTAATAGCTTTCCATAGGAATCGTAGTATAAAGTTGACTGAATATAAGCCGAATCAATCAATGATGTATTTCTAATACTTATTGTAATTGTTATCGGGTATCTTTTTGTTCCATCCTGTTGGTAGATATCTGAATAAACCGGAAGATAATCAGTTTCAGAATAATTCATTTTGGCCTTATCAATATTTGCATAGGAGTATATATGACTTGGGTAAATTCTCTTTTTTTCTGTCTCATTTCTTTTGTCGTTATTAATACAACCAGCAAAGACAAAAAGCAACAATGTAATTAGTGTGTATTTCATGGTTTAATCTTTTTATACAATTTAATATAAATTACCGAACCATTCATTTAACAACATTTTTATTATCTCTTGAATTCGAATAATCAAATGACATATAGCCTATTTAATGTACATGAAAAAAACTCATAAAATCATTATCATATTCAAATTTAAGCAAATCCCTGAAATAATTTTTATCGAATTTGGTTCAAAAGATTGTTCAGCTTGCAAACGTTTGTAAGGCATGAAGATGAAATTCAACAGACACATCGAGATAAAGTAAAAATAGTTTTATTCAATATTTTTTTGTCTGAGAACCAGCATTTAATAAAAATTTTTGGCATTGCAGCAATTCCGACACAAGTGTTATTAAAGATGAAAGGAAAAGAGTATTTCAGGCACACAGGCTTCTATTCTACCGAAGAACTATCTCAAAATTATTCCAATCTAAAAATTAATGGATTAAAAATTTGTATTTAAGATAAAATCATTTATATTTGTAAGCGAATACTTACATACATGGAAAAACAAAGTACAGAGATAAGACAGGAGCAAATTAAGCAGGCAGTACTCGAAATTATTTATACTGACGGGCTAAAAAATCTATCGACGCGGAATCTGGCCAAAAGGATTGGGTTGAGTGAGGCAACCATTTTCAGGCACTTTGCAACGAAACAGGATATCACTCTTGCAATTATAAAAGACGTTCAGAATGACTTTATTGGATCATTACGTAGTATTGCAAACTCAGACATTGAACCACAAGAACGTTTAAATAAGTTTTTATGCCAAACGGTTAGATACCTCACTCAAAATAAGGGAATTACAATGCTAATGTTCTCTGAAGTATCTCATAATAATGATACAGATTTAAAGAATAATCTTTTGCAAATATTCAACAATCAAAAGAAACTTGTCAGTAAAATTATACTGGACGGCATTGCTATAGGTCTTTGGGATGAAAGTATTCCGGTTGAAAATGTGGCCATGTTGTATATGGGCATTCCCGTATCGTTAAACATTGAGTTAGTCTTGAGTGGTGGGGAATTTCACATCGATAATTTTTGCCAACGGATGATGCAATTATTACTAAAAATATTGAATAAGTAATTTTTTTATAATTGATGTAAGTAAATACTCACTTCTAATAATTATATATATAAATATGAAATTTAAAATTAGAATTTTACTACTATTTTTTGGACTTATCAATGCACATGGTTATGCGCAGGAAGTTCAAAATATTGGTGTCCTGTTCGATTCATTGAAGGTTAGTCCGGCAAATCGGGTCCTTCAGTTTGATGCCGATAAAGCCTTGCAATACAAAAAGATTGCAACAGGAAATCTGTATCCGGTAATCTTTGCTTTTGGGAAGTACGATTACTCAGATTCGCCCAATGGCATGATGCCCGTTCCGCCTAACGAATTGATAAAGATGGTACAAAACCCTTCCGTGGCACAACCATTTAGCGAAAACATTTTAAGAGGAGGTGTTAACCTGTCCATGCCGCTGTTTGTAAAGTCGATTTATACCATGGCTGCAAAAGCACAAAAAATGTTTGAGGCAGCGACACTCAGAGCCGAAATTGAGTTGCAAAAAAATGAGGCGATTATCGTTGGCGCTAATGCGAATTTCGTGTATATGCAAAACCTCGAAAAAGCCATCCAAAGTAAAAGAAAGTCACTTGAAAAGATGAAAGAGCTGGTTCAGATAAAGGTAAACAATGGGCGCGCTCCGGAATCGGCGTTACTTTTCCTAAATGCAAATATCAATGATATTGAACTGAATTTAGCTCAGCTTCAAATGAACAAAGAAAAAGTGCGTGCCACTATTTATGCTTTAACAAATGTACAATTAAATAGCGCTGTCAATCTAACGCAAAATGCCGAATTTAAAAACGGCGATTTTGTAGTGCTGAAGCCCATAGCGAAAATGATTGACGCAGAACGGTTGAACTCAAGGGCCGAGAAGGAAAAGCTTTACCCAGCCTTAGTTGCCCAGGCAAACTACGTGTACAATCACGGGAAATCATATAATAATAATGAAACGGTGAACAACGATTTCACCACAGCCGGGCTAACCCTGAAGATTCCACTCTTTGAAAAATCTCAGTATTCAAAAATTAAACTAAGCAATATAGAAGTTAAAGAGCAGGAAAACGAACTCGATAAAACACGCCTTGAAATAACGGCCGAGGCTAACCAGCTTGAAAACAGTCTCGCTATCATCAACAACGCTGTTGAGTTGAATAAAAGCAGCATTCAATCGAAACAGGAATTACTCAACATTGCCAAAGAATCGTATCTGAAAGACAGGATGACCATTGAAGATTACCTGAAATACGAAGACGATTTGCTTTTTGAAAAAGCAAAACTCTATCAGACCCAAGCCGAAAAATGGCAGACATTGATGAAACTGGCTGTAATTTATGGAAACAACATTGAAAATCTGGTAAAATAAAATCAAAATAAAATGAAAAGGAAAATTATTTGGACAATCGTAGTTCTTGTCATTATAGTAGCAGGAATAGCCCTGATTAAAGCAAGAAAAAACAAGGAAAACAAACTCCCTGTGGCAAATTCTTATGCCATCGTTGTTTCCACCATGACTCCCGAGTACGGTAATACACAACTCACACTGCCTTACATTGCACTGGTACAGAACGATGCAGACGTCAAGCTCTCGACAAAAATAGCTGGCAGGGTTGATTTTATAAAACCAAGTGGTTCTAAAGTAAAGAAAGGTGAAGTAATTGCCAGACTTGATGATACCGACATTAGTAGTAATATCAATAGTGTAGGTTCTCAAATTGACGCTACTGAAACTGCGCTGAAAAACCTGAATGCTACCCACCAACGAACCCTGGATTTATTGGCGGTTAAGGGCGCCAGTATCGAGCAATCGCAAAATGAAGAGAGCCATATTGCCGGTCTCGAAGCACAACTGGAATCGCTAAAACAAAAACGTAACGAAGCCAACAACATGTTGAGTTACGCGGAAATTAAAGCACCGGTTGACGGAACCTTGTCAAAAACCATGGTAAATATGGGCGATGTGGCTATGCCAGGGCACCCCGTTGGAACCATAAGCGCCGCTAATGGCTCCTATTTTCTGGTAAGGGTACCGGGTGACCTGCAGGTTCGCGGGGTAAAATACCGGGGACAGTTCTTTGAAGCCATGCAACTCAACAGCACTTTTAACGGCCTGAGCGAATACAAAGTTTATATTAATAATCAAAATTTAACTACAGGATCCAGAGAACAGGTTGATGTGGTTGTCTTCGATGGTGAAGCGATAAAACTGCCACAGGATGCCATTTTAAACCGCGACGGGAAAAGCTATGCAATGGTTGTAGATGGCAACAAGGCAAAATCACAACTGGTAAATATTCTCCAAACAGGAGAAGAAGGCCTTGTTGTCGATAATAAGGGATTGTTAAACAAACAGTTGGTTGTTGCCAAACAAGATGTCCTGTTAAAACTGGCAAGTGGTAGTTCATTAAAAATTAAAAACTGAGAGCCATGTTTAAATATTTTTATAATCGTCCTTATCTGCTCTATTCGCTGATAGCGGCATTCTTCATCATGGGGATTGTAGGATTGATTGGCCTGCCCAAAAACCTGTTTCCCGATGCCAATCCACCACAGGTAATTGTTATTACCCAGGTTCCCGGCGCTACAGCACAGGTGGCGGCCAACACGGTATCCAAACCCATTGAGCAGGAAATTTCAAGGTTGGGCCTTGTAACCGATGTTAGTTCAATCAATGTTGCCAACTTTTCTATCGTAAAAGCTGACTTTGATTACAAAAAAAGCTTGAATGAAGCAGCAGTGGATGTAGCCAATGCTTTGTCTATTGCTAAAAGTAAACTCCCTGCCAATGTAAACCCTTCTATATACACGGCAGGAGACTTTACACTGCCGGTTGATGTAATTGCCATTTCACCCAAAAACAACCAAATGACCTTGGGCGACATTCGTAAAGTTGCCGATAATTTCATCAAACCCTACCTGTTAAGTAATCCTGAAATAGGCAATGTTGAAGTTTTTGGGGGATACCAGGGAGCAATTAATATTGAACTCGACCCTTTTAAAGCCAAAAAATACGGCATTGATTTCGACAAGGTAGCCATGGCGCTTCAGGTATTAAATCGAGATATTCCGATTGGATTTGTAAAAAGCGAAAACAGTTTTTATACCATTACCTACTACGGGGAAAAGGATGATGTGGAGCGGATAAAACAAATCAACCTGATGCCCAATGTAAAACTCGGTAATGTGGCCGATGTAAATTGGGGATATGCAAAACGCACCAGCGGATATATAGGTAACGGAAAACCGGCTATTGCTTTGGCTATTCAACGTGCCCCCAAGGGAAGTGTGTTGGATGTGAGCAAGGCTGCCCGTGCCGAAATGGCAAAATTAAAACAGCAATACCCAAATATTAATTTTGAAATTTCTGATACCCAGCGGAACCTTATCGAACTGGCAAACTCAAATATGTTGGAAGCATTGCGAGATGCCATTATTTTTACCCTTTTGGTCATTTTATTCTTTTTAGGCGATTTTAAAGCTATTGGTGCTGCAGCCATTACCATCCCGATGGTATTCTTTTCGACCATTGCCATTATTTGGTTGATGGGTGGACAACTCAACATTGTAATCTACACCGCTATTATCCTGGCCCTTGGATTGTTGACAGACAATGCAGTAGTCGTGCTCGAAAACATTGAGCGACATGTAAATAAGCTAAAAGAAGACCTGAATACAGCAGTTATTGAAGGTACAAAAGAGGTAATAGCCCCGGTTTGGGCAGGTACCCTTGCCACCATCCTGGTGGTTTTCCCCTTGATGTTTGTAGGAGGTTTTCCTGAAAAAATATTCAAACCTTTGATTTATACTTTAATCATTGCCCTTCTGGTTTCGTTTTTTTTATCCATCACCCTGATACCCCTTATTTTAAAATGGATGTTAAAGAACGGAACAAAGAAAAACAAAGTTGAAAAATGGTTCGACAAGATATATGACAACTCTTTTGGAAGATTGATTACCCCTTACCTGGGTGTATTGAAATTTTCAAACGGGAGACATAAAATTTGGCGTCGGGTTTTATTAACTGTTGGCGTTGTGATATTACTGATTGTTAGTATGAAATCGATTATGCCTACGATTGGGAGAGACGCCATGCCACCAATGGACACCGGGATTATTAAAGCGCAGGTTGCTTTTAGTTCAAATGAAACGGTGAACAGTGCGGAAAAGAAAATCCAACCACTGCTCGAATGGTTGCAAAACCAAACATGGGCTGTAAAAAGCTCAGTTGCTTTTGGAAGCGAACCTGGTGTACTGAGTTTAGGCAGCGGCAACCTGCCAGCAGAAGCCACAATTACTGTTAACTGTGTGGACCGTTTCAGCCGCAAACAGTCAATGTGGTCGCTGGAAGATACTATCCGTAACCGAATCGCCAATCTCGAGGGTGTCAAACGCAACGATGTTTTTGACTTTGGCGCCACAGCCTTATCGTCCATCAAGGCCTCGGTTGATGTTAGGTTGAAATCGCCAGTGGTAGATGGGCTGAGTGAAAAAGCTCACCAGGTAGAAGATGCAATTAAAACAGTAAAAGGGCTTACATCAGTTTCAACCAGTTGGGACAAGGATTTTAGTGAGATTGTACTGGATATCGATGAAAATAAAGCGCTTAGCTATGGCCTGAATCCCTACCAGATTGCCATGCAAATTCCCATAAAAGGACAGGTCGTCGGACTTGTATCTGACCTGCAGTCGATGAATACACAACCGATGCGCTTATACCTAAAAGGAAAATATAGTGAAAATGAGCAAACCCTTCGTTTACTACCTATCAAAACGAAATTCGGAGACATTCCACTCGAACAGGTGGCCAAAATTTCGAAAGGCCTGACTTATGCAAAAATCGAACGCGATAAAATGCTATACAGCGTGGATATCAATGGTTACCGTTCACAACGTCCCATTACCCACCTGACGAATGATGCAGAGGCTGCCCTAAAAAACGTTAAAAGTGGCAATGATGTCATTATTACACAGGAAGGTGATATTGCGCAGATTAACGATAGTTTTCATCGAATGTTAAAAGCCATTGCTTTGGGCATTCTGCTGCTCACCATAGGGCTCATTGCCATTTACCGCTCAGTGCGAATGTCATTGATAATGATTCTTGTTCTTCCGTTATCACTTATTGGTGCAGCCTGGGGTATGCTGATTTTCAACAAGCCAAGCTGTATGCCAAGTATGCTTGGAATCCTTCTGCTCTTTGGTATCATTATTAAGAATGCCGTACTCCTGATTGACTTCTACCAAAAGCACCGCGAATCAGGTGAGTCGCCATTTGAAAGTGCCATCGAAAGTGTAAAAATGCGTTACCGCCCGGTAATGATGACCGCCTTTGCTACAATTGCAGGTATGATACCTATTGCGGCTGAGATGGCCGTTGGTCTGGAGCGGCTTAGCCCTCTGGCCGATGTAGCTATAGGAGGATTGTTCATCGGAACACTTCTGACATTAATTTATGTTCCTATGTACGCATATATATTTGATAATAAAAAGGATAAGACCATGTCTTCAATCAATAAATAACAACAAGTTAGGTTAGTCGGGCTTGATAGTCTGACTAATCTAATCAGTTTAAGTTTCATAAAATGTCAAAAGTAATAATAGCCATACATGGATTAGGTAATAAGCCACCAAAGAAGCAACTTCTGGAATGGGGGAAGATGGCAATTCAGGAAGGGCTCCACAACAATGGTTATAACATTGAATTGCCTGAATTTGAATTGGTGTATTGGGCTGATTTACTTTATGACAGACCTCAAACGATGGATGAATCTGACCTCCATAGTCCCTATTATTTAGATGAAATCTACACAAAGGCACCTGCTAATTATAGATTTGAGTCACATGAATTTAGGAAATCTTTTGCCGACTTCTTCAAAAAGGTAGCCTATAAAATATTTTTGAAAAAAGGCTATCATCTGCGCTATGCCTTCGTTTCCCAAAAATTATTGCACAAATATTTTTACGAATTACAAGTGTATTTCAATGGTGATAGCAATTCTGACTCAGTCTTTAGTTTTCAAACTAAAGAAAAAATTATTGAAAGATTTAATAGTGTATTAGACAAGCATTCCGGAGACGAAATAATGCTGATTGCACATTCTATGGGAACTATCATTGCATTTGATGTTTTGAGTTTTATCAATCAAAATTTAAGTGTAGATACTCTCGTAACGATGGGAGCACCACTGGGAGCGCCGTTTGTTATAAGCCGGATAGCAAAGCGTTCAAAAAGCAGGAATGGAACAATCCGGGTGCAAACTCCCGAAAGTGTGTATAATAACTGGTTTAATTTCTCTGATATTCGGGATAAAATTGCACTCGATTACAAACTAAGCGATGATTTCGAGTCCAACAGCCATGGAGTAAAATGTGTCGATAAACTGGTGACAAACACTTATGTCATGAATGGGATTGCAAATCCCCATAAATCATTTGGGTATCTGCGAACTCCGGAATTTGTTGATGTGTTGGTCAACTTTCTACAACGAAATAATATTGGTAATCATAAAACAAATAGCAAAAACTAATAATATTTAAAAATATGCTTTACGCAATCGTTTTTTTTATCATCGCCATTGCCTCTTTTGTATTCGCCATGCTAGGACTTGGAGGAGGAATGGTTTACGTACCGGCTTTAAACTGGGCTGGTTTCGATATGGTTTCAGTTGCAATTCCTCTCGGATTACTGCTGAATGGCTTAAACACTGGGCTGGTTCTCATTCCTTTTGCACGTAAAAAAATGGTGGACTGGAAAGGCGGTGCTGTAATGGCAGCCACGGCGTTGGTTGCTTCACCTTTGGGAGCAATGACCAGCGATAAGGTGCCTGTGCAAACGCTGAAAATATTATTTGCCTTAATGGTAATAGCTGCTGCTGTGCGTATGCTCTGGGCATCTAAACTACCTGAGCCCGATACGATGATGTCGTTTAAAAAGCGGAGTATGATTGGATTCTTTGTGGGTGGTTTTGCCGGTTTTGTTGGTGGAATGTTAGGCCTGGGAGGAGGTTTCATAATTGCTCCTATTTTAATGATGATGGGATATAAAACCAAAGAAGCAGCTGCAACTACGGCTTTTGTGGTTACCTTTTCTTCTATTTCAGGGTACCTGGGACATGTCTCGCAAGGCCATATGAATTGGTGGCTTACTGTAATTGTGGTGATAGCTGTAATTATCGGTTCTCAGTTAGGAGGTCGGTATATGACACAAAAAGCGAAATCAAAACAGGTAAAAATTATCTACGCTATTGTATTGCTTTTAATTGCTACCAAGTTGGTTTATGGAGTAATTGCCTGAAAATGAAATTCCGAATATTACATATTGTTTTTATACTGATTCTTTTTAGTCAGTCGGGATTGGCACAGGAAAACGGGACAGATAAAGTAAATTGGAATGGCTACACCCAGTTACGTTACACAAGTAATTTAAATAACGTGAACTCGTTTGCCATGCGCAGGATGAAACTTTGGGTTAATTCTGCTCCGGGATTCAGCGAACACTGGGGTATTCATTTGCAAACCACTATCACAAGTAATCAGAATGAAAAGTTTTTTTTACAGGACGTGCTGGCTTTTTACAAACAGGGCCAATTCAGAATTAACATGGGTCAGTTTGTTCCTCATTTCAGCTTACAACGTTTTCAACCCGATTATGAAATCCCACTCACCGAGCGGGCGGATGTTATCAACGCTTTAATACCGAACGGAACATTAGGCGTACGCGATATAGGTATCGAAACACAGTATTCGTCTAAAGACAAATTCTTGCAAGCCTGGCTTGGGGTATTTAATGGATACGGAATTAAGGAATACCGCATAAATAATTCAGGAATTCTTTTCACCCAAAAAACTGCCATTGAACTTTTCAACAACCATCTTTATACCGGTTATTCTGTAATGTTCCGTCACGCCGACCAACTTCTGTTATCGCATATAATGCCTGACTCGGTTATTTATTCGGGGAATGATTTCCGCTATAACGTCTTTGCACAGTGGCATTCAAAAATGTGGAATATACAGGCGGAATATCTACGAGCAAACCTTGACGGTAAAATAACGGACGGATGGTATCTGTTGGCCAATGTCAATCTCGGAAAAAATCAATTAGCGGCTTCATATAACCAATACAACGATTTGATAAAAAGTACTCTGAATGCCCCTGTTTTTCATCTTGGTTATAACTATCTGGCAAAAGGTGATAAACTAAAATTTATGCTCGATAATGGAATTATAGTTAATAATGCTTCATTAAAAGATTACTTCTTGACCCTTCAGTTGCAACTGTTCATTAAATAATGGAAAGTATAATATTAAAAAGTTGAACCAATGAATATAGTAGAAAAATTTGATGTGATTATTATAGGCGGAGGCCCCGGAGGCACACCCGCGGCTATCCGTTTGGCAACAAGTGGTAAGAAAGTACTGCTGGCTGAGGAATCAGGTAAACTCGGGGGCGCGTGTTTGTTCGTTGGGTGTATCCCATCCAAAATTATTAAACATGGCGCCGATGCTTTTAACCTCCAACATGGCGAAAAAACAGAGATTGCAGAACACGAGTTATCCTTTTTATGGCAATCTATCCGTAGTAATATGGACCGTATTCTTAACAGGAGATCTAATGCTGCCATGCAGCAAATAAGCCAGATGCCTATTAAATTTACGGCGGAGAAAGCCCGTTTTTTATCAAATAAAGAAGTTGAGATCGGTGATAACCGGTATGCATTTGATAATGCTATAATTGCAACAGGTGCTCATTCGTTTGTTCCACCTTTTAAGGGGAATGGGGTAAACGAAGTACTTACCAGCGAAGAATTATTTAAGTTGCCATCGTTGCCGAAATCATTACTTATTGTTGGAGGAGGCCCTATTGGTATCGAGTTAGCACAGATGCTATCTAAACTTCGTGTTAAATGCACAATTGTAGAAATGATGCCCGAGGTTTTATCCGGATTGGTTGAGCCTGAATTTGCGGCAGGTATTACAAAGAAAATGCAGGAGTCAGGCATATCCATTTACACACAAGCCAAAGTAGAAGAAATAAATAAGAACAGATACTAGTTTCAGACAGTATTTGTTGACGCTGCCGGAAAAACGCAAACGCTTCAGACCGAAAAAGTGTTAATTGTAACAGGGAAGGTACCAACCATCGAAGGTTTGGACCTGGAGGCAGCAGGAATAAAATACGATCGTCATGGTATTATAGTGAATGAATTTTTAGAAACTTCTGCCAATGGCATTTATGCTACCGGAGATGTTGTATCGGGCGCACCAAAATTTGCACATACCGCAACGTATGAAGCACACCTTGCTGCCGCGAATATTGAACAGGGAAATGCGGGTAAAGTAAATTTTACAAAAAATAGCTGGGTCCTTTTTTCCGATCCTGAAATTGCGGCTGCCGGCCTTACCGAAGAAGAAGCTTTAAAATCCGGATTAGACGTAATATCCGGAGTTTATCACTACAATGTGGATGCTGCAGCTCAAATTAGTGGTGATACTTCAGGCATCCTTAAATTTGTTGTTAACCGGCAAAATAAACAAATATTGGGTGTCCACCTGTTTCTGAACGGAGCGGCATCACTTAGCGGTGAAGCTTCATTGATTGTTTCTCAGAAATTAACTTTAATGGACTTAGTCCGTGCAATTCACCCACATCCAACTTTATCGGAAGCTTTTGGCTTTTTGGCTTTAAAAATGCTTTCCGATTCAAGATTAAAAAAATAACCAATTAAGTTGTTTTGCTTATGCAAATAAACGGACAACTGATTTTGCAATATAATTTATTTTATAATTTTTAATTAAAAGAAAGTTTTAAAATGGTAAATCCAAAAGAATGGCTCGAATTCGGGCAAAAATTTCACGGACACAAATGTCCTGCTATGCCAATGGGCTTAAGAGTAGGTGCTGCTGCACTAAACAAGTTAGGTATTGAACGCGCTAAAGACGGCCAGGTGGTTGCTTTGGTCGATTTAGGCGACGACCATTGCGCCACATGTTATGCCGATGGGTTACAGGTAATTCTGGGAACAACTTTCGGGAAAGGTAATATCAAAAAAACGCACAAAGGTAAATGGGCCGTTATAGTAGTCGACAAAGCAACAGGGAAAGCAGTAAGGGTAACTCCTACAGCTGAAGCTATGCTGGCCAATAAACAAACCTCGTTTTTTAAGGATTATCGCGAAAAAGGTATTCCGGCTAGTAAGGTTCCTGATGAAGTAGTGGAACCTCTGGTTACCAAAGTAATGGGAGCACCAGATGAAACACTTATTAATATTTCGGAAGTCTTTGATTATAAACTGGAACAACATCCCCACAGTTTCAACAGTTTCGTGTGTGAAGAATGTGGTGAGATGACCGTTATGGAATATGGTCGGGTTAAAGGCGATAAAAAAGTTTGTATGGATTGTGCTGCAAAATAGACAATCTTCTATAATTAAATGCAGAGGCTGAATATGAAATTTCAGCCTTTTTTATTAAACGTGTATAACGTATATATACGTCAATAAAATAATTTGACGTATATTTGCGTCAAATAACAAAGAATGGTACAATCAAAAACAGAATTATTCGATAAAGAACTGGCAGAAATAGCCATACTTTTTAAAGCGCTGGCTCACCCTGCCCGTCTTCGGATTTTGCAATTTCTTTCAGAAACTCAATCATGTATTACCGGTGATATTTCTGATGAATTGCCGTTGGGGCGTACCACAGTTAACCAGCATCTAAAAGAATTAAAAAATGCTGGTTTGGTGCATGGGCACATTGAAGGGGTAAAAACGAAGTATTGCCTCGATCCGTTAAAAGTGAAGGAGTTGCAAGTTTCTTTGCAGTCATTTTTAGAGCGTATAAATCTTGAAAATTATAAATGCGAATAGTATGAAAATTTTGATTTTATGTACCGGCAACAGTTGCCGCAGCCAAATGGCGCAAGGTTTTATGAAGTCATTCGACAACCGGTTGGAAGTGGCTTCTGCGGGTACGGAACCTTCAGGGAAACTAAATCACAAGGCCGTTGAAGTGATGAAAGAAATTGGTATTGATATCAGCCATCACACTTCTGATTCGGTGGATTTATACATGAACGAAGCATGGGATTATGTGATCACGGTTTGCGAAGATGCCAACGAAAAATGTCCCGTTTTTTTGGGAAAAGTAAAACACCGGTTTCATATTGGGTTCGATGATCCGTCGCATGCAACCGGAACTCCTGAATTTATTCAAAGCGAATACTACCGCGTTCGCGATGAAATTAAAGAAGCTTTCCGGAAATTTTATGTTGAGAATTTAAAACAGTAAATATGGAGGCAGCAATCAATTTCAACACTTTACAACCTTTAGCCGCAACTATCCCATCTGTTTCATCAAAATGGACAAGCAATGATTTTTGGAATGCTGTTAAAGTTCGCTGGGGAAGTGGAAGAGACAATTCAATCGTTACCCCCGGACTTTATAAAATTGGTAATCCAAATAGCCAGTCCGATGTATTTGTTTCGGCAAACTACAAACTATCGTTTAATGTATTGCGAAAAAATCTTGATTCTGTTAGTGCATGGATTTTAGTAATTGATACTAAAGGAGTTAATGTTTGGTGCGCAGCCGGAAAAGGAACATTTGGCACTGATAATCTGGTGAAAAGTATTAACAAAACCGGGTTAAAAGATATTGTAAAACATCGCAGGATAGTTGTTCCCCAGTTGGGAGCTGTTGGCGTTGCTGCTCATGAAATAAAAGAACAAACAGGTTTTCGGGTTATTTTTGGACCGGTTCATGCATTGGATATTAAAGAATTTGTAAATGCGGGTTACAAAGCAACGACAGAAATGCGCAGAATGGATTTTCCTTTTCATGAACGCGCAAAATTAATTCCCGTGGATTTGATGGAAGGGAAATATAAATTGCTCATTGCCTTATTGATTGTATTTGTATTTTCAGGACTGGATCGCACGGGGTTCCTTTTTTCCAAAATGATTCATGCGAGTGCATTTCCAGAGTTAAATATTTTAGCTGGATATATGGCTGGAATTGTGTTTACTCCACTTTTATTACCGATTATTCCTTTCAGGGCTTTTGCGCCAAAGGGAGCGATAGTTGGATTACTGGTAGTTGTAATTCTTAATCTGGTTTTTACGGCACCAATACTTGAAAGAATCGCATTTGGATTAGTTGCGGTTGCGATTGCTTCTTTTGCAGCTATGAATTTTACCGGTTCATCCACTTACACTTCTTTGTCCGGCGTAAAGCTTGAAATGAAATGGTCAATTCCCTTTCAAATTGGTTTTGTTGCAGTTGGCTTGCTTTTGTTTATAATTTCTAAAGTAATTTGAAAATGCAATATCTGAGAAATGTTGTTTCCTTAAAATTGAATGCCGATTTGTGTACCGGATGCGGATTGTGTGCTATTGTTTGTCCGCATGCAGTTTTTGAAATGATTAACAAAAAGGCTCAAATATCAAATATTGACAATTGTATGGAATGTGGAGCTTGTGCACTTAACTGTCAGTTTGATGCCATATCGGTAAAATCCGGCGTTGGCTGTGCTGCAGGAATTTTAAACGGTATTCTTAACGGAACAGAGCCAACTTGTGATTGTGCAAAAGGCAGTAAAAAAGAAGAGACCACGTGTTGTTAAGCAGAAATTTAATTCCTAACCATGAAAAATAAAAGAATTGGGTTTTTTGAGAAATATCTTACGCTTTGGGTCGCACTTTGCATTTTAGTAGGAATTGCCATTGGGCATTTTGCCGGAAATACAATTCAACTGTTAAGTAGCCTTGAAATATTTAAGGTTAACTTGCCGGTTGCCATCCTGGTTTGGCTCATGATTTATCCGATGATGCTACAGGTCGATTTTTCAAGTATCAAAAATGTAGGGAAACGGCCTAAAGGTTTAATACTAACGGTTGTTGTAAACTGGTTGATCAAGCCATTTACCATGGCATTTTTTGCGTGGATATTTTTTACAAAAATTTATGCAGCATTTATTTCACCCGAACAGGCCGGAGAATATATTGCTGGGGCTATATTACTTGGCGCTGCTCCTTGCACTGCCATGGTATTTGTGTGGAGCTATTTAACTGATGGCGATCCGAACTACACCCTTGTTCAGGTTTCGGTAAACGACCTAATCATATTAATTGCTTTTGTACCCATTGTTGGATTGTTGCTTGGGATAACCAACATTAAAGTACCCTATAATACACTTGTTGCTAGCGTTCTCATTTTTGTTGTAGTTCCACTGCTGGCAGGTTATATTACACACAAAACTTTAATTCGCCGGAAAGGAGAAACATGGTTCATGGAATCTTTCCTTCCACGTTTTAAGCCCGTGTCGATTATAGCATTATTACTTACTTTGATTTTACTTTTTGCGTTCCAGGGTAATACAATTACCTCAAATCCATTGATCATAATTCTCGTAGCAATTCCGCTTGTCATTCAAACTTACTTTATCTTTTTTGTGGCATGGTTCGGCGGACGAAAACTGAAATTGCCTCATGCCATTTGCTCGCCGGCTGCGATGATTGGCGCCAGTAACTTTTTTGAGCTGGCGGTTGCCGTTGCCATTGCCCTGTTTGGACTACAATCGCCGGCAGCACTTGTTACAGTTGTTGGCGTTTTGGTTGAAGTTCCGGTTATGTTATCTTTGGTGGCGTTAGCAAACAAATGGAGATATTAAATTTATGCCTGCCTTTGATTTTCAGAATGTAAGACCTGTTATCTTAAAATCGGTAATTACCTGTCCGAAATGCGGTTTTCAAAAAGAAGAAACCATGCCGGAAAATGCCTGTAGTTTTTTTTACGAATGCACCAACTGTAAATCCATTTTAAAACCTAAACCAGGCGACTGCTGCATATATTGTTCCTACGGGTCAGTTCCTTGTCCGCCAGTTCAGCAAGGTAAAAATTGCTGTTAGTTTGGAATTTTTAATAAACGATTAACTTGTCGAAATAAAAATAGCATAAAAAGTTATTTGAACCCGAAAGTTCTTGAATAGTTGTTATTGGATTACAGTTCGCTATATACAGTCTAGTCAACCAAGCGTTGTTTTTATTTGAATTAATTTTAAACAACTGTTTTCTATTTATAATCTGACACGAATTCTTTAATTTTGAAATATTTATGTTAACTGCATGATTGTATATAACCGAAACTCAATGAATCAGTTTTATATCTGGCAACGATTTACCTTCCTCAAAATAAACACTTTAAGGATTACACTATAATTCATAAAAACTGAAAAATGAACCAAAACCATAACATAACTTTTATCAAAATGAAAACAATTTTTACCTCTTTTTTTCTTTTCTTTTTGTTTACAGGAATAGTACTTGCTCAACAAAAGGACCAAGTATTATCCAAACAATTTACTGACCAGGTTTTAAAAGACATGCCTGAAAATGTACGGTTAGAACTAACCAAAATTACTAACGATAATAAGGACAAAAACCTAAAAAATGCCACGATCAATAGTAAAAACAGATTGGCATTACATTTAACCAAACCATATAAAAAAGAGTTAAAAGGTGCTCAAAAATCATTTGCTTTAGTTCAAACATTAAACGACCAAAATTCCTCCTACTACAAAGAAAAACTAGACAGCATTGTGTATTACGAAGCTGTTTTATCTCCAACATATGATTCTGTCGTTGTGCAAAGTGCCATTCAGAAAATGGATGAAAATGGGTATGTTACTGAAACTATTGTACAACAATTGAATTCCACATCCAATGAATTGGAAAATGCAGTTAAATATAAATACACACCAGATGCAAATGGTAATTTGCTTGAACAAATAACCAGCGAATGGAACGGAAGTGACTGGGTATATAAAACCAAATATGTACGGGAATATAATTCACAGGGATTGGTTACGCTTGGCATTACCTACGATTGGAATGGGAATAACTGGATAAATGCTTCAAAATATCAGTTTGAATATACTGCTGACGGTGAACTAATATCATATATGTTATACAATGTTGATGAAAACAACGATTGGATTATCTATATTAAAACGGAAAATCAATATAGTGAAAACGGGACAATTGCATCAAGTAATACATACAACACGTGGAACAAGACAGACAGTACATGGATGAGTGTCGGAATTAGATTATACGACGAACAGGGACAAATTATTTCCGAGGAACGCCAACTATTTAATGCTGTTGCCCAAAAGATGATCCCCAGCTACAAACTTGAATACCAGTATTTGGATGATGGAAGCAGCATAGAAACAAGATCAGCCTGGAACCCGGATGCCAATGAATATTACCAGCAATATCAGAACCGATATAAAATTGAAAGACAATATGAAAATGATCAAATCATTCAGGAAGACAGGTTACGTTATGTAAACAGTAATTGGCAAACCGATTATAGAAAAGTTTATAATTACGATCAGTGGGGAAATGAAATATTATACGAGTATTATGATTCTTTTTATGGAGATTACGGGCAAATAGAAACAAAAAGAATTCGGGCTTTTAGTAAATCAGGACAACAGATTAAACTGGAACAGTATCATTGGGTCTGGGATGATTACTATGGTTATATACAAACCGGAGATATGTTTTGGGAATATACGTTGGATGATAAAGGCCGAAACCTAACCTATTCGCGCTACAA
Organism: uncultured Prolixibacteraceae bacterium; assembly: GCA_963769925.1. Lineage (GTDB taxonomy): Bacteria > Bacteroidota > Bacteroidia > Bacteroidales > Prolixibacteraceae > Draconibacterium. The sequence continues at coordinate 93,323 of CAVYOB010000018.1, forward strand.
GTGGGACACCAACAAAGAGGAGTGGCAAATTGATTATAAAGATTATTATGCGTATCCAAACGACGGAGAACGTACAATTAAACGATACAAGCTTAATATCAACGGGTACTACCCGACTTATCAGAAAGCTTATAAAACTACCTTGAATTATGATGATTCAATAGGTAAATACACCGGACTTAGCGATGGTGAATATTATAATATTCAAATTACTTACAACGAGGATCGTAGAGTGGATGAGTTAATTGATCGGGAAGATGGTCAAATTTATGAAAAAGTAAAATGCTATTATTATCCGTCGGGAAGAGATTCAGCGTGGATTGATTACAGTTATTCTTCCTATCTTCAGGATACATTGATCCATTATATTGTTTTTGACTATTTGGAACTATCATCAGATGAGTTTGAAGTTACCGAATTTCATTCCGAGTACCGCGATACAATATTTAACGATTACGGAGAAATCATTGGTATTGGTTCCAAATATTCAATAAAAAACACATTTAAGGCCGATAAGTTAATACAATCAATTTCGTATGATTTGAATGGGGTCGAGCATTCGAGAATAACGTTTACCTACAATCCAGACGGGAAAATACACACCGTTTTACAGGAGAGTGATAGTTACCAATCGAAAAGCGAATATACTTTCTCAAATGACACGTTAACAATAAGTGAGTATTCAAAATGGGATGGACAGGAAACAACCGAATGGAATCTGGCTTATAGAGCCAAACTCAAAATCGATGTTTCCGTTGATAAAAACCAGTTTCAACCAATACCTGCAGTGATGTTGGATCCGACTGATGGTATTGAATATGCCTATGAATGGCACCTGCAATACGACTATGGAAAAATACTGGAAGTTTTTGATTATTCAGATGATGATAATCCTGAAATTTATAATATTTCGGCTAAATCTGTACTATACTATTCTCCGGCATCTGCATTACAGGGCAACGCAATAGTTAGCGGATATATATTTGATGAAACCGGAGCTACCAAATCCGTTTCCACAACAACAAACACAAAGGGAAATCCGATAGAAGGAGTTGCTGTTTCACTATGTGCCAGTGACGATGATTTTGTGTTGGCCACCGTTGCTACCAATGCCAATGGTTTTTATGAGTTTAAAGGTGTACCGGAAGGTAATTTTTATCTGAAAGTCGATTTAGAAGGATATGACCAAACATCAACCCATTACATCGAAGTGACAAAAGATGCCGAAACATTCCAAAACAAAAACTTTGCTGTAGAAGATGGTGAAGTAGTTTCCGGTATTACTGATTTGGATGTAAACATAAAAGTGTATCCTAATCCTACTTCTGGAAAAATTAGAATTGAAGGCTTAAATTCAAAAAATATTATCCGTATTTACAGCAACTTAGGCAATGTAGTATTTGAAAAAGTGGTTTCAGACATTGATAATGTTATTGATTTATCAAAGTATGCTCCGGGAATTTATATTTTGGAAATGGTTAATAATAACAAACCAATTAATTTTAAAATAATCAAACAATAGATTTTGATCTTTGTTTAAGAAATTTTGTTTGGTTAAAAAGCGGCATACAAATCCAAATTGGATAGTGAGATAAAACATTTGAAGAATGGACTGTACGCCGCTATATTTTTTGATTATTTGCGTCCAAATACAACAATTCATGCGAAAAATAAGCCTCTTTGCTGTTTGTTTCGAAAAATAATAAAATTTTTTAAAATAGAATTATTCTCCAATAAATTAATGGCCGTTTATTTTTGTTAACCTGCACAAATACAGGCTTTATGATTTTTTTTGATTATTTCGGATAACTCAAAATAATATTTATCTACTAATTACCCGGTATAAACAGGCAATAAAAAAGGCGAGCCTTTGCAAGCCCGCCTTAACTATATAACAAGTATTTCTCATCCTTCTTTTTCTATTTCCTTCCAAACCAGTGCACTGGCACCAACAATGGCAGCATCACCCGGTTTTAGTTGCGAAGGCAAAATTTTGATTTTGTTTTTAAAAATCGGAAGCAGATGTTTTTCCATATGCTCTTTCGTTGGTTTGAAAATATAATCGCCCGCAGCCGTTGGCCCACCAAAAAGGAATATGGCTTCCGGACTCAGATGATGAACTGTATCTGCCAATCCCTGACCAAGCCAGGCACCTGTTTTTTCAAATACCTCCAAAGCAACTTTGTCCCCTTTTTCGGCGGCTTCAAAAATCATTTTCGAATCCAACTCACTGAACGATTTATCAGCCAGTAAACTGTCGTTGGCATTGTAATGTGCCATCAGTTCAAAAGCTGTTCTTTTCATCCCCGGAGCCGAGCAATAAGCTTCCAAATGACCCAATGCACCACATCCGCATGGACGTCCA
>CAVYOB010000019.1:0-170778 GCA_963769925.1 uncultured Prolixibacteraceae bacterium
CCGCATATAAATGCCATTGTAAAAAATGACAAAAACAGGGAAGCAAGAATGATTACGCTTGCCGAATATGCTTTTGAACTCGGCTTTAGAAGAAATGGCATTTTTTTAACAGAAGATAGTTTAGGTGTTGCTATTATTTATCCTTATGGCAAAATTCCTTTGAATTTGAAAGAATATTTTTTTCAATTAAAATTAGTTTTAAAAACATTCACGATTAAAAGAGTTTTAAAAGTGAATAAGCTCGAAAACATGATAACAAGAAAAAGGGCAAAGCATGTTGAGTTTCTTTATTTATGGTTTTTCGGAGTAGCTAATGAAGCGCTTGGCAGTGATGATGCGCGCGATCTAATGAAATTTATTTTTCAGTTATCAAAGGAGAAAAAACTGCCTATTTATCTTGAAACCAGCATTAAAAGAAACAGCATTATTTATAAAAGATTCGGTTTTGAAGCATACGATATTTTACAAACCGGATTTAATAATTTGACCTTTTGGTTCATGAAAAGACCCTATGAACATACCTTATGAAGTTTACAAATGGAAGTTTTAGTTACAGGAGCCAGTGGATTTTTAGCTACAAATACGATAATAAAATTACTGAAAGGTAATTATATCGTAAGAGCGTTAACACATCACCAAAAAAAAGTTCTTGTATCAACCTCAGAAAAACTTAAGATTATTGAATGCGATTATAAAAATATAACTGACATTGAGAGAGCGGTTTTAGGATGTGATTTTATTATTCATACCGCAGCTGAAACACGCCAGGGTTTAATCAGTTATAAGGATTATGAATCAATAAATATTAAGTTCACAAAAACACTTTGCGAAATTGCGCTGAAGTGCCACATTAAAAAAATAATATTTATATCCACGGCAAATGTATTTGGATATGGGAACCTGTTAAATCCGGGGGACGAGAATCAATTGATCAAAAAACCCTTTTCGAATTCCTATTACGTTAGAAGTAAACTGGAAGCACAAAAAATAGTTCTCTCCTTTAAAGACAAAATTGAACCCGTAATAATTAATCCCACTTTTATGATAGGACCTTATGACAACAAAAAGGGTTCTGTGAGATTATTGCGTAATGTCTTTAATAAAAGGATATTGTTTTTCCCACCGGGAGGTAAGAATTTTGTGTCTGTCGATGACGTTGCAGAAATAATTATTTTGGCTTTAAATCATTCGTTGTCGGGAGAAATATTGATTGTTGCAAACGAGAATTTAAGCTACAAAGCCTTTTTCCTGAAAGCATCAAAGATTTCAAAAACGAAACCAATACTGATACCAATTCCCTCATTTTTATTGATGATACTTGGCCTTTTTGGTGAGCTTCTGAAAATGGGTGGTGTCAGAAATGATTTTACCTTTAATAATATGCGCATTATATGCGTGAAGAACTTCTATTCCAATAAAAAAGTAATTGAAAAATTTCAGTTTACCTTTAACTCATTAGATAAAATATTATTTGATGCTTATGAATGGATGTCGGAAAAGCAACAAAAGCAAGATAATAAAGAAAATCAGGCATTTATATTAAATCATAAAACTAAACATATTAAATAATTAATATTAAGAAAGATAAAAACAATGGCCCGGTAATCCGGGCTTTTTCTTTTATAGTTCCACCGGATGATCCACCACTATTCGTTTTGTTTTGTTAGCAACCTCATCGGCTACTAAAAAACAATAGTCGGCTATCCGTTTCATTTTGTGATAGTCGATTTTATCCACTTCATCTGATGACTTATGGTAATCTTCATGCACCCCTGTTGATACGCCAATTACAGGAATTCCGTATTTGTAGAAATTGTAATAATCGCTGCGATGCAGAAACGGCTCGGTAAGTTTATCACTGGAATGCAAATGAAGTTCGCTACATACTTTCTCACTTATTTTCATCAACTCCGAACTTTGCTTGCCGGAAACCACGTAGATCAAGTCGGGTCCGGCCAGGCTATGATCTTCATCCGCGTCTTCCGGTGGATCTTGTTTAGCCGATCTTCCTACCATATCGAGATTAATATTAGCCAGTGTTTGTTCCAGTGGAATTACCGGGTTTTTAGAATAGAAATCTGATCCGAAGAGTCCCTTTTCCTCAGCAGTTACCCAAACAAAAACGATACTGCGCTTTGGTGCTTTTTTCAGTTTTGTAAACGCCTCCGCAATTTCCAGCAACGATACCGTTCCTGATCCATTATCGTCGGCACCGTTATTTATTTCACCATTGCCGGCAATACCAACATGGTCGTAATGTGCCGACATAACAATACATTCTTTCTTTAATTTCGGATCGCTACCTTCCAGAATAGCAACTACATTTTTACCATCTGCTTCCTCGACTTTATTTGCTAAAAGAACATCTACCTTTGTATTTTTAAGTTCAATTGATGCTGGTTTCCCGGTTTCGTTAATCTGTTTTTGGAAATCGAGAAGGGTTTTTCCTGTTTCTTTCAGAATTTCATCAGCCAAAGCAGTTTCTGCAAAAATAATGTTCCCTGGCATGGTAGAACGTACATTGCCTTTCTGCTGAAATATTCCCCTAGAAAGATAGCTTTTTACCATGTCAAACCAACTGTTATCGGTACTCATAGGATCAGGAACCAGTATTAATGCTTTTGCCCCGCCCATAATTACACGACCTATTTTTCGGTTTTCCATATTCATCATCGGGTCATTTTTACTTGGGTCAAGAACGGCCTCCCGGTTTCGGGTCATTATCACTACTACTTTTCCTTTTATATTCAGACTGTCATAGTCATTATAACCTGTTTCATCATCGTACCAGCCATATCCCGCGAACACAATCCCTGCGTTTATGGTATCATTTTTAGCAGAACCGGGAAAAGCATAAATTTCATTGGTCTTATACAAGATTTTTCCGTTTGCATCAGTAATCTTAAATGACGTATTTTCAGGATCGGATTTAATCGAAACCATATCTACCTTTTGAAAATAATTATCCGCTCCATCTTTCAAACCCATTTTTTTACATTGAGTTCGAAGATAATCCGCTGTAATTTCCAGACCGGGAATGTCGGTTCCAAAGTCTCTGCCTTGCATATAATCGCTGGCAATAAATTCGAGATGCGCTTTTAAATCCGATTCAGTGATCGATTCAAGTGCCTTTTTCTGGGCTGCTGCTGCTATAACAATAAACAGCGCAAGTGTGCAGGTGATGATTTTTGATTTCATTGTTTTGGTTTTTGGTAAGTGATTATTTTTTATCGCTTCGGAATTTCAATTTTATCGAGGTTGGCTACTTCATAACTCACAAGGTAACAAAGGTCAGCTACCCGTTTCATTTTGTCAAAATTTATTCGTGAAACTTCATCGGTGACTTTATGATAGTCGGCATGATAGCCTGTTGCAAGATTCAGTATGGGGACACCGTTGTCGTGAAAATAAAAATGGTCGCTGCTCCTCAGAAAATTAGATGGTAACGAGTAATCGGGTATAAGTCCCCGCTTCTCACAGTTCTCCTTATTAATCTCCTTTAATTCCGGCCAGGTATCATCGGTTAACGTATATAAACCATCAAAATCCTTTACTTTTTTTGGTGAATCTTTCCAAACTGAATCGCGGGGTTCATAAACCCGCCCGTCCATATCAATGTTAATACAAGTTACTGTTTTATTAAGTGGAAAAACGGGGTGCTGTGTATAAAAGTGCGATCCCATCATTCCCACTTCTTCACCGGTAACCCATAAAAACAGAATTGAACGTTTTGGCTTTTGAGGAGTATGCAACCACGCATTTGCCACTCCCAACAACGTTACGGTCCCTGAACCGTTATCATCGGCACCATTAAAAACATCGCCCGAGTCATCTTTCCCCAAATGATCATAATGAGCCATCAAAACAACACATTCGTTTTTCAACTGCGGATCACTGCCTTCAATAACTCCCATAATATTTTTTGTATGGATTTCTTTAATCTGCCTTTGACAACTGATGCTAACCTTAACATCCTCCGCTTTGCAACGATTACTATTTTTCTTTTTGGTTATTTTCTTCAACTGATGTTCCAGCTGCCCTTTTCCTCCAAGCATTGCATCTGCAACAGAAGCAGTAACAATCACAAAATTATTTTCTTTATCTACCTGCTTTGGTTTTTCCAGACCAAAACTTCCCCCGTTCATCCATCTGCTCAAACGAGCATAAAAACTGTTCCCCCGATCATAAATACTGTTAACAAGAATAACACCCACAGCACCTGCATCTTTTGCACGCTTTAACTTTTCATTTTCCGACCGGCTGTTCCATCGGGGAACTTCTTTCTTTTCAAACGACTCTTGAGTTCCTGCCATCAACATTACAACCTTACCTGTAAAATCATTCCCGATTGAATCTTTCCCAATTTTCGGATCAATTCCAAATCCGGCAAATACAAGATCAGCATTTTCAATTTTTATATTCCCGCCTCTGGAAAGATTTACTACAGAATCCGTTTTGTATTTCAACGCTCCGTTTTTATCCTGAGCACTGATAAATGTGCGATCGAAATCGGGTTTTGAAGAATACACCAGAACCGGTTGAAAATAATCTCCGTTCACCGGGCTTAGCCCCATTTTATCGATGGTATTTTTTATGTAATCTGCCGCCATATCAAGGCCATTATTGTCCGCACCAATTTGGCGTCCCATCAAACTATCGGAAGCAATAATTGTTAAATGTTTCTTTAAGTCTTCCTTATGAATAAAATTTAATGCTTTGTTTTGAGCATTGGTAAAAAAAAACAAAAAAAGGATAAAAACAGAAAAAATAATTTTTCGAATTGACATATTATATATAAAAATGAGTTAAATGAGTTTTTTGTTAAAATTAGCATTTAGAAATAAATGCACAAACACTTATTTTAACAGTATAAAAAATTCAGTAAATTATATTTCAAAAAACAATGTTATGAAAATCATATCGCGAATCCATCAGGCTTTGATCATACTTGTTCTTTTATTGATTATCCCATCGTGTGCCATTAATCCTGTTACCGGGAAAAAGCAACTGATGCTGATGACCGAATCGCAGGAAGCTGCTATGGGAGCACAATACGACCCAACTGTTGTTGCAACTTTTGGCCTGTATGAAAATGAACCCTTATCGAAATTACTAAATGAAAAGGCCAAAGAAATGGGAAAAATTTCGCATCGCCCCAACGTGAATTACCAGGTAAAAATTCTGGATTCTCCGGTGGTAAACGCATTTGCGGTACCCGGAGGTTACATTTATTTTACCCGCGGGATTCTGGCGCAATTTAATAACGAGGCCGAACTGACTGGCGTGCTTGGTCACGAAATGGGACACATTGCCGCCCGGCACACTGCAAGCCAGCATAGTAAACAGCAATTGGGCCAGTTAATTCTGATTGGGGGAATGCTTGCTTCAGAAAAATTCCGGGAATTTGGGAATTATGCCATGCAGGGAATGCAGCTGTTATTCCTAAAATTCAGCCGCGATAATGAAAGCCAGTCGGATCAGCTGGGTGTTGAATATTCTTCAAAAATTGGTTACGATGCCCATAAAATGGCTAACTTTTTTCATGTCCTCAATGAAATGCAAATGAACAGCGCACAGGGTGGAGTTCCAACATTTTTATCCACTCACCCAAATCCTGAAGACAGGTATAACGCAGTAAATAAAGCTGCAACCTACTGGCAGGACAGCCTGAAACAAACCAACTGGATAGTTGATAAAAATGATTATCTGAAAATGATTGACGGATTGGTTTATGGTGAAGACCCACGGCAGGGATTTGTAGAAAACGGCATCTTTTATCATCCGCAAATGAAATTTAAATATCCGGTTCCTGCCGGCTGGAATCTGTCGAATTCTCCGATCCAGGTTCAAATGGCACCTCCCGACGGAAAAGCGTTAATCGTATTTTCACTTTCAAAGGAGAAAACGCCGGATGCAGCTTTAAAGAAAAATCTAGCGGATTTAAACCTAACGCTTGTTGACAGCAAGAAAATAACCGTTAATGGATTCCCTGCAATTTCTGCTGTTTCAAAACAAGTTTCACAAGATCAACAAACCGGCCAGGAGCAAACCATAATGGTGATGTCTTATTTTATCAACTACAACAACCAGATTTTTAATCTTCAGGGTGTTGCAGAAGAACCGGAATTTGGTAATTATTCGCGGGCATTTGAAACTACCATGGCCGGATTCAGCCGGTTAACCGATCCCCGTAAATTAAATGTTCAGCCAAAACGGATAAAAATTCAGCAGGTACAAAAAGACGGAACGGCACAGGATATTTTAATTTCACTGGGAGTTCCAAAAAGCCAGTTAAATGAAGTTGCGCTTTTGAATGAAGTTAGTCTCACAGACAAATTGCAAAGAGGAACGTTGATAAAGATTGTCAGGTAGAAAATGTATTTATTTCAGAACCATTTTAGACTCCATTGTCAATCTGTTGTAATTCAGTATGTAATTAAAAAAAGAAAGTATCTAGCAAACCGGAAATTTTGGGATGGTAACATTTTTAATTAAATTAGCCTAAACCAAAAATCAAACCGAATGAGATCTCACCAAACAACCTTTCTGCTTGTAGGATTTTTCCTATTATTCTTTTTTTCAGCATACTCACAAAGCCTTGTAATTCCACAAAAAATCTGGGTATTCCAGTTGTCCGGAGATTATCCCAATCCTGAGATTTATACGGATTTGCGTTATAAAATCGGCAACGATATCCTGATTGAAGGAATTATATATAAGAATCTTCTTTCTTCGCAGGGAAACGACAACTATGCCGGATTAAGAGGTTTTATCAGGGAAGAGGAAAACGGAAAAGTATATTTTCGAAATAATTCCATCAATAGCGACGAGGAATATTTACTGTATGATTTCGGTATGGAACCGGGCGATACAGCACATCTGGGTTTATCAAACAGTTATTACAAACTCGATTCTGTCAGCACAAATGAAGACGGAAGAAAAGTGTATTATTTAACTGAATCACAATTTGGAAACGATTTGTGGATTGATGGGGTTGGCTCAACAATGGGATTGTTAAAAGAGCAAATTACCGGAGGCTCAATGATGTTTTCGTGTTGTTTACTGGGCGATGAACAATTGTATCACAATCCGAATTTTGAGTCGTGCTATTTTGATGGGAATAATAGTTTAAAAGCAGATGCCGGCAAAGACAGTATAGTCTGTGGCTTTACCGATGGTGAAGAATTTCAACTCGGGGGTTCCCCAGCAGCCTCAGGCGGTGTTGAACCATATACCTACACATGGAGCGGAATTTGGACAGTTCCTGATGTGCCGGAAAGCTTATATGGAGATGCTACTGGCTATTTAAACGACCCGCGAAAAAGTAATCCGACCGCTACAGGGACGGCTTTTTGTCATTGGTTAAAATTTTATCTTAAAGTTGAAGATGCCGCAGGAAATGTTGCTTATGATACCGTTAAAATTACCAATGCAAATATTTGGCATCAATTATATTTCGACAGTTATGATATTATTAGAAGAGGCGACAGCATTCAGTTAACCGGCCCTTTCCTCGATAATGAATACTTGCCTCTTTCTTATTCAATAACTCCTTCTTTCGGGTTAAATGATCCGACTGACATTTATGGTTGGGCAAAACCCGACTCCAGTGTAACGTATTACATACAAGCTCAAAATTCTGTTGGATGCGTATCGCAAAAAGTACGGTATATGAATATTAAGGTAGTTGATTCAAAAACAAATTCAATTTACCAAGCAAAAATCGATTCATTAAACCAACTATTAATTGGCGAATGGGAATGGAAAAATTCAGGAGGTGCCTGGGGCGGATTTGGTGGCCCGGAAGAAAATGGTTATACCGTTAAAATCACAATTAAACAGGATTTATCAAGTGATAGTCTCTTATTTTGGGATTATGTAAACGATTCTCTTGTAAACCAGGGAAAAGCGTTGATGCATTTCTGGCAGAATGATATTTCAATATTTGAAATTTATAACGTACTACCAGAAATTCAATATGATAGGATTGGTGGTGAATACCCTTATGGACCTCAATATCCGGAAAAAATGATGATTAATATTGATTTTTTTAATAAAGATTCAATTGGATTTTACAGCAGAAGAATTGCGGACTGTCCGGAAGTTTATTATAAAAGGGTACATTCTACAAAAGTATTCCCAACAGTGGATGATCACCCGGAGTGGAATGTGCAACGAAGCATAGAACCTTTTTTCCCCGGCCCGGTTTTTATCCTGAGCTATCATTTGGATAAGGACACCATAATCAATCAAAAAACCTATTCACTGGTGTCGAGAACTGGGAACCAGCAGCCTCATCTTTCATATGAACAAGTCGGATTTATTCGTACCGATGCCAAAAAAGTATTCTTCAAAAAATCGGCAGAAGGGAAAGAATACCTGTTGTATAATTTTGGCCTTAATGTCGGAGATACAGTTTATTGCCCTTTTCTTGAATCAGACTCAGCGAAATACACGGTACTCAATGTCGATTCGGTAAATGTAAACGGGATAAGAAGGTTACGCCTAAAAGTGCTTCCTGAATACTATCCCGAAGAATATATGAGCATGTACTGGATTGAAGGAATTGGATCTTTGTGGAATCCATTTTACCATGATACCTTTGGAGAGGGCGGAGCATCTGATGTGGTCCGCTGTGTTTCTACCGATAAAGGCCAATTGTATAAAAATCCGAATTATGATGATTGTACAACTGTTCTGAAAAAAACCGATTTTATTGTTAAGGAAGGGGTTGTATGGTCAGGAATGAACATTTTCAAAGATTTGTCGGGAAAAGATTCGGTGGCAAGTTATTATATTAAATTTCAGGGCGATACCATCCTTAACGACCGGACTTACAGTAAAATATGGCAAAGCAACGATTCGCTAGGTGTTAACTGGAACATGACAGGATTAATCAGGGAAGCCGATAAACGTGTGTATTATCATGAGTTGGGCTACGACGGATTGGGGGATCTGCTTCTTTATGATTTCTCGGTACACATTGGAAGTACGCTTTATTTGGCATCTATTGACAACGAGTCATTTTTTGAAAATATGAAGATAACAAATATTGATACTGCCCTGGTTGATGGAGTAAAAAGGTTACGGATACAGATTAAGAACAGCTCGTACACGGATTACTGGATTGAAAAAATCGGAAGTTTACAGGGAATACTGGACCGTAGTTATAAAAGAAACGAAATCAAAAAACTCTTGCTTTGTGTACAGCAAAACGGAAATACAATTTATAGTAACGAAGACTATACAGATTGCTTTTACACCCAAAATAATTTTACAGGCAATACGCAATTTCCCCTTCATGACAAAATTCTAATCTATCCAAACCCGGTACGGGATCATTTATTTATAGTTAATAAAAATGGGAAACAGTTGAAACTAAATATAAGGCTTCTTGATATAAATGGCCATATTGTTTATAACGAAGTTGCTTTTGGGTTTCACAATAAAATTGACGTCTCAACAATTCCTTCAGGGTTATATTTTATCCAAATCATAACAGATGGTTCAATTTTGAACAAAAAAATCATCAGACAATAACTTTAATTTAAATAGCAAAAATATGAAGAATACGAACATAAAAATTGGATTAGTCATATTCCTGTTTTTCTTTATCAAAACAATTTCCAGTGGGCAAAACCACGAAGTTTTTGAAATGGCTTATCCAAAAACGACAACTCTAAATATTTCCGAAGATTTTTCCGGATCAAAGAATATATTTCCTTTTAAGCAAAAAGACCCTATTTTTTCCTTTGGAATAAATGCACAATTCCAGTTAAATGGATATAAAAGTTTTTTAAGGGTAATTCTTGTAACAGAAAATGGAGAGGAATATTTGGTATTGGAATCCAATTACATGCTAAATAGTACTGATAAAGTTTCAATCTCTGATTATGGTGAAGAAACAAATTTGCTTAATGGCGTTATGGCAGGTTATCTAAAAGTTGAAATGGAAAACGCATCTATATTTTTAGAATCAATTTCTTTAAATACCAATGCAATAAACAATAAAAGTGATGTCGATTTCACAAAAGCCTGTGAATCAATGAAAAACAGGCAGGATTCTATTAAAATTGCCAGGATAACAGAACATAATAAGATTAACGGATATTCATGGATAGCTGGCGAAACATCCATATCAACATTGACTTTCAGTCAAAAAAAGAAAGTTTTTGGAGATCCATTGCCTAACTTAAGGGGTTTTGAATATTATATCAGCGGAATTTTTGACTTAACAAATCCCCAAAAAACTAAAAGCGCATTGATTCAGACAGGAACATACAAGGTAATTGAATCTTTCGACTGGAGAAGCCGACATGGCCAAAATAATGATTGGATGACATCGGTTAAAGATCAAGGAGATCATAACACCTGTTCAGTTTTTGCAGCCACCGGGGCGACCGAAGCGCTTATTAATTTGTATTTTAATCAACATTTGGATATAGATCTCGCAGAACAAAAACCTATTAAATGTGTGGGGATAGGTAGAGAAGTTACATTAAATTATTATACTGATTATGGAGCAGTACTCGAGTCTTGTGCCCCTTACGACCCAGACAATGCACAGGAGTGTGAAGATGTATGTCCAAATCCATCAGAAATTTTTAAAATCGGAGGCGAAAAATCTCTTCATGATATTGAATACCCTTTTACTGAGGAAGGCTATAAAAAAATGCTCATAAAATATGGCCCTTTAGCTTCAGGTATCCAATCATTGAATCATGACATGGTCATGGTGGGTTTTTATATTGATAATTATGATGGGAAAACTGTCTGGATATTTAAAAATAGCAGAGGAAGTCGTGGAGCTTATGTTGAAACAAAGCTACAAGTATCTGATATCTTTGGTGCTTTCGTACCACTTCCTCCTGTCACATGTGTTTACAATACTTATACAAGTAACGACATTGTTTGTGAAGATGATGACGGGGATGGATATTTTTGGTGGGGTTTAGGAACAAAGCCTTCAACCTGTAATTGCCCAAATGAAGAGGATGGCGATGATAGTAATTCAAACCTTGGACCAATAAATGAATACGGTTATTGTGCTACTCTTGTAAGAAACACTCAAACCTGGAATAATACTCACCCTTATGATGAATATGCTGATGTTATTGTAAAAAGTGGAGGAAATCTTACTATCAACGATCCACAAATAAGTTTATATAATAACTCATCCTTCATCGTTGAAACTGGAGGAACACTAAATTTTACGAGTGGAACAATTCAGTAAAATATATTTCTTGATATATAAAATTCGAAACTAGGATTTATAAAAAATTTAGTTGTAAAATAAAAAAAGCTTCACAAAAAATGTGAAGCTTTTTTTGAGCGGGAAACGAGACTCGAACTCGCGACCCCGACCTTGGCAAGGTCGTGCTCTACCAACTGAGCTATTCCCGCAGAGTACCCGGGGGGGACTTGAACCCCCACGATCATAATGGTCATTGGATTTTAAGTCCAACGTGTCTACCATTCCACCACCCGGGCATCCTTAAAATAAATAAGCGGATGATCCCGAATAATCAAGACACCCCCTTTTAACTAATGAGCGGGAAACGAGACTCGAACTCGCGACCCCGACCTTGGCAAGGTCGTGCTCTACCAACTGAGCTATTCCCGCGTATATTAAAGAACCTGTTTTTTTAAGTGGTGCAAATATATTGCTAATTTTTTTTCTCGCAAAATATTGAAATAAAATTACGCAGTTATTTCAAACCCGTGAGTTTTTTAATTTCATTGAGTTTATTCAAAGCTTCAATCGGAGTCAGATTATTGATATCAAGATCTGCAATTTCATCGCGAATTTGTTTTAACACCGGATCATCCAACTGGAAAAAACTCAACTGCATGCCTTCCCTGTTTTCGCCAATCTCTACCAATGGTTTTGAAAGTGCTTCTTTTTCCTTGCCGCCTTCCAGTTTTTTCAGAATTTGTTCAGCCCGTTTAATCACCGATTTTGGCATTCCGGCCATTCCCGCCACATGAATCCCAAAGCTGTGATTACTTCCACCGCGCACCAGTTTCCGAAGAAAAATCACTTTATTTCCGACTTCTTTTATCGAAACATTGTAATTTTTCACCCGTGGAAACGCACCCTCCATTTCATTCAACTCGTGATAGTGGGTTGCAAACAATGTTTTTGCCTTTGCCCTCGGATGCTCATGCAGATGTTCCACAATCGACCAGGCAATTGAAATTCCGTCGTAGGTTGATGTTCCGCGCCCAAGTTCATCAAAAAGAATCAGACTGCGGTCGGAAACATTATTCAGAATGCTGGCAGCTTCATTCATTTCCACCATAAAAGTCGATTCACCCAATGAAATATTATCGGAAGCTCCGACACGGGTGAAAATTTTATCGACAAATCCGATTTTGGCACTTTCAGCCGGAACAAAACTTCCGATTTGAGCTAATAAAACAATTAACGCCGTTTGTCGTAATAATGCTGATTTACCTGCCATATTTGGCCCGGTGATAATAATAATCTGCTGTTCTTCCTGATCAAGGAATACATCGTTTGAAATATAGGTTTCGCCAATGGGCAACTGATGCTCAATGACCGGATGACGGCCATTTTTTATGTCAATAGAAGTAGAATCATTAATTTCCGGGCGAAAATACTTATATCCATTTGCGCAGGTTGCAAAAGACAATAAACAATCGATCTGCGCCAAAATGGTTGAATTTAGCTGAATAGCCGAAACATAATCTCCCAGCGCTAAAACCAGATCGTTAAATATGCGGGTTTCCAACTCCACCATTTTTTCTTCGGCTCCCAAGATTTTCGATTCATATTCCTTTAATTCCTCAGTAATGTAACGCTCGGCGCTTACCAGCGTTTGCTTCCGAATCCAATCTTCGGGAACTTTATCTTTATGCGTATTTCTTACTTCAATATAATATCCAAAAACATTATTGAATCCGATTTTTAAAGATGGAATTCCACATCGCTCACTTTCGCGTTGCTGAATTTTTGCCAGGTAATCTTTCCCTGAATAAGCAATATCACGCAAATTATCCAGTTCTTCCGAAACTTCAGCAGCAATCACTCTTCCTCTATTTACAGCAATTGGCGGATCAGCAAGAATTTCCTTTTTGATTCTTTCCCGTATTCCGTCGCAGGGATTTAGTTGTTCTGCAAAACGTTTCAGCGCATTATTATTTGCATCGGCACACGCTTGTTTTATAGGAAGAATGGCATTCAGTGCATTTTTCACCTGCACCATTTCACGCGGATTAATGCGGCCGACAGCCACTTTCGAAATCAATCGTTCCAGGTCTCCAATCTGACGAAGATTTTCTTCCAGATTTTCTTTTGTTTCCGGATTTTTCAGAAAATATTCCACCACATCGAGCCGTTGGTTTATAGGTTCAATATCTTTTAGTGGCAAAGCCATCCAGCGTTTCAACAACCTCGATCCCATGGGAGAAATGGTTTTGTCGATCACCTCGATCAGCGACTTTCCGCTTTCCTGCAGCGGAGAAAAAAGTTCCAGATTCCGAATGGTAAATCGGTCGAGCCACACATAATGTTCCTCTTCAATCCGGCTTAATCCACTAATGTGGCCAAGTTTATTATGTTCGGTTAAATCAAGATAATGTAATATTGCGCCAGCCGAAATAATTGCCAGTGGCATTTCCTGAACACCAAAACCTTTTAACGATGTTGTTTCAAAATGCCTTGTCAACCGATCATTGGCAGCATCGTTGGTATAAACCCAGTCTTCCAGGTTAAACGTGTAATACTTTGTTCCGAAAATTTCGTTGAATTCTTTTCCCCTTCCCCTTTGAAAAAGCACTTCTTTGGGTTGAAATGAATTCATCAGTTTATCTACATATTCAAAATTTCCCTGGGCAGTCAGAAATTCACCGGTAGAAATATCGAGGAAAGAAACACCTGCCATTTTTTTATCAAAATGTACTGAGGCCAGAAAATTATTTTCCCGGTTTTCCAGGATATTATCGTTAATGGAAACGCCTGGAGTTACCAGCTCAGTAATTCCTCGTTTTACAATCTTTTTGGTGAGTTTTGGGTCTTCCAACTGTTCACAAATAGCAACCCGCTGCCCTGCCCTGACTAATTTCGGCAAATAAGTATCAAGTGCATGATGCGGAAACCCGGCCAGTTCAACATAACTGGCAGCACCATTAGCACGCCGGGTGAGTGTAATTCCTAAAATTCCGGCAGTTTTTATGGCATCGTCTCCAAATGTTTCATAAAAGTCGCCTACCCTGAAATAGCAAAACTGCATCCGGATGTTTCTCTTTGATGTGGTAATACTGCTTCATCAAAGGAGTTTCAACATATTTTTTTGAGTCTGCCAATCCGGAAAAATTAAAAGTGAAAAACAAAGATAAGAGTTTCGTTACAGGAAGGAAACTGCATCAAGGTTTGTTCATACAATTTTTTCAACAATAACTTCAATAACTTTAGCTCTTGTTATTCTGCTGAATTAATCCATGTTTCATCTTAAATAATTACAAGAGAATTTAAAACTGAGCGGCTCAAAACAATCAATATTAAAAGATAATGAGCCGGATGAAATTTTTGCGGTAGAAAAGATTCAGTTAAAACCACCAAAATTAACCAGCCGGAAATGATTACATGATAATATTTTATTTTTGGTCGCCACTTTTTAACTGCCCAGGCAATGGCAAAGACCAAATTTATCGGGACTGCCCACAATAAATTGTAATTAGGTCGCATAGCCGGATGCTCAGAAAAAATGACAAACCAAAGTATGGCAACTCCCATAAAACCGTTAACCCCGTAAACTATATAATCAATCCAGTACTTCATTTTATTCGTCATAAACTGGCGAATTGAAACAAAAAGCACAACCAGAAAAAGCAACGAAAAAATTGCAAACGGACCAATAATTTTCAGGCTTTTGAATTTCACCGTGGGCGCCTGATAAATTATTCCCGACTTTTTTACCAAAGGTTTTGTTCCATCATCTGTTTTAATTATTGCAACTGCAAAATATTTCATCCAGATAATCGGGTAAGAACATTTCTTCGAGAAACAGTAGCAATTCTATCAGCCGGACTTGAAACCACGAGATCAATTCCAAAATTCAGCCAAAGTAATTTTGAATGATAATCTTTTATAAGCTGCCTGAATGTTTTAGACGTGTCAGGCTTTTGAGGAAAAACCACTTCTCCTTCCACTTGTTGTTCCACAACATCCCGAATCCGGGAGGAACAATTATCAAAAAAGAAGTTATAGCGGTAAACACGGTTTTCGGGCTGGGCATTCCAGACTAAAAAATCAAATATTTTTTGTTTATCATGTTGTGTAATGTTCAATACCTGCTCAAAAATGCTCCTCTTTTCCAGAACATACTCATCATAAAAACTGCTGAATTTGTAAGCTCCAAGCAAGTAGTCAGTCTCTCCCTTGGCAAAACGGTAAATAAAATTTGGTGTATTAAAATCAAAAATCCCATAATTGAAAACTACGTCATAATTGCGAAAATCATCCTTCACACGAATGGCCGAATGTCCGTAAACAGAATATGCTTCGTTTCCCGGACTGCAGGTTAAAACACTAATTTCAGCTTGTTCAGAAAGTTGAAACGATTTTCCGGCAAAAGGGAGAAACAACATAATCAACAGAAAAGACAGTACTGATATTTTTATTCGCATATACTTTTTTTTTCACCCTGAATAATTTCGTGAAATTAAAAAATAAAAAAAGCAGGATATGGAAAGACCCTGCTTAAAAATTTATTAAATTTCTTTCTCTTAGTGCCATGCACCCAAAACAGCACCCATAATAGCATAAATTACAATATAATAACCCACATTAATCCAGAATAAGCCCATTGGCTTTTTTTCATAAAGAACATCATTCAGTCGGCTGGTGCCAATCCAGAAGATGGCAATCATTAATCCGGCAAAAATTCCGAAACCTGCATTTGCTTCAGCTCCAATAAACATGGCAATAGCCAGAGCTGCAAGTGCTGTAGCTACATAGTTAATAATCAGGATCACCGGCATCGACAATCCTCTTTCATCTCTGATTTGTTCTTCAGTAAAACCATTCAGCTTCATCCATTTTTTACCGAAAAGAGGGCCATACCATAACCACCCAATTATAAATGAGGACAGGGCTGCGACCAGAACAGCCAACCAATTAACATTACTCATTACATTTCCAAAATCCATAAGTCCGGTTTTTAAATTAAATAGCCATAATTTACGGATATTTAATTCTTTTTTCAATCTTTGCAAAGAATTATTTAAAAGAAGGGGACGAAATGAGTTGTAACGGATGTTTATTTAATAATTCAACAAGTACTTTACAGGTTGACAGCTACGGCTGGCTCAACGATTTACCGAACACAGCTGATCAATCTGATATTGTTGAAGTTAGATTCAAATCGACTAGAAAAGAATACTATATTAACCGCGATAAAATACAATTAAAAAGAGGCGACAAAGTAGTCGTTTCCACTTCTCCTGGACATGATATTGGCGAGGTTACATTAACCGGGTATCTAGCTGATAAGCAGTTTAATATAAAAATAAAAAATCCTGCAAGATACACATTGAATACTGTTTACCGCAAGACTACTCCTAATGACATGGAATTTCTGCGGGAAGCCCGAAACAGGGAAAAATCCACCATGATCAGGGCCAGACAAATTGTGAAAGAATTGGGACTCGAAATGAAAATCGGTGATGTGGAATTCCGCGGTGATAATAAAAAAGCCATTTTCTATTACATTGCTGAAGGAAGAGTAGATTTCAGGGAACTGATAAAAAAATATGCACAGGAGTTTGGCATCCGTATTGAAATGAAGCAGATCGGAGCACGGCAGGAAGCTGGTATTGTAGGAGGGATTGGATCATGTGGAAGGGAATTATGCTGTTCAAGCTGGCGAACCAATTTTACCAGTATTTCATCGGAAGTTGCATTAACCCAGGGGTTATCGCCTTCAGCACAAAAAATGGCCGGCGCCTGCGGAAAACTAAAATGCTGCCTGCTTTACGAACTGGATGTTTACATGGAGGCACGCAATGATTTCCCCGAAGAATTGCTCAACCTTGAGCTTGACAAAGGATTGGCAAAACCATTTAAAACCGATTATCTGAAAAAGGAAATCTGGTATATGCTGGAAGGAAACATGAATTCCACTTTTAACCTTACATTATCACAGGTGAAGGATATCATTCAGAAAAATAAGAGGGGGATAAAACCATCGGTTGGTTCGTTTGACAGTAAGGTAAAAAATGAGGAACATTCGATGGAAGTGGTATTGGATGAAAATGTCGATCGCTTTAACAAAAAATCTAAACCTTATAATAATAAGAGAAGGCGGAAACACCACAGTAATAAAAGAGTTAATTAATTGTTCCAACTTAAATAAAAAAAAGGATTCAGCTGTACAGCTGAATCCTTTAACTTTTTATTCAAAAACTATGCATCAATCGGGTGATTAATTCTTAATCTGTTCAACCCTGTACTCAATAAATTTTTCGATTTTCTGTTTTAAATTGCTCATTGAAATCGGTTTTGATAAATAGTCATCACAGCCCGCCTGAATTGCCTTGTCGACATCACTCTTCATTGCATAAGCCGATTGCATTATTACAGGTAATCCGGGTATTTCCGATTTAATTATTTTGGTAGCCTGATAACCGTTCATGCCCGGCAACTGTGCATCCATTAAAACTAAATCAGCACCATTATTTTTCAGGTATTCAATTCCTTCGGGTGCATTATCAAAATTTGTTAATTCGTAACCAAGCAGGTTGATCACTATTTTCAGGTACTGAGAACTTGTTTTATCGTCCTCAAATGACACTATTTTCTTCGAATTATTTGTATTTTCTTTCATTTCGCCTGATTGATTTTTTTTTCCGTTAACTTTTTTAGGTTGTTTTTTAATATTGTGAGGCAGGGTCACATAAAATGTTGTTCCTTTATTTACTTTAGATTGCACAACAATTTCACCACCAAGTTTTTCTACAATTCCAGAAGTAATAGCCAAACCCAGACCAGATCCATCGTATTTTCTTTCATTTCCTTCTTCCACCTGTCGGAATATTTCAAAAATTAAGTCTGTTTTACCCTCTTCAATTCCAATTCCTGAATCTTCAACATACAACACTACATCAGAATCATTTGAATCGTAGCAACCAAATTTAATATGTCCCGACTCCGTAAATTTAAAGGCATTATCCAGCAGGTTCTTCAGAATTTGATATATCCTGTTTTTATCAGAAACAATATTACTATTCGCCCGGGTTAACTTTGTTTCCATTTCGAAATGGATATTTGCCAGCTGACCGAACCTTTGATTTTTATAAACAACAAATATTTCTTCCAGCAATTCGTTAAGATCAAAGTCATTAAATTCGATCTTCAACTGATTTGACTGAATCATCGAAATATCAATAATGTCATCGATAACAGTCATTAGTCTTTGCCCGGAATTCTCAATAATCTTACCGTATTTCTCCAACTGGCTGCTATCACATAATCCGGAAGAAATAATGCTGGAAAAACCAAGTATTCCATTTAGCGGGGTTCGTATTTCATGGCTCATATTTGCCAGAAAAACGGTTTTTAAACGGTCACTCTCTTCCGCTTTTTCTTTGGCAAATTCAAGGTCCCTAATCATTTGTTTAATACTGGTTACATCTTCTTTAATTGCCACAAACTGAGAGATATTGTTGTTTTCATCATAAATGGGCGCGATGACTGTACTTTCCCAGTATAAAGTTCCGTCTTTTCTTTTATTATGAAATTCGCCGTACCAGTTTTTACCAGAGAGAATAGTATTCCATAAATTTTTATAGTAATTCTTGTCCTGCGAACCAGAATTCAGTATTCTTGGATTTTGTCCTATTGCTTCCTGTCTATTATAACCGGTAGCTTTTTCAAACCCTGGATTAGCGTATTGGATTGTTCCGTTTGTATCGGTAATTACAACTGACAGCGGACTTTGCTCAATAACCTGCTGTAACAATCTCAGCCTTGATTCGTGCTCTTTGATTTCTGTAATGTCTCGTCCAATACCAACGAGCCCAATTATTTTATTTTCATCGTTTTTAAGCGGAATCTTAGAGGTCAGCACCCATCTGAATTTATCGCCTTCAGGTAAAATCTCTTCGCGATTAATGATGGATTTACCGGTTTCAAGAACTTTCTTGTCATCTTCAATATATTTATCTGCAATATCCCGAGGATAAAGATCATAATCTGTTTTTCCGATTATATCCTCTGTTTTTTCAACATTACATCGTTGAGCATCTATTTTATTTGCTACCAATTTACGTGAGTTTTTGTCTTTCATGTAAATGGCATCAGGAATATTATCGATTACCGTTCGTAAAAGTTCATTTGAATTGTCTAGCTCAACCTCAATTTGTTTACTTTCATTAATATCCTGAATTGTTCCTCTCAGTTCGCAACCTTTTTTACCAGGTTCAGGTTCAGGTTGACAAATGATTTCAATCCACTTTGTTTTACTCTTTGGAACATTTGCCTTAAATTGAAACAAAAATGGAACTCCTTCTTTAACTGCTTTTTCAAACGATTTAACAAACTGATTAAAATTATTTTCTCCAAAAACAGATTTAAAATCTGCCGATTCCAATGGTCCCAGGGCAGGATCTCTTTCAAGGATTTTAAAAACCTCTTCCGACCAATCGCTAACTTCATTCACCGGGTTAAACTGCCAGTTTCCAATTTTGGCAATTCGTTGAGCCATTTTCAGATTTTTCAGGCTGTCGTCCAAAGCCTTTACTGATTTATTTTGCTCGGTAACATCGGTAAAAGTAACTGCAAAATATCCTTTTTTGGGAGAATAAGCTGCAACCTCGAAATGTTTATCTATTTCCACATTAAAATCGGAGAATTTTAAAGGCTTTCCGGTTAAGGCTACTTTCCCGTAACGTTCAATCCATAAATTTTCAATCCCAGGCAGAACATCTGAAACTGCTTTCCCGATAATTTCCCCGCGTTTCAACCCGGTTAACTCTTCAAATTTATTATTAACATCCAAAAAAATGTAATCAATTGGGTTCCCATTGTCATCTGTAACTATTTTGTGAAAAGCAAAACCACTGTTCATATTCTGAAACAGAAGTTGCAGGTTATTTTCGCTTTCAACCAATGCTTTTTGAGCCCTGTCGTTTTCAGTAATGTCGTGCAGAACTCCGAAAACCATTCTTTTATCTTTTCTATATTCGGCAATTGACCTTACACAACGTATCTCGCCAGTGTCTTTTCTTTTTATTTTGAATTTTACATTGTAGGGTTTACCATTGGCAATTAAATCTCGTAAACTCTTATCCAGCTCTTTCCTGTATTTTCCCAACGAGTACTCCTGAATGTCTGACAATGTAAGATCCTGGTCTGTTGTTCCGTAAATTTTTCGTGCACCTTCAGAAGCAATAATAATTTTATCATCAATATTAAATTCCCAATAACCAAAATCGGCCAGATTTTCAGCTCTGTTAATTCTTTTTGAGTTAATCTTCAGTTCTTTTTTCAGAAGTTCCCTTTTGGTAACATCTGTTACTGTTTCCAGTACCAAACCATCACCTAATTTTGATGCTTTTGTCTCAAAGTACCTCTTCCCTTCAGGTCCCTTTTGTTCGATAACAAACACTACCTTATCTTCAGTTTGTAATAACTGCTCACAAATACACTGATTATTTTCGGCATTACAAGGCAGTTTCTTATTGAAAATCCGTTTAAAACACGTCCCCTCTTTTCCATTCAGCTCTTCATCATTGGTCTGAAGAATACGCTTTGTTTTCGTATTAATCACGTAATACTTGAGTGGGATTGTTTTTAAAACTTCATCAGGTAAAAGATGGTCCATATTTTTCCTTTTCTTGATTCATGTCCTTTTTCCTCAACTACATTACTAATTACTTTCTAAGCCCTAATACATGATTTAGTCGCAAAAATAAATCACACTTATTTTTAACTTCTTAAGTAATAATTTTAATGTAACTGACGTAAAATCTGCCTTTAATCATGATCATGAATGCGGTACACTTCTGTATCTAATTTATTTTTGATTTAATGGTCTGCTTCAGTTATTTAAAAGTGATTTCATAGGTTGAAATCAATCACATTCAAAAAACTGTATGAAAATAAGATTTCTTTCGGGTTAAACCAAATTTTAATCCGCAAATTTTTAAAAATCAACCATTTGTTGATTCGAATATAAAAAACAGCCTCTATTTTAAGTGCGTTTTTTTGATGCCGTATGAATCGAAAATAAAGAAGCAAGATTATTTTTTTCGAATCAAAGTTATTCCGTCCCGCAAAGGCAAAATAACTTTTTCAACACGGTCATCGTCAGCAATCATACGGTTGAAAGCTAATATTCCTTTAGTTTGTTCATCATCATTGGCAGGGGTTTTAAGCACTTTTCCACTCCAAAGTGTGTTGTCAGCAAGAATATAGCCACCTTGTTTTACTTTACTAAAAATCAGGTCGTAATAGATTGGATACTCCCGTTTATCTGCATCGATAAAAACCAAATCGAACTGTTCATTCAATGTTGGAATAATTTCAGCTGCCGATCCAATTCGTTGATCTACCAAATGCTTAACACCGGCTTTACTAAAATATCTCGATGCCATCTTTTCCAGTTCGTCATCAATTTCAATGGTAATCAGTTTCCCCTGTTCTTGTAGCCCTTTTGCAAGACAAATTGCAGAATACCCGGTAAAAGTTCCAATCTCAAGTATTCTTTTAGGTTGAATCATTTTAGAGATCATCATCAATACTAATCCCTGCAAATGCCCGGAAATCATCCTTGCCCCCAATACATTCGCGTGAGTTTCTCGATCCAGTTCCTTCAGAATCTCATCTTCTTTATCAATATGATCAAGAATATATTTGTCCAGTTCTTTTTGCAGGTTCATTGAAATATTTTAATGGTAAACAAGTGTACTTAACTGTTTTTCATCCAAAATCTGGTTGGCTACCTCAAGTATATCAGAATCCGTTATTTTCTCAATTTTCTTAAAAACCTCCGCTAATGTATCTACGCGGTTATACAACATGTAACTCTTCCCGATAGCCAACATTAAATCGTCGTGACTTTCAGTGGAGATTGCAATTTGCCCGATCAACTGTTTTTTTGCTTTGCTGAGTTGCACACCGCCCAATTTAGTTTCACGAAGCTGTTTAAACTCCTTTTTTACAATTGAAACTGCCCGTTCAAAATTCTCCTTGTCGGTACCAAAATAAATGTTGAACAGGCCGGTATCAGTGTAAGCTGTGTAATTTGATTCAACATTGTAGGCCATTCCCTTTCGTTCACGTAATGCCAGGTTCAATCGTGAATTCATCGCAGGTCCACCGATAATATTATTCAGTAGAACCATCACAATTCTCGATGGATGGTAAACATCGAATGCTACATTTCCAATCATGCAGTGTGTCTGAAATGTATCTTTTAGTGAAGTTCTGAATCCAGGCACATAATTATCGAACGAAACACGTTTGGATTCCCTGAGCTTTTTTCCTACAGGCCCGAAATAGCGCTCAGCATATTTTATCAGCTTTTGAAAATCGAGGTTTCCAACAGAACTGATCACCATTTGATCAGTTTGATAATTTTTATTAATAAAGTTTAGAATTGATTCCCTGTTAAAACGGTTAATATTCTTTGTGGTTCCCAATATGTTTCTGGCAATTGGATGCCCGTCGTAAATCAGTTCTTCAAACTCATCAAAAATCAGTTCCGAAGGTGAATCTTTATATGAATTAATTTCTTCAGCAATCACCTCTTTTTCCCGGTTTATCTCCTTTTGCGGATAAACACTGTTGAACAAAATATCGCTCAACAGTTCAGCAGCCCTTTCGTAATCCTGGCTTAAAAAAGTAGAATACAGTGTAGTTTCTTCTTTGGTAGTATAAGCATTCAGTTCACCGCCAACATCTTCAATACGACTTAGCACATGAAAAGCCCGGCGTTTTTTTGTTCCCTTAAATACCGAATGTTCAATAAAATGAGCTAACCCATGTTCTTCTTCTTCCTCATCGCGAGAACCGGTATTAATAAGCACCCCAAGATGTCCCACTGTTGAATCGGTTTTATGATGAATTAACCGAATGCCGTTGGCCAGTGTATATGTCAGAAAATCAGTTTCTATCATGAATAAAATAAATCAGCGTGCAAAAGTAAAAAAAGAAATGCGGAACACAAGTATAGCGGGATATTTTGAATTTTTTAAACCGTTCTGAATCGATGAAAATATTTTTTGTGAATTTAAAAAAATGTTTACTTTTGTCACACCAAAATTAAGGGGTGCCATAGCTCAGTTGGTAGAGCAACGGACTGAAAATCCGTGTGTCCCTGGTTCAATTCCAGGTGGCACCACCAAAGCGGGGAAGATGAAAGTCTTCCCTTCTTTGTTTTATCTGCCATGGCTCATTTTGTTTACATCATTTACAGCAAATCTTCTGATAAATTTTACATCGGTGAAACAATTAATGTTGAGGAAAGAATTAACCAACATAATTCAGGAAAATATAAATCAGCTTTTTCAAAACAAGCGAAAGATTGGAAATTATTCTGGTCAATTGAATGTTTATCCAGAACTCAGGCTTTGAAGATTGAAAAGCACATTAAGAGAATGAGAAATAGAAATTTTTACGAAAATTTGATTAATTATCCTGAAATATCTAAAAAATTGCTTGCTCGTTTCTCTTCTTAGTGTGTCCCTGGTTCTCACGATAGCATCGTGACCAGGTGGCACCACCAAAGCGGGGAAGATGAAAGTCTTCCCTTTTTATCAGCATTACATTTTCATTAAATAAAATTGTCCTACCAGTTCACTCAGATAAAATATTCTACTGTTTTAAAAACTTCCCGAGTATTACAGATTCTTCGGATTGTGATTTCAGAAAATATAAACCCTCATCCAGGTCTTCAACATTGATGTTCATATTATACTGATCAGCGCGTATGTACTTAACTATACGTCCATCAGCATTCATTATGGATATATTTTTTGATGGAGAGGTTAAATTCTCATTCCATCCAAGTTGTAAATTGTCATGAACCGGATTGGGGTAGATTTTAATTTTTTTCACCGGCAGTTGATTAATACCTGTTTTAGGATCGTAATATGCACCGATATCATAAACTCGAACATAGTCGACAACAAATGAATCAGGGTATTGTGCATATGCCGGATTATTTGACCAATATTCATTTATTGCCCAATTCTGGGTAGAAATTTCTCCGGTCACTTTTAAATAGCCTTTCTGATTGCATACACCGCCACCTTCCGATCGCCAGCTTTCTTTACCGTCAATGTAAAAAATATACATTTCCGGATACCATTCGAGGGTGTATGTATGAAAATCGTCCCTGATTTTCGGGATCGTTGTCTTTTGCCCTATACTTTTATGTTCATTGCCATAACCATCCCAGTGAATGGCCTGGTTGATTTTATCCGTCCACCCAAATCCTTCCATTATATCTACTTCGGAACCATTGACTCCACTATTGCTTGTTGAACTCACATCTCCCTGCATCATCCAAAAAGCAACCCACCAGCCCTGCTGAGTTGGCAGCTTACACCGAATTTCAAATTTCCCGTAACGGACTTCAAATTTACCTTTAGTCCTGACAGCGCCAACACTGTAATCATACGGATCACTATCATTATTTTTATTTTCAATTTTTCTGACTCGTATTACCAGGTTACCTTTCCCGTCCAGATAGGAATCTTCCCGGCTCCACCAGCCATCCGGACCCTCCTCATTGTTTCTTCTGTTGTATTCGGGCCTGTCCCACTTATTTGGGTCAGGAATACCTGTTCCTTCAAATTCGTCCGACCAGATTAAATTTCCCTCTTTATTTACATTCCCCAATTTTTCAGTTTGACTGAAAGCAAAAACCGTATACAAACAAAAAATGATTAAGCTTACAGTTGATTTCATATGATTTATGATTAGTTTATTAATAGTTTTTAGCTTTTTAAATTCCCATTTATTTATTGAAAGATTACTTTTTTCACATTTCTGATATCTTTGGTATTAAGGCATAAAAAGTACATTCCCGGATTAATATTTTTACCGAAGCTAAATTTTTGTTTTCCAGCAGGATAAAATCCATTTGTGATAACATTTACCAGTTTCCCGTCGACAGAAAATGCAGAAATAGTAATGTGTTGATATATCGGATTATCAAATGACAGTTGAATCTCTCCATTGGCTGGATTTGGATAAACTTTCAATTCAATCTCATTTTGCTTTAATTCATTGACAGCAGTTTTTGTCTCTGAAATAACCAAGAACTGAGGAGTCTCCGAAAGGGTAAGATTAACGGTTGAGCCGGATAACTCAAGATCAGTTTTTTCTCCATCTAAATCTTTATCCTTTAGCAGAATAGTATACGCATATTCAGGTTGATAACCCATGTCAAATTGATATTCAAGTATGGCTCCACTGTCAGTCTTTGAATTGGGTTTCCGGGTCCAGAGTGCATAAACTTTTTCGTGACTTTCATTGAGAAATTCAAAGCAGAAAACTTCATTTTCCCCTACAATTTCCCTGTAAGACATAACCTGATTAAATCTTGCGTTTCCTAATACTTTCTGTGTTGTGGCTAAATAATAAAAAGACGGTTTTTTTGTTAGTCCTGATCCCTGGTCAGATAAAATCCCACTGGTTGAATACTGAATAGTACTGGAGCTGTTTGGGTCTTTGTCCATAAACAGAAACGCTTTTTGAAATCCCATTTTCAGCGCTACAAAATAGGCACGTAAAATGTAATTAGCCTGTTGCTGCAATGGCGCATAAACATACGAATGAATGTTTTGCTGCAAATAAGTATCCCAGCCAAATTCAGTTAACCAAACAGGAATATCCGGAAGTCGCTCATTGCAATAATTCATAAAGCCATCGAGATTTTTCTCCAATCCATAATTTTCGTTCTCAGGGGAATAACCATCTCTCATATCGGTACAGTATGTGTGGATATTAATTACATCAAACGGAACCCGCCCGTCGGATGAATCCAGAATTTTAGTTAAGTAATCGGTACTGTTGGAAGCCAAACCAGCAAGAACATGCATGGCTGTTGAATCCACGGATTTAATTCCCAGAAGTGGATAATCTTCTGAAGTTTCTACACCAAAACCATCGTGCACGGCATTACAGTAAACAGCATATTTTTCTGCTGGCCAGCGTGGACTTTCCCATGTATAATCCGGTTCATTATCATCTTCATAATATTTTATGTAATTGAGGCCTGTAACTTTATCAGCCGTTTCAAGCTTTGATTTATCAATATTTTGTGCACCATACCGTGCAACAAGCTGACCAATAAATTCAAGCTTATCCAAATAATCAGACGCATTCGACCCATCGCCTGTTGAGTAAGCTCCACGATCAGATCCAGCCCAATCCGGTTTCCCTAATACATCAATTAGAACATTTATACCCAATTGGTGACACTGATCCATAAATTTGTTGTGGTCGGGCCAGGAGTATCCTTGCGGGTAAGTTGTAATATTGTCCCATTTATAATAATTATCTGCTACCTCGTATTGTGCCCAGGAATGGTATTCCCTCATCCATTTGACACATTTTGCAAGGTCATTTAAATAATGCTGGTCATAAGAAGCAACATTGGAGTTTATCCCCATGAAATCTGCCATTTTTATCTGGCTTTGATTTTGAGCTGTTACGCTGGACGCAAACAATAGTAAAAGCAGAAATTTAGCTGGTCTTTTCATTAATTTATTTTATCAGATTGAATTGGCTGGTAAAACTACAAACGTTAATCGTTATGTGCAATAAAATACATTTTAGTAAAATTCTGAATTCTTGGGATGTCAATTATATAAAAAACTTGATAAACACCGTAAAAAATTACGTATATTGTATAGTGAATTTCGTGCAAATTAAAGAAAAGAATCTGAACTAATACACATAACATTTGTTTAGAAAAAAGCGGCATGAGTACAATTTGAAACTGAATAGTGCAAACCTAGAAGATGACAATTGAACTGTATGCCGCTATATTTTTTCAGATTTTTTGCGTCCTATTAATTATCCCAAAACTTAGGGTTGAATCGGAATAATTGCAGGGGTCGAAATTAACAATAATTATTGAAATAACGGGGGAAAGTTCCATTATTATCATTTCAAAATAGATGATAATTCTGTTAAGGGAAAGTTATCTGATAAAAATTCCAGGGAAGAAGTAATTGATATTTTAAGTAATTACCATTAAAAAATACAACCGAAGTAAAGTGTTTTGGGATATGTTTTGGTGAAAAACAGGAAATACCTATTTTCAGCATTTAAAATTATGTTATGAAAATTGTAGTGCTTGATGGATATACACTTAACCCGGGAGATTTAAGCTGGGGTGAAATAAATCAACTCGGAAATTGTATTGTTTATGATCGCACACCACCGGAACTTACCGTGGAAAGGTCAAAGGATGCAACAATTATCCTTACTAACAAAGTAATTATCAGTAAGGAGATTATTGATCAGCTTCCAAAACTAAAATACATAGGCGTGCTTGCAACCGGTTACAATGTAGTGGATGTAAAAGCTTCTTCAGATTCGGGTATTATTGTTACAAATATTCCGGCTTACAGCACCGATTCTGTGGCGCAAATGGTTTTTTCACACATACTGAATTTTGTACAAAATATTTCTGTTCACGCTCAATCGGTTACAGCCGGAGAGTGGGCCGACAGTATTGATTTTGCCTACTGGAAGACACCGCAAACAGAATTGGCGGGAAAAACACTGGGCATTATCGGGTTTGGGCAAATCGGTCAGGCTGTTGCCAAAATCGGACTGGCTTTTGGTATGAATGTGATCTTTAACAACCGGAGTAATAAAAAAACCGAACTTGATGCTACTCAAGTTGATTTGGATACACTTCTTTCAGAAAGCGATTTTATAAGTATTAATTGCCCTTTAATACCGGGAAATGCAGGTTTTATCAATAAAACTACGATTGAAAAAATGAAGCATTCAGCGTTTCTTGTAAATACGGGTCGTGGGCCGCTGATCAATGAACAAGATCTGGCTGATGCACTTAACAGTGGCAGAATTGCCGGTGCCGGGCTCGATGTTTTGTCCGTTGAACCTGCATCGAAAAACAACCCGCTTCCAAAAGCCAAAAATTGTTATATCACACCGCATATTGCGTGGGCAACGAAAGAAGCACGAACGCGATTGATGCATATTGCTGCGGAAAATATAAAAGCATTTCTGAACAGAAAACCACAAAACGTTGTAAATAACTGAAGGTGAGATAGTTCACTCATTCCTCTTTTACTTATTGTTTCATAGGAACTTAATTTTAGTTAATAATTTCTAATTGTAAATTTTAAGTTGATTTTATATAAACTTTTTAGTCGAAATTTGCGTTGTTTTATAGCTATACAATAAAGATGATTTTTAAGATCGCACATGTCGCACTTTTGGCTTCTGTGAAATACATTTTCACTTTGCCTTATGCCATGCTTATCGGGTTGGAATATAAGCAGGCAGTAATTGCTGTTTTGGCTGGTGGAATAGGAGGATTTTTATTCTTTTATTACCTAAGCAAACCATTTTTGCGCGGGATGGACAGGGTTCGGCCTTACATCTGCAGGATTGTTCCAGGCTTTATTAAAACAAGATACCAGACCTTTTGTCAGAAAAGATTAATTAAAAAACCGGTAAAAATTTTTACAAAGAAAAGCCGGTTTATTGGGAAACTGCGGACAACTTACGGTTTTTGGGGAATTATAATTGCCACACCACTTTTGTTGACCATTCCTTTGGGAGCAATTCTTGCCAGTAAGTACTACTCAAAAAAGAGACAAACGGTACCATACATGATCATGTCGATTGTGGGATGGGCAGCTGTACTCTCAGGAATTATCCACATTTTCCCCAAAGTATTTTTTTAAAATATTTCGATTGGCTGGAAAATTAATCAATTTCCGGTCAGCTTCAGCGTAATTAAGTTCATTTAAATGCCTTAACTCCAACAACTTGAAATTATGATGTTCCGTTAAACTTATATTCCCTGACTTAACTGAACATAAAAAAGGTATCAATTCAATTTTCTTGAATCCATAATCCCACGTTACCGATTGCATTTTTTTCAGGATTATGATTTCAATTTCAAGCTCTTCCCTGATCTCGCGAATAATGCATTCTTCGGGCGTTTCACCTTTATTTAATTTGCCGCCCGGGAATTCCCACTGAAACGGATGATCGGAATTGGCACCCCGTTGTGTGACCAGAATTTTTCCCTGATCTATAATTATCGCACAGGTAACCTTCAGCATTTTTATTAATTCTATTGGGTGAAAATAGATAATTGTACTGAAACGAAAAGCCTATATTTGTAAAAAACCTGCCCATGGACAAACAGGAACTTAAAGAAATGATTGACTCGTGGCTAGATACTGAATGGCTGCAGCAGGAAATCATTCATAAGCCTGAACTTTATCAATTATTGGTGGACCTTGCATTTTACAGCAATGAAAAGAATAGCTGGCGGGCTGCTTACATTTTGGACAAAATCACAGACTCCCGACCCGATTTATTGGTGCCGTATCTGAAGCCAATGATTGAACAGTTAAAGGTCGAATCAAATTCGAGTAAAAAAAGACATTTTCTGAAGCTGATCAGCCAAAATGAAATCCCGAAAGCATATATTGGTTTTATGTTTGACTACTGTCTTCAAACTATTTCTTCAGGAAAAGAGCCACCGGCTGTGCGTGTACATGCCATGCAAAACCTGTTCAACATTGCACAAGAATATCCGGAATTAAGAGGAGAGATACTTTCAGTAATCGAACATGAAATGGAATATCATTCCACTGCAGGAATTAAAGCCAGAGGTAAAAAATTAGTCAACAAACTGCGTAAACAATTGAATTAAACTGCCGATGATTACGACCCCTCTTCTTGCCCTTCCAGTTTATCAATCAACGCCTGAAGCCTGTCATCAATTTGCTTGTTCAAATCAGTTTGGTTATTCCTACGTGTAAGTACGAGCAAATTTCTAAGAGTTGTTGTTTCCTGATTTTGCTCATTCTGTGTTGAAGCCTCCAGTGATGATGGGAGACTCATATAATATTCAAGCATTTGAAAACTGTTATCAGCCAAAATTTTTACCAGTTCGTTTGCTTTATTAGTTTCTCCTGCCTGGTAATAAATATCTACTGCCGGCGTTGAATCATATGTGAGCGGAATTATTTTATTAGGAAAAATTTCAAACATTCGATCAATCACCTCGACAGCTTTTTCTTTTTTACCCTCATTAATTAATGCCTGACCCAAGCGGGCAAACATGTATCGCGCCTGCATAATATTTATTTCCTTTTTGTTATAGTCATCAAGGTGAATCTTCGGATCATTTACATTTCCCCATACAAATTTATTCATAATATGATCGTAAAGAATATCTGTATCTATTCTTCCAATATTAATACCGCTCGATTGGGTTTTTATTGGCACAAACCGGTATGCCAAACCTTCAAACTGTAAATAATTGGTAAAAAAGATATTTCCTGTGAATAACAAACTGTGGTCGATATAAATTGGCCGTTCCCAGTTATTTGCTGCAATTATGTTCAATACTGCCATCTCACTTTTTACCAGGTATCTTTTCTTTATGTTGATTTCAATGCTATCAACGATCAGACTGGCATCTTCAGGTTTGACAGTCCCTGTTTCGAGTACCTTTTGTTTATCAACCGTAATATGAAAATTACGTGATGGTAAATAGTCAACCATTTCACCGCTCATAACCTTTACTTTCGTCCGCACATCATCGCTCCCAAGAAATTTCATTGCTTCGCTTAATTCTATTGATTTCTTGATGCGATCGTCAAATAAAATTGCATCCATTCTCCCCATGTAATATTTGTCTTTACTAAAAGAAAACGGAACCGGAGCTGCATCATTTGTGGCATCTAACTGCTGGTTAATGTACCAGTCCATGCCCAGATAACTCATATTTACAATT
The DNA here is from genome assembly GCA_963769925.1 of uncultured Prolixibacteraceae bacterium. GTDB lineage: Bacteria > Bacteroidota > Bacteroidia > Bacteroidales > Prolixibacteraceae > Draconibacterium. The sequence continues at coordinate 30,996 of CAVYOB010000019.1, forward strand.
TTAATATCCGGGCGAACACCTTCCACTTCCTGCACATACCAAAGTGGAAAAGTATCGTTATCGCCATAAGTGAATAAAATAGCATTTGGCGCACAAGATTCCAGGTAATTAATGGCATAATCACGTGTCATGTAACGTCCTGAACGATCGTGATCGTGCCAGTTTTGAGAACCCAGTATTCCCGGCACCAACACTAAAGAAATAACGGTAACAATCGCCGCTCCGGGCACTCCTTTAATTAACTTCCTGACAACAGAATAAATTGCAACCACAGCAAGCCCGATCCAAATTGAAAATGCATAAAACGATCCGGCATACGAATAATCACGTTCCCGTGGTTGAAGTGGATATTGATTGAGGTAAACAATAATTGCAATCCCGGTAAAAACGAAAAGTGTCATCGTTATTGCAAAACCTTCTTTCCCTTTTTTACCCTTGTTATATTGATAAAACATTCCTATAAGCCCAAATAATAACGGCAGGAAGAAATAGGTATTCCTGCTTGGGTCATTTTTCATAAAACCGGGCATATGATCGCGGGGCCCGACTTTTGCCTTATCCAGAAAATTAATACCACTTATCCAATTCCCATTCATAAAATCACCTTGTCCCTGGACATCATTCTGCCTACCGACAAAATTCCACATAAAGTAGCGCATGTACATAAACCCAAGCTGGTAGGAGACAAAGAACCTAAGATTTTCAGCAAAGGTAGGTTTCATCAGTGTTTTCATTTGATTACCTACACGTACCCGAACCGGTCTTCCCTTTACTTTCCCCCACTCTTTATAAACTCTGACATGGTTTGCATTACTACTATACATCCTTGGGAAAACAGTCTCCATTTTAGGATCATATTTTGTTCCTTCCGCCAAAGTGCCGGTAACTTTATACTTTCCGTCAACTTCATTGTATTGATTCTTTTCGCCGGTATTCGAAATGGCCGGAGCATTGTAATACGGACCGTAAACCAATGGGCGTTCACCATACTGTTCTCTGTTTAAATAGCGAAGAAGCGCAAATGCATTTTCCGGATTGTTCTGATTCATAGGCGGATTGGCAGATGCACGAATTAAAATTATTGCATACGACGAATACCCGATCAGAATCACGACCAGCATCGTAACTGCTAAATTCAAAACCACTTTATTTCTTTTTTGTGTCGTCCTGATAGCCCACACCGAAGCCGCTATTATCAAAACAATCATAAAAATAATGCCCGAATTGAACGGCATTCCAAAACCGTTAACAAACATTTTATCAAAAAAGAAAGCAACACGGGGCGTACCCGGGATTACAACGTACTGGATACCACCTAAAACAGCAACGGAAACAATGAATGCAATAATGGCTCCCTTCCAGGTAAAATCGTACTTTCTGAAATAATACACCAAACCAATAGCGGGAATAGCCAGCAGGTTTAGCAAGTGTACCCCAATTGACAAACCTATCAGGTAAGCAATTAATACCAACCAGCGATTTGCATGCGGCTCATCGGCAATATTTTCCCATTTCAGAATAGCCCAGAAAACAGCTGCTGTAAATAATGAAGAAAGCGCGTAAACTTCGCCCTCAACCGCTGAAAACCAGAAAGAATCAGTAAAAGCAAAAGCGAGTGAACCAACAAATCCACTGCCCCAAACAGCCCATTGTTCTCCTTTTGTAAGTTCGTCAGATGAAAATAGCTTTTTAGCCAGGTGAACAATACTCCAAAACAGTAACATAATAGTTCCCGCACTGGCCAGTGCCGACATAGAATTCACCATAAAAGCAGCTTTTGAAGGGTCAGGTGCAAAAAGGGTAAATACCCGCCCCAGTATCATTTGTAAAGGCGCTCCCGGCGGATGCCCTACTTCAAGTTTATATGCACTGGTTATAAATTCGCCACAATCCCACCAACTTGCTGTTGGTTCAAGCGTCAAAAAATAAATGATTGCGGCCGCCAGAAATATAAGCCAGCCAAGAATATTGTTGATAGTTGATGTTTTTTGCATGATCGCTTTTTTTGAATATGGCAAATATACATTATTTAAAAAAAAATAAACATGTACCACATTTGATTTGTCGTATGAGACTATCCCAGTGGCATTCAAAAAATAAATAGGAGAATGTTTCGAAATGAAAAAAATTTTTACTTTTGCAGCGTCTTTAACGAAAAGACAATGAGGACTGTCCCGTGGTGTAATTGGCAACACATCTGATTTTGGTTCAGAAGAGTCCAGGTTCGAGCCCTGGCGGGACAACCAAAAAAATTAAGGAATTCAGAATTACTGAATTCCTTTTTTATTTTATAACTAAATATTGCTTTTCGCAATCAAAAAAACCAAACAGTTTTTAAGGATTCTCCGGGTACTTAACTAATTTCGAAGGTGCTTTATCGCCAACACCACTGATAACATGATTTATGTTACCACCCAGATTAATCGTCAGCAAATTGTGCATTTTAATTCCGGGTTTATTGGGTGCTTCAATGCCGTTTTCAGCAGCAACCGACCTGTTTCTTAAAACACAATACACTCCAATTCCCCAGGCTTCATGGGTATTTACAGCATCATCGACCTTGTAACCGGGATAACCTTTAATATCACCTCGCATCCAAAGTTCCTGTGCCGGCGGATCATAAGGCATTTCACACTGATAAAAATATACACGCCCGTTTTCACCTTTCCATAATGTCTGGTATTCCTGGGTATGTTCAACAAAAAGTCCATACACGGTTACATTGTTACCATTTACAATCAGGCCATTTGCATTTTTATTTGAATTCCAGCCGGCACCTTTTCCATGATCAGCTCTCCACAACCAGAAATGATCTCCAATAACGTTGTTGCTATTTATGGTCAGGAAACAACTTGTTGTACCGTTGAAAGCTCCGCCTGCACGGCAAAATACATCCCACAAACAAATTGGATCAGCAGAATGATCTTTTTTGCTTCCGGGTTTCCCTATTACTACCAAATTTTCGGAATTAACCGTTGATGCTTCAGACAAAAACCCGCCAATTTTTACACCATCAACATCAGCAACTTCAAGAACGGGAGTTCCATTGTCCGGGATTAACGACGGTAACCCGATACCAAGTACCACCGTTCCCGGACGTGTAACTTTGATGCTTGATTCCAGATGATAATGTCCGGCAGTAATTAGCAGATTTTTTCCTTTGCTGAGCGCAGCATTCATACTTGCTGCATTATCTTTATCCGGTTGAGTTATATAAAACTCTTCAATCGGAATATCAGTTCCCGGAGTTTCTCCACTTTTCCAGGTAACATCAATGGTGCTGTCCCTGTTTAGTTCCGGAACACGAACGGCATAATTACCTTTTTTATCGACAAACAAAAATGGTTTTTCGCGAATTACCGGTGTTTTGGAAACAACAGTGTATGGCCGTCTTGGAAAAACTCCGGAAGGTGGATTTACATCACCCACAAAAACCATGTTCCAGTTTCCGCCCCGCCAACGTCCAATATTTGTATTTCTCAAAAAATACTGCTGCTGAGACCCTGAACTTATCGTGCTGTCAATTTTTGAATCAGCAATAAATCCGCCACTCGACCATCCTCCGTCATCCAGTACCAGGTTCCCTTTTATGTGCATCCTGCGAAATGGTGTTGCCTGTGATGTTGCCCAACGGTCTGTCCCACCATCGGGGATTACGGCCATTCCTGCTACAGACCTCCAAAATGTGCAAGTAGCGTTTCCTCTCATCCAATCGGCCTCAGAATGAACCTGCCCGGTTATGGTAACATCATCCGGGCTTAAACCAAGCCCAAGTACTTCAGTATAAAAGCCAACATTAACATCCAGGTTATATTTCCCCGGTAAAAACAGAAATGCATATCTCCCCGGACCAAACTGGCTCGATTCCTGCTGAGTGAACACTTCGTTCAACTTGCTTTGAATCGACTCCATCGACATTTGGGGATTAAATACAAAAACGTTGGGGCCAAAGTCAGGTGCATCTGTCTTCCCGGATTTTTCAGTTACCGAAGCGTTTGTACTGAAAAAAATCGTAAACACAATCAAGAATAACAATAGTACAGGTTTCATTGGTTTTAGATTTTAAATTAAAAAATTCTTGTTTATTCTTCGGTTAACGCTTACATCGTCATTCATATATCCGGCGAAAGAGATTATCTCCCCACCTTCTTATTTTATAAAAGAATCGTTACAATAGAATGTGGTAAACTTTTCATATCGGCGGCTCTTCCCTGGCACCACAATTTATACGACATCGCCTGATCGGTTGTATTTAACACTACTACTACAACTTTACCATCCGGATTTTTAAATGCAGTTGTCTGAAGAACGTCCCTGTTTGATGAGGATGCAATCCGTTCAGCACCCGGCTGAATAAATTTAGAGAATTGACCAATGTAATAATAGCTGTTTGTATAAATCAGTTCATCTTTTGAAATATCACCGTGAACAGGTGCGAAGCAGAAATTACCAACATGGTTTGGCCCTCCGTTTTCATCTAAAAGGATATTCCAGTCGGTCCAGGCTACTGTTCCGCTATTGAAATCGTTCAACATTGAATAGCCATATCGTTCTCCCAAACGCCAATCGCTCAGTTCATCATATTTAAAACTCTCAACACACCCTTCAGTGAATACCAGATTTTTATCCGGAAAAGCATCATTAACTAACTTCACGTTACCAAACTCCATATCACTGCCAGTCCAGGTTTCATACCAGTGAAAACCAATCCCCAAACATATTTTGAAGCTTCAGGATCGTTGCAAATGGTTGAAGCACGCTGGTAAATAAGGTCCCGGTTATGGTCCCAAACAATTAACTTCTTATCGCTCATTCCCGCTTTTTCGAGCGTTGGCCCTAAATAGTCACGAACAAAATCTCTTTCGTCGGTAGCTGTATAAATACAGGATTCCCAGCGCTGTACAGCCATTGGCTCATTTTGCACCGACAAACCCCAAACAGGAATTCCTTCAGCTTCATACGCATTAATGAATTTTACATAGTGATTTGCCCACGATTGTTTGTAAACATCCAGCAATTTACCACCATGTAAACGGCTGTCGTTATCTTTCATCCATGCCGGCGGACTCCAGGGACTTACAAACATTTTCATATCTCCACCCGCTGCTTCAAACGCCTTTTTAATAAACGGAATACGATATTCAAAGTCGTGTTTAATTGAAAACGTCTTCAAGGCAGAATCGTTTTCCTGGACATAATCGTAACTTGCACTGGAGAAATCGCAACTGGCAATATTTGTGCGGGTAAACCGGTAATTAATTCCTTTGTCAGGATCAAAATACGCCGTCAGTAATTCCTTTTGTTTATCCGCCGAAAGTTTTGAAAATACTTCACTCGATGCATCAGTAAGAGCGCCACCTATTCCGATAAATTTCTGAAAACTATGTGTTGGATCAATAAATACGCATGGTTGACTTTCGGCAGGCTGCCCATAATCGGAAAAAGAAATTCCATCTTTTTCAGACAGTCTGTCATCTGTTTCTTTTGCCGTTTGATAAACAACTCCTTTTTCAAACTTATACACTTTTGCCGGAGAAGATTCAGCTACTTTTCCCCCTTCTTTGGTAACATTTGAACAACTAAAAGCAAGAGCAATCAGCCAGATAAAACTTAGTTTTGTAATTACTTTCATTCTAAATTCAACTTTTATTTATAATCTTAAACATTTAATAATTCGTCTTCAAAGATATTTTATCCACCCGTAAACATAGCAAAAAACTATGTTCCATGTTATTCATTCCACAAATCAGAAGTCAGTTCATATTTGTTGATTATTTAATCTGTAACCACACTATACAGCGATGTCCTTGCAGTAATAAAAAGGGTTTTCCCGTCTTTTCCTCCAAAACGAAGTGCTGAAGGCCGTTCGGGTACTTCAATCTTTCCGATTTTTTCCCCATTCTTATCAAAAATGTAAACCTGCCCATCAGCAACATAAATATTTCCTTTTTTATCAACTGCCAGACCAAATTCACCCCATTCAACAAAATGCCTCAAATTGGAGAGTTTTCCTTCATTGTCAACATCCATTTGTACAATGCGGCGACCATATTCATCGCAGGTATAAAATGGTTTTCCCGGGAAAGCTTCCAGCACGGCTGAAGAACGGGCAAGATCATAACATTCGGGAATGATGGTTTTTCCGTCAAGAGCAACAAAACAATTTTCAGGAACATAAAGTGAGACCTTGTCAAAATCGTGAGAATCTCTCCAACGGTTTGATGGATAAAGCGCTTTGGATATATTTTTTACTGATCCCATCGGCGCACGCGGAAGCAATGAAATTGTTTCTTCTGGGTTCTCAGGATCGATGGAATAAATCCAGGTAGCAAACCCCGAATTTCCCCATTTGCTAAATGCCGTTCCGTCCGCATCGGGTAAAACCGGCACTGATTCCTGTTCTCCGTTAATCATATATCCCGGTTGAGGATAATATTTAAATAGCACCAGTAAATTATCCTTTGTGTCACAGCCCAGCGAAAGCGGCTCCCAAGGAAAATCAGCAATTAGCGATACTTTCTTTGTATTTACATCCCATTTGTAAATACGGCTCAACCGCTGTTCACAGAAATAAACATTCCCTTTACTATCGCTCGTAGCACCTTCAACATATTCAAATCCTGTTGCCAGTCGTTCAACTTTTCCCGGACTAAATGTTAACGGATCTACACGTGGCTCATCTCCGGTAATAGTAAGTTTTGTGAATTCCCATGGTCTGACGTCCTGCCGGGTATTAATATCGTAAAATGTTATGTCGTTGGTAAATCTTACCTGGGCAAAATTGTGCACATTTAAAAATTCGACATTCCTGCAATTCCACGTTCTTACAGCGTAAGGATAAGGCGTTACTATTCGAATGACCCGAAACATGTAAAGATTTGCGAAAGTCATATCTTTGCAATCCTGTAGTTCAAGTGGCTGACAATCTACTCCTTCCCTACTTTCTTCTTCAAGCTGCAAGGCGTAAACTTTCCAGTTGGAAACATTTTTAAAGCGTACTTCATTGCGAACGTGGTGTTCAACGGACATGGCATAAATGCGTCCTTCTGTTGAAGTATTATTAACATAAATTCCGTTGGTAGCATAACTACTCGCTGTCCAGATATCTTTAAATGTGCCACCGCCTCCGTTTGTTATCCATAAACTCCAGTATTGGTTGTCCCAGGCCTGGTCCATCCCCTGGTTGGCCACCGGTTCTGATGGTGAACTTATCTGACGACCACGTCTCCTGAACTCACCTGACGGTCTTTGTCCTCTTTCGGCGTTTGGATCTACCCTTGCTATTCCACCGTGTCCACCAACAAATTTTACATCATTCATGTATGAATTCGCACCGGCCATCCATTTGCAGGCAACAGCGCGGTAATTATATCCACCGGTGTTTAATCCAATCCCTGTTACAATATTTTCCCCACCCTGGGGTGTTTCCAGCAATGGTTTAGGTCCGCCAAAACCACTAAACGCCGGAGTACTTTCAAGCAGCATTATTTGTGTTGCAATCGGATTGAGTCCTATTAAGCACGTATTTCCCTTTAATTTAATTGTTTCTGAAACTACGTACCACCCTTGCGGAAGATAAATGTTGGGGTATTTTTCAATGGCATCCTGAAAGATTTTGGTATTATCGGTAACACCATCACCTTTTGCACCTAAATCCTGAATGTTAACCCAGGTTTTCATATCCGGCAAAGAGGGAAAATCTTTTGCAGGCATTTCAGGCATTTTTCCCAATGGTTGAATATCGACAAGCGTTTCGTACTCAGGCTCCGCAGCCATATCGGTCATATGTAACCCATGTGTATAATTTTTTAGCATGTAAATCTTACTCTCTCCTCCCTGCGTTTGAGTATTACTTCTGCGATACTTAACCAAAACCGGAGCCTGTCGGCAAACAATATTTCGTAAACTGATTTGATTGGTAGAATTATTTTCGTCGCTTATAATCAAAGCCGGACCGCTTACATCATCAAACACGCAATCTTCCATGAAAATCTTATCCGGGAAAGTTGGTTCTATTTCGATAACTGTGGGAACTTTTTTTGCATTTAGCCTGACAATTGTAAGACCACCTTCCTGTGATCTGATGGCCGCTTTTCGCTGACCTTCAAAGTAGGTGTCAACCATCATCATTTGCCATCCCGGTGAAGTTTTGGTGGTATAAATTCCGTAATCGCCACCAAAAAAGCGTACATCTTCCATATCGTTGCCAACATCAAAAAGCCCTGCTTTTCCTTTTCCTATGTGAATATCAACATGCGAAACAAAACTATGCTGGGCAAAGTGGGTTCTTAACGCTACTGCATATGGGTTTCCGTCCTCGATTTTTAAATCGATATTTGAAATGGCACTGTAAAATGTACCTGCCCCTGCATCGCGGGGTTGCCGGTCTTCACGTACAGGACCACTCGTAAACCAAAACATATAATTGGCTTTGCCCTTATCATCTGATACCTCGCTTTGATATCCCGGAGAATTTTTGCCTAAGACAATAAGTGGTCGTTGGTTACCATAGCCAATCAATCGTACTGCTTTAGGAATATAAATTGTTTTGCTGATTTTATACGTTCCTTCAGGAATAAAAACAATCCCGAAATTATGCTCCCTCTGTACTTTATTTATCGCTTCCTGTAATGCATCGCTGACATCCGTTTTTCCATCGTTTGTTATATCAAATTTTTCAGCAGTAAAAAATACTGCGTCCGGATCACTCAACTTTTCAATGTAAAAAGATTTGCTTTTAAGAACTGTTCCGCTGACATTGTAAATTAAAAAAAAGAACAGGGGAAAAATTGAAACAAGAAATTTTGAATATTTCATATTTAATTTGATTATTTTTTATTAATGGTAAAGTCTGCTGTCACAATTCAATTTTTAATTTATTAACCATTAGGTTATCGAATATTTTTTCTGCTCCATAGAAATATATATTCCTATATTAAGATTAAAAACCAGGATTATAACTAAATCAATTAAACATAATGAATAGGAGAATAAATATGCCTGTAAATGGTTTAGATTTGGTTTCATTGGTTTAAATTTATTATCCTTAGATAGTATCAAGGATATTTAAATCATACTGCAATGCTTTAACAAAAACATTGTTAAAAACACTTACGGTCATTCATTTCACTGTAAAAATAAAAAACTAAAATTGATTTAAAGTAACCTGTTACATTATATTGATAAATTCAGTAATTCAATTTTTTTATCCGATCTTTATTCACTGCATTTTATTTTATGACTTGTTTCATATCATAGCATAAGATAACTTCTTCAAAACTTTAATTTAGTTTTCTATAATTTAATATCTTTGGTTTTTGTAGGAATATGTTCCTAAAAATTAACCAATAACCAAAAATAAACCATTATGAGAGCATTAAAATCATTTCTACTCATTGGAACATTTCTATGTGTTTTCATTATTCCGGCTCATTCACAAAAAAATTATGAGCAAGGAAACGTGTATGTCACAGCAGAATCTACCCACCAATTATTGGCAAATCCCGGCTTTAGGGCTTTTGAACCACTCGAACAGCCCGATGAAAATTACCCGACTATTATGATCGATCCGGATAAAACCTTCCAGTCAATTGTTGGTTTTGGCGGTGCATTTACCGATGCTGCTGCAATTACCTGGGGTAAGTTGCCAAGAGCGGCCCAGGAGGAAATGTTAAAAGCATGTTTTGACCCAGTGGAAGGCAATGGGTACACTTTATGCCGAACCAATATTAACAGTTGTGATTATTCGGAAAAAATGTACACTTATGATGATGTGGCAGGAGACAAAAAACTCGAGCACTTTGACATTGCTCACGATAAGGAATTCCGTATTCCGATGATTCAAAGAGCATTGCAGATTGCTCATGGGAACATCAAAATATTTGCTTCTCCATGGAGTCCGCCGGCATGGATGAAAACCAACAACAATATGTTGTATGGTGGAAAACTTCTTCCCGAGTACGATCAAACCTGGGCTGATTATTTTGTAAAATTCATTAAAGCTTACGGAGCAGAAGGAATCCCAATATGGGGAGTAACAGTTCAAAACGAAGCCATGGCAGTTCAGGTTTGGGAATCGTGCATATATACTGCCAACGAAGAAAAAGATTTCGTCCGCGATTACCTGGGGCCTACTTTTGCCAAAAATAAGTTGGGCGATACAAAAATTATGATATGGGACCACAACCGTGGAATTATGTATCAGCGTGCTGAAGCTGCCTACGAAGATCCTGAAGCATCGAAATACATTTGGGGGACAGCATTTCACTGGTATGTTGGCGACCATTTTGATAATGTGAGAATGGTACACGATGCATTCCCAGACAAAAAATTACTATATACCGAAGCAGGTATGGGCGGTAACTGGGGATCGGCAATTAATATCGCTAAAAATATGATTATTGACCTGAACAACTGGGCAAACGGATACACTTTCTGGAACCTTCTGCTCGATGAAAACAGGGGCCCGCGCCATGCAGGAGGTTCACCAAGAAGATCATCGGCACCCGTACTAAATTCAAATATTATAACTGCAAATTTGCAAACCGGTGAGATTATCCTTAATCCTCCGCATTACACTTTTGGCCAGTTTTCAAGGTTTATTAAACCCGGTGCAAAAAGAATAGCCTGTACATCGAATAGTGATAATTTTATTGCAACAGCGTTCGTCAATCCTGATAGTTCCATTGCAGTTGTAATGCTAAACCTGGCTGACAATGAACAAAAAGTGCAACTCTGGGTAGAGGGCAAGGCGCTGAAACTCGACAGCCCTGCGAAGGCGGTTATCACAATTGTTTTATAAAGAATAAATCCCATAGTATGAATAATCTAAGATCAAAAATTTTACTGACGGGTGTTGCAATTTTTAGTGTAATATTCTTAATTGCACAAACACCTGAGCCGGTGAACATTGAAGCATGGGTAACAACTCCTGACCGGTCGGAATTATTTAGTAAACAAGACAGACCAATCCAATTCAACAATGGAGGACGCCGGGGCCGTGGTGGTTCAGCCATTGTTGTTGATGATGGCATGCAAATGCAAACGATCGATGGTATCGGATTTGCTTTAACCGGAGGGAGTGCTGGCCTGATGATGGCAATGAGCCCGCCAGAACGTACCAAACTGATCAACGAACTGTTCAGAACGGACGGGAATAATATTGGCGTTAGCTATATCCGCATGACCATCGGTTCTTCCGATTTAAACAGTTTTGTATTCTCTTACGATGATCTGAAAGATGGTGAAACCGACTTTGATTTGAAGAAGTTTAGCCTGTCGCAGGATTTATACGACGTAATCCCGGTGATGAAAGAAATACTGGCCGTAAATCCTGATATAAAAATTATTGGATCACCCTGGTCAGCACCGGCATGGATGAAAACAAACAATAAGGTAAAGGCAGGTAATCTGAAAAAAGAATGTTATGATGTGTATTCCCGCTACTTTGTAAAATACATCCAGGCGATGAAAGAGCACGGTATTACCATTGATGCAATTACCGTTCAAAATGAACCACTGAATTCAAATAATACGCCCAGCATGCAGGTGCTGCCCAACGATGAAAAAGAATTTGTAAGAGACTATTTGGGACCGGCTTTTGAAAAAGCAAACATTAAAACCAAAATTGTTGTTTTCGACCACAACCTGGACCGGATTGATTATCCGCTTACCATTCTGAACGATCCTGAAGCAGCGAAATATGTTGATGGATCAGGATTTCATCATTACGGTGGCGAGATGGATGCAATGACTTTGATGCACATTGCACACCCGGATAAGAACCTTTATTTTACCGAACAGATGGTAGTTGAGCGGCCGGGAAGTTCCACCATTAATATTGCTACACAAGTGAAACGCTTAATTATTGGCGCTACACAAAACTGGAGTAAAAATGTCATTTTGTGGAATTTTGCCGCCGATCCGCAAAACGATCCTCACACAGATGATGGTGGTTGTTCGATGTGCCAGGGAGCTGTTACCATCGACCAGGATAATGTTACCCGAAACCTGGCTTATTACACGGTTGCACATGCTTCAAAATTTGTCAGGCCGGGATCAGTCAGAATTGGTTCAACGCAAAAAGGAGACACTGAAGTTAATCTCACCGAAGATGAAGAAAGACGCGGAACAGGTGCAATGCGTGTTGGGATTACTAAAAACTTTGATGTTTTATCTAATGTAGCTTTTAAAACTCCTGAAGGGAAAATTGTATTAGTTGTTGCCAACGATTCCCGCACTTCCAATTCTTTCAGAATAAAATTTCACGGACAAATTGCAAATGTAAGGCTGGAACCCGGCGCTGTAGGTACTTATGTCTGGAATGAATAATCAACAAAAAATAATTCAGTGAGCATAAAAAAGGAACCCAATTAAAACTGAGTTCCTTTTTCTTCAATATTTTCCAAAAACTTATACTAAAATTTTTGTAGTCAGATTTTCAATGCTGGTGCCAATTCCTTCAAAAGGTTTGCCGTTTCCCTGGTTATCGTCTTCAACAAAGAAATATTTCAGACCAGCAGTTTCGCGGGCTGCATAAATCCGTTTGAAATCGATAAGGCCGGAACCAACAGACGTGATATCAGTTTTTATGACATCATAAAATGGTTCACTTTTTTCGGTCATATCTTTGAAATGCGCCAACTGGAAACGTCCCGGATATTTTTTAAACATCTCAACCGGATCCTGTCCTGCTTTCGTAGCCCAATAAATATCAAGTTCCATGGTAATAAGATCGGGGTCCATTTCAGGCATAAAAATATCGTAATAAGGAACTATTCCATCCATAGGTCTGAACTCGAAATTGTGATTGTGATATCCAAACTGGATTCCCACATTTTTCATGATTTGGCCTACTTTATTCCAGTCGCCAATCATTTTTTTGAATTTTTCGATGGTGCGATCTTCATCATTCACCCAGGGTTGTACACAATATTTAACTCCAAGTGCCGCATGATCGTCGGCCATTTTTTTCGCATTCTCCGTGGTAATTCCGGTTGACTCAACGGCTGCATGACTACTGACAACCTCCATGCCCAGATCTTCTACCATCTTCTTAAAATCGGCAGGAGCATACCCGTAAAATTTGCCGTCGGCATAGCTGGCAGGTTCAAGGTATTTATACCCAAGGTCTGATACTTTTTTTAACGACCCGGGCACATCTTCACTCATTGCATCGCGAATCGTATATAATTGCAATCCTACACCAAAACTTTTACGGTCAACCGATTTCGTCGCCGATGCTTTTTTAGTACCCGGTGTACATGCCATCGGGCCAAGTGCTATCACTCCAAGTGCACCAGCAGTCGAAATTTTAAGAAAACCTCTTCTGTCTTTTAAATTTTTCATGATTAGATTTATTTGATTTATGTTAAGTATTTCATGTCGATTTTTAAATTGTCCATAAAAATAATGCAATTGATCGTTAAATCAGCCTAAAGCCGCAAATAATTGTTCTGATTAAAAGCCTTGTTTTATAATTACACTTTAACACGAGATGTAATATTTATTGTAACCGATTTACAAAATCTTAAATTTTGAGGCAAGTTATTCTTTCTTAATTGTTGAAACACAAAAAAGGATGATGAAAGATTAACAATATTTCAAAACCGCCGCAGGGAAAAGATTTCTCAAACAGAAAATTTCAATTTAAAACTTTTATATTATTTTTGCAGCCACATTGACCTGTGGTGTAACTGGCAACACGTCTGACTCTGGATCAGAAGAGTCCAGGTTCGAGCCCTGGCAGGTCAACTAAAAAAGTCTGCTTATTTTGGCAGACTTTTGTTTTTCAATTTTCGCCCAATTATTTAAGGACCACATCTAAAGTGATTTTGTAATTGTAATTAAGTTTTTGTTTCAGTTGCATTATTAGTTAAAAGAATTTTACCTGGGTATCATTGTGTTTAAATTAAGTGCAAGCAACAAACACACCCCGGTAATATTATTATTTTTAGCGAAAGAATATTTTTGAAATAATGTTAATCCAACAACACCTTTCTCAAAAGCCCAGCCCGTTTTTAATTGAGCTGTTAATCCAACTGTCTTTCTTTTGAATTCCGCAACATTGTATGATTTTTTTAAGATGTTTAAATAGCCAATACCACCATGAATACTTGCAAAACCTTTTTTCCCCATTTTAAAAGGTAACATCTTCCCATATAAAACACTGAAATCGGTATAATAATCTCCAATTACACTGGTATTAAACACTTTGCCAGATTCAAAAGTAAAAAATGCTTCTAATGAAAATATGTTACCCTTTGTTGTCCACATTGAAAGTGCAGTACTACTTGCCACATTGGGGGAATTACCATCAATATTTTTGAACGCACTTAATCCTGTTCCCCATTCTATGTTATACCTGTTCTTCTTTTGTTCTTGTGCGTTTATTGTATGATATACTGAAGGCAGAAGTATAATGCAAAGAAATATCCAACATCTTAAGAGTACATTTTCCTGATTCATGGATTTTTAGTTCTTATGTTTACTACGTAGTTAACTTAATATGGTTTCCACATTGATAGACAAAGTCAACCCAATAGATTATAAAGAAAGATTAAGATCAGCGATATTATTTCAATGTATAGCAAACATAATTTTTAGCTTATTATCTCCAAGTTTACTCTTAATTCTATGTTAAATACCCCAAAACGAAAGGAATCGCACAACCAATTAGATTACAGGCAATTAGATAACGAAGTGAAATATTTGAATCATAGAATTCTTAATAAATTGGGTTACCTTATGACCAGAAAGAGAATATATATATGAAGGACGCAATTACTATTAAATTAGACTCTGTACACCAAATTACCAGCTTTTAAAGCTTATTATGACTATCTAAATTTGGTACAATGATTCTCAAATCTCTTATGCTCATTATGGTGTTTATCCTGGCATTTGAGATAAACACCTGTCCTGCAAAGGAAAAACCATACAGATGTCCATGCGACTGTATAGATTTGGTAGCAGATGCCGTTGATGTAATTATGGCAACTTCATTCTGCGATTTATATGGTCGTTGGGAAGCTCCGGATGAATTGAAAGATCAACTTGAAAATCTTCAAAACTGGTGTAGCGCAGAAAACAAACCATTAAAATCAAACGCTACAGAAATGGTTGAGGATATGTTGGAAACAATTCATAAAACTATTGTAGGTGAAAGCCATACTTTAAATGGTAAAACTGTTGTAGTTAAGGAGCCTGCACCGGATTGTGCAATAGAAGCACTGTTAAATCTGCAAAGTTTATTATTGTATGGTTGTCCGAAGCAGATAATTGAATAGGATGGTAATCATTTTTGTTAGGGCGCTTAAATGATTGATTGCGAACACAAAACCGTTCAGTTTCTGGACGGTTTTTTCATTTCAAAAATATCACCTTTAATTTTGCTAAACAGGAAATTTGTAACCACTAATTAATGAAATCAACCAGAAATAAAATAATGGTAACCAATATATTAAATGTGCCAGAAGTTAGCCTGCTTTCGTTATAAATACCAAGGATACCCTGAGTTACTAATGTAAAAACAAAGGATGATTCTATAACAATTCTCTTTTTTTATAATCAAACAAGTTTTTTTATTGTATTTAAATAACCGATTTATAATAAATCAGTTGATGGAATTCTCCGATTTATTTATAAAATTTTATGTTGAAAAATTGTGGATAATAGAAAAATAAAAATACAACAATCAATTTGAGGTGTCGTTATACTTAACAGTAAAATGAAATTTGCTTTTTATTTACCTTGAAGAGCCTGGCATCATAATAATTTGTCAGGCTTTTTATTGTTAAAACCGTCCCGTAATCTAAAATTTATATGATAATAAAAACAAAAGGGCAAGTAACTTTGGACGCTTTTTGAAGATGATTGATGATTTACAAACCCCTAAACACAAAACCAATCAATAAATACAGAAGTTACCTACCCTATGTTTCGCAAAATATTTTTACAAAAGTTAATCCAATCTTAAATTAAACTCATAATGAACAATTTAACTATAAAAAATATTTGTTCATTAGCTCAAAAAAGGACACCTTGTCCCTTTATGGTTATAACAAGAAGATGTTAGTTTTGTTTAGTGATAGACGAAGTATTAAGTTGGAAATATTCCTGTTATTCAAATAGTTGATTTATTGCCAGCTATTTATTCTGAAACTCTACCAGGTTCTCTTCGGTTTTTACCCGGATTTCCGGTAAGATCGTCCCCCAAATCGTCACGCGCCTCATCGGCAATTTTCTGCAACCGTTTAACAATTTCAGGATTATACTCCATAACATTATACCGTTCTCCCGGGTCGCGACGCAAATCATACAAGCCCGGCTTCCACATCCGAAAATTCATTAACTCGTCCAGGCATACCATCTCTACCAGGTTCAAAACCTTCGTAAGTTCTCCCTTTGTGTGGGAAGACCAGTTTCCATTGCCCGTCCTGAATAGCTTCCAGGTTATTGCGACGATAATAATAATAAAACAACTTTCTTGGTGAAGTTGTGGTTTCTCCTTTCAATAGCGGAGTCAGGTTCACTCCATCAATTTTTCTCTCTGGTAACGGGGCACCTGCAATTGCAGCTATTGTTGGTAAAATATCGATCCCGGATATCAAACTGTTATTTACCGTCCCCGGTTGAATCACACCTTTCCAGTACATCAGACATGGAACGCGTTGTCCACCCTCATAAGTGGTTCCTTTCCCTTCACGCAATCCACCAGTACTACCGGCATGGTTACCATAATTGATCCACGGCCCGTTATCAGAAGTAAAAATAACCAGCGTATTTTCTTTGAGACCTAACTCTTTGAGCGTTTTGAAAATCTGTCCTACGCTCCAGTCTATCTCTTCCATTACATCGCCATATAATCCCTGCTCCGATTTTCCTTTAAATTTATTGGAAACAAACAACGGAACATGCGCCATAGGATGTGCGAGATAGACAAAAAACGGGTTCTCTTTATTTTTCTGAATAAACTGAACCGCACGCTCTGTAAATTCGGTAGTAAACTTCGACTGATCAGGATTAGTCTTAATTGTCTCATCACCTTCAATCAATGGTAATGGCGGATAATAATTTTTATTCGTTGGATGGTTGGGCCACATATCGTTGGAGTATGGTATTCCAAAATATTCATCAAACCCGTTATGGGTTGGTAAAAATTGTTTTTGGAATCCCAGATGCCATTTCCCGTAAGCAGCAGTCGCATAACCTTTCTTCTTCAAAACCTCACCAATAGTTTCTTCATCAGCATTTATTCCAATTTTAGCCGTATGGTCAAGCGCACCATGAAACCCAATCCGGTTAGGATAACAACCGGTTAGCAAACCTGCACGCGAGGCACTACAAACTGCTTGTGGTGAATAATAATGCGAGAAAAATACGCCTCCCGAAGCCATTTTATCCAGATTGGGAGTAACATACCCCGTTGCACCCGTCAGCGCAATATCACCATATCCTACATCATCGAGATAAATAACTACAAAATTGGTTGGTTTATCTTTTTGTTGTTCAACGCAGGAAGTTTGAAAAATAAGAACAAGCAGTGTTAGTTTAATCAGGTATTTCATCGTTTACGGAATTTTTCGTTATGTTTTTTAAATGTATAAATAATTCCTTTAAGCGAACTTTCCAACCAAAGAATATCATATCGTTTTAAGCGGAAACTACAGATGATTTCCCCTGAAACAGAGCAAAGAAAAAGGGTAGCCAACTGCTACCCTGTGTTTCGCAAAATTTTAATGAAGATAAAAATAAGGGTATTCAATATTAATAAAACAATTCTTTCATAAAACCGTGTTTTACTGATATTTATGAACAAGACTCAGTGTATAACCACACTTTTACGGTATTTTTACCACGCTCAAAAACAAGTTATTAACAATTATGGTAAATTGAATTTTACTTTCCACATGCCTCTGAAATCATTAATACGATAACCTGTGGCCAGATCAATTGGGTATAATTCATTGATTTTATGCAAGGTGGCTGCATTGATATCCGACTCAGGATTGCCATGACATTTTAAACATGCCGGAAGCGCTGTTCTGATTGGCTTATAATAAATTAAAGAATTCTCAGCCCTGATCAAAGTGTCTTTTGTAACACCTGCCTGCATTTTTTGAACGATCATTATTTCCGTTTCATTTTTCAGGAAATTTTTAGGATTGCGGTTTTTCTCTGAAACTCTTGAAATCGTGCACTTATTTACCGAACTTAAACTATCGACAATAGAGGATGCTTTCAGATTACAAAATTCAACCGCATATTTTGTTCCACCTTCCTGAATAGCTTTTCCCACATTTCCCAGCAATGTTGCCTGCGCCAAACCCGTAATTTTATCACCTTTTTTCTGGTAGGTGGCATAAGTTTCATCATTGATCTTTGTCTTGGATGTATTACAGGATAAAAGAATAAAAATCAACAGAAGTGAATAGATAAGATTTTCCGTTCTCATTTTCGATAATGTTTGATTAAAACATCAATTTATGAAAAGCAGGAATTGAATGCAACTAAAACTCAGTCAAAAAAATCAAGACTCCATGAATCCATCCATTGTAGAAACGGCATATCATTTTTTCCAAACTGAATAGGCAACCAAATATAACGCCCGTCGATTGCATTTTGCGGATTCCATCGGTCGGCCATAAAAATGAATGCATCTTTTTTCCCTTCAACGGGTAAAATATAGGTGCTTTGTGAATGGAAGGTCATATCTTTATCTTCACCAATACACGGATTATCAATATATTCCCAATTACCCATAATAGAATCGGAAACCAATAGTCGCGCCGCATTGGGATCCCAGCCAGTACAACCCGACGTTATCATGTAATATTTTCCGTTGTGTTTAAAAATTGAAGGGGCTTCATTATGACCTGTTGGATAAACTCGAATATATTTCCCCGTAAAATCGGTGTAGCTCATCGTTTAATTCAGAAATATGAATTGTCAGGTTTTCTTCTGATGCGTGAATATGATATGCTTTTCCGTTATCGTCATCATATAAAGTCATATCGCGCGCCATTTGCCCTTTATTAAAATCACGATGAACAAACATTCCATCTTTTACCGCCTGTAACCACTCATCCGACCAATCTTTCAGATCATCAGGAAAAGTTTTGTTTTTTAATTTATCAGAATAACCTACCGGCCACACTCCTGCATTTGGATTTAACGCTTTTAAAAATGTATAAGGCCCGGTTGGTTTATCGGCAACAGCAACTCCTGTTTGAGCAGCGCTGTATCCTTTTCCTTTTAATTCCAGATGAAACCACATAACAAATTTCCCGGTTTTTTTATTATAAATTACTTTGGGCCGTTCAATTACACATCCTTTTGTAATCGGGCTTTTTGGATCATCGCTGACAGACATCGCAATGCCTTCATCTTTCCAGTCATAAAGATTTTTTGAAGAATAACAATGAACTCCCACCCATGCCTGATTTCCTTTTCTTCCTTCTATTTTGTGTTCGCCAAACCAATAATATGTATCGTTGAAATAAAGAATTCCGCCACCATGTGCGTTAATATGAATTCCATTATTGTCAGGCCATATTTCACCTGGGTTAATCGTTTTATGATCCTGTTTAAATGGAACGAAAGCCAGAAAATATACACTAATTATAAGCAGAATAGATTTAGCTGCCATTGGTTTAAGTATTTAGTTATTCTTAATTAAAAGCGTTTATGGTTTCCACGGCCATTTAACACAATCTTTTATTTCAGGAAATAAAACGTAGTCAGCTTTCCCTTTCATTGCCAAGGTAGTAACATCGAATCCGGCTAACTGCTCTTTGGCTGCATTCATCGTTTTCCCCGAAACTGAAACATCATCAACCAAAAGTATTCTTTTGCCTGCTAAATTCCACTCAGGTTTTTTTAACACCTGTGGCTCATCATACCTCGGATTATTTTTCTCGTCCCTGTAATTCATCACCATCACCTGTAACTCCGTGTTTAAATGAAAAGCGACAAATGTGGCCGGTGGTACACCTCCCGATCCAATTCCTATTACCAGATCGAATTCCGGTAAATCCATTTGTTTTAATCGTTCAGCTATTTGTTTAAACGAAAGCGGTACCATTTTTCAAGCTATTAAAGTTCGGATTACAAGGATAACAGAATTCCTTAAAATGTGCAACCATCAATTGTGTTGACTTTCCTTTTCAGCATCTTCATAAACCGGCATTTCGAAATAGAATGTTGTACCTTTCCCGGGCTCCGTTTCAAACCATATCTTGCCGGGGAAATTCTCAACAATATTTTTTACAATGGAGAGCCCGAGTCCCATTCCACTTGTTTTAGTAGTAAAGCTTGGACTAAACAATTTGCCCTGTAGCTCTTCAGGTATACCGGTACCATCGTCTCCAACAGCTACAATCACCATATGATCGCGCCTGGTAAGTGTAATTTTTATCAAACCTATTCTTTCGTCCGGTATGGCCTGAATGCCATTTTTTATCAGGTTGATAATAGCCCTCGACAATTGCTCCCGATCTGCATTTACTTTCAAATTCTTGCATTCACCCGGATAGAACTCAATGTGCGCACGGTTATGTGTTTCGTAAAGGTCAATTACTTTTTGCAGTTGTTCTGCTAAAACAAATACCTGGTTTCGTGCCAACGGAATTTTAGCGAAATTCGAGAATTCAGTTGCAATATCCGAAAGATTATCGATTTGCTCAATCAAAGTTGCAGTTACCCGTTCAAGATATTCATTATACTCCTTGTTTTTCCCTTTTGTCCGTTGCAGATGCTGAATGTTTAGTTTCATCGGAGTCAGAGGATTCTTAATTTCATGTGCAATCTGTTTGGCCATTTCGCGCCAGGCCGACTCGCGTTCTGAACGGGCAAGCAACTCGGCACTTACCGCAAGTTCTTCCACCTTTTTGTTATATTCTTTAACCAAACTTCCGATTTCGTCATTACGGTTATAGAAAATAGGTTCGTTGCGTTTCCCAAGTGTCATTTTCTGCAGATTCTCTTGAATTACTGTCAATGGGCGTGTAATTTGATTAGCAATCAAAACCGCTACAATAATGCTGGCAAGAAACAGCAAAACATACAGGTTAATAAATGCAACAACAAGCGTTGAAATCTCCTGACTGTATTTATCCTGTTTGATAAAATAAGGTAAATTGATCGCTCCGAGAAAAAGTCCCCGACGGTTGATGATTGGTTTGTAAACCGACAAATATGATAAGCTTCCTATTTTTTCAGGCTGGAAATAATTATTAAACTGAAAATTCAAAAATATCTCGTAATATGCTTGTGAATTGATCCGTGACGATACCAATCCGCGCTGGAAAATTTCGGGTCGCGATGAAGCCAGTATGTTCCCGTTCACACCGTAAATATTAATATCTGTTTGGAAAATATTGGAAAGTTTGGTTAGTTCCTCCTGAAGCCATTCAACCACTTCAGGAGTAATTTCTTCTCTTTCGTCGAGCCGCATATCAATTTCTTCAGCAATTGATTTCATCTTTTCTTCCAGGTCTTTCTGGTGTTTCGATTTATATTCTTCAACGTTGTAGAAAATAGTGGCCGATGCAACTAAAAGCAACGAAACAAACACAATAGAAATAATGGCTGCCTGAATTTTGAATTTCAAATCGAATACCAGCTTTTTCCGGCGTATGTTACGGTTACCCAAAAACATAATAATGAGCATACAGATAAAGTAGAACACAAAAAGATACGGGAATGAAATCAGGTATTCATTAAATGTAAATAAATCGCGCGAAACAATTACATAATTATTTTCACGGGTATGATAGATAAGGTGTTCCATCTTATCCCATTTCCGGTAAGTAAATTCTGCATCAGTGGGTTTATAAGTATCGATATAGAAATTATAATTGTAGTCACCAAATTTATCAGTCAGCTCTCCACCGTAATATTTTGCATAACTAAATTTCCGGTAATTCTCTGATCGCGTAATCGATTTGTCAATTAAGAGTTCCGGGAACCCGATCCCTTCAAACAGTAGATCAGAATCCAGATCGATGTAAATTGTTATACCTGTACTGTCATTGGGCAGTGGATAATTAAACCGGCCTGTGTATGAAATTCGTCCGTTCATATTATCCATAAAATAAAAGTTAGTTCCAGGAATCTGGACTCCCATGTCATCAATCATTCCATCCATAAACGGCAAACACGGAACCTTTTGTTCTTCAGGCTCAACCAATAAACTATCCCACCGGTTACATACATAAACTTCAAGCAGATACTTCCTGAAGTAGCTGTTAAAATAAGCTCTTTCAATATATTCTTTTGGGTCTTCATTCTGAAGTATAAGAGGCAATATGGCCGGATCATTTTTTATTTGTACCTGTATTCTGGAAAGAAATTCTTCAGCCGCAGGATCGCGTTCAACTGCCAGGGCTACTGCAAATACCTTCTGATTTCCACGCTCTTTTTCGCTTATAGTTTGATAAAAAACCAGCAATGAATAAACCGACGCAATTGAAACAAAAATAATTAGCGAACTTAAGGCATATTTCTTCATGTAGCCGCGCCCGAAAAAGGCCTCCAGTACAGCCATAATCCAAAAAAACGCGAGCGCATACCAGGTTATCCGGTTAATTACCAACAACTGAATTACCGCCAGGAATACCACAATCCCTGAAAGTATACCTACTATTCGAAGAATTTTACATTCCTGACACGCTTCTTTTAGTATTTTTATGGTAAACAGAACAATTGCCAGCAGCATTAAACCAACTGAAAAGATTCCAAGAACACTTTGTGCTGTTATACTGATAATCTTATTCAAAGAAAATGAAATGGTGGAATTGTAAACGAGAACCTCGATAAAATAGTTGGCGAGCAAAAATAAACCGGCACTAAATAACAGTAAAAGTGCACCGATTACGTTTCTGGAAAGACCTGAGTTTTCTTTCATTTCGTCCAAATCTGCCTCCAACGTGAAATTATAAAGCCAAAATGAAAAGAAAAGCACCATCAAAAAATAGTCGCCGAGTGACGGAAGCCAGTCATTCAATGCAAAAATTTCGGGGCTGAAAATAGACATGTAATTTAGTACTGCCGGAATTTTAAAAATCAGGTGAAGCCAGTAAACAATAAACAAAGCAGTTCCCAATCCAAAAAGCTTGAGAAAAAATGTCGTTTTGGCTTCAACAAATTCCCTTCGGAAGTATATAAGCAAAAGCAGTACCCCAAGTAAGTAAATAATTCCCGGCAGGTAGAGCTGGCTTTTGTTACACAAATACTGCCCTTTAGGAATAATTGAAAAAAGAAATTCTCCGTTCAATCCAACAATCGGAAAAGAATTGTCAGTTTTTTCTTCTGAGATTTCGTAATCTTCCGGTAATTTGTAATCGCTAAAGAAATTATTTTGCAGGTATTTATTTTCATGTTCATACTTGTATTTAATCAAATGAAGTCCGATAATCTCATAATCCCCGATTACTTTGTCCATGGCCAGATAGTAACCATTCGGTAATTTTACAAGTCCTTCCCGTGGTTTAAAATCATGTATGTCGCCATAAAATGAAATGGCCCTGTCTGACCAGTAGCTTAGAAGGCCGGTTTCGTAAACAAGATAGCCTAACCCCGTTTGATCGACCAGCACATTGTAATCTTTCAGCACTTCAAAAAAGTTCCCGTCGAAATCATCTGATAGTATAATGTCGCCAATTTTATTCATGTTTTCATTCAAAGCCTTTTCATTCTCCAAAAGCTTTGTTTGAAAATCTTTGATTAAATGATCTTCAGGATGTTTTTTCAGCAATCCGTTTTCAATGATCGCTGCAACCATGAAAAAAACAACAGCGCCAACGAGATAGGTGTATTTATTCAGTTTCAGCAACATAAATTAATTATGATGATACGGTTCGCCCTTTAATATAGTAAAAGCACGATAAATTTGCTCTACACACAAAAGTCGCGCCATTTGATGTGAAAAGGTCATTCTGGATAATGAAATTTTTGAGACTGCCTTTTCATGAACTTTCTCAGAAAAACCATACGGGCCACCAATAACCAATACCAGTTCTTTTAATCCATTAACCATTTTTTTATCCAAAAAACCAGCAAATTCCCGCGAAGAATACATTATCCCATTTTCATCAAATAAATGCATTTCTTTACCGGGTAATATTTTCGAAAGAATTTGGTCGCCTTCTGATTTTTTTTGATTTTCATTGCTTAAATTTTTGCTTCTCCTGATGTCCGGAATTATTTCAATCTCAAAATTAACGTAATGTTTCAAACGGTTTTTGTATTCGTTAATTCCTTCCACAAGGTAAGTTGAATCAGTTTTCCCGACAACCAGTAAGGTAATCTTCATTTTGGCAATTGAATATTGATTTTATAAAATTACGTTAAAGTTAAAGGTTTGCGTAAGATTTGCACAGTTTTTGAGTACTTTACTGTTTTTGGTTGAATTTAGTAAAAAAACATGTTTCTGATTAACAAGTCTTTATTATTAGTGATTCTTTGCACCATGTTTATCCCTTTTGTTGCTTTTCAGGATTCAAAAATGCAAAGCGAGATAATTCACTGTTTTGAAACGGGCAATTCAAAAATCCTTTCCACGCATTTTAATCAGAATGTTGAAATAGCTGTTTCCGGAAATAAAAATGCTTATAGTAAAGCCCAGGCACAACAAATTCTTGGTAAATTTTTTAGTGGGAATATTCCGGAAAGTTTTAAATTGCTCTCCAACACACGGGAAAACGATGCACAAAATATGATTGGCACACTTCAAACGAAAAACGCTACTTTCAGAGTTTATATATTGTTAAAAAAAACCGGTCGTAAAGATTATATTCATTTGCTTAAAATTGAAAAAAGGAAAAAAAATTAAAGGTTTGGATTTTAGTTGTTTGTCTAATTTTAAACATCATATTTAATGTTCATATACTTTACTATTTCCCTTAGAAATGAATATTTAAAGTACCTAAACCACGAAAGTATTTATCCATTTATTAAATGATTTTTAATTTTTTAAATTTGTATTGAAATTGGATTTTTTAATAATCCGTATGGCTTTTGGGCTCAAACCCGTTACATTTATCGAAAAATTACAACTATGCCGTCAATAAAAAAAATGCTGTTTCATGCTTTTGTAATTACCAGTATTATGTTAGTTGCAGGTCATGCACAGGCACAAATACCCGACCAGATATTGAATAGTCTTAAAAATGGAAATTCTAAAACACTGGCAGAATACTTTAATCAAAATGTAGAACTGGTTGTACTGGAAAACGACAACGTTTACAGTAAAGCACAGGCACAGCAAATAGTGAGTAAATTTTTTAGCACCAATACTCCTGAAAGTTTTAGTATTATTCACCAGGGTGGAAAGGAAGGTGCAAGGTATGTAATTGGAAATCTAAAAACTAACAATGGCAGTTTCAGAGTTTATTTTCTGCTGAAAACAAGCAATGGTAAAAATTACATCCATCAGCTCAGAATTGAAAAACAATAACCTGAATGGGAAAGGTAAATCCTCGGTTTAAAAGACTTGTAAGATTAGGAGAAAAGATTGCCGAGCGTGCAGAAAAGATAACGCTCCCTTTTTTCGATGGAGTGCCGTTGTATGACGTTGCTTTGTTCTTTTGGCGAAGTATTTACGAGGGATCGATAACTACCCGGGCATCAGCAATTGCCTTTTCGTTTTTTGTAGCCCTTTTCCCGTTTATAATCTTTTTGTTTACGCTCATCCCGATAATTCCTATTGAACATTTCCAGGATGAACTTTTTACACTCATTCAGCAGGTAGTTCCCTCGGAAACATTTTCAACTATTGAAGATACCGTAGCTGAAGTTATCAATGTGCGTCATGGGGAGTGGTCCTATTTTGGCTTTTTTCTTGCGCTTATTTTTTCTACCAATGGTTTAGCATCAATGATGAGCGCTTTTGACGCTACAGTTAACAGTATTTATCGCCGCACCTGGATAAGCCAGCGAATTACAGCTATTATAATGCTTTTTGTACTATCGTTTTTGCTAACTACCGCTATTGCACTACTGACCGGAGGACAGGCATTAATACACTTGTTGGAAAGCAAAAATATTTTACACGATCAATTCACCGTTTACCTGCTTACCATTGGGAAGTGGATTGTTGTTCTTGCGCTGTTCTTTTTTGCCTTTTCATTTCTTTATTATATGGCTCCGGCAAAAAAAACAAAATGGCGTTTTATCTCTGCAGGAGGAACGCTTTCAACGGTTTTAAGCATTATTGCGATTGCGGGCTTTACCTATTACATTAATAATTTTAGTCAGTATAATAAGCTTTACGGTTCTATCGGAACATTACTCATTATTCTTCTTTTGATTTATGTAATGTCCGTTATTCTACTGGTAGGTTTTGAATTAAATGCCAGCATTTACAGCGCCAGGACAAAAAATGAGGAAGATTGATCTATTTCTTTCCTTGTTTAAAAAGCAATTCCTTTTCACTCTTTGAAAGACTATCGTACCCTTTTTTAGCAATCTTTTCCAGTATCCTGTTAATCTCTTCCTGCTGTTCATGTTTCATTTTTGCATACTCATGATCGTCGCGCGGAGGTTGTTTATAAGTTACCTTCATATTGCTTTTAGGCTTAAATGCATCAGCAATTCTATTTAAAAACCGAATAAAACCATCACCCATATCTTTTCCCTTTCGCAATTGAACAATATAAAACCACCCCCATAAAGCACCTCCCAGGTGAGCAATATTCCCTCCCGGATTTGAAGACGAAATACTGATAACGGAAAGCAAGACATAAAATGCCGCAACATATTTTAATGGAAACTTCCCAATAAAATACAGGTAAATTTCGCGATTGGGATCATACACTGAAACAGCTACCAGAATGGCAATAATAGAACCGGAAGCACCAAGCAAAAGCCCGTTAACTCCGTGAAAAACAGGGAAAAGATTATATGCAAGTACATACAATAATCCACCCGAAATACCACCTAATAAATATACACTGGTGAGTTTACTTCCTTCAAAATGATATAAAAACAGCTTGCCAAACCAGTATAATCCCAACAAATTAAATAAGATGTGAATGAAGCCAACATGAAAAAACATATAGGTAATCAACGTCCAGGGTCTTACCAACAGTGCTGAAAAACTGGAAGGAACACTAAACCATCTTACCACCGTATAAGGTTGGTTGGCAAAGTAAAAAAAAACACCTACAATTTTAACCAGCAGAAATACACCCAAATTTATGTAGATCAGTCGGGTTAATGCTGAACCATTTTTAAATGTCTGCTTTATCTCATCGAAAATTTCCATTCTCAATAAAAATGTTTTGAGTTCTTATTCCAATATTTAAGTAGGATAAAACCAAATAACATCCCGCCGAGATGAGCAAAATGTGCGACACTTCCCTGAATACCTGATACACCAAAAAACAATTCCAGCAAACCGTAACCTATAACAAAATACTTGGCTTTAATCGGGATTGGAGGAAAAAGCAACATCAACTGTGTATTAGGGAATAACATTCCAAATGCCAGAAGCAAACCAAAAACTGCCCCGGAAGCCCCGATAGTTGGTGTGTTATATATCGCTGTAATTTTCTGTGAAACCGTATCTGGTATGAATTTTCCTTGCAAAGCAAGTTCTTTAAAATAGTCCACCTGATCAGGAGAAATTTTCGAGATCAGAACCTGGTATTCAACAGTTGTTACCAATGTTTGTATAAGTGCTGCGCCAACACCTGTTACCAAATAAAATGTAAGGAACCGCTTGGGACCCCAAACACTTTCCAACACTCGTCCAAACATAAACAAGGCAAACATATTAAAGAAAATATGTCCAAGGCCCGGAGTGTCATGCAGAAACATGTAGGTAAAAAACTGATGTAACCTGAAGTGTTCGGAAGCAGGAAAATACAATCCAAGGTATTGATACAAATTGATGCCCGAACGATTTAGCAACATTGTTGCAAAATAGAACAAAACATTAACTATAATCAGGTTTTTTACAACTGGTGGCAAATTAAGCGTTGGTCTGTAATTCATATTTACTCCGTTTTTACCAAAGCCAATATTCACTAGCTTTAGTTTTATATAATTTCTCTTTTAAATAACACTCAAAATAACAACAGGTTGACATTATACAATAGCCAGACCATTTCAAATTTGGTCTAAATTAACGACATCTTGTCACTTCTGAAAACTTTTTTCGATATCACCAGTCGCAATAATGGTTAACACTTTTTTTCCATCAGGGGTAAAATTGGGCGTTGCACAGGCAAAAAGCTGATCAATCAGCTGGTCGATTTCCTCCTGCTTTAAGTCGGTGCCATAATCAAGTGACGATGCTTTGGCCAAAGAAGTTGCAATCTGTTCTTTGGCTTTTGTATGTGCATCAACCGGAGAGTTTTTGTATTCTTCCAGCAATCGTTCCACAATCATTTCTGGTGATGAAACATCCAAAACTCCGGGAGTTCCGTTAATAATAAAAGTATCATTCCCAAACTCCCGAATGTCGAAACCCAGTGCCATTAAATCATCTAAAATATTCTTCAGAATGGCAGCATCTGCCGGATTTAGCTCTATGGTTTGAGGGAAAAGCTGTTGCTGACTCGCAACTGATTCAGATTTTAAAATTTCCATAAAGCGCTCATAGAGAATCCTTTCATGCGCCCGTTTCTGGTCAATTATCATTAAGCCCGATTTTACCGGGGTAAGAATATATCGTTGTTTTAACTGGAGTGTCCTTTTCCCTGTAAATTGTTCAGAAGCATTCAGCAACCAGTTATTATCTTCCTGTTTTCCTGATCGCGTAATCTCTTCTGATTTCAATTTTAACTGTGCTCCCTGGTAAAGATCTTCCCAATGTTCAAGATTTGTCCTTGTTGTTTTTAAACTTCCTGACGCCGGATGAGTTGCCTTGCCTTCATTAAACGGGTTATAATCCGGATTGACCTGTATTTCAGGAAAACGAACATCTTCTCCCTGTTTCGGAGGAACCGGAATATCAATTCTTCCGCTTTGATCAAAATCGATGGAAGGAACAACATTATGTTTCCCCAGCGATTCGCGTACTGCCGCATGAATGATTTGCCAGATTTCACGTTCATTTTCAAATTTAATTTCCGTTTTGGTCGGATGAACATTAATATCAATTTCTGACGGATCGGTTTCAAGATATAAAAAATACGAAGGATAGGTTTCTGGTGGCAGCAACTGTTGGTAAGCCTGCATTATGGCTTTGTGAAAATATGGGTGACGCATGTACCTGCCATTCACGAAAAAGAACTGTTCTCCAACTGTTTTCCGGGCAAATTTAGGTTGTCCAATAAATCCAAAAATTTTAACCAAACTTGTTTTTTCATCTACTGTTACCAGACTTTGATTAAGGCTTTTCCCAAAGAGATCAATAATCCTTTTCCGGTGGTTTGCCTTTGGCAAATCGTATAAGAGTGTGTTATTATGATAAAGTGAAAATCTGATGCTCAGGGTTGGGTAAAGCCACCCTTTGGATTTCCCAAATAATATGCTTTAATTCGGTTGTATTTGCCTTTAAAAATTTACGACGTGCCGGCACATTAAAAAACAGGTTCTTTCACCATAAAACTTGTGCCATTGGCGCAGGCCACCGGTTCCTGTGTCTTTACTTCAGACCCAATAATATGGATAAAAGTGCCAACCTCATCTTCTACTTTCTTCGTCCGCAATTCAACATCTGCAATGGCTGCAATTGATGCCAATGCCTCACCTCTAAATCCCATGGTACGAATGCAAAACAGATCGTTGGCCGAACTGATTTTGGAAGTTGCATGTCTTTCAAAAGCCATTCGCGCATCTGTTGGTGACATACCACATCCGTTATCGGTTATCTGGATAAGGGTTTTTCCTGCATCTTTGACATGAATAGTAATTTCACTGGCACCTGCATCCAATGCATTTTCCACCAACTCTTTAACAACCGACGCTGGTCGCTGAATTACTTCTCCGGCAGCAATCTGATTTGCTACCGAATCGGGCAATAATTGTATAATATCACTCAATGAATTATGTTTAAAATATGAATTGCAGGGTGATCAAAACATGAAGTCGGAATAGAAAAACAGGTAAAATATTAATGCCAGGACCAAAATAAGTATAATCAGTTTTCGGTTTTGTGACCGACGTGCGTCAGCGGAGGACTTCGCCTTCCAATCACCTGCTTTTCGAAATTGTCCTTTTATATTTGGTCTGTATGGTTTATTCGGATCATTGTCTTCATCAACGATACCCAATTCCTCTTTTATTCTTCTTTCCCGCTCTTCCCGGGCTTCTTTATCCGGATCATAAAATCGAGGCGTAATATGAAATTTCTTTGTCGGCGGTGTATGAAAAAATTTCCCAATCATAATTACTGTAATTCTGATACTATGCAAAGATAAGGTTTATTACACAAAAATTGAATTGAAACAAAATCTTTAAAAAAGTTAAGATACGGTGTTGATTATTTGACCTGCCTGGACAAATTAAAACGGGAACATAGCTTCAGCCAGCACTTTTACATTGATCTCTCAAGAATAAAAATTAATTGATCATCTGTCAATTCAACCGGGTTGCCTTTCATGCTGCTCGATCTTTTTGCCTTTTCTATCAATTCCGAAAAATTGTTGACTGTGATCCCAAATTCCGACAACGATTGTATTTCCAGTTTCTCAACCAGCTTTTTTACGTACTCAATTCCTTGTTCAATTCCGGCATTTATATCTCCAGTCAGTATTTGTGCAACTTCCTGATATTTCATCAATATTCGATGCCCGTTTGTTTCTTCCAACGCCATGTTGTTTACTTCCATAACAGCCGGCAACAAACAAGCGCAAACCGCACCGTGTGGAATCTCAAACATTCCGCCCATTGGACCTGCAAAACCATGCACAGCTCCCAGTTTAACATTTGCCAGCGCCATTCCTCCCAACATACTTGCCATAGCCATATCTTCCCGTGCTTCCAAATCACTACCGTTTAAATATGCTTTTCCCAGCGAACAGGCAACTCGTTTCATTCCTTCACGACAAAACATATCGATAAAGGGATTCGACTGATTTGAAATAAATGTTTCCATCAGGTGAGTAAGTGCGTCGATACCGGTGCTGGCAGTTATATTTGGTGGCATTGATTGCGTCAGTTGCGGATCAACCACTGCAAGATTCGGGTACATTTTTTCGCTCCGCAAGCTTACTTTTACCTTTTGATCAACCGATTTGATCACTGAATTTTTAGTTACTTCAGCGCCGGTTCCCGAAGTGGTTGGAATTGCAATACAGGGAACAGGATCCTGCGTAAGCGGTTTCCCCTTTCCGATCACTTCAAGGTAATCCGACAATGTTCCTTCATTCGGAATCATAGCGGCAATCGCCTTTGCACTGTCGACAGCACTTCCGCCACCAATACCTAAAACTACATCGCAGCTGGTTTTTCGTCCCAGTTCAATACCTTGCTGAATCACATCAATTGTCGGTTCAGTAAGAATGTTAAAAATATTTCCTTTGATGTTTTGAACCGAAAGGTCATTCAGGAGTTTTTCAGCATAACCTGTTTTTCTTCCACATACTACCAGTGCATTTTTATATTTCCCGGCAACTCGATCCCCAATCTTATTAAAGGAACCTATACCAAAAATAATTTCAGATGCAGTGGCGTATGTAAAATTCAATCCCATCCTTCCTCTTCTGGATACACATTATAATATTTTATACTTGTTCTGGGCTCTTTCATCATGTGTGCTACGGCATCGCGCCAGCGGCTGTAATGCTCTGTGAGTTTATGTTTGCCCGGGTCCTCATAAGTTCGGTAAACCTCAACCAGCACAAACTTTGTGGGGTCATCCTGCTGCTGTATGATATCAAACCGTGCTATTCCTGACTCAAGAATACTGTTTTTAGCATTCTCCTTGGTTTCAGTAATAAAATCCTCCACCCAATCTTCTTTTACTTGAACAAAAACATGTACGATATACATAACCTGATTGATTTAATTATCTGCAAAATTAAAAAGAGAAATGGAATTCTACTCAAATAAGTATTGCTGATTATTTATATATTTCCCCTTATTTCTGCCTGAAATAAATTTGAATCGGAACCCCCGAAAAATTGAAATTCTCCCTGATTTTATTTTCAATGTACCTTTTGTAAGGCTCTTTTATGTACTGTGGCAAATTTGCAAACAGCGCAAACGACGGTGTTGGAGAAGGTAACTGGGTTGCGTATTTTATTTTAATGAATTTCCCTTTTATCGATGGCGGCGGATAGGCCTCAACAGCCTCAAGCAAAAAGTCGTTCAATTCCGATGTTTTTATTTTCTGCTGACGACGCTCAAAAACCTCAATCGCAGTTTCAAGTGCTTTGTGAACACGTTGCATGGTTTTGGCGGAAACAAAAATTATCGGAACATCCGTAAATGGCGCAATTCGTTCTTTAATTTCTTCTGCAAATTTTTTCGTTGAATGCGTGTCTTTTTCAATGATATCCCATTTGTTAATAAGGATGACCACCCCCTTTTTATTTCGAACAATCAGGTTGAAAATATTCACATCCTGTGCTTCTACACCTCTTGTTGCATCAATCATAAGCAGGCAAACATCTGAACTCTCAATGGTGCGAACTGAACGCAATACCGAGTAAAATTCTAGATCCTCACTTACCTTTCCTTTTTTACGAAGACCGGCCGTATCAACAATCATAAAATCGTGGCCAAACTTATTATAGTGAGTGTGTATGGAATCGCGTGTTGTTCCGGCAACGTCAGTCACAATGTTACGTTCTACGCCAATAAGTGCATTTATGAAAGATGATTTCCCAACATTTGGGCGTCCTACAACTGACAAATACGGCAATTCGTGTTCTTCTTCCTCTTCTTCTTTTTTTGGAAAATGTTGCACAAGTGCATCCAGCATGTCACCGGTTCCGCTACCTGTCATTGAAGATATGCAGTAGATTTCGCCCAGTCCTAAAGAATAAAATTCCTGTGCATCGACAATACGACCGTTGTTATCCACTTTATTTACGACAACAAGAACCGGCTTTTTGCCTCGTCGTAAAATGGCAGCAATGGCATCATCCAGATCGGTAATTCCAGATTCCACATCAACGAGAAAAATAATAACATCGGCCTCATCTATTGCCAAATGTACTTGTTTATTGATTTCTGCTTCAAAAACATCTTCAGAATTAACCACATATCCACCTGTATCGATAACAGAAAATTCAATACCATTCCATTGTCCTTTTCCGTAATTTCTGTCGCGGGTAACGCCGGCAGTTTCATCAACTATTGCTTTCCGCTGCTCGATTAACCGGTTAAATAAGGTTGATTTTCCAACATTTGGCCGGCCTACTATTGCTACTATTTTGCTGCTCATTTTTGTTCTTTTTGTTTGGGCTAAAGCCCGTCATCTTTGGGTGCTTTCATTCCCCTTAAAAGTCGGGGCTAATTATTTGATTTGCGCTGCCAATAAGTCTTTCGACTAACTATTTATTACTCCGTACCAAATACTAAATCGCGTCGTAACCAAAATTTTTCAATTTCTGGTCTTTCTCACGCCAGTCTTTGGCTACTTTTACTAATAATTCCAAATAAATTTTCTTATTGAAAAACTCTTCGGCATCTTTTCGTGCGTCAGTTCCAACACGTTTAATCATGCTTCCCTGATGGCCAATAATAATTCCTTTTTGGCTTTCGCGAGAAACATAAATAATGCACCTGACATTGATAATTTTCTCCGTTTCTTTAAATTCCTCCACTTCAACTTCAACGGAATAAGGAATTTCTTTTTGATAGTACAGCAGTATTTTTTCGCGAACGATCTCCTGCAAAAAGAACCTTTCATTTCGATCGGTAAGCTCATCTTTTGAAAAATAGGCTGGCGCTTCGGGAAGCAGTTCCATAATACGATCGAAAATAGGTTCGATGTTAAATTTTTCCTTTGCTGAAATCGGATACACAGTTGCCCCCGGAAAAACACCTGACCAGTAATCAAACAATTTTAAAACTTCCTGTTGGTTTGAAAGATCGATCTTATTGATCAGTACAATCACAGGTACATTCGATTTACGAATCCGTTCGATATATTCCGGGTTTTTATCCGGCTTTTCAACTACATCGGTAACAAACAAAATAATATCTGCATCAATTAAAGCTGAATCCACGAACTTCATCATGGTTTCCTGTAACTTATAACTGGGTTTTAATATTCCCGGAGTATCGGAATAAACAATCTGGAAATCGTCACCGCTAACAATGCCTTTTATCCGGTGACGCGTAGTTTGCATTTTCTGCGTAATGATGGAAATTTTTTCTCCAACCAGGGCGTTCATTATTGTTGACTTTCCCACATTCGGGTTGCCGACAATGTTTACAAAACCTGCTTTATGTTCCATTATTTCAAATTTTAGGTGATCCTTCCCTAAAGGGAATTCTATTTAATTATTTAAAAATCAGCGCAAAGATAACTGATTTAATGAATGTTCGATGAATTAATACAAATGTTTAGGGAAACCGTTTCAGAATTAACGATTCTTTTTAATGTACTCCATCACTTCCATAAAAGTTCCGGTATAAAAATCGTCTTCATTTTCTTTAATATATTCCAAAAGTTTATGATGTTCTTTTGCTCCAACGTTTAAATAACCTCCACCCACACTGTGAAACATAAAAATTGCAATTGTCCCCTTTTCTCTCGCCTCGTTTACATAAGCAATTAGTTCATCGGCTGTAGGACTGTCAACACCCCAACTTGGCATTTTATAAACATTGTAACCATTCATCGTTTCCGGTATCGGTCCGTCCAGTCGTGCTGCTTCAAAAAGCTTTGAGATTTCTCCTGAAAAATCAAAATCTCCGGCCATATAATCGCTGCAGGTAAAAGCATACGTACGTTTTGATTTGCCGTCAACTGCCTTTAAAAGTGTATTTGCGGTTTTTAGTTCAGCAACAATTTGCTCCGGTGAATAATTTTTCAGATCATATTCCGGCTTTACCCAATCACCACGACTTCCGTCGCAAGGATGAAACAAAGTGTGGTTGCCCAGTTCGTGTCCTTCTTTTACAATAGCCCGCCATTCATCCATTCGATTATCTAAACTGGGCGAATTTCCTGTACAAAAGAATGTGCCTTTAAAACCAAACTCATCCAACTGTGGAACAGCAACATCAAGATGACAGTCCAAACCATCGTCGTAAGTAAATACAACAGCTGCCTTTTTACCGTCAGGCCATTTAAACTGAGCATTTGTATTTTGAGTAAACATCATGAAAACAAAAGCAAATAGAATTAAATACTTCATCTCAACTTTATTTTATATCCCGGATCAATTCATTACTCAAAAATCCGGACGCAATTTCACGTACTTCTCCGGTCATTTTTATTTCCCACTGATCGTCGATATCAATGTTTAGTTCACCTCCCGGCATTTTTACGATCAAATTCCGATCGGTTAGTCCCTTTTTCACCGTTACTGAAGCCACTGCACATGAAGAACTTCCGGATGCCAGCGTCCATCCTGCACCACGCTCCCAGATCATAATTTCAACTTCATTTCTGGAAATTACTTTGGCAAATTGCACATTTATCCGGTTCGGGAATATTTTGTTGGTTTCAATCTGAGAACCAAAAGTTCTGACTTCCTCTTCATCCAGATTATCAGTAAGAATCACGCAGTGTGGATTTCCAACAGAAACACAATTGATTTTGTAATCGCGATATTCCAGGTTCAGAGTTTCATCCAGACACTCCGCTTTTTCACAATGAACCGGAATCTTTTCCGATTCAAAAATGGCTTTGCCCATATCCACTTTAATGGTTTTTGCCTTCCCGCTTATTTCTTCAATAATTTCTGCCGTAACAATTCCTCCAGGAGTTTCAATGGTAAAAATCTTTTCTGCGGCAAATTTGTAATCGTACAAATACTTGGCAAAAATGCGCAGCCCATTTCCACTTTTTTCAGCTTCTGACCCGTCAGGATTTAATATCCGTAATCCAAAGTCGGCGACCGAACTTCCTACTTTTAAAAGAATTCCATCGGATCCAATTCCGAAGTGAACATCGCAGATTTTAATCGCAGCTTTCGTTGTCAGATCAAATTCCAGCCGGTCCTGGTTCAGCACAATATAATCGTTTCCCAGTCCGTGAGATTTTACAAAAAAATTTTGCATATATTAAGTTTTGATGCAAATGTATTAAACTGTGATAAATTTTTGCTGCCTTCTGCGAGAGAATTCTCATCTGAATTTTTTTATCGTAAATTTGCAATCCATCAATAAGCATTTAACAATAAAACTGACATATAATGGCGTTGATTAACGAAAATTACCTGAAGCTAAAAGCAGGATATCTCTTCCCGGAAATCGGGCGGCGTGTGAGCGAATTTATTGCAGCCAATCCC
Organism: uncultured Prolixibacteraceae bacterium; assembly: GCA_963769925.1. GTDB lineage: Bacteria > Bacteroidota > Bacteroidia > Bacteroidales > Prolixibacteraceae > Draconibacterium. Next base: position 67,358 of record CAVYOB010000019.1, read on the forward strand.
GAAAAAAAAGTGATAAAAATGGGAATTGGCGATGTTACACAGCCACTTGTGCCCACGGTGATAAAAGCATTTCACGATGGGGTGGAAGAAATGGCCAAAGCTGAAACTTTTAAAGGTTATGGCCCTGAACAAGGATACGCTTTTTTACGCGAAGCTATTTCAAAAAATGCCTATCAAATTCGTGGCGTGGATATTTCTGCTGACGATATTTTTATTTCTGACGGATCGAAGTGTGATACCGGAAACATCCAGGAAATTTTTGGGAATGAAAATAAAATTGCCATTTGCGACCCGGTTTACCCGGTTTATGCTGACACAACTGTAATGTCAGGGAAAACAGGTGTTTGCCAGACCAATGGCTACTATGAAGGTATTATTTATATGCCTTGCACCAGTGAAAACGGTTTTATCCCGGAGCTGCCGGCCGAAACTCCTGATCTGATTTTCCTTTGTTATCCCAACAATCCAACCGGAACCGTGGCAACAAAAGAAGAACTGAAAAAGTGGGTTGATTATGCCATTAAAAATAAAAGCATTATTCTTTACGATGCGGCTTACGAAGCATTTATCAGGGACAAAGAAATTCCGCATTCAATCTATGAAATTGAAGGGGCAAAAACTGTTGCTATTGAATTCAGGAGCTTTTCCAAAACTGCCGGATTTACCGGAACCCGTTGTGCGTATACTGTAATTCCGAAAGAGTTAGTAGCTTTTGATTCTGAAGGAAAAGCTCACCCGGTTAAAAATTTATGGAACCGCCGGCAGTCGACAAAATTTAATGGCGTTTCGTACCCGGTGCAAAAAGCTGCTGCTGCCATTTATACCGAAGAAGGTAAAAAAGAAGTTGCAGAAGTAATTGGCTATTACATGGAAAACGCCCGGATTATGAAAGAAAGTCTTGCCGAAGCGGGTTATGAAGTTTATGGCGGAGAGAATGCACCTTATATTTGGGTGAAGACAAAAAATGGAATGAAATCGTGGAATTTCTTCGATAAAATTTTAAATGAAGCAAATGTAGTTGGAACTCCGGGTTCAGGTTTTGGACCATCAGGAGAAGGTTATTTCCGTTTTTCTGCTTTTGCCGATCGCGAAAATGTATTCGAGGCAATGGAGAGAATAAAGAAATTGGGTTAAAAGATATTCAGTAAGCGAAGAACCCGACTGACAAAATCAGTCGGGTTCTTTTTCTATTATCTACTTGTATCTTCTATTTACGAATAGCTTTACCAAGATTAATCTGCCCGACTTTGACATAATAAACACCTGGAGCCTGATCACCCAAATAGATTTTCACCGTTGGATTACCAGTTTCCAACTGTCGTACAAGCTGGCCGGTAATATTGAATACCCTGATTTGAGTTACTTCTCCTGAAAGTCCCCTGATAGTTACAAAATCATCTGTCGGATTAGGATACATTTTTATTGTACTATCAATTGATTCATTACCGGAATCATTTGATTGCGCTATTTTTCCGGATTTCTTCATCGAATTGGCTCCCGGAATCAAAACATCCTGACATTCAGATCCGATTTTAAGCGGAATTACATATTTTGGCCCGCGATAATACGATCCGGTTTTAAAATTCACTTTTTGCGCATAACATGCACCTTCAAAAAGTGTGTTGTCAGCAAATTCCACTTCAGCTTTCGGAGCAAAGATCATTCCTCTGACAATGGATTTATTGAAAGCACACTTTTGTTTTCCTGAGTAGTAGTAAATAACATCTTTTACTGTTCCTCCTTCAATATCAAACTGCACACTCCGGCCAAGTGGCTGCCAGCTTTCCAAATGCATAATTACAGGTGAACCGCTGATCTGGTATTGTACCTCTGCGTTATCTCCAAGAAACATCCACTGACCAATAAAATAACTGCCACTACTTAAAATCAGTTCAGAACCTTCAGAAAGTGTAACTGATTTATAGCTTCCCGGAGGCAGAATTTTTGACTCTCCAGTACCAACCTTAACCACTTCTTTAGAAGTAATGGCCGGGAATTCCACCTTGGTAGGAGACAGCACCGGCACACAGTCTGAATTTTCTGCCAAAGCACCGGTTAAAGTGAGGTACGATTTCCAGTTTGGCATTTTTACAGGTTTACCCGTCGACAGGTAATCAGCTGCTACACGCGATTCTCCCTGGATAAAAAATTCATCTCCCACATAAATATCACCAATAATAAGCGACTGATTTCCTCCCTGAAGCGAACTGTTTTCAAAAATAAAATCCCCTGCTGAACCAGCATTACCCATGCTAAATCCCTGGTGTTTATCCATTTTCACTTCATTAAAACCATAAATGGCAAAGTCGCTCAAACCATTAATTTTTGTAGCTCCAAGATCAACTGTGGCAACCAGATCGTCTCCGGTAACTTCGTCGGTACACTGGTTATAGTTGTTTTAACATGAGTTCCAATAGGACTAACACCGTAAGCTTTTGCCGAAGCAAAATAATCTACAGGGATAAAACATCCTTCTTTACTTACATTCGCAATTTCAGGAACCACTTTTACCAATACTTCAACAAACGCCTTTTCTCCGGGTAAAAGCTCATTTCCTCCACCCAGCAAATTAATGTCTGAACTGCCATCATAATTTGGGTTCAATGCCATCGACTCACTGTTTAAACACTCCACTGAATAGGCTTTTGCGGTGCTATAAGTCTGATCCAGATCAAAATTGAGTTTCAAGTCATGCAGTTTTACATCGCCATCGTTACGGATCACCAGTTTGTAAACAACAGCCCGTTCACCTGCTCCCAGGTTAAGCTGGTCTTCCCCGTCCCGATTCAATATTTATGATTGGATTTTCCGGATCAATCGTAAAATTCGACAAATTATAAGTAGAATTTGATTCTATATCCAATGTGTGATTGATAATAGTTTGATTTGAAAAATTTAAAGGCCCAAGTGATTCATTGACTATTGCAATATCCTTATTACCTAAGTGTACTTCTCCAAAACGAACATCAAAACCTGCCCAGTAGTGCTCATTTACTTCCGACTTAATATTTCCTTTTAATTTGGAACTTCCTCCTGCTGCCGACGGAGAACTGCAATTTTGTGGAAACTTAACCATAATATACTGACCGGCATTCACCTGAACATATCTTCCAAAACCCGAACCAGTCTGCGTGTCATCACTGTTATGAACCCAGTATTCCATTTCCATTCCAAGATCAACTGTCATTGCAATCACCGGATTGAAATCAAACTCCATGTCCTGTTTAACTGTCAGCGTAGGAGCAAGATCTCCAATATCAATACTCCCAAGACCACTTCCCAAACTCAAACTGGTAGGTACTCCGGAATAATCGATCAATGAAACAAGATCGAAATCCATGTCGCTGATTTTTTTATCGATAGCAGAAACTTTCAAATTTTTCCCACTATTCATACTGCTAAATGAAAGATTATTTTCCAAAATACGTTTAAATGTGCCTTGTGTTTCCGGAAGTGGCGGAATTCCGGGAACAGATGGAAAATCCGGCGTAGTTATGTTAACAGTGTTTGTATCAGGGAAGGTAGCCATATTGTAGTTTGTTCCCAGTAAACCGTTCACTACATTCAATCTAAACTGAAAATCTTTCAGGTAAGGTGTTACCGGCGACCATTCACACCCGATAAGTGAATTTATATTGGCATTTGGTCCAAATGCACCTTCACAAACATCCACAAAAGGAGGTATTGTTGGTAAATTGGGTTCAATACCAAATCCTGTACCTTCATTGAAAGGAGAGTAATGAATGCATGCCTCAATACCTGTTATCGGATCTCTAATCCCAATTCCAGCAGAGGCACTAATACCAAAGCGTGTTTTAATTGAAAGGTTGTCCAGAAGCGGGCCAATTTCATGCGAGAAAAAAGGTGGAGTTACCTTAAACTGTTGGTTCGATCCGGGATTTTGTACCGTCCATGTAGTTGAGATCCGAATGGTATCACCGCAGGCAAAAGTATTTTCTGCAGGATATTCTATGTTCACTGTAACCGGATAACGAATAGCAACGTCAGCATTTCCAACACTTTTAATCTCATAGTAAACGCCAAGATCCACACCGGCGTTTGCTTCAAAGTACGGGTTTAGCTTGGGGCTACAAAAAAACGAGGGGCCATGATCAATCAAATCGGTCAGCCAACCCGGAATACCGATACCTACATCTGCAAGAATGTCTCTGGTATCTGAAGCAGCAAATTTGTCCTTCAAATCAGGGTTACTGAAATGATGAATCATTTGAATCCTGGACCCGGAATTGGGCGTTGGATCGAGAGCAATTCCGTTAAAATCTTCCATTATATTAAGAGAAGAATTAACAGATGTAGTTGTTCCGCGAACTTGCGCAGAAACACTGGTGGTCATGCCGGCTCCAATTAACAAAGCCAATGACAATAGAAGCATACACACTGTACGCGACTTGTGGGAAAGAGGTAAAAAATTTGTCATTATATTATATTTCAGAATATTTAAATATTTCAAATTACAAAATAAAATACATAAAGACAAATAAATCTTTATTTTGTTAAACGGAAAATAAATTATATCTGCACAGCTTTCTGTCCGGGCATTTGAAGAGAATGAAGGCACTCTCCAAGAGAGGGAGAATTGCTTTAAATTAAAAAACCGTTCTTTAGAAAGAGAACGGTTCTTTATTTATCATCTAGTTTAATACCGGAAAATTACTTTTGATGCATGTTCAGCATCGTGATAGATTTTAATATCACTTTTTACAAAGTCTGACTCATTGCAATGATAAATATCTACAAATTGTTGTGGATTTCTGTCAACCAATGGAAACCAGCTGCTTTGAATCTGTACCATAATCCGGTGACCCTTTTTAAAACAGTGGGCAATGGAAGGCAATTCATATTTAACTTCTTCTACTTTCCCCGGAATAAAAGCTTCAGGATATTCAAAACTATTTCTGAAACGCCCCCGGAAGATTTCACCCCGAACCAGCATTTGATATCCTCCCATCGGATATCCGCGTGAGCGAAATCGTCGTGAACTCCTGTTTTCATTATCTGCATATGTAAAATCATCAGGAAAAACATCAATGATTTTCACTACAAAATCCGCATCGGTAGTAGAAATGCTGGTCATAATATCTGCAATCATATTTCCGGTAACGGTAATATCTTTTGTTAATGTATCCGTTTGAAAAACCAAAACATCGGGACGGCGTGCTGCAAAACGCTGGTCGTTCGACATGTATTCCCGGGTTCTTTTGAAATGCACATTTTCTTCATAAGGCACTGGTTTTGCAGGATCACTGATATATTCTGTAAAACTATTTTTTCCTGCGGGTTTGTCAAAGCCCAATTTACCATCGGATTGAAGATAAATAGCTTTGTCTTCTTTTTTTGCCGGTGGCCACTGGTCAAACTTTTCCCATTCATTTGCCCCCGTAATAAAAACATTGGCTTCAGCAATTTGAGCAATGTCTCCTTCCCCTTTCAGAAAATAATTAAAGAATGGTATTTCGATTTGCTGCTGATAATAATCATTTGTATTCGCCCCAAACTTTATGTTTCCAAGATGTGTACCATCAGGGCCGGACCACTGACCATGCGACCAGGGACCTTCAACAATTTTATTAAACGCTTTCCCGGGATTATTTTTTTCGGCAGCTTTGTATCCATTCCAGGCACCCCAGCAATCCTCAGCATCAAATAAACCACCAACCCATAACATAGCAGGTTCTAACTTTACGGTAGCATTTCTTGCATCGCGTGCCTGCCACCATTCGTCGTAATTAGGATGATTCATCATTTCTGTCCAAAAAGCAATGGTATCGCCGGTTAATTTGGTCAGGTTTTTCAAGTCACCCTCATCAAGATAAAATTTATAATTATCCTGAACAGGATACCCAACTGTTCTGGGATAAGCTTTAACCGGTTTTGGGCGGGGAACGCCAAATCCTCCTCCCAAAGCGGAATAAAAATGAAATGCATCCATCTGGAAAAAAGCGCCGTTATGGTGAAAATCGTCTCCGAGAAACCAGTTGGTAACCGGCGCCTGCGGACTTACCGCTTTTAAAGCCGGATGATTACTTGCCGCTGCCATGGTAGAGTAAAATCCGGGATATGAAATTCCATAAACACCAACCTTCCCGTTATTATTCGGAAGATTTTTGACCAGCCAGTCAACAGTGTCATAGGTATCGCTTGCCTCATCAATTTCCTTCCCTTTTTTGTTTGGATTAAATGGCCGCACATCCTCAAATTTGCCCTCGCTCATCCATCTCCCGCGCACATCCTGGGTTACAATGATATACCCTTCTTTCAAATAAGCCATTTTATAAGACCTCCAGATTCTGGTATAATTATCCTCTCCATAAGGCCTGCAAGAATATGGTGTTCGGGTCATTAAAATTGGATGTTTTTCCGACGTACTTTTTGGCATATAAACCGAGGTGAACAATCGAACTCCGTCACGCATGGGAATGTACATTTCCTGCTTAATATAATTATTTCTGAACCAGAGAGAATCTTTGTTCTGAGCATTAGCTGCCAGTCCTGTGATGATTAGCAAACAGAGAAATAGTCTTTTCATATTGAATAATTTTATTGTTACACATCCGGAGTGAACTGTTTTCTGACAATCGATTAAGTTTTAGTTTTCGACAACTTTAAGATGAATATTAAGTTTAGCAAATGTTTTGTAAAAACACCGAAAAATAATATAAAGATCAATAATTTTCCCATCGAAATGAAAATTTCAATGTATTGGGAGTCCATATTTATTACATATCAATGAATTAGCTAATTTTTTTCTTCGCTAACCACATTTTGTCTGACTTTACTTCCCGGATAAACTTTCAATGCTTCCTCCAGAATTTTCAGGCAAACCGCCAGGTCTTCCTTTTTTAATACATAAGCAATTCGTACTTCATCTGCGCCATTTCCGGCGACAGTATAAAACCCTGATGCTGGTGCAAGGAATATGGTCTGGTTCTCATACTCAAAATCGGACAATAACCATGCGCAAAATTTATCGGCATTATCAACAGGCAAACGGGCAACTGTGTAAAATGCTCCCATCGGAATTGGAGAATACACGCCATCAATCCGGTTCAGTCCATCGATAAGAAATTTACGGCGGTTTACATATTCGTTGTAATTGTTCAGCATATAATCCGGATTAGCATCGAGCGATGCTTCTGCTGCAATCTGTCCGATTAATGGGGGACTTAACCTGGCCTGGCAAAACTTCATTACATTGTGTTTTACCGCTTTATTTTTTGTGATAAGCGCCCCGATACGTAATCCGCACTCACTGTAACGTTTTGATACAGAATCGATGAGTACCACATTCTGTTCGATTCCTTCCAAATGAAAAGCCGAAATATAAGGAGCACCGGTATAACAAAACTCGCGATAAACCTCATCGGAAAAAAGATACAGGTCGTATTTCTTTACCAGATCACGGATTTTGTTCATTTCCTCGCAGGTATATAAATAACCGGTTGGGTTATTCGGATTGCAGATCATAATACCCCTGGTTTTTGGAGTGATGAGCTTTTCGAACTCTTCCACCGGAGGAAGGGCAAATCCTTCTTCAATTTTTGCTGCAATTGCCTTGATTTTTGCCCCGGCAACAATGGCAAAAGCTTCGTAATTGGCATAAGCCGGTTCGGGCACAATAATTTCATCGCCCGGATCAAGACAGCTCATAAAAGCAAAAGTAACCGCTTCGCTTCCACCTGTAGTGATGATTATATCATCAACCTCTACTTCAATATTGAATTTGTGATAATATTTTACCAGCTTTTTACGGAACGAAAGAATTCCTTCGCTGGGTGAATATTCCAGGATGGTCCGATCGATATTTTTTATAGCCGCGAGCGCTTCAGGTGGCGTAGGTAAATCGGGCTGTCCGATGTTTAAATGATACACTTTTATCCCCTTCTCTTTAGCTTTTTCAGCTAATGGTGCTAATTTCCTGATTGGTGAATCAGGCATTATCCTTCCCCTTTCTGAAACTGTAGGCATGTTATAAAATATATTTTAAAAAGTGAACAAATATACAAGTATCAAATTGAAATCGATAAAATGAATAAAATTTCAAATTGAAATATTATTAAAAAATTAACTTCCAATCTATTAACCATGAGATGAAAATAATGTTCACCTACTCAAATGTTTGGATTTCTTAATTTTTATCATGTTTTTCTATGCCGCACATGTCTATTTTTGGTCGTTGAAATAACTTAATACTATAGAAATGATAATTGGAGTACCAAAAGAGATTAAAAATAATGAAAACCGCATAGCATTCACTCCGGCCGGAGCTGCCGAGTTGGTAAAACGCGGTCACGAAGTTTATGTTCAGGCTGGTGGTGGAAACGGCAGTGGATTTAAGGATGAAGATTACATCTCTGCAGGTGTAACAATGTTACCCACCATCGAAGATGTATATGCCATCGCTGAAATGATTGTTAAAGTAAAAGAACCTATAGAGTCGGAATATAAACTGATTAAAAAAGGCCAGATTTTATATACCTATTTTCATTTTGCCTCTTCCGAAACGCTAACTAATGCAATGATTGAAAATGGTTCGGTTTGTCTGGCTTACGAAACTGTCGAGTTGGATGACCGTTCGCTTCCGTTATTAGTTCCGATGAGTGAAGTAGCAGGCCGTATGTCGGTTCAGGAAGGTGCTAAATACCTCGAAAAAACTTTTGGTGGTTACGGTGTTCTGCTGGGTGGTGTTCCGGGTGTTCTCCCCGCAAAAGTGCTGATCATCGGCGGTGGAATAGTTGGTACCGAAGCTGCTAAAATGGCTGCCGGATTGGGTGCTGATGTTACCATTATGGATGTTTCATTGAAACGCCTGCGGTACCTCGACGATATTATGCCAGCCAACGTTAAAACAATGATGAGCAATGATTACAATATTCGTGAGATGGTAAAAATTCACGATGTAATTATTGGAGCAGTTTTGATTCCCGGAACAAAAGCACCGCACCTGGTAACCCGCGATATGCTGGAAACCATGCGTCCCGGAACAGTGCTGGTTGACGTAGCTGTTGACCAGGGTGGTTGTTTTGAAACCACAAAAGCCACAACACACGCCGAACCACTTTTATTATCGATGAAGTAATTCATTATTGTGTGGCCAATATGCCGGGAGCAGTACCACGGACTTCAACCATTGCACTTACAAATGCAACATTACCATATGCCATCCAGATTGCTGAAAAAGGATGGAAACAGGCCTGCATCGACAGTGTTCCACTGCAAAAAGGATTAAATGTAGTGGATGGGAAAGTAGTTTACAAAGGTGTTGCCGACGCTTTTGATCTGCCATTGGTTGATGTTGAAAAAGTACTCTGATTGACGAGAACTTAATAATCAAGGATATTCCAAAATTTTATCAAGCTTTCCTGCAATTGCAGGAAAGCTTTTTTGTTTCTACCCCTTTCCGTATATTTAAGTTTTTGATGTTTCTATGAAAACCTTAAAGGAGAAACTTTACGAAATCATTTTTGAAGCCGACACATGCGAAGGCAAAGCTTTTGATGTAGTTTTACTTTTTGTAATTCTGTTGAGTATTGCACTTGTACTGCTGGAAAGTGTTCCGTCTTTGCGATCCCGCTTTGGCAGCGAACTCAGAATAATGGAATGGGGAATCACAATGATCTTTACCGTTGAATACATCTTTCGTGTTCTAATTGTAAGAAAACCATTCCGCTATATTTTCAGTTTTTACGGAATCATCGATTTTCTCGCCGTTATCCCAACTTATTTAAGTTTGTTTATTATCGGGTCCCACAGCCTGGTTGTAATTCGTGTTTTGCGTTTATTACGTGTTTTTCGTATTCTGAAACTTACCCGTTACACCAGTGCCGGAAGAACGCTTGCCCGTGCCATGTGGAACAGTCGTGAAAAAATCAGTGTTTTTATCTTCTTTGTCATTACGTTAGTTATTATCATAGGCACCATCATGTATCTTGTTGAAGGCGAGACCCACGGATTTAATAGTATCCCGCAAAGTATCTACTGGGCTGTTGTTACATTAACTACCGTTGGTTACGGAGATATTAGCCCGGGAACTTCACTGGGCCAGTTTCTGGCAAGTATTGTAATGATTATCGGTTACGCTATTATTGCAGTGCCAACTGGTATTGTTACCGCCGAGATTATCCGGGATTCCAAAAATCAGAATACACAGGTTTGTCCGAATTGCATGCACGATTCACACGATGATGATGCTGTTTTCTGCAAAAAATGCGGGGGAAAACTAAACGCTTAATACAAAAATGAAATTTACAGGTGTCATTTCGAAGGAGAATACGACTGAGAAATCTATCAAAAGTGAAAGATTTCTCCTTCCCCGATTTCTATCGGGAACATCGAAATGACAAATTATAACAACTTGGCGTTAACAACATCTAAACATTTGTGGATATTTAAATGTATCATAAGTAATTCTACAATTTTCAAAAAACTATTTTTGCAAAAAATTAAGGGTGCTGCGGATTCCAATTCACAAAAAAAAGGCGATTTAGAAATCGTCACACCCATGATTAAAGAGAAGAAAAGATGAGGCAATATTTAGATTTATTGGAAACCATCCTTGAAAAAGGAACTGAAAAAAAAGAACGCACCGGAACCGGAACAATCAGCCGTTTTGGGCATCAGATGCGTTTTGATCTGAATGAAGGATTTCCTGCTATAACCACGAAAAAGCTACATTTAAAATCGATCATCTATGAATTGCTTTGGTTTTTAAACGGAGATACCAACCTTAGCTATTTAGCCAAAAATAATGTTCATATCTGGGACGACTGGCCATACAAGAGATACAAAAACAGCGCGGAGTTTGCAGGTGAAACAATTCGTGAATTTTCGCAGAAAGTAGCAGAAGATGATGTTTTCGCAGAAAAATGGGGAGAACTCGGACCTGTATATGGAAAACAGTGGAGGGATTTTTCAGGAACAGACCAGATAAAATGGGTAGTAAATGAAATAAAATATCTACAGGAAAACAAAGAAAGCCCAAACGGAAGACGCCTGATTGTTTCTGCATGGAACCCACCCGAAGTGGAAGAGATGGCAAAAGCAGGGCTTCCTCCGTGCCACACACTTTTCCAGTTCTATGTTAACGACGGAAAACTTTCCTGCCAGTTGTATCAACGCAGCGCCGATGTTTTTCTGGGAGTACCGTTCAATATTGCTTCTTATGCGTTATTGACAATGATGATGGCACAGGTTACCGACCTTCAACCTGGTGATTTTGTACATACATTTGGCGATGTGCACATTTACTCAAATCATATTGAACAGGTAAAACTGCAATTGACTCGGGAACCTTATCCATTGCCACAAATGAAAATCAACCCGGATGTTAAAGATATTTTCGATTTTAAATACGAAGATTTTGAACTGGTCAACTACCAGGCACACCCGCACATTAAAGGAGAAGTAGCAGTTTAATGAAGCACCAAAAGTCAAACATCAAATGACAAATAATTATCAGTTTCATAAAAACATTTCCATCATTGTTGCCATTGCTGAAAATTTTGCCATCGGGAAAAATAACGACCTGCTTTTTCACCTGCCTAACGATTTAAAACGTTTTAAGGAAATTACTTCAGGACACAGCTTAATTATGGGGCGAAATACTTTGTTATCGTTACCCAAATGGCCGCTGCCAAACCGAAGACACATCGTAATTACCGACAAGGAAGATGATATTTTCCCGGGTTGTGAAGTCGTTTTTTCCATCGATGAAGCGGTTGAAAAAGTAAAAGATGAACCGGAAGCTTTTATTATTGGCGGAGGAATGGTTTACAGGCAATTTTATCCACTGGCAGGGAAACTTTATTTAACGGTTGTACATCAGCCTTTTGACGCCGATGTTTATTTCCCGGAGATCAATTATTCGGAGTGGAAAGAAATTTCACGCGAAGATTTCTACGACGAAAAGAACGATTTTCATTATTCATACCTAAATTTAGAGCGAAAATAAAATCAAGTTTAATAATTTATTCTTTGAGTTCTTTGTGATCCTGAAATTTAAGGATTTTGGGTTCTTTGCGGTTAAAAAATTGAACCACAGAGAACACAAAGAAGACACAAAGTTCACAAAGCATTTCGCAATCAAAATAAGATGAAATCATTACCTCAGTTTATTATCGTTCTCCTTCTTTTACAGGTAAATTTTCTTTCAGCACAAAACCAACCGCTTCTTCATTTAAGATACGAGGAAAATTACACACCAACATACGATGAAGTAATTGACATGTACCGGTTACTTGATAAAACGTATGACAATGCACTGCTTATTGAGGAAGGGAAAACAGACAATGGAAAACCACTACATCTTTTTGTAATCAATAATGAACCGGTTTTTGACCCGGCAAGTATCAGAGAACAAGGAAAAACAGTATTACTCATAAATAATGGAATCCACCCGGGAGAACCGGAAGGGATTGATGCCAGTTTATGGTTTTCGGACGACATCCTCAGAAATAAGGATGGATTGGCCAAAATCCTTGAAAAAACGGTAATCATTATTATTCCGGTTTATAATATCGGCGGTCATTTAAACCGAAGTGCATATAATCGCTCCGGACAAACAACGCCTTATGAAACAGGATTCAGAGGAAATGCCAAAAACCTGGACCTGAACCGCGATTTCACTAAAAGTGATTCGCACAATGCGCTCAGTTTTTATAAAATATTTAATGAATGGAATCCTGATGTTTTTCTGGATACGCATACAACTGACGGATCCGATCATCAATATTCAATTACATTGATTTCACCTTCACCAGCCCGTTTTCCAAAAGTTCTGCAGGATTATATCACAGGAACATTTGTGCCGGCACTTTTTGACGGGATGAAAAAAGGTGATTATGAACTCATTCCTTATGTGGATTATATTTACCATGATCCTCGCCAGGGAATGGCACTTTTCCAGGGAAGTCCACGTTATTCCAACGAATTTGCAACTATGTTTCATTGCATTGGAATGGTAACTGAAAACCACATTTATAAACCTTACCCCGACCGGGTAAAATCGTGTTACCAGTTTATCAATGTGCTGGCCAAATATACTTCTGAACACAGTGAAACAATAAAACAAAAGCGGAAAGAAGGAATCCGTGAATCCATGTCACTGAAAGATTTTCCTGTTGATTACAAATTAGATACAACCACTTTCCGGATGATTGAATTTAAAGGTTATGAAGCAGATGACAACCAAATAAGCCCGGTTTCCGGATTAAAACGATTTGGTTATGATTCCTCAAGACCTTATACGGACTCAGTTAAATATTTTGATAAATGGATTCCAACTGAAACGGTTAAAGTGCCGGAGTTTTATATTCTTCCGCAAGGATACAGCAAAATTATCAAACGAATGGATTTACTGGGTGTCCGGTATTCCAAACTTGAAAAAGATTCCGTTATCAAAGTTTCTGTCGATTATATTGATGATTTTGGAAACACATCGCGACCAAATAATGGACACTATTATCATAATAAAGTTACGACACACAGCGAAAAGCAGGATATTCAGTATTACGCAGGGGACCTTATCATTCCTGTCCGGCAGGAAAAAATAAGGTACATGCTCGAAATGCTGGAGCCCAAAGCCGATGATTCCTTTTTCCGCTGGAACTTTTTTGACAATATCCTCGATCAGCGCGAATATTTTTCATCATATGGCTTTGAAGCCAACGCACTGAAATACCTAAATGAGCATCCCGACTTTAAAGCAGAATTTCTGAAGAAAAAAGCAGAAGATCCGGCGTTTGCAAAAAATCACCGTGCCCAGCTATCTTATATTTACAATAACAGTGAGTGGCACGAAAAAACATTAAGGCGATATCCTGTAGCCAAAATCTTTTAAAAAATATCTAACTATGAATACGCAACCTAAACTTTTGATTATAACATTCCTGCTAATTAGTTTTTCATTAAGTTCTTTAGCCCAATACGCAAATCCTGAAGTTCCGATAGACGACAGGGTGAATGATCTTATCTCAAAAATGACACTAGCGGAAAAGATTGCTCAGACAGGAAATCAGGCGCCGGCAATCAGCCGCTTAGGAGTTAAATCTTATGACTACTGGAGTGAAGCATTACACGGAGTAGCAAGATCGGGTTTGGCAACCTCATTCCCGCAGGCGATTGCACTTTCTTCTACCTGGGACCCGGAACTTATTTATGAAGTTGCTACCGCTATTTCCGATGAAGCCCGGGTGAAAAATAATACGACTGGTAAAGGACTTACCTATTGGAGCCCTACAATTAACATGGCCAGAGATCCACGTTGGGGAAGAGCAGAAGAAAATTACGGTGAAGACACCTATCTTGCATCTCAGATTGCACTCAGTTTTGTGCGTGGAATGCAGGGAAACGATCCAAAATATCTGAAAACCGTTGCAACGTCAAAGCATTTTGCATGTAATAACATTGAGCAAAACAGGTATGGCATTTCTTCGGATGTCGATGAGCGAAGTCTGCGTGAATATTATCTCCCTGTATTCGAAGCCACCGTAAAAGAAGGAGGTGTTTTTTCGTTGATGAGTGCCTACAATGCTGTTAACGGAGTTCCCAGTCCTGCCAACCGAACTCTGCTTACCAATATTTTACGCGGTGAATGGAATTTTCAGGGATATGTAGTATCAGACTGTGATGCTGTTGCAAATGTTTATGATCCGCACCATTATGTAATTTCTGCAAGAAATGCAACTGCCATTTCATTGCTAAATGGCACTGACTTGAATTGTGGTTCAACCTATCCGAATAATGCACAAAGCGCTTATAATTCCGGCTTAATTACTGAGCAGGATTTAGATACTGCATTGAAGCGAGTCTTCAAAGCCCGTTTCCTTCTTGGTGAATTTGATCCTGCTTCTTCTGTTCCGTATACTTCAATACCTGATAGTATTCTGGATTGCCAGGCACATCGTGATCTGGCTTTGAAAACAGCCAGAGAAGCCATTGTTCTTTTAAAAAATGAAAACTCGATATTACCCATAAACAAAAATAGTATTGATACAATTGCTGTTATCGGGCCAAATGCCAACGTGGTACAATTGGGTGGATACAGTGGTTCCCCTCTAGTTTCAGTTTCTCCACTGCAGGGAATTGCCGACAAACTTGGAGTCGATATTTCATCCGGTGTGACGGAAGCTGAAAACTTCAGCAGTCAACAAGGTATTCAGACGGAGGCTTGCAGCGAAGGTGGCAGTAATGTTGGATACATCGAAAATGGCGATTATACACAGTACGATAATGTAAATTTCGGAACAGGAAAAACGAAAATTGATTTTCGGGTGGCAAGCAACACAAATGGTGGAAAGCTGGAAGTATTTCTTGACGGACAAAACGGAACTTCGCTTGGTAACCTTACAATTCCGGGTACCGGTGGCTGGCAAAATTGGATAACAATGACACTTGATATTCCTTTAACATCCGAATCTCACTCGCTCTTATTGAAATTTACTGGTGGTTCAGGTTATCTTTTCAATATCAACTGGTTTAAAATATATAACGAAGGGGATCCGAATCCTTTGGATGGTAACGGAAGAATTTTATACGCTCAGGGTTGTAATATTGAAGGTGCCATCAATCAGAATGACCTGGAAAAAGCGGTTTCTTACGCACAAAGAGCTGATGTTGCAATAGTAGTGTGCGGGACTGATTTAGGTGTAGCCGACGAAGGAACCGATCGTTCCTCACTTGATCTTCCTGGTGCTCAGGATGAGTTAATTGAAGCGGTTTTAAATGCCAATCCCAACACAATTGTGGTGTTGGTTAATGGTTTTTCATTGTCAATTAACTATGCCGGAGAGAATGTACCTGCAATACTTGCTGCCTGGTATGACGGGCAGGCGCAGGGAACCGCAATTGCCGACGTTCTGTTTGGTGATTACAATCCGGCAGGAAGACTTTCAACAACCTGGTATCGATCTGTTACCGACTTGCCTCCAATGAATGATTATGACATTAAAAACAACAGGACGTATATGTATTTCGAGGGAACACCTCTGTATCCTTTTGGTTTCGGGTTAAGTTATACTGACTTTACTTACAGTAATTTAGTATTAGATTCAGATCATTTATCGGCCGGTGACAGTATTTTCATTAAAGCTGATATAACCAACTCAGGTTTAGTTGCCGGAGATGAGGTGGCTCAACTTTATGTGCATGCACAATCATCGATTAAAAGACCAAATAAGGAATTAAAAGGTTTTAAAAGAATACATCTTCAGCCCGGAGAAACCCAAACGGTTAGCTTTGTTTTGAAGCATGATGATCTTAAATATTACGATGATGTTTCCAGAACTTTTAAAGTAGAGAATGGCCAGGTTGATGTTTATGTTGGCAGTTCATCAGCAGATATCAGGTTGCAAAGCCAGATTTCAACAACAGAATCAACCGTTGCAACAACGTACAGGCAAAATCCTTTTACAAATACTGAAGCGGAATACCTGGAAGGAAAATCTTCAGCAGTATATTTCGAGTCGGTTACACCAGGAAATTTATGTGCTAATATGAGGTCGAACACCAGCTACATTTTGTTTAAAAATTTTGATTTTAATGCAGAAGCCAAACAGTTTGTTGCAAATTTGTCCTGTACAAGCAGTAGTATTTCAATTGATGTAGTGCTTGATAAATTAGACGGCCCTGTGGTTGGAACCTTAACTGTTGAACCAACCAGTGATTTGAATACGTATGATATTCAATCCTGCGATGTAACTGGAATAACAGGAATCAGGGATGTTTACCTGATTTTAAGCGCACGTTCCAACACAAATTGCAAAATAGACTGGATAAGTTTCAAAGAATGGGCAACGGGATTGGAAGAACAGGTTATTCCGGGGAAAGATGAAAAATACAAGTTCAATATCTTTCCAAATCCAACGCGCTCCAACTTTACTGCCAGCTATCAACTTCCAAAATACACTCCCGTAACAATTACGGTGTTTGCGGCACAGGGAAATAAAATCAAAACCTTGAAGAATAATTCAGGGGCAGGAATCCATCAGGTTAATCTTGATTTTGACCATGATCAGCTCAATCCCGGAATGTACATTGTAAAATTTGAAGCTGGTTCCTATAAAAAATCACGAACAATAACCGTAATTGAATAATTGGTTACCTGCCATTATTATCGTATCAACTTTGATTCTTTCGCACTGACTTTTAAACTAGGAAAGCAATTTCCCCAGGTTATCAAATTTGAGATTATAATCTGCCATCGACCGTTTAATTACTTCATATGCTTCTTCTACATCATAGGTTGCAGTAATTTCTGTATTACTGTCCTGTCCCGGCATATCCTTGTATGTAAGAAAATAATGTTCCAACCGTTGGATCACGATTTTGGGAACTTCGGTAATATTTTTGAAATGCCCGTAAACAGTGTCATTTCTAAGCACAGCAATAATTTTATCATCTGCCTGGTCGCCGTCGATCATTCGGAATCCACCTATCGGTCGAGCATTTACCAGGAGATCGCCATGCGCCAGTGTTTTTTCTGTAAGTACACAAATATCAATTGGATCACCATCCCCCACGATGTTTTTACGTCCTGTTTTCAAATTACAGAATTCTCCTACTTTATCGCCACAATAGGTTTGCGGAATAAAACCATACAGAGCGGGAACAACATTTGAAAATTTTTGAGGACGATCAATTCTGAGGTAACCACTCTCTTTGTCAATTTCATATTTAACCGTATCGGTTGAAACAACTTCTATAAATGCCGTTAACTCCTGTGGAGCGTCTTTGCCAATAAAAACCCCGTGCCATGGATGTGATTTATAACGAAGTCCCATTAATCGTCCGATGGGATCTGAAAGTCTGTCTGCCATTGTCTGTTAATTTTTGATTTTATTATTCAACCATTCGAAATGCAAATAGTTCACGAAAACGATTACAAGTTAATTAAAAATTTCAGCCTTCCATAGCAGACCAAAATAGAATCGGTAAACTTTCTATTCTTCCTCCAATTTGACATTCAACCTACAATTATGAAAGTCTTCCGAAAAATAATTAACCATTTGTTTTTTTGAATCAACTCAATATTATAAACCAAATGAAATTTATTTTTTTATCTTCATAAACCAATTTAACAAACCAACTTGCTAATGTAAAAACAAAGAGTGTGTCGCTGGTTGTTCATTATAAACAATCTTATGCAAGCCGGTATCAGGCATCATTTACCTTTAAAATCGATTTTGTTGATGAAAATAATTATAATTTATATTTCAATTCTCATCCATTCATTTCTTTTAATACACCCAGTTAATGGACAAGGTGTCGATCTATCATCTGATCCGGCATGTACAATTATTTTTTCAAATTCGGTTCAGGCAAATGGAATGTCATTTGTTCAGGATAACAATACTTATGCTGAAGCATATACAGAAAGCTCTTTTATTGGAGGTGAGGAATGCCGCAAAATTCCATCAGGAAAGTTTTTGTACATAAAATGTGACAGATCAGTTATTCCTACCTATGAATATGAATTGGTGATAGCGATTACATATTACGACAACAGCAATAATAATTTGTGGTTTAATTATAACTCGACGACTGAAGATTATAAAATTGCTGATTTTGGAAAAACAAAAACGAATACCTGGATAACAACTTTCATAAATATAACTGATGCAGCTTTTAGTGGGAAAATGAATAATGGCGCCGATTTCAGGCTAGGCTACAACGGAGAGTCTAATTATATTAAAGACATTAAAGTTTATATTGGAGCATTTGATCCAATGTCACAGGCAATTCCTGCAAGTCCCAACAACCCTGCATCTGAGTTTCACGGGAAATCATTTGCAGGGTATCAAATCTGGCACCGGGCGGGTAACCAGACTTCCGATTGGGTGCACTGGGCATATGGGAAAGTTCCCGGTCCTGGGTTGGGAGTCAATGTGAATGTAGTTAGTTTTCCAGATTTATCAGAATATCCTGATTCCGTTTTATACCCCACAAATTTCAGCAACCTGGGAAATGGCAAACCTACCAAATTATATAATGCTTCAGATAGTGAGATTATCGATCGTCAGATGGGTTGGCTTAAAAAAACCGGCCTTGATGGCGTTGCTGTTCAACGGTTTGTAGGATCGATCGGAAGATCGGTTACAATCACGCAAAAATCGCATCTTACCAATGTTAAAAATGCTGCTGAAGCAACCGGCCGCCTGTTTTATATCTGTTACGATTTGAATGGCTCGGATGCACAAATAGTTGAGCGCCTTCAAATGGACTGGGTTTATGAGATTGAACAGATCCGGGCACTGACTTCTTCGCCAAATTACGCTACTGTAAATGGAAAACCTGTAGTTGAGATCTGGGGAATTGGCTATAATATTGGAGCCGATAAATATCAGTGTCTTGACATGATCCAGTTTTTTCATGACAGAGGTTGTTATGTAATTGGTGGTACTCCGCGAGGATGGAGGACAAATACCGATGCAATGCCCGATTTTACAGAAGTTTACAAAACTCTTGATGCAGTTTCACCATGGACAGTTGGAGCCTACAATACCGTTTCGGGTGCATTAAATTATTTGAATAGTTATATGAAAGCTGACAAAACATATTGTGACGAGAACGACATGGATTATTTGCCGGTTGTTTTTCCCGGTAGTGGGAACTGGTTAAGTGCAGACGGCTCTTTTTCGGAAACCGACAGAGAAGGCGGATATTTGCTATGGCAACAGGTTTTAAACGCAAAATCAATTGGATTATCAAGTGTTTATTATGCCATGCTTGATGAATTTGAAGAAGGAACAAACTTAATTAATGGTGCGGTTGATTATTTTGACATTCCTACAGATGAATACTTTGAAACATTTGCAAAAGACGGTGTTTGGACTTCCTCCGATTATTATTTACGACTGGCAGCAACTGCAGCTCAGATGCTTCGTGACGAAATTCCTGAAACGACTACCATTCCAATTCCGTATTCGCTTGGCCCGCTATATTATCGGAACAGTTTTGAAAGCAGAACCACCACATTTACACAAAACGAAAGGAATTCAACGCGTACCATGAAAATTGACCCTTGTTTTTACAATCCGGAAGTAATCAAATTCAGGGGCGTAAAAGAAACTTCCGTTACTATTGCAAATGAACCTGAGTATGCGAAAACCGGAATTTACAGTGCCAAAATCTCAGGAACAGTAAATTCAACATCGAGTGCAGGATATTATTATAAAATTGCTGACACAAAAATCAGCGTTCAGGAAAACCTTCAATTGACTTTCTGGAAATTTACTGTTGATGATAATGGGCTTTACACCACAGTTGACCTAATCTTTAAATCAGGAAAAACATTGAGTGAATTTCCAAATTACGTTGACAATAACAGCATAGCGATGTCACCTGAATTTGCAAGGGGAACAGTTGGTGCTTGGCAGAAATTTACTTGCCAAATTGGAAAAGACGAATTAGTTGGAGATGAAATTACTGGTATTGCCATCTCTTATAGCCATCCGGCATCAAATCAGCCTTTTACGGCATATTTCGATGATGTTGTTATTGAGTATGGGGAAGGAAACGGAACACCAACACTTGTAAATTCTTTAAACAATAGGGATGTTGCCCGGGTGTTGACAGGTAAATCTGTAATTAAAATCTTCAACATTACTCCCGAATCGCAAATAGCGGTTTATAATCTTGCCGGACAATTAATTCGCAAGGTTGACACTTATTCAAATCAATTGCAAATCCCCTCTGTCCGTGGGTTTTATATCGTTAATATCAGTCATAACGGACAAATTCAATCAGAAAAAGTGATCGTTCAATAAGGCATTTAAATTCAGGGAGAAAATAAATTGATAATTAACCTTCACTGACGCTTCTCCAATTGATTTGATCTGTGGTCAGCATCTTGGTCAACAGACCGAAACAGTTCCGTCAAAGGCTGAATCACGAATTACCTGCCTGTCCTGGCTAACGGTTAGCAAAGCCACAGGCCTGCCAGCATTTCATTTTTTTAAAGGAAGTATTAATTTTACTTTCTGTCGTGAACGAAAAAAAGGGAATAATGGCGCGTTGGTTTATTATTGCAGGAATTATTTTAATTGTAATCGGGCTGATCCTTTACTTTGCCCCCGGCGTGTTGCACTGGTTTGGCCGGTTACCCGGAGATATTCGTATCGAAAGAGGACACAGCAAGGTATTTATCCCTGTCACCTCCATGGTGTTGATCAGCATCATCCTGACCATAGTGGTAAACCTTATCAGGTGGCTGTTAAAATAAAGGAATATCAAAGATTCCCTCTTAGTGTCGCTTCTCCGACTGATTCCCGATGTGATCAGCAGACAAGAATATTTCAACCACATGCTAAGACTGGATTACCTGCCCAACAGTATGCATAGCAGGCAGGTAAATCCGCGCCAGCATGTGACTTTTTTATATATTTAATCTTCTTCGTATTTGATAATCTCAACAGGGCATTGATCTGCTGCTTCTTTGATATCAACACTATCGGA
Source organism: uncultured Prolixibacteraceae bacterium (assembly GCA_963769925.1). Classification (GTDB taxonomy): domain Bacteria; phylum Bacteroidota; class Bacteroidia; order Bacteroidales; family Prolixibacteraceae; genus Draconibacterium. Next base: position 88,826 of record CAVYOB010000019.1, read on the forward strand.
AAGATCAGCATCATCTTTTACAAATGCTTCCCCATCGTCATTTAAATCAAATACACTTGGACATACGTCACTGCATATTCCATCACCAATACATCCTTCCTCAATCCAAACTTTTTTTATTGCCATTTTATTGTTTTTTAAAGATTTGCTCTGGAATTTTCGCAGCAGCAAATCTATGATTATTAATGCCGTTAAATTATAAATTAATCCTTGAATCCTCAAATGTCTGAACCATCTTTTCAAACATTTAAATTTTTCTAAATATAGATGTATAAAACCTACTCTCTAACCCTAAATTTCAATCGGGAATATGGTTAACAAACCGAAACTTTTCAGCCAAAAAATGAGATACGGATTACATTCAAAAACTTTGAAAATCACATGCATGCGGGATAAATCAACTAATCAGTATTTGTGACATAATAGTCTGCCAACTGTAACTGCCTATTTTCTTCATCCTCCCCAACTTTCCCTATCCAGACTGCGATAATGAATTGCTTCTGAAAGATGATGTGACTGAACACTTTCCTCATTCTCCAAGTCGGCTATTGTTCGGGCTACTTTTAAAATTCGGTCGTAAGCACGGGCTGAAAGTCCAAGCCTGTCCATGGCGTTGCGGATCAGTTCGTTGCTTGCTTCATCAAGAACCACGTATTTGCGAATTAATTTTGAGGTCATTTGTGCGTTGGCGTAAATTCCTTTCTGGTCAGCGAACCGTTCTTCCTGAATTTTCCGGGCTTTCATTACACGTTCACGAACAGCTTCGCTTTTTTCAGAAGAATCCATCTCAGAGAGTTTTTTGAAAGGCACTGGCACTACTTCCAAATGAATATCAATTCGGTCGAGCAACGGTCCAGATATCTTATTCAGGTATTTTTGCACTACACCCGGAGCGCAAACACATTCCTTTGTTGGGTGATTGTAATATCCGCAAGGACAGGGATTCATAGAAGCCACCAGCATAAAACTGGCCGGATATTCCACCGAAAATTTTGCGCGAGAAATCGTGATGTTTCGATCTTCAAGCGGTTGGCGCATCACTTCCAGCACAGTTCGTTTAAATTCTGGTAGCTCATCCAGAAAGAGTACGCCGTTATGTGCCAGCGAAATTTCTCCCGGCTGCGGATAATTTCCACCTCCAACTAAAGCAACATCCGAAATTGTATGGTGAGGACTTCTAAACGGGCGTTGCGTCATCAGCGAAGTTTCTTTATCCATATTTCCCGACACCGAATGAATTTTGGTAGTTTCAAGCGCTTCTTTTAATGTAAAAGGAGGCAGAATTCCCGGGATTCGTTTTGCCAGCATTGTTTTTCCTGACCCCGGTGGCCCTACCAAAATAATGTTATGTCCTCCCGCTGCAGCAATTTCAAGGGCACGTTTTACATTTTCCTGACCCTTCACATCTGCAAAATCGAGCGCCGCATTATTTACTCTTTCATAAAATTCAGCTCGTGTGTCAACAACGGTTTGTTCGAGTTCTAATTCGTTGTTCAGAAATCCAATGACTTCCTTAATGTTTTCAGCCCCGTAAACTTTTAACTTATCTACTACCGCTGCTTCGAGAACATTTTGTTTTGGTAATATAAAACCTTCAAAACCCTCCTTTCGGGCATTGATGGCAATGGGCAAAACTCCTTTTATTGGCTGTAAAGTTCCATCGAGTGATAACTCGCCCATAAGCATGTATTTGTCCAGTTTATCGGCGCTGATTTGCTTTGATGCAGCTAAAACACCTGCTGCAAGAGGAAGGTCATAAGCTGATCCTTCCTTGCGGATATCTGCAGGCGCCATATTGATGATGATTTTATACCGCGGCCATTTGTAACCATTCAGCCGAAGTGCCGATTCAATTCGCTGCTGGCTCTCTTTAACAGCACTGTCGGGCAACCCGACCAGCATAAATTTTATACCGTTGGTAACATCAACTTCAATAGTTATGGTTGTTGCATCAATTCCGAATACTGCGCTTCCGAAGGTTTTAACTAACATCTTTTACGGGGATTTTAGTTTGATCTTAAAATTAGGGATTTTATTTGAAATATAAAATCAACCCAAAAAGGGCCATAAGTGAGCTTTCAATTTATATACACTGTTTTAAAATTCGCACCTGCGAAGGGCATGAAAATCATACATTGCTTATTTATATTAAAAAAAAATGAGATGATAATGTTTCAATGTTACACCGAATGCATATTATAAATTTCGGAAAAAAGAATGTCGGAAAACCAAGCAAATATACCTCTTGGAAAATACTTTTTGATTTATTGGGAAAACCTGATGGCTCAAATTCCTTCTGTGTTTCATTCAACTATCAAATTAAATATAAACCGATATCTCAATAAGGTTATTTCTTCTTATTAAATTAAAACACAGAATAAATTAGCTATTATATTGAAGCAATTAGTCGAAAATAATTATTTATATCAGCCCCTTTTCCTTCAACCATTTTCCGACCCGCTCATGATTAATCTGGTATTTGGCTTCCACTTTCTTTAGTATATTCTGAAACCGTGGCTCATCGCGTATGCTGTCGAAATAAGGCGAATATTTGTATAAAATTAACCACCACCTGGGATAGAGTGGCTGTTTAATTGCTATATCCAAACATTGATACGCTTTTTCCTTATCACCCCGACAAGCATAAATCTCTGCCATATCAAATTGAGCACTATATAGATCTTCGCTCCCCCCCCTTCCAAGTTTAATAATTTCCAGAAAATTCTGAATCGATTGGTTAATATAAACCTCTGCTTCTTTGGTCCTTCCTGTTAACAAAAGACAACAAGCAAGGTCCTTTGGAACGAAAATATCCATTTCACCTGATTTTTTCAAACGCTCCATCATCTTTAAATTGATATTTAATGCTTCTTCGATACGACCAGTCATTAAGCAATAGCTGACCAAATAGTTATCCCTGCTTAAATCTTTATAATTATCACTATTTTTCTTGGCAATTTGATATGCGTTTTCAAAGTTTCCATCACAATATTCAACACCTTCTAACCATCGGAAATGTGATGCTGAATCTCCGTCCAGTTCAAGGGCTTGCTGAAGATACTTTCTTCCCAAATCAGTATATCCACTGTTTACAAGTATATTACTAAAGGTTCTTAAATAATCCGGGGATGCATGATTGCGAAGCATGGCTTCATAATAGTTGCTAATTAAACCAACATAATCCTGAACATGCCTGAAAATATCACTCCGAAACTTATATGCATTGTAATCATTTGGATTTAATTGTATGGCTTTGTCAACCTCTTTCAAAGCTTCTTCTCTTTTTGAAGTCTGAGTATATACCTTAGCCCGGTATAAATAGGCTTCAGCACACTGCGGGTCATAAACAAGCGCTTTATTGGCATAAATTAAAACAGAATCCATAAAGGTTTCAGACATAAAAGTTTTCCAGTAATACTTCCAGTAGCTAACTGCTGCCAAACCGGTATATGCCAGTGCAAAAGTGGAATCCAGCTCCAAAGCCTTTTGGAAATGTTGTTGCGCTTTTTTTAGTTCAAGTGAATCTTTCTTAATTCCAAATTCATATTTTTCCAATACATCTGTTCCTCTTTGGTAAAAATCGTAAGCTGTTAAATTAGCCGTTGGGTTTTTACGGATAAGTTGCTGTTCCTGCGGAGTAATTATCGCTTGTAACTGACTTGCAACTGTTTCGGCCACTTCGCTTTGAACAGTAAAAATATCCTTCCACTGCCTGTCGTATATATTCGCCCAAACATGGTTTTCATCCCTGGTTTTTATTAACTGTAAAATTAGCCTGACCACATTATTTTCCTTTTGAAAGCTGCCTTCCAGAACATAGGCAACATTTTGCTCCTGCCCGATAACTTTGGAGGTTTTTTCGCTTTCACGGTACTGTTCTACTGATGTTCGCGAAACAACACGCAAATCCTTAATTTTCGATAATTTGGTCAGTACTGCATCCATTAAACCATCGGCAAGGTATTGTTTTTCACGATCGTCACTTAGATATTTAAACGGAAGGACAGCAATTGATTTATCCTCTATTGTTTCTTTTGAAAACGTTATATAGCGGGCAATGAAAACCGAAACCGGAATCAGAACAAATAGTAAAACAACCATTCCAATCAGGACATTTGTTCGTTTTAACTTTTTGGGGATATGTTCTTCCGGCTGTTCTTCTGCTTCGATTACAGGTTCCTGGTTTCTAAGTTCACCCGGTGCAACTCCAAAATAATCGCGAAAACATTTACTGAAATAGGTGGGGCTGCCAAAACCAACACGGTACGAAACTTCCGAAACCGTGATGTCTTCGTTCTCCAGCAACTCTTTTCCCTTTTCAAGCCTTAGCTCCCTGATGAACTGACTCCCCGATTTATTTGTGGATGATTTAATTTTCCGATACAGGCTCATTCGGTTCATCCCCATTTTACCGGAAAGCTCTTCGATGCCAAATTTTTCGTTTGAAAGATTTGCTTCTATAATTTCGTTGAGATGCTGTAAGAAATCCCTTTGCATTGAGATACAATTTACCCTTTATTTATCTAACCACCTGCCCCATAAACTTACAACATTATTAGCTCATTTACAACAGGTTGGATGTCGGTAGAATAAAACTAACTGTTCTTCTGCAAAGGCGCTCAGAATCAACCGGTTTCTGTTTCAAATAATCTCACTTTTAGTAAAAATAATGCCGCCCATTAATTTACCATTGTTAAATGAGTGACTGTTTTGTTACAGAATCGCAAGCTTCTGTTACAGGGTTTAAAGGTTTTGAAACTATTGTGCTATGCATAATAATCTGTTTCAAAGTAACTTAGTTACATGATTATTTAAAAGCATATAAAACATATTATCATCTCAAATTCTTTAACAATTTTAAATTATGAATTATGAAAAAAATTTACTTTCTTCTATTCTTAGGGTTAGCCTATTTTGTTAGCCCTGTTAAATCTCAAACGAATCCTGCAGATAAATGGATTGCCGGAACATACACTGTTGATACATTATCTGTAGACTACCGGCTTTTTGTTCCCAAAAATTACGACAGTACGGTAAAATATCCATTTATCCTTGTTTACGGAGGTGTTAGCGATAATACCGAACCCTATTTTGCTCATTTTGATCTTGCCGGAACTTGGATATCTTTTGCAGATTCGGTTAATCAAAAAAATAACCCATGTTTTATATTGGTGCCGGGATTGCCGCAAAGTGGTGAATGGTGGTGGGAACCGGCTGTTGACATACCTGTAAACGCGTTATTTGCTTCTCTTCTAAAAGAATATTCAATTGATCAAAATAGAGTGTACCTTACCGGCTTTTCATTGGGAGGTTTAGAAACTTATTTTGCATTGGAATACGCAACTGATGCAATAGCTGCAGCAATACCTATTTGTGGCAATTATGGGGAAGCTGATAAAGTACATATATTCAAGGATGTGCCTAATTGGACTTTTCATGGTCAGGATGACGGGACTGTTAAGGTTAGTAATTCAAGAGTCGTGATGGAGGAATATGAAAAACTAAATTCAAAAGTAATTTATACAAACTCGAAATACCGGCAGGAAATTAATTTGACTGATGACCAAATTGAAAATCATATTTTAGCTCATTCTAACCCTTTTTATACTGAATATCCGGGAGTAGGTCATGATTCCTGGACGCAAGCATATAAAACTCCATTGTTGCAGGATTGGCTTTTTAGTAAGTACAAGTTAAAAGCCGGGGCAATTCATTTAACTAACTTAAATAATTCAAAAGTTTATCCGGTTTTAAGTGAATCTTTTTCAATTAAATGGAGTTCCAGCAACCCTGCGGACAGTGTTGAAATTTGGTTTAGTAACAACAATGGCGATTCCTGGGAATTAATTCAATCCCAAATAAATACTCGTAGCTACGTCTGGGATGTAAGCAAAGTGCAGGATTGTTCATTAGGTAAGATTCGGTTATTGCTAAAGAATAGTTTGGGATTTGTTTATGGCATTAATGAATCAAGCCTTTTTGCAATAAATAATACGGCTTCAAACGGTGCACCTGTAGTTAAAATCCTTAATCAGGATTTCATCAAAAATTATGTTACAACATTAGACAGCATAAACCTTCAATTATTAATTGCTGATCCTGAGAAAGACTCTGTCACTATAAATCTGTTTGTCAGTGATGATAATGGAATAAATTATAAAAGTTTTGACAGTTTCAAAGAATGCACTCAAATTGATAATGTTTATAGAATGGTTCATCTAAATGAACTTCAAAATGGCAAAAAAATGGTTTTAAAGGCAGTGGTAAGTGACAATGTATCCAGTACAGCTGACTCTACCATATTTTTTTATAATACTAAAGGAACAACAGTTGGAGTGCATGATAACGCAAGTTCTGAAATATCAGTATTTCCAAACCCTTTTACTAATGATCTTTCGATTCAAACAAACGGAAACAGGAAGTATTCTGTTGAAATGCTAACAATAACAGGTCGAACAATTTATCAGTCAAAAATAGAAGGTAATTCTCACCGGATAAATCTCGGAGATCTGAGCAGCGGAATATATTTTGTGCGGATTAAATCTGACAATTTTTTATCGGTTCGAAAAGTGATTAAACAGTAAGTAGAAAAATTGGGGAAATACCTTATTTTTCTTTTATACCAATTGTAGTTTATAAGGCCCCGGGAAATTATAAATTACAGTTGGTGTAACATATTTTGAGTTAGTTTCATTAATCCAAATATATACTTAATCATTATAATATGTTCATCATGAAATTATAGTGAAAAATGTTGTTGCATCTATTCCAAAAACTGCGCTTCCGAAGGTTTTATCAGGCATTTCTGACGAGGATTTTAGTTCATGCCTGTAATTATAGGTTTTATTTGAAAAGGAAAATAGAATTTTATCGTAAATACGCCAAATCAATTCGACAAATTAGCGTGAATTCATCAAGTCAATTCGACAAATTAGCGTGAATTCATCGTATAAAGTTTTATATTTGTGTAAAAATAAATTCACAATGATCACTCGAAGCATTGAAAATCAGATTATTGACAGACTCACAGAACCAAAAAAAATAATTATTCTGTACGGTGCCAGACAAGTAGGTAAAACTACACTAATAAGAAACATTCTGAAGGACCGCTCTGAAAAGATATTGGAAATAAATGCTGATGAAAAAAGGTTCCAGGAAATACTTTCAAGTCAGGATTTTAACCAACTACAACGATTGATCGCCGGGTATGAACTTCTTTTCATTGATGAGGCACAACGTATCCCAAATATTGGTTTGAACCTTAAAATAATTCATGATAACATTCCAGATCTTAAAATCATTGCCACTGGCTCCTCTTCATTTGAACTGGCGAACAAAATCAGTGAACCTTTAACGGGAAGGACATGGACTTATACGCTTTTCCCCATATCATTACTAGAGTGGAAAGGAATACTAAATCCTTTTGAAATGGATCAAAAAATACCGGAGTTTTTAACCTTCGGGATGTACCCTGAAGTTTTTAACTATAAAAATGAGCTGGACAAGATGGATTACCTCAAAGAGTTAATTAATTCATTTTTGTACAGAGACTTACTGGATTTAAACCAACTTAAGAATTCATCAAAAATATTTGATTTACTTAAATTAATCGCGTATCAGATTGGCTCTCCAATCTCTTACAATGAATTGGGACGGCAACTGGGCTTAAGCACTGATACTGTAATTTCTTACATCGATTTGCTTGAAAAGGTTTTTGTGATTTTCAGACTTTCCGGTTTTAACAGAAACCTGAGAAAAGAAGTGACAAAAAACAAAAAAATTTACTTTTATGATGTTGGTGTGAGAAACGCAATCATTGAAAATTTTTCAAAACCAGAATCTCGTCCTGATATTGGAGCATTATGGGAAAATTTCATTATTGTTGAACGGATAAAAAGAAATATATATCTCCGGGCGCACGTAAATCATTATTTCTGGAGAACTTACACAGGAGCTGAGCTTGATTTTGTCGAACAAGGAAATGGAAAACTTTCAGGGGTTGAAATAAAATGGCAAAACAAAATAGCAAAAGCACCCAAAACGTGGATTGAAACTTATCAGGAATCTGAATTCAGATGTATCAACTTAGCAAACTACCAGGATTTTTGTTGTATTTAAAACAACCTTTTCCTTTTCACCAGGTACGAAAACAAAACCTGACTAAAATCTTTATTGATATCTGCTTCAGCAAGATCGATCTGGTACTGGCCGCATTTTACTTTCAGATCATCAAAATAAGAATTGACCGTGGAAATATAATGATTTTTTACATCCCAGGTATTGAATTTAACCGCCTGACCCGTTTCCAGATCGACAAATTTATGCGGACGGTTACTGAAATCAAATTCACGCTCCAGAGAATGATCGGTAACATGAAAAAGAATGACTTCGTGTTTATTATACCGAAGATGCTGTAATGCAGAAAAAAGTTCATCCGTTTTGCTACTGTCAATCATATCGCTGAAAATAATTACCAGCGAACGCTTATGAATGTTTTCAGCAATCTGATGGAGGACTTCAGTAGTATTTGTACTTTTTCTTAAATGGGCATTTTCAGGTTTAATGAGTTCCGACAATTTCCCAAACATTATTTCAGCATTAACAGAAGAAATCCGGGGAGTAGTGTGAAATTCAATCTCATCAGAGAAAAGCGTTAAACCAACTGCATCTCTTTGTTTACGCAGCAAATAAATAAGTGCTGCTGCAGTGTAAACTGAAAAAGCCAGTTTATTATGAAGGTGTTTCTTACCTTTTGAATACGGGAAAAGCATCGACGAAGAAGTGTCGATAACCAACTGGCAACGCAGATTGGTTTCTTCTTCATATTGCTTGACAAAAAGTTTATCAGTACGGGCAAACAATTTCCAGTCGATATGTTTGGTTGATTCGCCCTGGTTGTACAAACGGTGTTCGGCAAACTCCACAGAGAAGCCGTGAAACGGGCTACGGTGTAACCCAGTAATAAACCCTTCAACTACCTCTTTTGCAATCAATCCCAGGTTGTCGAACTGGTGAAACTGTTCTATGTCAAGTAAATTCTTCAAAATTAAGGATAAAAAAACTGTCATTTCGAAAAAGGAATGAACAAGAATCTTCTCTTGTAAAAAGGAGATTTCTCCTCTCCCGATAGTTGTCAGGATCTTCGAAATGACAGTCAGTAAATGTTTTCTAAAGTAGTGCGTCCAATTTATTGGTAAACACATGTTTTGGTGCGGCACCAACCTGTTTGTCGGCAACTTCGCCATTTTTCACAAACAAAACAGTTGGAATATTTCTTATTCCATATTTCATTGCAATATTAGGATTATTATCCACGTCAACTTTCCCAACTACTGCCTTCCCATCGTATTCGCCTGACATTTCTTCAACTATCGGAGCAATCATTCGGCATGGCCCGCACCAAACTGCCCAAAAATCAATCATTACCGGTTTATCTGATTTTACCACCAACTCATCAAAATTGGTATCTGTAATTTCTATCGCCATAATTCTGTTTTTATTTATTAATTATTTTTCTTTTCAGGGTGCAAAATTAACTAATTTATTCTATATGTTATATCCGGATCTTTTTCAAAAAAGGTTAAAAACTCATCCGAAAAACTGATTTTCGATGTTCTGGAAAACATCTGTATATCCATGTTACTGTCCGAATCGTAAACATTAAATCTTAACAATGATTTTCCTTTATTGTTTTTTGCCATTTTTTCAATCTGTGTAATGATGTCTTCACTAAGTTTATGAAGCGGCAAATTCAATGTAACAGTTTTAATATAGTTCTTTCTTACTTCGGAAAGCAGTTCAATACTTGAAATCTTAAATTCGTATGTTTCACTGTTGAATCGTTGTTTAACGACACCCTTAACCAAAATAAAAAGACCGGGTTTGCAATAGTTATGAAAATTCACATAATCCTGTCCAAAAAAGAAAAACTCATAGGAATCGGTATAATCCGATAATGTAAGCGTACTAAAAGGGTTTCCGTTTTTTGATGTCGCTTCGCGTGCTGCAGTTACCATCCCTCCGTAAGTAAATTCTCTTCCCTTATATTTTTCAATGTCATTATTTAAATCCTTTAATGTTACATCGCGCGAACAGAAACTTTCCAATTCAAGGCGAAAATCATCCAGCGGATGTGCAGTAAGATAAATACCGATCAGGTTCTTCTCTTTGTCGAGCAATACGAGTTTTGGCCATTCTTCAACTGGTGGAATGTCCGGTTTTTTAATTACCTGGCTACTTGATAAAGCCCCAAATAAACTTTGTTGTGCGCTTTGCGTTTCAGCCTGAATTTTGTTTCCGTAGCGTATTAACTTCTCAATGAATGAGGTGGAATCATTTTCATCATCACCGGCAAAAAAACTGCTCCTTTTTATTCCTTTAAGATTATCGAAAGCACCGGCCATTGCAAGTGCTTCCAGATTTTTCTTGTTTACTGTTTGCAGGTTTACATGTTCAACAAAATCGAAAATAGTTTTGAATTCTCCGTATTTCTCACGTGCATGAATGATATCCTGAGCAGCACCTGCTCCAACACCTTTTATGGCAGCCATTCCAAAACGAATATCACCCGATTTATTTGCAGTGAATTTGATGAAACTTTCATTGACATCAGGCCCAAAAACGTTTAGTTTCATTCGCTTGCATTCATTCATCAGCTTGGTGATATCGGTAATATTATTCAGGTTACGGCTTAAGTTGGCAGCCATAAATTCAGCTGGATAATGCGCTTTTAAATATCCTGTTTGATAAGCAATATAAGCGTAACATACAGAGTGTGATTTATTAAAAGCATATGATGCAAATGCTTCCCAGTCTTTCCATATTTTCTCGATGACATCTTCCGGCTTTTTACCGGTGAGACTACATTCATCAATAAATTTGAAATTGGCTTTGCACCCGGTAACAAACTTTTCCTTCAGTTTCGCCATTACATCTTTGATCTTTTTACCCATGGCTTTTCTTAGTGTATCCGAATCACCACGGGTAAAATTGGCAAGCAATCTCGAAAGCAACATCACCTGTTCCTGGAAAACGGTAATACCGTAAGTATCGTTGAGGTATTTTTCCATCATCGGAAGATCATATTCTACCTTTTGTCTTCCATGTTTACGTGCAATATAATCAGGGATGTAAACCATGGGACCCGGGCGGTATAAAGCATTCATGGCTACCAAATCCTCAAAACGGTTGGGTTTCAAATCGCGAAGATGTTTTTTCATTCCATCCGATTCAAACTGGAAAATGGCTGTTGTTTCACCGTGACTAAACAATTCATATGTTTTCGGGTCATCCATTGGAATTTTATCTACATCAACGGTAATTCCTTTTGATAGTTTGATATTATCGATTGTCTCCCTTAAAATTGAAAGCGTTTTCAGCCCCAGAAAATCCATCTTTAACAAACCGATCTCCTCCACAAAACGACCGTCGTACTGCGTTGTCAGCAATTTTTCTTCGTCTTTTGTCGGCATTAGCGGAATGTGCTCGTTTAGGGGATCGCGACTGATCAGAATACCACATGCATGTACTCCTGACTGCCGGACCGAGCCTTCGAGTGTTTCAGCAAATTTGATGGTTTGAGCTATCAATTCATTGTCTGAGTTTTTTTCCTTTTTCAACTCCGGGCTTTCTTTAAATGCTTTCTGAAAAGTCATTTTCGGAGCATCGGGCACAAGTTTTGCCAAACGGTCAGCTTCAGGAAGCGGCAATTTTAGCACCCGCGCCACATCGCGAATAGCCAGTTTTGTTGCCATGGTACCAAAAGTGCAAATGTGAGCCACTTTATCCTGTCCATATTTTTCAGTAACGTAATCGAGCACCAGTTGCCGTCCGTCATCATCAAAATCAATATCCACGTCAGGAAGCGAGATACGATCAGGATTCAGAAAACGCTCAAACAGCAAATCATATTTAATCGGATCAATGTTTGTAATCCCGGTACAGTATGCCACAGCAGAACCAGCAGCCGATCCTCGTCCCGGACCAACCAAAACTCCAAGTTCACGTGCTTTGTTAATAAAATCCTGTGTAATAAGAAAATAACCGGGATATCCCATCTTTTTAATGGTCTCAAGTTCAAACTCAAGCCGGGCCGCCACATCTTCAGGAACCGGGTCCCCGTATCGTTCTTTTGCTCCTTTAAATGCAAGATGTTTAAGGTATGTCGATTCAAGTTTTACCCTCAATACATTCCGATAACCTCCCAGCCTTTCAAAAGCCGAATCACTAAACTCTTCCCTAAGGTTTTCTTCAGCATATTTTTCCTGAAATTCTTCCTCGGTACCAATTTCTTTTGGGATAGGAAAAACCGGCATAATAGGCTGTGAGTTCAACTCATAATCTTCAACTTTTTCAATTATTTCATTCGTGTTTGTCAACGACTCCGGGACATCACCAAAAAGCTCATTCATCTCCTCTTGCGTTTTGAACCATTCCTGTTTGGTGTAGCGCATCCTGTTTGGATCATCAACATCTTTCCCGGTGTTTAAACAAATCAGCAGATCGTGTGCATCAGCATCTTCAGCATTGGTAAAATGCACATCGTTGGTTGCAATTACTTTAACGCCATATTTTTTAGCCAGTGTCAGAAGTATTTTATTCACTTCTACCTGCTTGTCATACACATCCATACGTTGTTCCGGCAATTCCGACGGATGACGCTGCAATTCAAGATAATAGTCGCTGCCAAATACTTTTTTAAACCACAGAATGGAATCTTCCGCGTCTTTCAGATGATTATTCATTACCAATGAAGGGATTTCTCCCCCTAAACATGCTGACGAAACGATTAGCCCTTCGCTATGTTTTTCCAGCAGGTTTTTATCAATTCGGGGTTTATAATAAAAACCTTCATTACTGGCCATTGAAATAAGCTTCACCAGATTTTTGTACCCAGTTTTATTTTTAGCCAGCAAAATCAGGTGATATCCGGAACGGTCAATCTTATCATTTTTGTCGAAAATGGTACGGGCAGCTACATAAGTTTCGCATCCTAAAATCGGTTTTATCTGTGCCTTCTTGCACGCAGCATGAAACTCTTTTATCCCGAACATCGTGCCATGATCTGTCAGCGCCAACGCTTTCATTCCATTGCCTTTTGCCTTGTTAACCAAGGCGCTGACGCTGGCGGCACCATCTAAAATAGAATATTGTGAATGTACGTGTAAGTGTGTAAATGGAATCATCCTTTTTAACCTTTCAATAGTTTATCATCTACCAATTTTGAAGCTATAAAGTTACAGATTTTGGCGGGTGCTTTTGGAGATGTTGATAAAAATTGACAGATAGTTGTGAACAAAAAAAACCGGCGACGACCGGTCTTTTATTCTATATTAGAAGCAATAAGTTTTGTTATTTCCTGAAATTCGTCGGGGGTAAATTTCTTTTTATTTGAAAAATTTAACAAATCTCCTTCATTTTGCATCGGTACCAAATGAATATGCGCGTGAGGAACTTCCAGCCCCAAAACTAATACGCCTACTTTTTCGCATGGAATTGCTTTTTTTAATCCAATGGCAACTTTCTTTGCAAATAACTGAAGCCCTGAATATAACTCATCATCAACATCAAAAAGATAATCCACTTCTTTTTTGGGGATAACAAGCGTATGGCCTTTAGCTACCGGAAAAATATCGAGAAAAGCAAGATAATTCTCATCCTCAGCCACTTTGTAAGCCGGAATTTCACCATTCACTATTTTTGTAAAAACGCTTGCCATAGCTGTCAAATTGAAATATCAATGATTTCAAAAGGAATAATTCCTGAAGGAACTTTAATTTCCACAATATCTCCTACCTTTTTGCCAATCAGTCCTTTGGCAATGGGAGTGCTCACCGAAATCTTTCCATTTTTAAGATCTGCTTCACTCTCAGGAACCAGCGTGTATTTCATCACTGCATTGTTTTTCTTATTTTTAATCGTAACGATATTCAGTATCTGAACCTGAGATGTGTCAATCTTGGATTCATCCAAAATCCGGGCGCTACCAATTTTTGACTGAAGGGTTGCAATCTTTGCTTCAAGCATGCCCTGTGCATCCTTCGCAGCATCATACTCTGCGTTTTCCGAGATATCGCCTTTTTCAATTGCTTCTCCAATTTGTTTTGAAATGGCCGGGCGCTCCACATTTACCATGTGTTCCAATTCCTTTTTCAGTTTGGCCAAACCTTCTTTTGTAAGATATGTTACTTTGGACATATTTATTCCTCCTTATTACCTGTTGCCTTAAAAAAAACAGAAAGAACTCCGGATAACCGGAACTCTTCCTTTGACAAAATTATATAATTTCTTGAAATTAAAGATACTCTTTCCTAAAAAATATTATAAATGAACCATTTAGAATAATTATGTATATTTTCTTTTTAATATTTCGCTGTAAATAACCGCTTTCCGTAACGGGAATTTCTCCTTCTTAGTTTTTCTAATCTCATGGGCAAAAATCGGGGACTCTTTTTCCTCTTTTTTTATTAATCTTTTCCCTTCATTTTTAGCATCAAACTCATAAACAGGAGTTTTAGGAACGACATCCATTATTTCATCTTCAGGTTCAAAGTCAGGTTCCGGTTCAACCATTTGTGGTTCCGGGGCCATTTGCGATTCCAGTAAATCCCAGATATTTTGCGACGGCTTGCCAGTTTTTGGCTGCTGAATTGCTGCCTTTCGTTTTTTAGATTGTCCCACAATACCAATTACAGCTACAATCAACATCAATATTATTACTACTATATCATCCATTCGTTATTTTCCCGTATTACAATAAAATACCTACTTTTGAAGTTTTTAGTAAAAATAAGAAAAATGACGCAGTTGGGGCTGAAAAGCACTAAGTATTTAATTTTTTTCCTGCTAACCTTCTTTATTTTCAATGGGTGCGATAAAGTCAATAATTCGCAGGTACCCGATGTGTCATTTTACCTTAACATCGACCTGAATATTTCGAATGGCCTGACCATTCCGGGAAATTCAATGTACTTTCCAAATTATGGTTTCGGCGGTGTAATAGTCTCCTGTGAATCTCCGGGAGTTTATTATGCTTACGATGCTACCTGCACTTATGAAGTAAGCCAGTCGTGCAAAATTAAAAATGACGGCATTTTGGGAACCTGCGAATGCTGTGGCTCCCAGTTTGTACTTTTATATGATGCTTATCCTTCTACCGGCCCGGCCGCTGCACCATTGAAACAATACCAGGTTTCGCAGGTTGGTGCTTCTACGTTGCGCGTTTACAACTAAAAAACGGGCCTGCAAAAACAGACCCGTACTTCAATATTTAATTAATATCTTTTAATATCGGTAATGTTCCGGTTTAAAAGGACCTTCTTTTGAAATGCCTAAATATTTGGCTTGTTCATCAGATAACGTGGTAAGCTTTACCCCCAGTTGTTCGAGGTGCAAACGTGCAACTTCTTCATCCAGTTTTTTCGACAGACGATAAACGCCAATGTCGTAGCTATTTTGCCACAAATCAATCTGTGCCAGTGTTTGATTGGTGAATGAATTACTCATTACAAACGACGGGTGACCGGTTGCACACCCCAGGTTAACCAAACGTCCTTCAGCCAGCAAAAAGATGCTGTGCCCGTCAGGATAAGCATATTTATCTACCTGTGGTTTAATATTTATCTTTTCAATACCTTCCCATTTTTCGAGTTTTGCAACCTGAATTTCATTATCGAAATGACCAATGTTACATACAATTGCCTGGTCTTTCATTTTCGACATGTGTTCTGCAGTGATAACATCTTTGTTTCCGGTTGTAGTAACAAAAATATTTCCTTCGTCGACGGCATCTTCCATGGTTTTAACTTCGAAACCTTCCATGGCAGCCTGCAATGCACAAATCGGATCAATTTCAGTAACAATAACTCTTGCTCCATAACCTCTCATCGATTTGGCACAACCTTTACCTACATCGCCATAACCAGCAACTACAACCACTTTTCCGGCAATCATAACATCAGTAGCTCGTTTAATTCCATCGGCCAACGATTCACGACATCCGTATAAATTATCGAATTTCGATTTTGTAACCGAGTCGTTTACATTAATGGCAGGGAAAAGCAGTTTGCCTTCTTCCTTCATCTGGTAAAGCCGGTGAACACCTGTTGTTGTTTCTTCAGAAACGCCCCTGATTTCCACTGCGGTATGATGCCAGCGGTTTGGATTTTCTTTGAGAATTCTTTTCAATATATTATTGAGTTGTATTTCATCTTCTCCCTCAACTGGCAGATCAAGAATTTCTGCATCGTTTTCGGCAGCAAACCCACGATGCACCATTAAAGTTGCATCACCTCCGTCATCAACAATTAATGTTGGTCCCTGGCCATTACCAAAATCAAGCGCCTGATCGGTACACCACCAATATTCGGCTAAGTGTTTCACCTTTCCATGCAAATACAGGAACACCTGCTTTTGCAATTGCTGCTGCAGCATGGTCCTGCGTTGAAAATATATTGCAACTTGCCCAACGTACTGTTGCCCCCAATTCAACAAGTGTTTCAATTAAAACTGCTGTTTGAATGGTCATGTGTAAACTCCCAGTGATCCGAGAACCTTTTAATGGTTTTGAAGGACCAAATTTTCGCCGGATTGACATTAATCCTGGCATTTCTTTTTCCGCAATTTCTATCTCTTTTCTTCCAAAATCGGCCAACAAGATATCGGCAACTTTATAATCCAACTTTTTTTCAACTGCAACATTCATTTTCTAATTCTTTTTGTTTCAATAAAAATTCGCGCAAAATTAACAAATTCTGCTTTAAATAATGGAAACCAATCAGAAATATGGGTTCGAGCCATGTTTTCTAATTGCCCATATCCGAAATAAATTTGATTCGCATCAGACGGATATCTTCTTCGGTATATTCATCTTCGCCCAGTTCATCCAGTGCTTTTTCCACAGAGTCTTCATGTGTTTCCCTGAAATATTCAAAAATTTCTTCCTGATGTTCTTCATCCATCACATCATCAATATAATAATCGATATTTAACCGGGTCCCGGAATTTACAATGGCTTCTACTTCAGAAATAACATCTTTTACTTCCAATCCTTTTGAATCCGCAATATCCTCAAAGGGAAGTTTTCGGTCAATACTTTGGATAATAAAAACTTTTAATTTTGATTTATTAGCTACCGTCCGAACCACCAGATCTTCAGGCCGTTCAATTTCATTTTCTTCAACATATTTTGCAATCAAGATCAACAAATTCCTTTCCGTATCTTCGCGCTTTCCCCGGGCCAACACCCTGAATATTTTGCAATTCTTCCATGGTAATCGGATACTGAATAGACATATCTGCCAAAGAAGGATCCTGAAAAATTACATAAGGAGGCAGGTTATGTTTTTTGGCCACTTTTTTTCGCAAATCCTTTAACATGGCAAACAACTGAGGATCACCTCCGGCACCTCCCGAAGGTGCACCCCACTGTATGTCATTTTCCTCATTTTCGTAATCGTGGTTTTTCACCAGCATAAAACTTACCGGATTGGCAAGAAATTCGTGGCCTTTTGGGAGTTATTTTTAACAATCCGTAGTTTTCAATGTCTTTATTGATCAGGCCGGCAATCATAGCTTGTCTGAAAACAGCATTCCAGTACCGGTCGTCATGATCGGCACCTTTACCAAAGCACTTCAGGTTATAATGTTTAAACGACTTGATGGCGGCCGTTTTATTTCCGATCAGAATATTCGAAATATGCTCTGCTTTATATTGTTCATTTACTTCCAGTATTGCCTGAAGAGCACGAATCAACTCATCCTGCGCTTCAATCTGTTCTTTTGGATTTAAACAATTATCGCAGTTACCACAATTATCAGCTTCATATTTTTCGCCAAAATAATGGAGTAGAATTATCCTGCGGCAAATGGCTGATTCAGCATAGGAAACCGTATCAAGCAACAGTTGTTTACCTATTTCCTGTTCTGCAACAGGTTTGCCGTGCATAAACTTTTCGAGCTTCTGAATATCCTTGTAACTGTAAAAAGTAATGCATTTCCCTTCGCCACCATCACGACCGGCCCGGCCGGTTTCCTGATAATATCCTTCAAGACTTTTGGGAATATCATAATGAATTACAAACCGCACATCCGGCTTATCGATTCCCATTCCAAAAGCAATGGTAGCGACCATAACATCCACTTCTTCCATCAAAAATTTATCCTGATTACCTGAACGTGTGGCTGCATCCATTCCTGCATGATAAGGAAGTGCTTTAATACCATTTACCTGAAGTGCTTCAGCCATCTCTTCAACCTTCTTTCTGCTCAGGCAATAGATAATACCCGATTTCCCTTCATTTTGCTTAATGAATTTAATTATTTGGGTAGTTGCCTTTGTTTTTGGCCTGACCTCGTAATACAAATTCTCCCGGTTAAACGATGCTTTAAACACTTCAGCATCAAGTATCCCCAGATTTTTTTGAATATCATGCTGTACTTTAGCAGTCGCCGTGGCCGTTAACGCTACTATCGGCGATTTTCCAATTTCTTCTATAATTGGGCGAATACGACGGTATTCCGGTCTGAAATCGTGACCCCATTCTGAAATACAATGAGCCTCATCAATGGCATAAAACGAAATCTTGATCTTCTTTAAAAACTCGATGTTTTCTTCTTTTGTCAACGATTCCGGTGCTACATAAAGTAGTTTGGTCTTTTCTTCTAACACATCGTTCTTCACTTCCTGAATGGCAGATTTTGACAACGATGAATTTAGAAAATGAGCTACATTATCAACGGCATGCATTCCCCGGATGGAATCTACCTGATTTTTCATTAATGCAATTAGCGGAGAGATTACAATAGCAGTACCTTCCATAATCAAAGCCGGTAACTGATAGATTAATGATTTTCCCCCGCCTGTAGGCATCAAAACAAATGTATTTTTTCTATTTAAAACATTTCTGACCGCTTCTTCCTGTTGTCCTTTAAAACGATCAAAACCAAAATACTCTTGTAATTTATCGGTTAATACAAATTCCTGATACATTTTAATTTATAATTTCCCTTTCCACAATCCCATCTATACCTTAATTCTGAATTATTAAAAGTAACAAAAATGTCAATATGATCTAAAAATTTTCATTTTTTAATAAAACCTGCGTAAAGATTTAAATATTTGAAAATGCTCTAATAGTAATAAGTATATATATTTGTGGAGTTTTTAAAAAATATAACTGAATTTTTATGAGCGACGGAGAGAACCGGGAAGAAGTAACCACCAAAAAGAAACATAAAAAAAATCTCCAGGGAGAGATGTCGTTCCTCGATCACCTCGAAGAATTAAGGTGGCATATCATTCGTTCTGTTTTGGCAGTTTTCATATTTGCCATTATAGCCTTTATTATGAAAGGTTTTATTTTCGACACCATTATTCTGAAACCGATGACACCAGAATTCTGGACCAACAGAATGCTGGCAAAACTGGGTGATTTAGTAGGTAGCGATTCATTGAAAATCAACCAGGTCCCATTACATCTTATAGCTATAAAAATGGCTGATCAGTTCATGATCCACATTATGACTTCAATTATTGCAGGGATAATACTGGCCTCGCCGGTTATTTTCTATGAATTCTGGCGGTTTATAAAACCTGCATTATACGATAAAGAAAAAAAACATGCTACCGGTGCTGTTTTTTACACTTCAGTTTTGTTTATGCTGGGTGTACTTTTTGGCTATTTCCTTATTGTACCGTTATCCATAAATTTTCTTGGAACTTACAGTGTATCCGATCAGATAACCAACCAAATCAATACCCGTTCTTATATTGGAACGGTAACATCTATTTCACTGGCTGGTGGCGTGGTTTTCCTGCTTCCGATTTTTTCATACTTCCTGAGTAAAGTTGGAATTCTTACACCGGGCTTTATGAAAACGTATCGACGTCATGCATATGTTGTTATGCTTTTGGTATCTGCCATCATAACACCACCTGATATATTTAGTCAGATAATGGTTTGTATTCCACTGGTTATGCTTTATGAAGTCGGAATCCTGATTTCCAAAAAGGTCGTTAAAAAACGTGAAAAAGAATTCGATGAAATGTAATTCTAAACTTAATTTGCCAATTTTGCCTCAACAATGATATTACGCGCCGAAAATATTGTGAAGAAATACCGAAAACGTACGGTAGTTAAAGGAGTCAGTTTTGATGTAAAACAAGGTGAAATTGTTGGGCTTTTGGGACCAAACGGAGCCGGAAAAACAACTTCCTTTTATATCATCGTTGGATTGATCCAGCCACTGTCGGGTAAAATTTATATCGACAAGGAAGAAATTACACGGTTGCCGGTTTACAAAAGGGCTAAAAAAGGAATTGGTTACCTGGCACAGGAAGCCTCGGTTTTCAGAAAACTTAGTATTGAAGATAACCTGAAGGCAGTGCTGGAAATGACCAATTACACCAAGGAATACCAAAAAGAAAAGCTGGAAACACTTATTGAGGAATTTGGCCTGCAACATATTCGAAAAAGTAAGGGGGTTCAGCTTTCAGGAGGGGAACGACGGAGAACTGAAATAGCGCGTGCCCTTGCTATTGATCCGAAGTTCATTTTACTCGACGAACCATTTGCCGGAGTTGACCCGATTGCTGTTGAAGATATTCAGCAAATTGTAATCAAACTAAAAGAAAAAAACATCGGGGTACTGATCACCGACCATAATGTACACGAAACTTTATCGATAACCGACCGGTCGTACCTGCTTTTCGAGGGTTCAATTATGAAAGCCGGAACTGCACAGGAACTTGCTGCTGACGAAGATGTTAGACGGGTTTACCTGGGACAGAATTTCGAACTACGTTAAAAAATAATCCAAAGAAATTAAAATCTTGATTTAATCGCTTGCAGATTAAAAAAACATCTTTTCCTTTGCAACGCTAAAATCAATAACCGCTTTTAAAAGAAAAAGAGGTATTTAGCGGAAAAAATTTCACCTAAAATTTGGTGGATTTCAAAAATGAAGTATTTTTGCAGTCCCAAAATTATGGGAAACAGGACGGCCCGTTCGTCTAGGGGTTAGGACGCCAGATTTTCATTCTGGTAACAGGGGTTCGATTCCCCTACGGGCTACTTAAATTAAAAAAATTACGGTAATGGCACATCATAAGTCAGCATTAAAAAGAATAAGGCAGAACGAAAAAAGAAGAGTTCACAATAAATATTACGCAAAAACTATGCGTAATGCCGTTAAAGCTTTGCGTAATATAACCGATAAGGAAGAAGCAACTAAATTATATCCAAAAGTAGTTGCTATGATTGACAAGTTGGCGAAAAACAATGTTATTCATAAAAACAAAGCTTCTAACCTGAAATCGAAATTAGCAGTTAAAATCAATCAATTGTAAAGAAATAATTTCGCGATAAAAAGGTAACCTCTCCGTAATCCGGAGGGGTTTTTTTGTGCCCGATTTCCCCTGCAACTTTTAAAAATCAATTATATTGGTTAATTTTATATGTAACTCCAAAACAAATGAACGAATACAAGAAACTTAACATCAAAGACTGGGCTGCGGAAGACCGCCCAAGAGAGAAGTTGCTGATTAACGGTGCACGGTCGTTATCTGATGCTGAACTAATTGCCATTTTAATTGGTTCCGGAAATCTGAATGAAACAGCTGTCGAATTGTCCCGCCGGATTCTTACTTCAGTAAATAACAACTTAAATGAACTTGGCCGTAAAAGTATCGATGCTTTAAAATCGTTTAATGGCATTGGTGAGGCAAAAGCCATAACTATCGTCGCTGCAATGGAACTTGGGAAGAGAAGAAAAGATGCTGAAGTGTTCAGTAAAAATAAAATTACCGGGAGCAAAGATGCAGCCGACTTTTTTATGCCACTGCTTGGCGATCTTTCTCATGAAGAATTCTGGATTATGTTACTTGATCGCGGAAATAAAATTATCGATCATTTTATGATCAGCCAGGGTGGAATTTCAGGAACAGTGATTGATGTCCGAATTATTCTTAAACGGACTATTGAAAAACTGGCTAGTTCTGTGATTTTATGCCACAATCATCCATCGGGAACCATGCAGGCATCCGAAGCAGACATGAAAATCACAAAAAAAATAAACGATGCTGCAAAATTAATGGACATTTCCGTGCTCGATCACATTATTGTCGGGCAAAACCGTTATCTTAGTTTTGCCGATGAGGGAATCCTCAGGTAGCCAAAAAACTGGATATGATTTTATTTTATGCTGAAGAAATTACCCCGCGTATCGATTATATTGCCCGAGTAATTTTCTCCCGGATTCTTCAGGTTAAAGTTTCTTTCACAACCAGTTCCGATGAATTTCTGAAATCATCAGGACCAAAAATCAACTACTCGAACCAAAAGTTTGGTGATGAAATCTATATTAAACCTCATCGACTGCTGTTTCTTGAAGCACTGATCGCTCCAAATATTAATTCGGTGTGGATGGGCGATGATAAATACTTTTGTGAGAGTTCACCCGATTCCATTTTGCCGTTCGATCCGTTTGCCGCATCTTTTTACGTGGTTACACGATACGAAGAATACCTTGAAACCAAATTCGATAAATTTGACAGATACCCTTCTTTTCGAAGTATCCTGCACAAATACAATCTGTTAAAAAAACCAGTAGTTAATATCTGGGCCCAAATGATTCGAGATGCTTTTCAGGAAAAATATCCTGAGTTTCAATTTCCTGAAAAGAAATTCAGATTTATTTCGACTATTGATATTGATAATGCGTGGGCTTTTAAAAATAAGGGAACCTGGCGTTCAGCCGGAGCTTTGGCAAAAGCAGCATTAAAACAAAACTACCGTGAAGTAAAAAAACGATGGGCAGTTCTTTCCAGTAAAGAAAAGGACCCTTACGATACCTTTGATTACATCGATGCTGTTTTTAAGAAAAATAACGACAAAGTAAAATTCTTTTTCCTGCTGGGCAATTACGGTAAATACGATAAAAACATTTCGTTTAAGAATGCTCCTTTCAAAGAACTTATTCAAAAGATTTCAGCAAATTACGATATCGGTGTTCATCCTTCATTTCAAACGGGAAAGAAAAAAGGCACGAAGAAAACCATCAAAGAATTAAAGCGACTACAGAAAATAACCGGCTTGCAGGTAACTAAAAGTCGGCAGCATTTTTTACGGCTTAAGTTTCCGAAGACTTACCGTCAATTACTAAAAGCCGGGATTCTGGAAGATTACACCATGGGATATGCCGATCAAACCGGGTTCCGGGCCGGCATTTGTACACCATTTAATTTTTACGACCTCGAAAATGAAACCACAACAAATCTGGTGATCCTGCCGTTTCAGGTGATGGATGTTACATTACGCGACTATATGCAACTTTCTCCTGACGAATCTTTCAGGGAAATTGAACAAATGATGCAGGAAGTAAAACAGGTAAATGGCACTTTTGTAAGTATCTGGCACAACGAAACGCTAAATGAAACGGGAGCATGGAAAGGTTACCGGGAAGTTTTTGAAAAAATGAATCAGTTGGGATTCAAGTGGGCAAATGAGTAAAAAAGATCAGATTAAATATTTCAGGCACAATGAAATCGATACTAAAAAGTGGAATCACTGTATCGAAACATCCGTTAATTCAAGAATTTATGCTAACGAATGGCACCTGGATAGGGCTGCTATCAGATGGGATGCGCTGGTTTTAGGCGATTATGAATACGTAATGCCAATTCCGGTAAAAAAGAAATGGGGAATTGAATACGTGTATCAGCCACTTTTCTGCCAACAGCTTGGAATTTTCCCGGAACCTTCTCTGGCAATCGCTCAATTATTTTATGTGACAATTTTAAAAAAATTCAGGTACGCCGATGTTCACTTAAATTCCACGAATCCTCCCATTGAAAAAATAGATGAAGTTTCATTTCTTCCAAGAAAGAATCATCTACTTTTATTAAACACTGGTTATACTTCAATTGCCGCTGATTATAATACGAACACAAAACGAAACATTGCCAAAGCTGCCAAAAACAATTTAAATCTGATCGCCGGAATCCGGTTGGAAGAATATTTGGAATTCAAGAAAAATCAGGCATCAACACAGTTTTCCAGGAGCGATTTTGGCAAATTGAAAAATATTATTGCTTTTGGACAGTACAAAGGAATAGGTGAGATTTTCGGTGTTTACGATAAAACAAATCATTTACGGGCTGCCGTATATTTCTGCCGGTGGAATGACCGTGTTATCTATCTGAATGCTGCTTCCGACGAACCCGGAAAAGAGCTCAGGGCTATGCACTATCTTATTGACCAGTTCATACGGAAACATGCCGGCAAAAATATTATCCTTGATTTTGAAGGATCGATGATTCCTGGTGTTGCGCGATTTTATGAAGGGTTTGGTGCGCTTCCGGAAACCTATTTCCAACTTAAATTTAATCGGTTACCTTTGTTGCTGAAGTGGCTAAAACAATAAACCGATGACAAGAACCTTTCCTCGTTTTGTAAGCAAACAAGCCAGCAGGCTGGCTTCAATAAAGTCACTTTTAAAATTACAAACGCCTGTTTTTCTGCCGTTTTACCACGTAGTCAGTAATGAGGATCTACCTCATATTTTAAATTACAACTACCGGAATATCGAACAGTTTGAAAAAGAACTCGATTTTTATCTTCAGCATTTTAATCCAATTTCTCTGGAAGAATTGCTTTTTCCTATCTCATCAGGTAAAAAACCATTCCACATAACTTTTGATGACGGATTAAAAGAATGTGCGGAAATTATTGCTCCAATTTTGCTGAAAAAAGGAATCCCCGCCACTTTTTTTGTAAATCCAGCTTTTGTTGATAATAAGGCACTTTTTCATAAATACAAAGCAAGTTTGATTTTCCGTGAGATACAGAAAACCAGTGATGCATCAGTAAATAAATTGTTGAGAGAAAATAACTTGTCCGGGAAAGACATATTAAAAGCCACTGTTTTAGAAACTGACGTGATTGACCAGGCGGCCAAAATGCTGGAAATCGATTTTCACGATTTTCTGAAAAAACAACAGCCATATTTAACAACAGACCAGTTAAAAGGTCTCCAGCAAAAAGGTTTTGGAATCGGTGCGCACAGTAATCATCACTCCGAATTCTGGCTGATTACAGAGGAGCAGCAAAAAAATGAAATAATTTCGAGCATGAATTGGGTCACTGAGCAAATTCAGCCAAAAGTAAAAGCTTTTGCTTTCCCGTTTTCCGATTCTGGTGTTGCAAGGTCAGTGATGAAAGCACTTCAGGAAGATAAAATTTGTGATATTTCGTTTGGAACAGCCGGAATTAAATTCGACGAGTTGGATCTCCATTTTCAGCGTTACCCGGTTGAAAATTCATATGATTTTATTGACGACCTTAAGTCGGAACTGGTGTATTTCAAGCTTCGTAAAGTGATTGGCAAAGCAACTGTAATGCATTGAACAGAAAAAAGTTGATTATTAAAATCTATTTTAACCAGTGTGATAAATCCCGTTGCAATAAATCCTGAAGTTTCAAAATATCGTCCCTGAAGAATTCAATCAACCTGAGTTTGGTTTGCGGATTTATTTCTGTTTTTTTCATTTGTTTTTCCCCGGTAAAATTCTTTTTAATTTTTGAAACCAAACTTCGTGGTATAATTTTCTTGATAAAATTTACCACCCCGCGTGAAGTTTCGAGTTTATATAAAACAGCATTTTTAGGATCGCCGGAGACATTGTATTTATAACTGGTATCGAAATTAAAATCCGGACTTACACCGATAAAGTCGCAAATTTCACTTAGAATATTTTGCTCGTTGTTCTTTAAATCCTCGTAGATGATAACTTTAACGTTCTTAAGATTATCCAGATATGACTTAACCTGCCTAAAATATAACCCTGAATTTTTATATTGCCACGCCCATATCCAGTTTTGGGCCATTCGTTCATCTTCTTTTTCCAGTGCTTCTTCAAATGTCAGATCTTCACGCCGATCGCGTTTAAAATGGGTGTATCCTGAGAACGCACGATCAACAGGATTCCTTAAAATGATGATGATTTTTACATTTTCGCCCAGTGTATTTTTGATCAGCGGAATTGCTTTTTCATGAAAATAAAGGTATTCAGGTGATATATCACCAACAGCTTTTTGGTTGTTGTATCCATCAAAAAGGGCTGTGTAACTTTCCAGATCTTTAGTTACTGTTAGTTCAACATTTTTGTCGCCCGGACCATAAAAACACCACGCCATTTGAGAAAAATACCTTCCTTCCTTTTGTTTATCAGACAAATAAATATCAGGATGTTGTTTCAGATAATGATAAAGTGAAGAGGTACCGCTTTTTGATGCACCTACAATTAAAAAATTAGGAAGTATTTTCATCTGTTTAAAAATCGCTTATTTTTATGACAACCCCGAATAATCGGGAGAATTCGCATGATATTTAATATTCTCTGTTATTGTGAATCAATTCTCATGCTCATTTCACCCCGAAAGTTTTTAAAAAATCCTATTTTTGAATGAATGTTTTGGCGAAAATTAAGCATTAAATATATTGGATTCAAAAATATTTCGATATAAAACCAAGGTGTTTTCATGGAAATTAAAATTTTAGGAAATAACCGTTCTATTCTCGACCAATATCTGGCAGAAATAAGGGATCACGAAATACAGAAAGACCCGCTCCGATTTCGGGAGAATATGTACCGGATCGGGGAAATTTTTGCTTACGAAATAAGCAAATTACTTGAATATGAAGATGATGAAGTAACTACTCCTCTTGGAGTTGCCAAAGTTCCGCAATTAAAAAACCAACCGGTTTTAGCGACCATTTTACGTGCCGGGTTACCTGTGCACAGCGGACTGTTAAATATTTTCGATCGTGGTGAAAACTGTTTTATTTCTGCCTATCGCAAATACACAAAAGACGGCAAATTCGAAATAGAATTTGAGTACATGGCTTCACCTTCGCTTGACGGGAAAGTAGTAATTCTCTCCGATCCTATGCTTGCATCAGGAAAATCGATGGAAATCAGTTATCATGCCCTTTTCAGTAAAGGGACTCCAAAACATGTGCACCTGATCTCTATAATTGCAAGTCAGCAGGGAGTGGATTATATTACTCGAAATATTACTACTGAAAACGTAACTTTATGGTTGGGTGCTGTCGATCCGAAAATGACACCACATTCATATATTGTTCCCGGTCTTGGAGATGCAGGTGATCTTGCTTACGGAGAAAAAATCGATTCAAAATAAAAACGCCTCCTGAATTCATACAAGAGGCATTTTCTTTATCTGTTTTGGTTGCTATTTTTTCGTTTTATAAAGATCTTCTTCTTTGACAACTTTTATTAGCATGCTGTCTTTAAGTATTTTATTAATTGCATTATAAGGTGCAGTTACCACCTGGTCACCTGCTGAAAGACCTTTAAGAATTTCAATACTGGTATTATCCTGAATACCTGTTTTAACTTCCACTTTTTTGACTCTGTCTCCGTTAACAAGAAAAACGACTTCCTGTTTTTCTTCCCGCTCTGTTGTTTGTTCGTTATTGTTTTCAGTTTCATTTACCGGTTGATCATCCACTTCAGCAGTTCCACCATTTTTAAGTTTAACGCGTGTTGTAACTGCAGAAATCGGCACTGATATAACATTATCTCTTGTTTCAGTGAGAATATCAACTGTGGCGGACATACCCGGTCGGAATGGATAATAATTCCCGGTAACTGAATCAATCAGATCAGCATATGAATCCTTTAGTAAAAGTACTTTTACATCAAAGTTGGTTACCTGGTCAGCAGTTGCACCGCTGGTGCTTGCTGAATTGGCAATTTCGGTAACAATGCCTTTAAATTTTCGGTTCAAATACGCATCAACCTCTACAAGCGCAGTATCATTTTTTACTACTTTAACAATATCATTCTCATTCACTTCTACCTGAACTTCCATTTTATTCAGATCGGCGATCACCATCATCTCAGTACCCGCATACATGTTGGTTCCCACAACACGTTCACCTTTTTCCACATTAAGAGCCGCAACAGTACCAGAGATCGGAGCATATATTTTGGTTTTTGTCAGCTGTTCCTGAGCCTCTGAAACACTTGCTTCGGCACTTTTCACTGCAAACTCAGCCGCTTTTGTTTCCGCTTGTGCTACTTTATATGTTGCTTGTGCCGATTCAAAATCAGATGCCGGGATCGTACCTTTATCAAATAACTGTTTGCTTCTGTTAAAGGTAAGCTCACGCTCTATTTCCTGTGCCTGTGCCTGCGCCAGCCTCGCCCTCGATGAATTTAGTGTTGCTTTTGCCCTGCTCAGTGCCGAAATGTACATTTCAGGTTTTATCACACAAAGCGGGTCACCAATTTTTACCTGGTCTCCTTCTTCCACGTACAATTCAACAATTTCACCAGCCACATCAGGGCTTATTTTTACTTCGGTTTCCGGCTGAATTTTTCCGTTGGCAGTTATAAATTCAGTAATGGTTTTGCTTTGTACTTTTTCGGCTGCTACATTAACTGTAAAGTCTTTCCCAAACCATCCGGCCTTTTTGCCTACAATCAGTAAAATAATTGCAACCACCAGCACTCCAATAGCGTAAGGTAATATTTTTTTCTGTTTCATACTTTGCTTAGTTTTTTCTCATAGGTCGATTTTGAGCCGCTAAAATTACAACAAATAATACGCGAAATTTAATTTAAACAGATAATTTATTGTTTTACAAGCATTCTGGCTGTTAATCGACTGTGTTGTTCAAGATAAATATCTTTTTCTTTTACCATCCAGTCAAGTGTTTCTTCGGTATAATGACGAATTGTTATCAGCGTAAGCCCGGTGTTATAACGAACAGTATAATAGGAAGAAAAGGAACCAAAAATATCCTCCAGGTTTGCCTCAGGAGCGTCAAGAACCAGGTTCAGGTCGATAGCTGACTGCTGCATTAATGTTACTTTTATCCTGTTCTCAATCAGAAAATTAACCACATGATCAATGTCTTCAATGTTGATGAAAGAGAAATCTTTGGGCGAAAGTGTAATGAGAACCTGGTCTTCCTTTTGAATAAAAATAGGCGGAAGTTTAATCTTATGGTCAATGGTATGAATTACTGTTCCTGAATCGGTAGGTGCAATAAATGATTTTACAAACAACGGGATATTTTTATTATACAGCGGCTTCATTGTTTTAGGATGGATAACCTGCGCCCCTGAATGTGTCATTTCAACTGCTTCGCGATATGACAAAGCATCAATTTTCACAGTACCTTCCATTTTTTTGGGATCTGCACTCAAAACACCTGGCACATCCTTCCAAATCGAAACGCTTTCAGCATTCAGCACACTTCCCAAAATTGCCGCTGTAAAATCTGAGCCTTCACGCCCGAGCGAAGTTGTAAGATTCGTAACCGTTGAACCAATAAATCCTTGTGTGATATAAAAGTTTACATTTTTAAAAGTAAATGTTTCATTTACCAATTCTTCCGTCCATTCCCAATCAACCGCAGCATCGCGGAAAAGATCATCAGTACGAAGACAGGAACGAATATCAATCCATTGGATTTCAGTTCCCAATGAAATTAAATATTCGCTAACAATCAATGTAGAAACAAGTTCTCCAAAACAAATAATCTGGTCGTACTCAAAATTATAGTCCAGAGAAGGTGTTTTTTTCAATTTTGATTCCAACTCCACAAAAAAATTTGTTATCCGGGAAGGAGTTTTTTTTTCTCCAAACAGATCGTCGATAATTTGTTGATGATAATTTTTGAAATCCTGAAAAATATCCCATTTCCGCTGCGCTTTTTCAAAATAAGCCTTTATAAGAGTTTCGAGCAAATTGGTAATTTTCCCCATGGCCGAAACCACAACAACAAGGCTACCAGATTCATTCTTAATGATCCCCGAAACATTTTTTACTCCCGATGCATCTTTTACCGATGCACCACCAAATTTATAAACCTTCATTTGTGAATTGTTTCTAAAATTTTAGCAAAACTATAATATTCCAACGAAATGGATAACAGGAAACCTAAGTCGTCCCCAAAAAAATGTTTATTTTAGATGTTCATCAACAAATACATGTGAATTATGGATATTTCAACAAGAGTAAAACTAAATAACGGAGTAGAAATGCCCTGGTTTGGACTGGGTGTTTTTCGTTCGGAAGAAGGAACAGAAGTTGAAAACGCAGTATTAACAGCGCTTGAAAATGGTTATCGCAGCATCGACACTGCTTCGGCTTATCAGAATGAAAGAGGCGTAGGAAAAGCGATAAAAGCCAGTGGAATTCGCCGCGAAGAGATTTTTCTGACATCAAAAGTTTGGAATACGGAGCAGGGATATAAATCTACATTAATGGCTTTTGAAGAAAGCATGGAAAAACTGGATACCGGATATCTTGATCTTTACCTTATTCACTGGCCAAAAGGGAAAAAATCGGTAGACACATGGAAAGCAATGGAAGAATTGTACAAAAGAGGAAGAATCCGTGCTATTGGTGTCAGTAATTTTCTGGTTCATCATTTAGAAGATTTTCTGCCCGAATGTAATATTTCCCCAGCCGTTAACCAGGTGGAATTTCATCCTGAGCTCATTCAGCCCGATTTGTTGGTGTACTGTAAAAATAAAGGTATTCAAATGGAAGCCTGGTCTCCGATTATGAAAGGCAAAGTAAATGATATTCCATTAATGCAGGAATTGGCAGCAAAATACAGAAAAACACCGGTTCAGGTTGTTCTTCGGTGGGACATTCAAAAAGGTGTTGTTACTATTCCAAAATCGGTTAATCCGGAACGGATTATTTCCAATGCTGATATTTTCGATTTTGAACTGACTTCTGAAGACATGAAGAAAATCGACGGGCTTGATAAAAATAAACGTATGGGATTCCACCCCGATCATGTTCCTTTCTAATATCACTACCAATCTAAAAAACAAAAAATCAAATGATAAAAAAATCAATTCTTTTGCTGTTCATTTTCAGCGCCACACTTGCCTTTGCGCAAATCGAAAAAAATAATAAAAGTTCGCTGACCATTGAAAAAATAATGCAGGATCCGGATAAATGGATAGGGACATTACCAGGAAATCCGTTTTGGAGCGAAAATGGTGAAAAAATCTACTTTCAGTGGAATCCTGAAAATGATACACTTTCATCGTTGTATGATTATAATCTGAAAACCGGTAAGATTGAAAAAACAAGTCTGGAGGAAAAAGAAGGATTGCCGGGCAGGGGCGCTAAATATAATCACAACAGAACTGAGAAAGTGTATGTCCGGGATGGAAATCTTTACTTGCTGGATATTAAGAGAGGAAAAGAAAAACAGCTGACTGACTGGCTGGAAAGAGCAAGCTCAGCTGCATTTGCATTGAAGGATAGCAAAATTACTTTCATGCTCGACAATAATTTGTTTATCATCGATCCGGAATCCGGGTTCATCCGGCAAGTAACAAATTTTGCGGAAGGACAGGAAAAACCTGAACCCAAATTAAGCGCGCAGGATCAGTGGTTGGAAAATCAGCAAAAGGAACTGTTTAAGATTTTGGATGAAAGGGAAGCACTGAAAAAAGCACGTGAGAACCAACGTAAAAAAGAAGAAAAACCGGAGCCCTTAAAAATCTATACAGGGAAAAACCAGGTTGGAAATGTATCGCTGAGCCCAACAGGAAAATATGTGGTCTACAGTTTATACGAAAGTCCTCAAGGGGCCAAAGCCACTTCAATAACTCATTTTGTAACCGAATCCGGGTACACCGAAGAACGAAAAGGACGAACTAAAGTGGGCAGTCCGCAAACCAATATTGAAATGGGCATTTTTAATGTAGACAGCAACCGACTTGTTTCTATTAATACCAATACAATTCCGGGATTAAAAGATTTGCCTGATTATCTCTCGGATTCCCCGAACAGAATACCAAAAGATACCTCGAAAATAAAACCAAGGAAGATCAATTTGATGGGTCCGGTTTGGAATCCGGATAAAGACCTTGCATTAGTGGTGGCCTTATCACAAGATAATAAAGACCGTTGGATTTTATTACTCGATCCGGCAACAGGGGACCTTAAAACACTTGACCACCAACGGGACGAAGCATGGATTGGCGGCCCTGGAATTGGAGGTTGGGGATTTTCAACCGGCAGCATTGGCTGGATGCCCGATAATAAATCGGTCTGGTTTCAATCCGAAGAAACAGGGTATTCTCATTTATATACCGTGAATACGGAAACCGGCGAGAAAAAAGCACTGACTTCAGGCAAGTTTGAAGTTTCTGATGCATTTATTTCATCCGACAAAAAGAGTTTTTATTTCACTGCCAATAAACCAGATCCGGAAGTAATGCATTTTTACAGAATGCCTGTTTGGGGAGGTGAGCTTACCCAAATAACTTCTATGGAAGGGAATAACGAAGTGACCCTTTCGCCGGATGAAAAGCAATTAGTTATTAGGTATTCTTACGCAAACAAACCCTGGGAACTTTATATTCAAAAAAATACCCTCGGTACAAAAGCAACTCAGATTACCCATTCAACAACAATAGAATTTAATAGCTATCCATGGCGTGTACCTGAATTTGTCACGTTTAAAGCTACGGACGGAGTTGAAATCCATGCCCGGCTTTATCGGCCTAAGAATTCCGACAAACAAGGCCCCGCTGTAATTTTTGTACACGGCGCAGGTTACCTGCAAAATGCACACAAATGGTGGAGCGATTATTTCAGGGAATACCAGTTCAACAATTTCCTGGCTGATAATGATTATACCGTTCTCGACATTGATTACCGGGGAAGTGCAGGTTATGGCCGTGATTTCAGAACAGCAATTTATCGCCACATGGGAGGAAAAGATCTTTCTGACCAGGTTGACGGGGCCAGGTTCTTAACAACAAATTATGATGTTTCACCTAAACGAATTGGCCTTTACGGAGGTTCTTATGGTGGCTTTATTACCTTAATGGCCATGTTTAAAGATCCGGAAACCTTTTCTGCTGGAGCAGCATTACGTTCCGTAACCGACTGGGCTCACTACAACCACGGATATACGTCCAACATTCTGAATACGCCTGTAGAAGACAGTATTGCATACGTCCGCAGTTCACCCATTTATTTTGCAGAAGGATTGCAGGGAGCACTTTTGATGTGCCATGGCATGGTTGACAACAATGTTGAGTTTCAGGATATTGTGAGACTTACCCAGCGATTAATAGAGCTCGGAAAAGAAAACTGGGAATTGGCAGTTTATCCGGTAGAATCGCATGGTTTTGTTGAACCATCAAGCTGGACTGATGAATACAAACGAATTTTTAAACTTTTTGAAGAAAACCTGAAGTAACATAATGAATGTGTTAAATATCTCTCAGACAATCTTTCAGTAAAAATTTATCTTTAATAAATTCTGAATAAAAGATTGTTGCCGGGAAAGATCAGTAGCAGGTTATTGAATTAAAGACTACTTTTGTCCCAATTATATTGAAATTATTCATTGCGACAGATAATTACAGATACAATCTTCGATTATTTATTTTCTGTTTCGGCAAGTGCGTTAATCTTGCTACCCATGGTTTTTTCTACCTTTACACAAGCTGATAAATTTACCGGTAGAAGTCATTCAGATGAATTATTCACTACAGAATGGCAAACCAACACTACTTCAACAGTACTTTTTATGGAAGATGCAGATGAAGAAGACTTTGATAAAGGATTATTTTGTGGTTATCCTGTTGAGAACATCCAATTAGTGGTGTTCTTTTTACCTTTTCGCAACTTGCCAGATTCAGAAGTCAGGCAGGTTAATCTCATAAAGAATTATTTTCATAACGATCTTTCGCCCCCCTTTTTCACGAAAGGATAATTCGTTGTATCTTTTCATCATAACCGGGTGTTTTAGTTCAAATTAAAAAATTGCGATTGATTGAATGTTAAGAGTTAAGTTAAATATCGCCCAAATTATTCATTTTGTATCCATAATAATGGTGTTTGAAAGCTTGTTTATGCTTACAACAGTCATTGTTTCGGCTTACAACAAAGAGGCAATCACCGGCCGCTTGTTTGCAGCTTTCATTTACACATTAATTTTCGGGCTTATTCTTAATCTTCTTACGCAAAATCAGCGCCATAAAGAACCTACAAGACGTGACAGCATAATTATAGTTTGTCTTGGTTGGATCATTATGGGGCTTGTTGGAACGATCCCGTACCTGATCACCCGTTCTATTCCTAATTTTACCAATGCTTTTTTTGAGTCCATTTCAGGATTCACAACTACCGGATCATCAATTCTTGCTGATATTGAAGTTTTGCCCAAAAGTATTTTACTCTGGCGGGCCGAAACGCACTGGATAGGGGGAATGGGAATTATTGTTCTGGTTGTAGCCATAATGCCGTTTTTGAACATTAACGGAATTTACCTTTACAGTTCTGAAACTTCGACAGCTGCTGAAGAAAAGGTTTCGGTAAGAATAAAAAATACCGCAAGGAGTCTTTGGTTAGTTTATATCGGGTTAACTGTGGCAGAAATTATTTTACTTCTTTTTGGGAAAGTGTCACTTTTTGACAGTGTGTGTAACTCTTTTGCAACGATCGCTACCGGTGGATTTTCTACAAAAAATGCCAGCATCGCGGCTTTTTCACCTTATGTGCAATATGTAGTCATGATTTTTATGATGCTGGCAGGAATCAATTTTGCGCTTCATGTTTTTGCCTTGAAAGGAAATATGAAAAGAGCATTTAAAAATGAAGAACTCCGGGCATATCTTTCTATTATTGGGATAGCCGGACTTATAATAACTTTTATTCTTTATTTAACGCACAATGTTCCTTTTGAACGGGCATTCCGCGAATCATTTTTCCAGGTGATTTCTATCATTACAGCAACGGGGTTTGCTACATCGGATTACCTGCAGTGGCCGATACAGGGAATACTGATCATTGCCCTGTTAATGCTCATTGGTGCTTCTGCCGGATCAACTGGTGGTGGGGTAAAAGTAATCCGTCATGTTATTGCTTTTAAAAAGATCAAACAATCGTTCAGGGAGATTACCAGCCCCAATGCAATTCACGTGATACGTTACAATAACAATGTTCTGGACATAACTTACGTAAACCGGATTATTACGTATATTTTGCTGTACTACAGCATACTTGCAGTTGGAACTGTAGTTATGATTTTGCTGGGAAATGACGGGGCTACTTCTTTTGGTTCAGTAGCAACCTGTATGGCTGGTATTGGTCCAGGTTTTGGCACTGTTGGTCCGGTAAGCAACTTCTTGCATCTGCACGATGCTTCAAAATATCTACTTACCTTCTTTATGGTTATCGGCCGTCTGGAAATTTATTCTTTCATTATCATTTTTACCCGCACTTTTTGGTCGAATTAAATAAATCAGTCTTCCCCGAGAATAAATTTATTTTTTCCACCAATATGTCTGGCCCAGTAAACAAAAGGCGTGTCGGCAGCGGCAACAATCCATTTCAGAAAATACGTGGTTAAAAATATTTCCCAAAGAATACCCGTTTCAAAAACACCGTAAAAAGCTAAAACAACAAAAACCGAACTGTCGATTAACTGCGAAACCATGGTACTTAAGTTGTTTCTTATCCATAAATGTTTTTTATGAGGAAAACGATCTTTCCAAAAATGAAATGCCCAAACATCGTGACGCTGTGAAAGTAGATATGCTGTTAAACTGGCTAATGCAATCCGAGGCATCAGTTTAAAAATGGTACTCGTTGCTTCGTGGGTTGTTTGTGCAAAATCATCACCGGCCAGCGGCAGAAAATAAAGCGCAAGGTTCATCAATATCGTCATTGAAATAAGACTGAAAAAACCGATCCATACTGCTTTTTTTGCCTCCTTTTTCCCATAGTTTTCCGACAGAATATCGGTAACTAAAAAAGAGGTGGCATACACAATATTGCCTAATGTAGCTGCCAGCCCAAACAACGTCACCGTTTGAACTACCTGTATATTTGCAACAATCACGGATATGGGAATCCACATGATCAATCCCCATTTTCCAAATAACCGATACGCTAAAATAATCAGGAAGAAATTGGCCAGAAGCATGACCAGCCAGAGCAACTCATTTTGCATTTTTTTAATTTTTTATCGCAGGGTGATGGAACCTGCGAATGTTAACACAATAATTTAGGGCGCGAAGGTAATGAAAATCAACCAAAAATATTAACCCCTTAATTCCACGAAACATTAAATTTAATTGGCAATTTTCTTGATCAGCCCTTCATTATTGATGGTCAGTTGATAACCTTTTGGAGTATTCAGGATAACTGTAAATTGAAATGCTGTGCCAAAAAGCTTCAGCTTAAAAACCTCATTATCATCTGTTTTTAATGTTTTTGGAATAGAAAGCTGTCTTAATGATTTTGCATATTCTTTATGTTCCACAAAATATTTTTTCTGTTTATAATAAACCAGCCACAAATATTTTTTAAGCGCCTCATCTTTATTTATTTGAAATGAACTGTTTACTGATCCAATGATATCAGTTGAAAATTGCAACATTCCCCACCGTTCAGGGTAATGCATATTTACAATACCAATCGGACTCCAAACCCAATTATTTTCGGGCAATAATTTTTGGCTGTCAGCATCTCCTTTTCGCACGTATTTGCCTTCTTTGATTTCTGTTTGCCATTCGACCCTTGAAAAATCTATTTTCCAGATTTCTCCGTTTTGTGGAATGTGTTTAACAACGCCAAGCCTCAGTGTCTCAAAAGGAATAGCCATTTCAACAGTCCATTTTTTATCAGTATCACCAGGATTATTGATGGTTCCGTCAACTTGAACAGCGGTTTTAAGTCCGGGCGCATCCCAGGTAATTAACGGTATTCCACCATCTCTGTAAGGTTTGGTCATAAACAAATCGAAAACCGTGTTCCGGGCATTTATTTCAAATTCAAAATAATTTTGCGCATCACCGTCCGGGTCCAGAAAAACCTCAAAATCATTTTCATGATACACGATCTGATCATGATTTTCATAATATGCCCAGATATTTGGTTCTTCCAACTCAGCTAAAACATAAAGATTTTCATTGTCCCATAACATTTTTACTTTTGTCGAGTAACGAGGATTTGGTTTCCCTATACCTTCAATATCCATGAAGCCCTCGGTCCATTTTGCTTTGTTCCAGGAAGTTTCGTTGTCAACTCCGTCAACCGAAATTTGGGAATCTGCCATGTAAACCACATAATTCCGGGGTGTTGTAAAAAGATTTTCAAACCCCAAAAAAATGTCCTGAGCAATTGCCCCGGAGCTTAAAAACAATAAAATACCTGTAAATATTAAAGCGGTTTTATTCATATTCGTTTTATGTAAGCCGGCCTGTTATTTGAAACCATACAAAAAAAGTTGCATAACATTTCCTGTTGAACAAAAATATCAAAATTTTGCCCAATCAATTTGTAAAAACATGAAAAGGAGATTTGAATCTCCTTCCCATTATTTAAATGTTATTATGCTAATCCCGGCTTTTAAACCATCTCAACATCACGTGAAATATACCCGGTATAATCTTTTAATGCCGGTTGATAACTTTCATGGAACAAGAGCGATGACACAATAAAATCGGCTGTCGATCGGTTGGAAGCCGTTGGAATATTGTAAAGAACCGTAATACGTAGCAGCGCTTTTACGTCCACATCGTGAGGTTGTGGCTGCATCGGATCCCAGAAAAATATCAGGATATCAACGGCACCTTCCACAATTAAGGCACCCAACTGCTGATCTCCACCAAGAGGCCCTGATTTTAATTTTGTTACCGTTGGAGGAACCTCGTTATTTTCAATACATTTTTCAATTAATGTTTCTTCAACCAGTTTCCCGGTAGTGCCGGTACAGATAAGGTCGTGTTGAATCAATTCTTTCCAGTTGAATGAAACCCACTCAATGATATCTTTCTTACGATTATCATGAGCTACAATGGCTATATTTTTTTTCTTTTTCATTGTTTCTAATTTTTGTTTGACGGTTGTTCCGGAATGTTCCCGGAACAATTGTTTTCAGCTTTGCCGACAAAATTAGTAATTACGCATGATGCCTTCACATGATAACCACCTGGGAAACAAAATCTTGTTGAAAATTTAATTTATGCGGGGTTGGTAACAATCAGTTAATATCGTGATGAAGTTAAATTAAAGCCCTGATTTCACTGATCATTTTTTGAGCAAGATTATCAGCTTCAACAGCCGATCTTGCTTCAGAATAAATACGAATTATCGGTTCAGTATTTGATTTTCTCAAATGCACCCATGATTCGACAAAATCAATTTTAACGCCATCAATATCAGTCACTTTTTCATTCCTGAATTTTTCTTTTATAAGGATAAGCAGCTGATCTACATTGATACCAGGAGTAAGTTCAATTTTATTTTTCGAGATAAAATAATCCGGATATGTTTTTCGCAACCCGGAACATTTTAAGCCACTTTTCGCCAGGTGCGTTAAAAACAAAGCAGCTCCAACTAAAGCATCGCGGCCATAATGACTTGCAGGATAAATAACACCTCCATTTCCTTCACCCCCAATTACAGCGTTGGTTGCTTTCATTTTAGCCACTACATTTACTTCTCCAACCGCTGCCGATGAATAACTTTGTCCGTGTTTTTGGGTTACATCGCGCAGTGCCCTACTTGAAGACAAATTTGAAACTGTGCTGCCGGGAGTATTATTTAAAATATAGTCAGAAACTGCAACCAATGTATATTCTTCATTAAACATGGTTCCGTCTTCATTTATAATCACCAGGCGATCCACATCAGGATCAACTACAAAACAAACATCAACTTCGCTTTTGCCAACAATTTCTGAAGTTTCAACCAAATTCTCAGGAATCGGTTCCGGTGTATGTGCAAAGTCTCCCGTCGGTTCACAATTAATTTCAACAACATTCTTAATGCCCAATGCTTTAAATAATTTCGGCATTGCAACACCTCCAACAGAATTTACAGCATCTACAGCCACTGAAAATTCTGCTTTACGGATTGCTTCAACATCTACCAATTCAAGATCGAGCACATGTTGAATATGTTTTTCTGTATAATCTTTCTCCATTGTTGATCCTAAATCATCAACAAGAGCAAAGTTGAAATCTTCAGATTCAGCAATTTCAAGAACACGGGCTCCTTCTTCTGCGTTCAGGAATTCACCTTTTGCATTTAGCAATTTCAAGGCATTCCACTGTTTTGGATTGTGACTTGCAGTAAGAATAATTCCACCGTCAGCCTTTTCATCAGTGACTGCAATTTCAGTCGTCGGTGTAGTTGCCAGACCAATATTTATCACATCACATCCCATTCCGCTTAAAGTGGTAATTACCAGCATGCTAACCATTTGTCCTGAAATTCGGGCATCGCGACCTACTACAATTTTAAGTTTATTCTTATCTCTGGTTTCTTTTGCCCATGTTGCGTATGCAGCCGTAAATTTTACCACATCAAGCGGACTTAATCCTTCGCCGGGTTTACCGCCAATGGTTCCACGTATTCCTGAAATTGATTTTATTAATGTCATTTTATCCTGAAAAATGTTCGGGAAACAAAATTAATAAGGCTTTATGAAATTGCACAACTTTATTAGCTATTCTTCTATTTCGTCTAACTCTTTCAACGTATATTTCAGCTTGTCAATGTAATTGCCGTATAATCTGCGGAAACCCCAGCGTAGAAGAAGGAAGAATCCACCAACTAACAAAGCAAGGATAACAACACCAAGAAATACCGGCAGGATGAGTTGTCCCGGCTGAATTTCAGATATCGAAAAACCTTTTTGTCTCACTCCATCAAGAAACCCCCTGTACATTCCGGTAACAAATCCTGATCCCATGGCAACAAGCAGTGTAACAAGAGCCAGGTAAAACATCCGTCTGTAAATACGAAGTGTGTCAATGATTTTTACAAGCGTTTCCCTAAGGTTGCATAAAACATCGCAACTTCGTTTTACACGATAATATTTAATAACAAAAAACAGGAAGGTGGTAAATATCAGTGCATTACTGAATATGCCCAGGAAAAGCAACCATTTAGGTATTTCCAGATCTGCACTCACCCCTTTGATCAGTAAAGGTGAAAAGAAAAAATCGTCGAATGCAAAAGCAAAAATGAGAATAAAAAGTACAACAAACCCAATCTTAATGTTGCGATCGATCCGTTCGATCAAAGTACTGGTTCGTTTCCCCAGCATTTCTCTGATCTGATTCTCATCCAACTCATTGCCGGTGGACAGTTTATCCCATGTTTTCTTTAAATCTTTTAAATCCATTTTTTATACCCCAGTTTCCATAATCTTTTTGAGTTTCTTTTTGATCCGGTTCATTTTAACCCGCACATAATTTTGCGTTATCCCCGTAATTTCAGCTATTTCCTCATATTTTTTTTCTTCTAAATAGAGGATAATAATCGATTTTTCAATACCGGTAAGTTGTGCCGCTGCCCGATGTAAAAGTTTGATATTTTCCTCTGTTTCATGATCGTAATTTTCATCTTTTATCTGAAAGTTTTCATATGTCAACCGGTTTTGATCAGGTCTGCGTTTTTGTTTTTTAAACGATGTTATCGCAGTATTCAAAGCCACCCGATACATCCATGTTGTAACTTTCGATTCTTTTCGGAAAGAGGGAAAAGATCTCCAAAGTTGGGCCACAATTTCCTGAAACAAATCATTGCGATCTTCCTGGTCGTCGCAATAGATGTTACACACTTTGTGTATAATCCCCTGGTTGTCTTTAATTATTTCTAAGAATTCTCTCTCCAAAACTGAATTATTAGTAATCGCTAAAATTAAAAATTACAATTCGTGAATATTAAACTTAACTTATTGCATTTTCAGATACTGTATTTCTTTTTCTGTAAGAATCCGCCATTTTCCGCGGGGCAGGTTCTTTTTAGTTAAACCTGCAAAATAAACCCGGTCTAGTTTTCTGACTCTGTATCCAAAGTGTTCAAAAATGCGCCTGACAACGCGATTTTTCCCCGAATGAATTTCAATGCCAACCTCGTTTTTTTCCTGCTGACTGACATAGCTAATTGCATCTGCGTGAATATTCCCGTCTTCCAGTTCAACTCCGTCAGCAATTTGTTGCATATGATTTAAAGTTACTGGCTTATCAAGTGAAACCTGGTAAATCTTTTTCATGTTATGACTGGGATGCGTCAACCGTTTTGAAAGATCGCCATCATTAGTAAAAAGCAACACGCCTGTGGTGTTACGGTCAAGCCGGCCAACAGGATAGATACGCTCTTCACAGGCATCCTTCACCAGTTCCATTACAATCTTGTCAGCATGAGGATCATCGGTTGTGGTTACATAATCTTTGGGCTTATTCAACAATACATATACCTTTCTTTCAGCCTCAATCCGCCGACCATCAAAACGTACCTCATCCGTAGTTTTTACCTTTACACCGAGCTCTGTTACCTGCTTCCCATTAACCGTCACCATTCCGGCAGCAATAAAAGTATCAGCCTCCCTCCTCGAACAAATACCTGCATTCGCAATAAAACGGTTCAGCCGCATTTCTCCCGATGGCCCATGCTTTTGAGGCAAGTTATTTTCCGAAACTTTCTTTGTTTTTAAGTATCTTTTAGGTTTATTTTTATCGGGAAACCTTTTAGGTGATCCTCCACTATCTTTCCGGGCATCTTTATTTTTTGCTTCAAATTTTGACGGACGACTTTTGCCAATCCGTTTTCCTCCACTTTCTTTCCCCTGATTTTTATCCCTGCTGTAATTATTTTTCATTGAGTTCGACTGATTTTTGCAAAGGTCGGAAAAAAATGCCATTATTTTTCGCTTTAAAAAATGGGATAATTACTTTTAATCAGGAATTCAAAAACTAAAAACATTAGGATATGCAATCACACGAAATTGATTACAAAATTATTGGGAACGATGTACAACTGGTAGAGATAGAACTCGACCCGGGAGAAACCGTAATTGCTGAAGCCGGAGCTATGCTTTATATGGAAGACGGAATTGAATTTACTACCCGAATGGGTGACGGATCGAATCCAAACGCCGGTTTTTTTGATAAACTAATTTCAGCCGGATCAAGGGTGATCACAGGAGAATCACTGTTTTTAACTCATTTTACTAACCAGGGTTGGGGAAAGAAACACGTAGCATTTTCTGCCCCTTACCCGGGAACAATAATTCCGTTAAATCTGTCACAATTAGGAGGTCGGATCATCGTCCAGCGCGATGCATTTTTATGTGCTGCATTGGGAACAAAAATTTCGATCTCTTTTAACCGGAGATTGGGCGCAGGGTTTTTTGGTGGTGAAGGCTTTATTCTTCAAAAACTGGAAGGCGATGGAAATACATTTGTTCATGCAGGAGGAACTGTGATTGAGCGACAACTGAACAACGAAGTATTAAGGGTTGACACAGGTTGTATTGTAGGTTTTGAAACAACAATAGACTACAGTATTGAAAAGGCAGGCAACCTGCGGTCGATGGTTTTTGGCGGTGAGGGAATTTTTCTGGCTACTTTGCGTGGCAAAGGGAAAATTTGGTTGCAAAGTATGCCAATCAGAAAACTGATTGCTGAACTTTCTACAACAGGACCAAACGCACATAAAGAAGCCCGGCGCGGTTTACTGGATAATCTTCTGGAAGGTTGATTTTAGAAATTTTAATATTCATTTTAAGGCCATTAATTAGAAATAGTTAATGGCTTTTTTATTTCGACCAGGTTAATTTTTAATGTTGACGGTTTTTATACTATTTTTAATCGCTTTTGATCTTGATTAATTGAATCTAAACTGAATTTTATGAAAGATAAATCTCACCTGAGGAGTACCGAGTGGTTTGGAAAAGATGACAAAATGGGATTTGTACACCGAAGCTGGTTACGTAACCAGGGGCATCCCGACCATATGTTTCGTGGAAAACCTGTTATCGGAATTTGTAATACATGGTCTGATTTAACTCCATGCAATGGTCACTTACGTGAGTTTGCAGAGATTGTAAAACGTGGCGTTTACGAGGCTGGCGGTTTCCCCTGGAATTTCCGGTAATGTCGTTAGGTGAGACCGTAATGAAACCTACAACCATGCTTTGGCGAAACCTTGCCAGTATGGATGTTGAAGAAACCATCCGAGCAAATCCGCTCGACGGAATTGTTTTGCTGACCGGGTGCGACAAAACAACACCTTCGACATTAATGGGTGCAGCCAGTGTAAATCTTCCGACTATTGTTGTTCCTGGTGGCCCTATGTTAAATGGTAAATTCAGGGGAAAAGATATTGGGTCAGGAACTTACACCTGGCAACTTTCAGAAGGATTAAAAGCCGGAACACTTACAAGAGAAGATCTAATTGAAGCCGAATCATGCATGTCGCGTAGTGCAGGTCATTGCATGACGATGGGAACGGCATCAACAATGGCGACCATGGTCGAAGCTTTGGGGCTTACTTTCCCAGGTGCTTCTGCAATTCCTGCAGTTGACTCGCGTAAAAAAGTGATGGCACATCTTTCAGGAAACCGGATCGTGGAAATGGTAAAAGAAGGGCTGAAAATGTCGGACATTCTTACACGGGAAGCTTTTGAAAATGCCATTAAAATTAATTCTGCAGTCGGAGGTTCAACCAATTTAATTATCCATTTAACAGCCATTGCCGGTAGAATTGGCGTGGATCTGGATTTGGACGATTTTGACAAACTGGGAAGCCACATGCCACTTCTGCTGAATTTAATGCCTGCGGGAGAATACCTGATGGAAGATTTTTATTATGCCGGCGGCCTTCCGGTAATTATTGATGAATTAAAAGATCAGCTACACAATAACACCATTTCGGTAAACGGCAAAAGCATTGTTGAAAACAGTGCAAATACTCCATGTTACAATCGCGAAGTAATTGCTGAACTCGATAAACCTTTTAAAGAAAATGCCGGCATCGCGGTTCTAAAAGGAAATTTATGTGAAAACGGGGCGGTTATTAAACCGTCTGCTACTTCCGGCGAATTGTTGTATCACCGTGGTAGGGCAGTAGTTTTTGAGTCGGTGGAAGATTATCATGAACGGGTTGATAATCCTGATCTGGATATTGATGAAACCTGCGTGATGGTATTAAAAGGAGTTGGACCGGTTGGTTACCCTGGAATGCCGGAAGTTGGAAATATGGAACTTCCGCAAAAACTGGTGAAAAAAGGAATTAAAGATATGGTACGGATTTCAGACGGTAGAATGAGCGGTACTGCCTACGGAACGGTTGTCTTACATGTTTCACCAGAGTCTTCAATTGGCGGAACTTTGGCACTTGTTCAGGATGGAGACATGATTGAACTAAATGTAAAAAAACGTAAACTCACACTTGAAGTCTCTGAAGAAGAATTACAAAAAAGACGTAAAAAATGGACTCCACCAAAACCAGTTGCTGAAAGAGGATATGTAAAAATGTTTATCGAGCATATCGAACAAGCTGAGAAAGGATGTGATTTTGATTTTTTGATTGGT
The DNA here is from genome assembly GCA_963769925.1 of uncultured Prolixibacteraceae bacterium. Lineage (GTDB taxonomy): Bacteria > Bacteroidota > Bacteroidia > Bacteroidales > Prolixibacteraceae > Draconibacterium. The sequence continues at coordinate 133,239 of CAVYOB010000019.1, forward strand.
GGCTCTGGCTCAGAAGTATCGCGAGATTCACATTAACCAAAAAGTTTTGTCATGCTAACTATCCTGATTTTCCTGTTCTGTATATTTTTTATTGTAATTACAGGTACCCGCTATAAAGTACACCCGTTTTTATCGTTGCTGGCTGCTGCATTTCTTTTTGGATTATTTACCGGGATGCCGCTGGAGAAAATTATTGAGTCAGTAAATACAGGTTTTGGAGGAACGATAGGAAGCATAGGAATTATCATTGTTGCCGGAATTATTATCGGTGCATTTCTTGAAAATTCAGGAGGGGCCCAAACATTGGCTGGCTTTGTGTTAAAACTGGTAGGGAAAAAGAGAGTACATACTGCAATGGGAATCATTGGATACATTGTATCCATTCCTGTATTTGCTGACAGTGGTTTTGTGATCCTTTCATCGCTGAACCGTGCATTAACAAAAAAAGCAAAACTTTCTTTCGCCGGAACTGCCGTTGCTCTTGCTTTGGGTTTAATTGCAACACATACAATGGTTCCGCCAACACCAGGGCCAATCGCAGCTGCAGGAATCATTCATGCTGATTTAGGATTGGTAATTCTTATCGGACTTATTACCAGCATTTTCGGGTTGATGGTTTCTATTCCCTATTCAAAATACATTGGGAAGAAAGTTTATGTCGATCCCGATTTTGAACATGAGCAGGAAGAAACGGAGATTCCGGGGAAATATCATCCGCCGGTTCTTAAATCATTTTTACCAATCCTGATTCCAATAATCCTCATCGTATTGCGATCTGTTACCGAATTTCCTACCCATCCTTTTGGCGAAGGACAATTCAAGTCACTTTTGGGTTTTATTGGACATCCTGTTGTTTCGTTGTTTATTGGAGTAATTGTTGCTTTCCTGCTCCCTGAAAAATTTGACAAGAAAATGCTAAGTACTTCAGGTTGGGTTGGTGATGCATTGAAAAGTGCTGCCATCATTATTCTGATCACCGGTGCCGGAGGTGCCTTTGGTAAAGTTTTACAAAACTCTGAAATGACTTCACTCCTTGGCGATAATTTAAAAGGAATCGGATTTGGATTATGGCTTCCTTTTCTTATTGCTTTTGCCATTAAAACCGCGCAGGGATCATCGACGGTTGCAATTATTACCGCGGCCTCAATTGTTGCGCCTATGCTTGGACCTCTTGGCTTTGAATCTGAAATTTCAAAGGCTATGGTCGTGATTGCAATAGGATCAGGAAGTGCCATGATTTCGCATGCTAATGACAGCTTCTTCTGGGTAGTTACTCAAATGAGCGGAATGAATGTTAACCAGGGATATCGCACGCTTAGTTTGGGAACGATTGTTATCGGGTTCTCATCCATGATTTTTCTAACAATTTTGAATCTGTTTTTCTAATGAAAATGAAAATCTATAAAACCAAACAGGGAATTTTGCTTGAAAAGGATAATTCATTTTATCTGCTTCAGGAGGATTGGGATAGTTTGATCAATAACGATAATCTTTCTTTGTACTTATCAGAATTGATTAAAACATTAAATCTAATATCAAATTCCGAAGAGATTTTGAAAAATGATTTTCTCCCGCCGATTGGAACACAGGAAATCTGGGCTGCCGGAGTAACTTATCAGCGAAGTAAAAGTGCACGCATGGAAGAATCGAAAGATGCCGGAGGTGGTAATTTTTACGACCGTGTTTATGACGCCGAGCGACCTGAATTGTTTTTTAAATCATCAGCTCACAGAGTTGCGGGACATGGGCAAAAAGTGAGAATACGAAAAGATTCAAACTGGAATGTTCCCGAACCTGAACTTACACTGGCAGTTAATTCTTCAGGGAAAATATTTGGCTACACCGTCGGAAATGACATGAGTTCGCGGGATATTGAAGGGCAAAATCCACTTTACCTGCCACAGGCAAAAACCTATGATTTTTCAGCCGCAATCGGACCATGTATCTACGTAACTGATTCTCCTTTAGCCGAATCAACAAAAATAGAACTTAAAATTGAACGAAGTAATAATGTTGTTTTTTCGGGTCAGGTTGAAATAAGTCAGATAAAACGAAAATTCACCGAGTTGGTTGAATTCCTTTTTCGCGAAACATCTTTCCCAACAGGTTGTTTCCTTATGACGGGAACCGGAATTGTGCCTCCCAACGACTTTACTTTGAATGTAGATGACATAATAAAAATAAAAATTGAAAACATTGGAGAGTTGGTGAATACAGTAGAATAACCTGTCATCTCGAATCCGCCGGCTGGTGGATGAGAAATCTGTTTTTACAAAGAGATTTCTCTTCTCCCGATAGCTATCTGGATCGTCGAAATGACAACCACAAATAATTGAAATATAAGAAAATCATGAGTTTATCTGGGAAAAACATAATAGGAAACAAAGCATCTTCAAAAGGAATAAAAACATTCTTCGCCAAAAATCCGGCAACACAAACTGACCTTGAAACCAAATTCTTTGAGGCCACAATTCAGGAAGTTGACGAAGCAGTGAATCTGGCAAAAAAAGCGTTTGATACTTATCGGTCAAAAAGCAATGAAAAACGTGCATTATTTCTTGAGGCAATCGCAGAAAATATTATGGCCTTGGGAGATATTTTGATTAAACGTTGCATGGAAGAAACTGCACTTCCGGAAGGACGCTTAACAGGCGAGCGTGGAAGGACTGTTAATCAACTGAAACTTTTTGCATCCGTTGTTCGTGAAGGTTCCTGGGTAGATGCAAGAATTGACACAGCAATTCCCGACCGCCAGCCGGTACCAAAACCTGATATCCGGCAAATGCTAATTCCATTGGGGCCCGTCGGAGTTTTCGGGGCCAGCAACTTTCCGCTGGCTTTCTCGGTAGCTGGTGGCGATACTGCCTCTGCCCTGGCAACTGGCTGTCCGGTAATTGTAAAAGCACACCCGCTTCATCCCGGAACTTCGGAACTGGTTGGAAAAGCTATTCAGAAAGCTGCACAGGAAACCAACATGCCTGAAGGTGTTTTTTCTATGGTTCATGGTGTTTCAACTGACGTAGGAATGGCTTTGGTAAATCACCCGGAAATTAAAGCTATTGGTTTTACAGGATCATTCAGAGGTGGAAAAGCATTGTTTGACACTGCCAACAGTCGGCCTGTACCAATTCCTGTTTTTGCTGAAATGGGAAGCTCAAACCCTGTTTTTATTCTACCCGGAGCAATGAAAGAAAAAAATGAGATTCTTGCCAAAGGATTGATTGGTTCGGTTTCTCTTGGGTGTGGGCCAGTTTTGTACTAATCCGGGTGTTGTGGTAACTCAGGAATCAAATGATTCCACTAAGTTTTTACAGAACCTGAAAACGTTTAATGTTGAAACTCCATCGGGAACAATGCTTTCAGAACAAATAAAAAATAACTTTTCAAAAGGGATACAAAACCTTTCGCTAACTCCGGGAGTCGAAATTGTAAGTTCAGCAACATCCGAAGAATCAGGGAATCAGGCAAAAACAACCGTTTTCTCCACAAATGCTAAAACTTTCAGGGAAAATCATTTGCTTTCAGAAGAAGTTTTCGGGCCAACAACAATTAATGTTTCAACCAACGACAGAGCTGAAATGCTTAAAATAGCCGAAGAACTGGACGGACATTTAACTGCCACCATTCACGGAACAGAAAAAGATCTGACAGAATACGCCGATCTGGTAAAAATACTCGAACAGAAAGTTGGGCGGCTTATCTTTAACGGATTTCCAACAGGAGTTGAAGTCTGTCATTCGATGGTTCACGGTGGTCCTTTTCCGGCCACAACAGCACCGCAATCCACTTCTGTCGGAACTTTGGCTATCAAACGGTTTTCACGTCCAGTGTGCTACCAGGATTTTCCGCAGCAGGCTTTGCCTAACCCGCTAAAAGAAGGAAATCCACTAAAAATCTGGCGGATGGTAAACGGGGAAATAATGAAAGATTAAATCTGGATACTGGGACTGAAAATTGCAACTTTTTCAAACCATTCCGGGTAAACTGATTCCTTTTATTTTCCGATATAGATCGAGGGCAAAAATGTCGGTCATGCCAGAAATAAAATCAACAGCCGATTGAATTTTGGGATAAGTTTCATCCGTTTTAGTTTTGTACTGATCAGGCAAAAGTGACAGGACTTTTTTGCTATAAACATTCTTCGGTTGCGTGATTGCCCCAACAAATTCTTCCAGCAATGTGCCAATGATTTTATATCCTGCTATTTCGATTTCAACTACCGAGCGATGATTATAAACCTGCGAATATGATATTTCTTTAACCACCGACATAGCTTCCGCCTGTTTTGCCGGCAGACTGCCAATCAAACTTTTCTTAAACGATCCGTTTAAAATATCTGCTGAATTCTCTTCAAAAATACGAATTGATTCCCGTATCAGTTTTCCAATAACCACAGCCCTTAAATAGCTGATTTGTTCATTTTTATCCGTAACCCGGTGCAATGTTTTATCGATATTTTCCCACTGCTTTTTATCCAATTCCGGATCATAAAAATCCATGTACAACTCTTTCACTTTTTTGTAGGAAAGAATTCCCAGTTTAAATGCATCTTCCAAATCCATGATCTGGTAACAAATATCATCAGCTGCTTCAACAAGATAAACCAGCGGATGACGTTGAAATATTTCTTTATCTATAATCTGCTCGATGCAGAGCTCACCAGCAATATTCAGGTAATCTTTTTTTTCTGACTGGAAAAAACCAAATTTTTGCTTGGTCGCCAATGTAGATTCGAACGGATATTTTACAACACTTGCCAGTGTTGAATATGTGAGTGCAAAACCTCCGGGGCGTTTGCCATTAAACTGATGCGTCAGAATACGAAATGCATTGGCGTTGCCGTCAAAATGGGTAAAATCCTTCCATTCTCCTGTTGAAAGTTGTAACTCAAATTCTTTCCCTGCCCCGTTTACAAAAAAGTTGGAAATGGCTGCTTCACCAGAATGACCATATGGAGGATTTCCCAAATCATGTGCCAAACACGCAGTTGAAACAATTGTTCCGATTTCAGAAATTAATGAGTTTTTTGAATGATCGTTGGATATCTCTTCTGCAAGCAGATTTCCAAGTGATCGCCCCACACTTGCTACTTCCAAACTGTGTGTCAAACGGTTGTGCACAAAAATATGTTCCGGAAGCGGAAAAACCTGGGTTTTATTCTGCATCCGGCGAAACGGTGATGAAAAAATGATCCGGTCGTAATCGCGCTGAAACTGTGAACGGTCCTCCGTTTTTTGGGAAGATTCCCAGTCTTCCATTCCCAAGCGTTTTGTAGAAAGTAGTTTGTTCCAATCCATCATCACCAATTCATTTTGCAACAATAGTACATTAATTTCTGTCAAAAAAATACAAGTCATCAACTTTTTGATCAATCCACCGGATCACCATAAAAAGTACCGCGTCCATGAGTTCCAACGTAAACACGCCCATATTTTTTAGGGTCGCCGGTAACATGCAGGACTAAACCCCATTGATGTTGGTCATCATTAATTCGAACCCAATTCTTTCCAATATCATCGGAACGGAAAATACCTCTAACTCCATCAACAACTCCTATTAAATATAGTGCCGGATATTTTTTACCCGGAGTTTCTTTCCCAAAGCCAAACCCATGTATTTCAGATACTTTATCAAGTAGTTTAAACGAAGTACCTTCATCCGATGAACGGTACAATCCATCAAAAGCTGCAATCCATAATTCATTTTCGTAACCGGGAGTAGCATAAATTCTGTCCTGTCCACCTCGTGAATCACCTCTGCCCTGCCTGCTTTCCGGTATTCCGTTTGGAAGGTTCAGCGGTTTCTCCTGAAAAGTATTACCGGCATCGGTACTGATAAAAAGTTTACCGTTAAACAGATCCATGGCATAAAACTTATTTGGATTGACACGGTTGGCAATCACACGGGTATTGGCTGCCAGTCCCTCACAAACTGTCCATGCATCACCCTTATCTGTTGTTCGATAAACCATTGTAGGAGATTGATTGGTATTCTGGCGCATCCTTCTGAAATTAAAAGACTGCGGAGCCCAAATCCATGTTTTGCCATCAGAAGAAACTGCAATATAACCAAGGCTGCTCGACGATTGTGGCTGTGTTTTTGTTGGGTGCCATGTTTTCCCACCATCAAGAGAATAACCGATATTTTTACCGGGATTATCATTGGTTGCGCGCCCTACCCGAACAATTACATCCGGGTTACTCCACGCACAATCTACACTATTTGTATTACCAAAACGAGGATTAGAAAAATTACCTTCGGGAGCAGGTTTATCCAAATCCCAGTGAACAAAACCTGCATAATCGCCAATGGCAGAAATTAAGTGTGTCCCTTTTGGTGGACTTAATAATTCAAGTGCAACTGTTTCTTCGATGCCCGTCCCCATGATCTCCCATTTGGTAGGTTTCCCTTTATCTGTATCGGTAAGATTAAATGTTTCGTGTCCACCATACCCGGTTGTAAACATAGCATGATCGGGATTTGAGGGATCGATTTCAATATCGAAAAGCCAGTGAATACCAGTTTTTGCTGTGTAAGGTGCTTTTGAGTCGTCATATACTCCACCGCTGCCTATCACCGGCTTCCATGTTTTCCCGCCGTTGGTAGTTCTGAAAATATCATCGCCTCCGGCACTTCCCGGGCGTCCGAAAGAACTCACAATAAGAACTTCCGGATTTGTCGAATCATAAGAAACAGCAGCATAACCAAAAGCTTTGTTATTTTCAGGATCAGGTTTGTCAGGAGTTACGTCAGTCCATTTCCCCGAATTTGTATCGTATTTCCAGACTCCGCCGTCACGCATTGGCATGGGGCCCGGATTAGTGCCGTAAGTGATGTACAAAAAACCATCAGGTGTTAAAACTGCATGAGTTGGTCTGTACTGAGTCGGCTGATCTTTTATCGGGTTCCAGGTTGAGCCGCCATCTTTGCTGACAAACATGTTTTCTCTACCCATTAATGAAACACCAACATAGATAGTTTGAGTTGTTTTGCCTTTGGATCCTGTTTTAGAATCAAAAATTACAAAGATAATTCCGCTGCCCTGGTTCATCCTTCGCATTCTGAAACCATTTGGAGAATCCTGAGTCGGTTCCGGAGGTGTCTCGGTTACATCAGGAAAAGATTCCACTTTTGCCCATGATGCACCGGAATTGGTGCTTTTCCAAAGTCCGGCAAGCCGTGTTCCCAAATACAAGATCTTCCCATCATTGGGATCAACAGCCATTCGTTCGCCATTGCCACGTCCATTTTCGTTACCTCCCATTTTAAAAGGAACATCAACACGTGTAAAAGTTTTACCCCGGTCGGACGAACACAGAATTGCACCGTCCGGTGTCCGTTCATTGGTGTAAGTTCCGCAGGAAAGATAGACTTTGCTTAGATCGGATGGATCAAGTGCAATACTTTCTACTCCCATCAGATTCAGATCTTTATACGGCAGCCAGTCAAGCATCGACTCCCAAACAAAAGTCTTCGGATTTCTGCGGTAGGCCCCACCCATATCGGTACGGCAATAACATACATTTTTTGCCGTAGGATGAAAAACAATACCATCTACAAAACCACCGCCAACCATCTGAACATTTTTCCATGAATATGCTTCAATTGGAGCTTGCTTTGTTTCCTGGGCATCTGCACTGTTTTGTACAAAAAATGCGAGAAAGAGAAAAATAACCGTTAAAAAAGATTTTCCAACGTTCATTATGCAAAATTTAGTTGGTTAATTTGTTTGAACAAATGATAAAGATACGATCAAAATAAAAACGATAAAAACATTTCTTAAAGGATATGAATGTGTAAATTCCTTGAAAACTCAGAACTATTTTAAAGGTAAGTGGAGTATCTTTTTATCTCTTTGGCCAGTTCCCTGGCACGATCATCAGTTAATTCATTCATTTTCTCCCAAAATTTTGGACCGTGGTTTTTTATTTCAGTGTGAACCAACTCGTGCAGTAAAATGTAATTAATCAACTCGTTCGGAAGTTTCATCATTTGCAGGTTCAGGCTGATATTGTTTTTTGATGAACAACTTCCCCAGTTTCGTTTATTATTTCGAATAGTAACTTTGTTATAACTGAAATGGAATTGTTCTGCCAGTTCTTTCAGTCGGGGAGGCAACATTTTTTTCGCTTCAAAATGATAGATTGCAGTTAATGTATTCTCAATAAACAATTGTGAACTCTCGTTTCTGAAATCAGAAACTTTCACCGTTATCTCATTCCCATTGCGAATAACAGCATTTTTTTCCCCGCGGACAAAAACCACACTGTATAATTTGGTCTGAAGAGTTGTTCCCTCATTAATGAAACTTTTCCGAGCTTCGAATTTTTGTTGCTGCAAAAGAATCCATTGTTCATTTTCAACAACAAAAGCAGCCACTGCACGCGACGAAACATAGATCGGGAAAGAAACATGAACCGACTTATCCGGTTTAACGCTGATTTTTATATTTTTAGAGCGACGGTTTTTTCTAAAAGTTACCGTTCCTATTTGCGCAAATTGAACTACTTTAGCTGTCATATGTTAATGATGTAAAATAAAAATCAAAGATATCAATTATGGGAAATAACAAAAAAATGGAAGTTTTTGTCAACCTTACCAAAAACGATACAGTACTTGCAATTGAAGAAAATATTCTGCCGGGAAGTCTGGTTTTTGATTCGCTAAATCCATTCCCGGGATATTACCATGATTCCCCTACCAGTACCCGCCCAATTTATATATACATGGTTTTGGCCCGCCAGTATCCGCTGGAAGAGATAATCAGGGCAACACAGAACATTGAAAAAGAGTATAAATGGGATTTTGATGCAGGAAAAGGTTATATGACGATTGGATCTGAATTTCTGAATGTTATCCGGGTTCGGCATCTTCCACAACTCGATATGGTGGCCAAAATTCAGGAAGCTTATATAAAACAGGGTGTTCATTTCCTAATGAACAAAACACTGAAAGGCAAACTGGATGTTAAAGTTAAGATCGTGAAATTCCTTAATCTTGAACAAATTGGTGAAGGAATCTTCGTTAGTTGTGATGATACGACTTTTGCCTATATTGAAATTCCTAAATATTTACATCATGAGGCTTTTTTAAAAGTTTCCATGGATGTGAAATACAACTGGGACGGACATGAATTTGACGCTGCCAGGGCATCATTTTATTCCAATGGAAAATTATTTGAAGTTGTCAGAATTCGTTCCGGCAAAATTAATCTCGAATATTTAACCAGAATAAAGAAATTATATTTTGAGAAAATCAGGTAAGAAATTTTATCCTGATACGCTTAACTCCGCTTCGGCATTATACCGGGGCTTTTTTTATGTTTTTAAGTCGATAACAATTTTTTCAATCACCTGTTTTTTATAGCTCTTTTTATTACCTTTGCTCACCGATCGATTCCTAAAAAATGTATAAACTAAAAAGGAAAGATCTAAAAATAAAATAGTAGAAACCAACTAAATTCCTATGGGACCTACAAAAAAATTATCCATAGTAGTGATTGCGTTATTAGCTGTCATTGCATTATTTGTCATACTTCATCTTTCAGGTGTTTTTGTTCCAAATAAGCTAAAAAAAGGAAAATTTAAAACTGAAGTTGTGGAGCGTGGGAAAGTGATTTCAACAACCAAAGCCACCGGTGTGGTTGAATCTGAAAACGAGGTTCTTGTGTTGAGCCCGGCAACCAGCATCATTCAAAAAATTTTAAAAGAACCCGGCAACTATGTAAATAAAGGTGAGATTATTGTGCAACTAAATCCTGAATCGGTTAAAGAAAGTATTGAAAGGATGAAGGATCAATTGGATGTCAGAAAAAATAACCTGGAAAAGACCCGGTTAAATGCCCAAAGTGCCAAACTCGATCTTGATTATAACGAAGAAGTAAAGAAATTAAAGATCACGTCGCTGAAATCACAATTGGCAGATCAGAACCAACTGCTTGAAGTGGGTGGCATTTCGCCGGCTCGTGTAGAACAAACCAAACAGGAAATTACACTAGCTGAGAAGGACATGAATATGCTAGTCCAAAAAAATTCGATTCGTTTAAAACAACTGGCAGCCGACGAAAAAGGATTACAGTTGCAAATCAGGATCGATGAAAAGGCGCTGGAAAATAATATTGAACTTCTTTCAAAAATGAATGTTCGTGCTCCTTCTTCGGGAATTATCCTGAATATCACCGGGCATGTAGGACAAAAAATAAATGCTGACGCAACGCTAATCCGAATGTCGGACCTTACATCATTTAAACTGCTTGGATCCATCGACGAGCAGCTGGCCAGCCAGGTGAAAACCGGTACCCGCGTTTTCGTCACTTTAGATGATGAAAATCTGCAGGGGCAGATTGGAAGCATTACCCCAATGGTTGAAAATAACAAAGTACAATTTAATGTTCATTTGAAACAAAGTAGTCACCCTAAATTAATTGCTAATCAAAATGTTCAGATTCAAATTATTAATAATGAAAAAGACAGCGTTCTAAGGATAAAAAAATTACCGGAGTTTGACAAAGGAAAAATTCAAAAAGTATTTGTGATTGAGGGCAACAAGGCAGTTAAAAAAGAAATTACCCTTGGACTTGTTGGGGATGAGTATTGCGAAGTTTTATCAGGATTAAATAAAGGAGATGTTATTGTTACGAACGAAGCTTCTTCACTTCGCCATTTAAATGAAATTGAGATAAATAATTAATGGGGCAATGAAGAAACTGTTTCTTATTATTATCGTTTTTGGCCTTGGGTTAAATCACGGAATAGCACAAGTTGATACATTTAAATACGAATTAAGTCTGGATGACGTGATTGATATGGCAATCACACAGTCATCAGCAGTAAAATATACTCAAAATACCAATGTTAATTATTACTGGCGATACAGAAACTATAAGACACGTTTCCGTCCTCAGTTGGTTTTAAATGGCGAGTTGCCAAATTATCGCCATACAACACAGGCAGTTACACAGCCTGACGGAAGCATTCAGTTTAAACAGGTTTCAAACCTGGCTTCATCTGCAACACTTTCATTGAACCAGTCAATACCCCAGTTGGGAACATATATTTGGGCCGGAACTTCAGCATACGGAATTAAAAACTTAAATCATAATGAGTTAAGTTTCTCCGGAAGTCCCTTTGTTATAGGGTTTTCACAGCCACTTTTCGGATACAACTGGATGAAATGGTATCGCATGACAGAACCAATGATTTACGATGAAGCACAAAAACGATTTGTGGAAGAAATTGAACAGATTTCGTTAAACGCAACTTATCGTTATTTTAATTATTTGGCGGTTCAGACCAATTATAACCTGGCTGAAAGTAACCTTAAAAACAGCAATAATAATCTTAAGATTTCACAAACAAAGAAAGAGTTGGGACAGATATCAGAAAATGATTATTCAAGAATTGAGCTTTCTGTACTGAATGCCCAAAAGGCTCTTAACCAAGCCCGTATGGAATTAAAGAATGCCGATTTTGAGTTAAAATCATATATTGGACTTGATCAGAAACGTGATATAAAACTAATTATTCCCTTAGATATAAACCTTTTCGAAATTAATCCCGACCTGGCGCTGACAAAAGCAAAGGAAAACAGGAAAGAGACTACAAATTATAAACGAAGGTTAATCAATGCTGACAGGGAACTAGCACAAGCTAAAAATGAAACAGGACTTAGTGCAACGTTATCAGGAAGTTTTGGTCTTTCGAACAGTGCAGATGAATTACTGAAAGTATATGAAAAACCAGAAAAAGATCGTACACTTTTGGTTTCATTAAGTATCCCAATCCTGGACTGGGGACGATCGGCATCGACCGTAAAACTTGCTGAATCGCAGCGTGAACTTACCATTTTTGACGTGAATAAAGACAGAGAAGAATTTGATCGTCAGGTTGTTGTGCAGGTCGAACAGTTTAGCCTTTTAAAAGATCAGTTGAAAACTGCCAACGAAGCAGATAAAGTAGCCGGGAATGGTTACGAGATCGCTTTGAAAAAATTCCAGAACGGAGAATTAAGTATCACTGATTTAAACATCGCCTTGCAGGAACGTGAAAAAGCAAAACGCGATTACATAAATTCCATCCGGTCGTATTGGGTAGCTTTTTACAAATTGCGCATTCTCACCCTTTATGATTTTGAACAAGATCACAACATTACTTATAGTAATCCAGAGTTATAATTTGATTATAATTAAAGCAGTAACCAAATTCTTTCAACTACCCAATCCTCTCTCAGATCATATTCTTAAATTACTTCTTTTGCATTAGCAATTGAACACCAACCTCTTTTCATTGATCAAATAATTATATATCAATTACTTATATCACACCATTGCTGAGATTTTTATTTTGAACAATATTCGGATTCCAATGTTAGTTTAAATTGATTTTAAATTAACCCATTTAAAGATTATGAAGCACTTCCTTCCTGCTCTGGCAATTGTATTTCTTTTATCCACTGCTGTAGTTGCTCAAAAAGGAGAGAGTCAACGAATACCACTCATCGGAAATACAGCCCCTTCATTTAAGGCTCCTTCAACAAACGGAATGATATCTTTTCCTAAAGATTTTGGCAAACACTGGAAAATCCTATTTGCTCATCCAAGAGATTTTACTCCTGTATGCTCTTCTGAACTTTTGGAATTAGGATATCGGCAACAAGAATTTAAGGACCTTGATGCACAGATTGTTATTGTTTCTGTTGATAAAATGGTTTCACACAGAAGCTGGAAAGCCGACCTGGAATCCATTAAATTTAAAGGGAGAGAAAAGGTTAAAATCGATTTTCCGCTAGTTGTTGATAGCTCTGCCGTTATTTCTTATAAATACGGTATGCTCGATTCAAAATCGGTTGTTGGACAAAGCGTTCGCGGAGTTTTCTTTATTGACCCTCAAAATACCATTCGCGCATTCTTTTTTTATCCTAATGAAATAGGACGTAACATCGATGAAATTTTAAGGACGCTTAAAGCGTTACAGGCACACGACCAAAACACGGAAATTGTACTACCTGTCAACTGGGAACCTGGTGACGATTTTATGATCCCTGCACTTTCTCCTGAAGACAAGGAAAAATTAAAAAAATCTGATCCCGGCATCTATTACATTAACTGGTACATGATTTACAAAAAAGACAAATAACCACCTTCAACCACAATTTATGAAACGATTTAAAATCCACTTTCTACTGTTCTTATCTGGCATTTTATTTTCAATAACAGTTTTTTCCCAAACCAACAATGGTCATCTTAAAGGATACGTTTACGCACCGGATGAAGAGCCGTCGCAATTCTCCACAGTGGTTTTAATGAATAAAGATTCTGTTTTCATGAAAGGTACTCTGAGCAACAACGACGGATCATTTCAGTTTGATAAAATGGCTCCCGGAACCTACTTTATCATGGTCAGGAACATTGAGTTCAATACTTACGTTTCCAATCCCATTATTTTCACAAAAGATGAAACCATCACTCTCGATAAAATAAAGTTGGAAACAAAAATGAACGGATTGGATGAAATCGTTGTAAAAGGAGAAAAATCGATCGTTGAAGTACATCCTGATAAAATGGTTTACAACGTTTCGAGCAGCGTAAATGCTTCCGGTAACAACGCACTTGAATTATTAAGTAAAACACCGGGTGTAATGGTCGACCTGGATAAAAATATTGTACTTCAGGGTAAATCAGGGGTAAGAATCTATATAAACGGACGTCCTTCCCGTTTGTCAGGAAGTGACCTTACAAATATGCTCGAAGGCATGCAATCCGACAACATAGAATCGATTGAAATAATAACCAACCCATCGTCAAAGTACGAAGCCGAAGGTTCAGCCGGAATTATTGACATAAAAATGAAAAAGTCCGGGTTAGCAGGATTCAATGGGAATGTTACAGGTAATTATTCAAAAGGAAAATATGAAAGGTCGGACCTGGGAACAACACTAAATTTTGGTGGAGACAAAATACTCGGCTACACCAATATAAACGCTTCAAACAGTGGTTGGCAAGATGACTATGTGCAAACTACCGAACGTGAAAAATATACCCTCGACATGACTTCAAAAAGTAAAAATGTTCGGAAAGGTTTGAATTTAACCGGGGGCCTGGAATACAAGATAAATTCTGAAAGCACACTCGGAATTGATGCGAAAGCACTATTAAATAACCGAAATAATAAATCGGAAAGCAACACGCATATTATTGACATAAGTGGTGATACTCCTTCACAACTACTCAATTCCAAGGTAATAGATGATTATCCAAGCAATAATTATAACACAGACCTGTACTACAATTTTGTTCCCAACGGAAGTGCTGATTTTTCAGCCGACCTTAGTTTTGGAAGATACACAACCGATAAAAATACAAAGCAACCAAATACCTATTACAATTATGATGATAATCAGGTGATAAAGACAATTAACAGTGAGTATGATGCGAACACTGGAATTGATTTGATGTCGGCAAAAATTGATTATGAAAAGAGAATCAACAAACTTTCGTTTGGGACCGGGGCAAAATATTCTTACATAAAAACAAAAAATGACCTGACGTTTTACAATATTGAAAATAACCAGCCTGTTTTGGATATCGACAGAAGTAATAATTTTTCATACCTCGAAAAAATAGCTTCTGCCTATTTTACTTTTGGTAGTAAAATCAAGGAAAATATATCGCTGAATGCCGGCCTTCGGGTTGAGAATACCTCATCGCTTGGAGAACTTGTAAGTTCAAAACCTTCAGAGAATGATGTAGTGGCAAGAAATTATACAAGTTGGTTTCCAAACATCAGTTTTGCATATGATGATCAAAAAATTCATGCATTAAGTTTAAACTATGGAAGACGTATAACAAGACCTAACTATCAGGACTTAAATCCTTTCGAGAATAAACTAAGCGAAATATCATCGTGGAAAGGAAATCCATTTTTAAAGCCAAATTATATTTCCAATTATCAAATTGCTTACTCGTTTAAACATAAACTGATTATTTCCAACAACTATAGTGTTACCCGCGACTTTTTTGCAAATATATTCGAAGCAGTGGGAGATAAATCGAGCATTATTATACCGAGAAACATGAACAAAGTTATCAATAACGGACTTTCGGTTAGCTATTCATAAAGAGTATTTCCGTGGTGGAATTTCAATTCCTTTTTTATATATAGTTATTCAAAATATGAAGGTGACCTGAACGGGACCGTTCTAAACATAAAGTCGAACACGTACAATTTCAGAATGCAGAATAACCTGAATTTACCAATGGACATTAAAATGGAACTGAGCTTTTTTGCCAGTAGTCCATGGATTTGGAGAGGATCTATTTATGTAGAAGATTACCAAAGTGTTAACATGGGAATAAAGCGTGAATTCTTAAAAAGTAAATTATTGGTTCAACTTCGGGCTGATGATTTGTTCAGAACAAGCAGCGATTTTTATTACCACAGTAATTACGGCGGTATGAAAATCAATGGAGTGAGAACATTTGACAACCAAAGATTTGGAATAAGTGCGACTTACAAATTCGGCAATCAGAAACTAAAAAAACGAGTCAAAATGAAATCTGCAATCGACGAAGAACTTAAACGAATTTCAGAATAAGAAAGAGTTACAAAAAAAACACATCTCACTACAGTCAAAAAAAAACACCTGCAAATTTTACAGGTGCCATTTTTGTTAAGAGGAAGCAAACTTTTATGATAAGAATCCTTATTCAAATTCGGTGATATTACGAGAAAGTATCTGCCATTAAGTTGTTAAACCATTTTAGCATATCCTCATAATTTTCGGAATTAGCTCCGTTTGATTCAACTACACCACTTCCTGTTGGAACCATTTTTCCTGTTCCCGGATCATAACGGTACACGACCGATAACCAGGAAGCTGTTTGCAAAGTTATTGGTGTAAAACAGGAAGAGTTGGTCATCGGATTCTGGTTTATACTTTCACCTTTTAAATACCGGATAACGGCATCGGCGCAAACCTTAGCCTCGGCATTTGCCAGATGACCTGCTTTGGGCTGTGTAGTTGCAGAAGAGTCTCCAATAACATGAATCCCTTGTGATTCTGAATTGGTTGATTCATAGGTGAGCACATCTACTCCTGCCCATTTTCCTCCTCCGGCATTATTTAATCCAATATTCGACTTTGTTATTAAATTACCTGCTTTATGAACAGGGATGGCATTTATTACCTTTCCATTGAAAGATCCTGCGCTTGTATAAACGGTCATTGCTCCGGCATCAATACTTTCCATCTGAGCATTTGGCACATAAGTAATTACGTCTTTATGTACTCCGTTAAATGCGTTGGTAAAATTATTTTTAGCCGCCTGAATTCCATTGTTGGCATCGAGAATAATTACTTTTCCACCACCTTTGGTGCGTTTTAAATAATCGGCAACTACACAAGCCCGCTCGTATGGCCCCGGAGGGCACCGGTACGGAGAAGGTGGAATCGTGATTATAAATGTGTCTTTGTTTGTCATCGCCTGAATCTGGTTTTTCAACATTTCAGTTTGAGCCCCTGCCTTCCATGCGTGAACAATTTTCGACTGTTGATCCTGTGTCCCTCCTGACCATGTTAAAGGTTCAAAATCGATCCCCGGGGCCAAAATCAACCGATCGTAATCCAGTCGGGTTCCGTTGCTGAGTGTCACGCTCTTCCCAACCGGATTAATATCCATTACCGAACTATTTTCAACTTTAACACCATATTTACTGCCAAGAGTTGTATAATTAAAAGCAAGCTGGTTCAATGTTCTTTCTCCGGTTAAAACCATATTGCTAAAAATATTCGAATAATAGGTTGCATTTGGCTCAACTAATGTTACATCAACACCTGTTCCTCCCCACAACCGGAGAAATTTTGCAACTGTTGTTCCAGCCATTCCTCCACCCACTACAACAACTTTTCCGGTAGCCTGTACGGAAGATCCTGCTTGCTGAGCAAGTGCCGATTTTAGGAATAATAATCCTAATGCGGAGGTACCAAACCCCGCTAAAAAATCTCTGCGTCTCATAATTTTATGTTTTATTGTTTTGAAAAATAATCTGCAATCAGCTTTATCTCTTCCGTAGTATAAGCCTGCGCATGCACGTTCATAATATTTGCCCCCGGGCTTTTGAATTTCATTTCATTAAGTTCCCCTATTATTTCGGAAGAACTTTCCCCTGCAATTTTCAATTCACTGGCATATCCGTTTGTACCATGGCATTGAAAACAATTGGCTGCCATAGCTCTCCCCGGGTGATCGTTAGTAACTGTTGGAACCGATACAATTGGCCCGGGATCTTGTTTATGTCGATTTCTCCTGGTTTCTTTATCCCATTCATCCCGACAAGAGAATAATAAAGAAGACAACAGCAATAACGCCAGTAAAGAATTCATTTTGAAAACACGATTTTTCATACTCTTTTTCGATTTAATGCATTAATAATAAAACTATTTACATGGATTCTTATCTGTAAAATGATTCCACTTCAGGTTCAAATGGTTATGAAAAATCGGTGAGTAATTTATGGTTGTTACCGAAATTGACTAAAATAATGCCAAACAAGTACAGCTAATTCAATTGCCACATTTTAAATACATTACAAATGTGCATCAAATACTAATCGCAGATATTTTGAGAATCTACTATCAATTTGATAAGTTCTATAGTGAAATAGTTAGTAGTAGAAAAATCTTAAATTCCATGAAAATACAGGTCTATTAGGGTAACAAATTATTGACCATGGATACTAACTGTTTATAAAATAAAAACTATCTTTTGCTTGAAAATCAGTAAAGATTCCTAAAGTCGAATATCATGATCAAAAACATAATCAAAACAGCCATCCGGCATATTTTCAAATATTTTGGGTACAGCTTTCTAAATATATTCGGACTTACACTTGGCATCACGAGTTCACTATTTTTAGTTATATATGTTGCTGACGAGGTTAGTTACGATAATTATCATGAGAAAGCTGATCGTATTTATCGGGTTTCATCAACAATAACCGAGCGTGATGACCAGTTTACCTGGATTGTTGCACAAATCCCGTTTGGACCGCAGGTTGCACAGGATTATCCTGAAGTTCAGTCATATGTACGCTTTATTAATATGCCCCGGGAATTATATAAATATGAAGATAAAGAGTTTAACGAGGATAATTTTTTCTATGTCGATTCAACACTATTTGATATTTTTACTTACCCTGTAATAGCCGGGGATGCAAAAGCTGCTATAAGCCAACCTAACAAAATAGCAATAACCAAAAAAATAGCCATAAAATATTTTGGAAATACAAATGCAATCGGGAAATCACTAAGTACCGGAAATAAAACCTATGAGGTTGCCGCAGTAATTGAAGATGTGCCATATAACTCTCATTTTCGTTTTGACGCTGTTGCTTCGAGAAACAATCTGCCCAAACAAATAGGAAGTTGGGGAAATTTTGGTGTTTTCACCTATTTGTTACTCCCCGAAAACATTGATATAAAAGCCTTTGAATCGAAAATTCAGGAAATGTATGATAATTACATGAAGTCAATTTTTGAAGCAGCAAACATTAAAGTTAAATATAACCTTGAACCTATAAAAAAGATCCATCTCTATTCTACAAATGCAGGAGAGCCGGAACCCACCGGAAGCATAACTTATGTTTACATATTTGCCATAGTAGCATTTTTTCTTGTATTAATTGCGGCAATGAATTATATGAACCTGGCTACAGCCCGTTCAACAAAGAGAGTAAAAGAAGTTGGGTTAAGAAAAGTTGCAGGTTCCCGTCGTGGCCCTTTACTTTTCCAATTTCTTTCCGAATCGGTGTTCCTTACATTAATTTCACTTTTATTAAGTATTATTCTGATTATAATTTTCCTCCCCTGGTTCAACTCTGTAACCGGAAAATCGTTTAATCTGAGCATTCTGATAAGTCCGGTGACATTAATTACAGTTTTCAGCATTATTCTGATTGTTGGCATTCTTGGCGGAAGTTATCCTGCATTTTATTTGTCGCGCTTCAACCCCAGTACCGTTCTTAAAGGCGACTTAACCCAGGGGACTTCAGGTAGCAATTTCCGTAAAATATTGGTTATTGTCCAGTTCTCCATATCAGTTGCTATGATTATTTGTACCCTCGTTGTTTTTAACCAGCTGAATTACTTAAAAACAATGGATCAGGGTTTTGATCAGAAAAATGTTATTAGCTTAAGATTGAACCAGGCCATGGTGAACAAGTACCAGGTGCTAAAAACCGCATTACTCAAATATCCCGGAATAAAATATGTCTGCTCAACGAATACACCTATGGGTGAAGGTTCAGGAAAATTATTATTCAATGTTGAAACTGATTTGGGAATGTCTCAGCGAGGGATCAATTTTTCTATTGTTGACCACGATTTTATTAAAACACTTGGAATTAAGATAATTGAAGGAAGAGGTTTTCAGCAGGACATGCCTTCTGATACGCTTTCGGGAGTTATTGTTAATCAAACTTTTGTTAAACGAATGGGGTGGACTGAAGCTCTCGGGAAAAAAATTGAAGCTTACGGGAATCCGGATGCACTCAAAGCAAGAGTTGTTGGAGTAATGGCAGATTATCATCAAACCGGAATGTATAATGAAATAGAATCGCTTTTACTTGCTTACAGAATAAATAATAACATCGTTTATATAAAATTAAATGACAAAGACGTCAATAATTCACTTAACTTTATTGAATCACAATGGAATGAAATATTTCCCAATCAACCGTTTTCCTATACATTTTTATCTGAAAGATTCAACAATCAGTTTGAAGCTGATGAAAAGCGGGGATTTATTTTTACCCTGTTTACCATACTTGCAATAATCATTGCCTGTCTGGGGCTTTTTGGTCTCGCATCATATATGGTTGAGCAGCGAACAAAAGAAATTGGGATCAGAAAAGTTTATGGTGCAAGTGAACTTACCATTCTGCAACTGATATTGAAGTATTTCCTAAAACTCGCCCTAATAGCCAATTTGATTGCCATTCCGGTTGCATATTATTTTATGCACAGATGGTTGGAAAATTATGTTTACAGAACAAAGATTAGTGTTTTCCTTTTAATAACTGCAGCATTAATTACTATTTTGATATCCTTAATTACTGTAGGTTACAAGGCATATCAGGCTGCAAACTTTAACCCGGCAGAATCAACAAAAACAATAACATAAATTGATTTGAAATTTACATTCAGTTTAAATTAATGATTAATCTTTGCATTTTACATTTAGCGAAATTCTTATGTGTTTTGAAAATATTAGTCAGGAGAACGGCAAATAATTTATTACACGCACCTGTTGGTTGATACGATACTAATGGCCGACAAAGAGGCGAGACAACAATTGGGTGATAAAATACTTATTGAACAATATCAAAAGCGAATTGGGCACTTAAAATGGAAAGATAATTATTGAAATTTAAATGATTTTGAATTAAAAACTACAGTTGACTGCAAAAAAGAATCGCTAATCACTCTTTTATAACATATCGAAAGATGTTCCCCTTTTTCAAAATTGAATCAGGAGAAACTACAAACTATCCGAAAGCAGAACGTTAAAAAATGCTTCCAAAAGATCGGAGAAATGATACAATTTAGTCTTACCGTATGCTTCGAATCAGAAGTGCTTAGAAAGCATTTGTAAAAAATATTTTTATGTTTTCCAATGTCTTTGTTAAAGTTCTAAATAGTTAATATTCATTAATAATTAGATTGTTACAGAACTTTGTTTCTGGCGAAAAGTTTAAGTGTACGGAAGAAACACAATGCGGGTTCTGGTGTTCTTTCCGAACTATTCAAAATAAATTTTCAGAACCTTATTTAAATACAACAAAAATGAAAAAGTTAATTATTGTGCTACTTTTAGCACTTCCTGTTTTAAGTTTTGGACAGGAACCGCAAATTCCGGACGTAGTAATCAGTTCATTCAATAAAATTTTCCCCCACGCTGTAATTAAATCCTGGACAGGTAATGACCAGTACAATTTTATGAATGACTGGTCGAGTGATGCCTATTTTGATGACTATAACTTCGATGGGTTCTCTGATGATTATTCTGAGTATTATCCTGATTATTACTACGGTGGTGACGATTACTATGATGATTATATCGACGGTTTTGATAGTACTCCGTACTATTATTATGATGATAATGGTTTAGATTCATACTATTATGTTCCTGATGATTATATTCCTGCTTTTACGGTGCCCTCGCAGTATCAATTGAATTTTATTTATAAAGGTGCACGTATGTCGGGAATATTTAAACCTGACGGAACATTCATAGTAGCTAAAGGACGTATTGTTAATATACCAGGAGCAATAGTTGAAGTTGTAAAAAAGACCTTTAAAGGAAAAATTATTCGGCTGGCGCATGCCAAAGAAATAATGGTCACGCCTAAATACATGCCATCTGATCCAATTTACCGCATGAAGGTATATGTCAAACACAACGGTTATTCCATTCTTAAAATTGACTTAAAAGGCGATGTGATTTCCAATAATCGTCATTAATAAACGCAAGAGATTTTTTTGACACTGTTTCACAAAGTGCATAATTAAAAGATACCGGGGGTATTAATCTCCGGTATTTCTATGTTATAGGCTTATTAGATAATGCTAAAATTAGCTTTGATTTAAATAAGGAGATACTTGCAAGATTGAGAAATAAAAAAGGAGTTACAGAAAATTCTGTAACTCCTTTCGTGGGCCCACCTGGGCTTGAACCTTTATTTTATTCGCCACATTATCAATGCATTACAGCGTCATCTGTTTAGCAACTCCCGAATTCTACGCCTCTTTTTGTACATCATACCATTGAACTTCCTTTTGTAAAAGTATTAATTCATAATGAAAAACACTATTAAATTTTATGGAGATACTTTGAAGCTTTAAGTTGTACTACCAGGATGTAATATGTTTGATTTAAAGAACTAAATAATGCACTAAAAGAGTGTAATATTATGGTGTATATTCACAACAATAGTACACGAAGACCATGAATTTGCGCTATTAATACTATAAATCTATACAATTGTAGTGCAAATAAATATAACTTATTATAGGTTGCACAAACTTTTTGAATCCAATCTCTATTCTATATAGTAAAGTCAAGGAAACTCGGGGTAAATTCCAGCTATATTTGTAACAAAGTAAGGGTAATTTTCGCCGAAAGTTGTAATAAAGTAAGGGTAAATTACTTCTCGTCCATCCATTTCCTTATAATAACCACGGTATAATGTAAATTGGAATAATTTATATTCTTTTGCATATAAAATAGATTTTAACGAATGTATTATATTTAAAAGCATATAATTTTGTATATTTGCACATAATTATATTTAAAAGCATATAATGAAAAGATTAGCAGAGTTTGTAAAAGAACGAAGAAAAGATGTTAACCTTACACAGGAAGAGTTTGCTGAAAGAGCAGGTGTTGCATTGACTGTGGTTCGGAAAATTGAACAAGGAAAAACTAATTTGAATATGGATAAAGTGAACCTTGTATTAAGCATGTTTGGTCATGAACTGGCACCTGTTGACAGCAAAGAACTTGAATGATGAGAAAAGGTAAGGTCCTATATAAAAATTACTTTGCCGGAACTATTACCGAAACCGATGACGGGGAATACATTTATCAGTATGATGAAAAATATGTGAAAGAACATCCTGGCGAATTCATCACTTTTTCGATGCCGGTTAGAAATGAGCCCTACCGTGAAAGCAGGCTGTTTGCTTTTTTTGATGGACTTATTCCTGAGGGGTGGTTATTAAAAATTGCTTCTGCAAATTGGAAAATAAACCAAAACGACCGCATGGGTTTATTACTGGCTTGTTGCCAGAACTGCATTGGTGCAGTTAGTGTTGTTCCTATAACTAGATGAAAATGAAGAATAGATGTTTATACTGCTATGAGGCTCTCGATAATACAAGCGACTTTCATGCTGTTTGTAGCAAGGAGTTTTTTGGTTCACCAATACCTCCAAAAATTGAATATTCTCTAAACCAAATGTCAGAACTGGCAAAAGATATCGTTGAACGCAGCGTAACTGTACCAGGTGTTCAGGCAAAATTATCAATGTCGCTTATAGAAGATACTAAAGGGAAAGCAGATACCCGGTTAACAGTTGTAGGTGCTCTTGGAGGGCAATATATATTTAAACCTCCCAATGAGCATTTTCAAGAAATGCCCGAGAATGAGCATGTGACCATGAGAATAGCAGAAGCAATGGGTATTCGTGTTGTCCCATCAAGTTTAATACGGTTGAAATCAGGCGAATTGTCATATATCACAAAAAGAATAGATCGGACAGTAGATGGTGATAAAATACACATGTTGGATATGTTTCAAATAACAGAAGCATTCGACAAGTACAAAAGTTCCATGGAGAAAGTTGGAAAGGCACTTCATGCGTATTCTAATAATACAATGTTGGATAAAATCTTTTTCCTTGAACTTGCAGTATTTAGTTTTTTGAGTGGTAATAATGATATGCATCTTAAAAACTTTTCGATGATTGAAAGCTCCTCAGGTTGGGTACTGGCACCGGCCTACGATTTGTTGAATGTTGCAATCGTAATGCCTGAAGATAAAGAAGAGCTGGCACTAACACTTGATGGTAAAAAGAAAAAACTGAATTGGGGACACTTCGAAAAATTGGGCTTGGGTTTGGGATTGACTGATAAACAAATTCAAGGAGTCAAAAAAAGAATGTTCAGTAATAAACCTAAAGCATTTGAATGGCTTAATAAATCTTTCTTGTCTAACGAAATGGAAGAATCTTACAGGAACCTTTTAGAAAGCAGGTACGATAAGTTTAAATAGGAATTCGACTGACACTGATGATGTAGTTTTACTCTTGGGATGATTTCTCCTGGTTTTTTTATCTCTTTCCCATCTTGTTTTGGAAGAACATAAGGTAGGGTTGGTTGTAACAATTTCATTATTTTATCAATATCAATCGCTAAATGGCCATTTTCTTTTCCTGCAACAACTGAATTGATTATTACATTAAGTTTATATTTAATTAAACTCATTGCTATTTCAGTAGCTTCAAGGGCGTCCTTTGTTGCCAGTATATGACGTTCGGCTAAATTCAGGCTTCTTCTTTTCAAAACTTCATCCGAGCTATAAAGCATAACATCATTTTTTATTTCAATGTTAGTTTCGTGTAATTTTTTCAATATTCTGTTTATGTTTTGCCGCGATGTTCCGAAATGCTCGGCAATTTGTGCCTGTGATTTCTTCTGGACATTATACATATTCAGAATTTCAATTTTATTAGCATCTGTCAGAGTTTTATACTGTCTTCTTCTAACCTTTTTAACAGGGACTCTTTGGTTTTTTATTGACATTATGTTTGTTGTTAAATGAATGCTTTAAATGTATAATATGCCCAATTAAACAACAGATTATTTTTATTATAAATTAGATTAAAAAAAGCTTTTTATCTGCCCATTAAACAACACTTAATTAAACACAGAGTGCAAAAAACACCCTTTTAAGCCTCTCGAATCTTTAGTTTTTTTTAAAATAGTTGACAGTTTTGGAGATAATTATTTAATAGTAAACGACAGTATATCTGTGTGTTACAGAAAGATGGGGTGAATTGATATACATGATAAATTTATTTGCTAAAGTATTCTACTTCAACCATTTAGGTGTGAGGATGTTGAAAACATTGTGACATAATTTGGACAATGTAATTCTCTATTACTTTGGATACTTATTTTCCCCTAAATTCAAGATCTTTATAGCACGTTAAGATGTTTGAATATCAATCGATAATGGCAATTTTACTCATGTCGCAAATGTGTCGCCATTATTCCTTGTTTATTTGAATCTGTCAGCTAATGTTCTTCGTTGTAAATAGTTTCGAAAGTCCACTGTTCACATGCCGTTCAGGGGGAATGGCAAATATTCTGCATTTTTATTAAATTCTGTGATTTCCGGCATATTCGTCAATTCATGTAACCCTGTATAATTTTAGATTGCTTTAAAAGTAGAGGAAAGTAATTCTACTCAATATACCATGGTGCAAATGAAGTTCTTTCAAATTCTTTAACTAAGAAATAAACACTTTGTGAAACAGTTTCAATGATACTGTCACCACATCATTTGTATCATTTTAATACTGCTTTCCGGTTTTGTAATTTCATAGGTCCGTAATATGGATACTCATCGAACTTTTCTTCACCACCAATAACTCTTGGGTCTTTTGTTTCTTTTAATTCTTTCATCAGCCTGTCAGACAGATCCTTTTTTATTGAAGCGTACCTGGAATCATCTGCAACATTAACCAGTTCTCCCGGATCTTTCATAAGATCGTATAATTCTTCCATGGGCCGTTTGTCAAAACTCAACTCAAACAGGTGTTTACAATCAGGATCATTCCTGTGATCCATCATGTAAGTTTTAGTAGGTGAACCGTCGATATCATAGAAGGGAAGTACAGGATGATTTTCAATTCCAGCCGGCCATCGTTCTGGTGTAAAGTTTCTTATATATAAATATTTGGATGTACGAATTGCCCTCATTGGATAACCTGTTTTAAGGTCAGCCTGAGCCGGAGTATGGCGCTCTTTACCTGTTAATACAAAATTTCTAGTAGTATCTATTTTCCCGCTTTTATTTGAAAGTATAAGATTCATAATACTTCGCCCGGTCATTGCCTTAGGAGGAGTAATACCCGCAGCAGCAAGAAATGTAGGAGCCAGATCTTCTAAACTGACAAAATCTTCTATCGACCGGTTTTGTTTCATCCTTGCAGGCCATTCGATTGCCAATGGTACGTGAGTTCCCATTTCGTAAATATTACTTTTACATCGGGGAAAAGGCAAACCGTTATCTCC
Source organism: uncultured Prolixibacteraceae bacterium (assembly GCA_963769925.1). Lineage (GTDB taxonomy): Bacteria > Bacteroidota > Bacteroidia > Bacteroidales > Prolixibacteraceae > Draconibacterium. Next base: position 159,093 of record CAVYOB010000019.1, read on the forward strand.
TGTTACAACAATTATTGTATTTTCAAAAAGCCCTAAATCTTTAAGCTTTCGAATCATCAATCCGAGTTGTTTATCAAACCATTCTACTTCAACTGCATAATCCAGCAGGTCACTTTGTACATCTGTTACATCCGGCAAACACGAAGGCACAGTTACATCACTTAGTTTTTTACCTTCTTTTAATCCTGAACCCAGTTCATATATTCGATGAGGTTCAAATGCTCCATACCAAAAGCAGAACGGCTTTCCTGCAGGTTTTTCCTTCAGGAATTCTTCAAAGTTTTTAGCGTAATCGACATTACTGATACCTGTTGTAGGCGGTTTCAGGCGGATTTTATTATATTCCGGTCCGGCAGGATTTCTTGTTCTCCCGGAAACTTTCCAATCGCCGGGCCCCCATCCTTTTCCTGTATAACCAACAAAATATCCACCTTTTTCGAGAATATCAGGGTACACTTTGAATTTTGGATCCAGTGTACTCCATAAATTAGCTCCTTGCTCAAGCCTCCAATGCCATTGACCTGTTAATATTGAACCTCTTGAAGGCGTACAGGACGGCGAAGTCACATAGGCATTTGTAAAAATCACACCTTCCTGCACTACATTATCGAAATTCGGTGTATTTATAAACCCGTAGTTGTCACTTTTGGTTTGTGGCCACGACCAGTCATCTGCTATAGCAAAAAGAATATTAGGGCGATCGTTTTGCATTTCCTGCGTTTTAGTTTTACACGAAAATGCGCAGGCCATTATTACAAGCATTATAATAATTGTTACTCCCCTTAATTTCATAATTTTAAAATTTCATAGGTTATTTTTTATCTAACGTCAATGATGATTTCCGAGTAATAAATTCTATTTGATCATTTGCCGGAAATTATCAGCACTAATTATGGCACCTTTTACTTATCCTTATTTTTGTTGCAGAAAAACACTTAAAATTAATCCCAATTAATAAAATAAGGATAAATATTAATATTGCCTTCATGATAAAAGAATTAAAATTTTGAAATTGGACAATAGTATTTTTTAAACATTGTTTAAATTCAATCAATTATCATAGAAGATAAATGACGAATTCAAAAAAATCAAAATTAGTTGATACTGATTCATTTAACGAAAAATAAATAAAAGAAAAGGCGGCCGTGGATCATTCGATTTTATATTATTATTCCCCTCTGGAAATAATAAAGAGCCGCCTTTAAATTAAACTAATAACACATAATTGTTTTAGAGCAAAATTTGATTGCTCAACTTTATGTCATCTTCCTTTTAAAATTTTCGAAATACATGTAATATGGTAAAGATAATTATACCGTTTACATATCGTTCCTTTATGTTTTATGTATTATTTCAATTTAGCTGGTGATACTTTATATCACTTTACTTTTTAACTAAAATAACTGCACATTGAGCAGGAATAACTGCTTTTAGCATTCCCTTTTTTACTTCGTATTTGGAACCGCTAACCTGGTCCTTATACTTACCATTGGGAAGAGCCAAAGGCGAATCAATTTTTTGCTCATCACCCAAATTAATTATACACACTCCTTTATCTTCTCTTTCGATCTGAAGGATGCTCTTGAGATTACCCGGATTGCTTAACTTTTCATCAACTCCTTTCATGGCTGTTCTGAATTTATTTACAACAACCACCATCGGATCTTTGAACGTATCATTGCCGCGTTCACCAATTTTATTGTTACCCCATCGATTTCCGGGTCCTGAACCGGCCGGCCGGCTGTAGAACAAAGGTGTGCCACCGTTCCGTGCTCCGATCAGTGCCCATCCCAGTTTAATTTGTGTATCCGTTAAATCGGCTGATTCACCCCTGTTACAGTAGGTATCATGGCTTTCCACCCAGGTAACCAGTTGTTTGGGATTAGCGTCATTTCGCCAGTTCGATATTTCATTTGCATCAAACTCTTTCTCCTCTAACCCTCTTCGTACAGCCGAACCATAGTTACTGGCAACCACATCTGTAAATTCAGCATAGGCACCTTCGCGTGAATTCCCTCCTTGCAAAACTTCCGCATAGATAAACAAGCTATCGGCTTTTAACATTTTCTTTCCCCGGATTTCTTCTCCTTTTGCAAAGATTGGCCAAAAGTTATTCTCGGCTGACTTTGGATCTTTAGGATCATCGGGCAATCCAATGTGTTTCCCCGTATCGTACCGAAAACCCCTTACTCCGCAGGTTATCAAATCATTAACGTAATTCATGTAATAAACCTGAAAATCCGGATTTTCGGTATTCACATCCGGCAGGCGTCCAAGTGCCCCGGTAGTACACTGAAGACGATCGGAATAATCACGGATAGGATTTAATCCGTTGGCATGGTACAAATTTTCCTGTCCCCCGACTGCATTATTCAAATCTTCGCTCACCTTTTCACGATTGGTTGTAGTGTGGTTAGGAAGTACATCTGCAATAACAATAATGTTATACTTCTGAGCGTCTTTACACATTGCAATAAATTCATCGCGGGTTCCAAACTGGTAATTTCCTATTTTCCAGTCGGTTGGTTGGTAGTGGTAATACCATTTACCGTTTCCGAATATTTGCATGCCGCCATTTTCACCTATCAAACATTCATTCGGAGGTGAAGTCTGAAGAGCAATATAACCGGCCGCAGCAATATCTGCCATATTCTCTTTAATCGTATTAAAACTCCAGCACCAGGCATGCAGAATACTTCCTCCACGTACACGAGTATTAACATTCACGGGATAAAGCTGTTGTGCTGATATTGATATTGAAACGATAAGTTGAATAAAAAGAACTAGAAATGTTCTGCTGATGAAACTATTTTTTGTCTTCATAATTGAAAAAATATTAAATCTACTAATACGGTATTTTAATGTCGTTTATACCATGGGTAATTCCCATGGGCTTCTTTGTTTCGACATTGTTTGATAATATTAGAGCTTTGTTTTTCATCTACTATAATTGATTTATTAAATTACACCTGAATGCTGCATTAACGTCAGATAATCTTTCTTTTTTAAGATTTCTTCCTGTGTGTTCATATCGTTTTGATACTCTATCTCCTGTATTTCATGTTTAATTCTTCTTAGCTTATTTTGGAGAGCACTGTAAATACCCTGTGCTGTTGCCTTATTTGTCATGTGATTGTTTGTATAAGGATTTTCCTTTATTCCACTTTCCAGAAAATCAATCCATTCCTGTGGTATAGTAGATGTGCCTGTTAATGCACCCGCTAAACCTGCAGCACTGGCCGCTGTGCAGTCAGTATCGCGTCCGCGATTGCATGCTACAATTACAGCATCTTTCACACTACCTTGTGTTGCTTTAAAAATTGCAAAAGCACAAGTAACATTTTCATAAATAGAAGACCAGGGATATTTTTCAATTCTACCCTCAATACAATATGGGCTGTTTGGATCAGCATACATGGCATTTAATTCCACTCTGAATTTTCGATCAAAAGGATTGTCTTTATACTTGTTAGCTAAAGCTAATCCGTATTCAATTTCTTCTCTTATTTGAGGCGTGGCATATTGTAATGCATCTTCAATAACTGAATTGACTGTTGCCCCCGGCAACATGGCTATACTTAAAGCAGCATTATAAACTGCACCCCATGTAAAAGCATCGTCATTTTTATTTTCATAGTAAAGTTTTCCCAATTCTTTCATATCTTCAATCGCACTATCCGGATCGCCAGCATTTATAAGTGGAATCGGATGAAAAACACGTGCTGTCAAGTGAATATGTTCTCCCAAATCACTTGGCATACCAAATTTTGTATTTGGAAAATCTTCCAATGATAATCCCCACTTTGCATATTCCAAAAGCGTTCTGTCATAAGGTTGTGTCATATTATACATTTCTTCAATTTCACAATCTTTTAACCACACTTTCTTAAGGTCTTCGGCTGTAATTCTATCTTGTTTTTCGATAATGGCAGTACATATAAGTTTTTGACGTTCAATTCCATCTTCTGTTGCCCCCGCCGGGTGCGTCCATGGTATGTTGTAATGAATATAAGGGATAAATTCATTATACATTCCATATATCTTTTCTATTTGATCCATGTCACCTACAAGTTCAACCATTGCCCCCAATGAAGATCCAGCCCGCGTACCAAGGATAACGCCATAAATTTTATCATATACGGAACTTCTTTGTAATTCTCCATCATCATTAAATATTGTATAGTAGTGTTTTTCATTAATCCCAATATTTGCACCAGTTGCACTTGTTAGGATTATAACAACTGTCTCATCATCTTCTTTTTCATTATCATTTATTATTTGCAGAGGTAAAAATTCAGTTGTTTTTCCTGAAGGAATAACTAAAGAGTCTGACGACATTTTGTAATCTGAACCTCTTTCTGCCATGATACCCCGTACATCGTAATGAATGATAACATCGGTTGAAACAGGTTTTGATAATGTTACTTCTATATTGCCATTGGAAGATTCTTTTCCCTGCGAAGAAGGACGAGTAAATTCTACATCGGGTAGTTCATTATCCTGAATTACGACTGTAACCGTTGCATGGTCCGGATCAATTTTATATGAAGGATCGTCAAGCAGACTAATCTCAAGTGTTTCATCTCCTTCAAGCTGCAAGTCATCAACAGGTTCTATTTTCAGCGATTTTCCGGTTTTAATTTTATATGTATCATGAAGTGGTGTATAATCATAACCATTTTTAGCACTTCCGCTAAACTTAAAATGAACCGTTAATCCAGGCAAATAATTACCCACCTGAAACAGTTTAATTTCTGCAAAGTCTGATCCTTCTTTGGCTTTGTTATCCCAGGCAACTAATGAAATTGTTGTTTTTTCAGACTCTGCTTGGTTTATTCTGTTACAGGCTGAGATGTTTACAATTAACAGAAATAGTGTAAAGTAAATTAGTTTGTGTTGAGGGGCATATGAATCAAATTTACACCTAATATGTACTATTTCTATAATTTTGGTAATTCCCATGGACTACGATAATTTGCATTTAAAAATGATTCAGCTACAGAATTATCAACTATTTTCCTTCTCTGCGGATCATAAACAACTTTTGTACCTGTTCGATATGAGATATTACCCATATGAGCTAAAATTGTGGCGAAAGCACCTTTTTCAATCGGGCTATTAGTATCAATAGAATTATCACGAATACAGTTACACCAGTTTGTTGCATGGGCATCAATACCACCTTCTTCAAATGGTCCGTCAAACCTTATTGGATCTACAGTTGTAGAACCATCTCTGTTTATATTTGGAATTAATTCATATCCTGCCCGGTTACAAACTAATGTGGCTTTGCTCCCTATCCATGCTACACCTTGATTTCTATTGTATAAATAAGCGACTTGCTGGGCCCATTCTATATGGAATCTTTCAAACTGAAAAACTGTTGTCTGACAACTTGGAGTTTCATTAAATGTTTTAGGATTTTTAAAAGCAGTTGAAAAAACAGCCCTGGGAAATTCGTTCCTGTTACTCAATCCTAACGCATTCAAACCATCTAATGCCGAATCTATCCAATGCACACCCCAGTCGGTTTGCTGACCTCCTCCGTAATCCCAGAATCCCCGCCATCCGCGGAAACGATATTGATTGAATGGTCTTTGAGGTGCTGGTCCCAGCCACATTTCATAATCCAGTGTTGAAGGGGGCTTTGAATCCTCAACAAATGATCTGGGATTTGTACTTTGACTAAGCCATATTTGAACTTTATAAACATCACCAAGCACACCTGTTTTTAATATTTCATTTGCCCTTATAAAATATTTTTGACTGGTTTGCCATAATCCGGTAGTTACAACCTTTTGATGTTTTTTCTGCAAATCCACCATCAAATTACATTCTTCAATGCTGTTTGCAACAGGTTTTTCATTATAAACCGCTTTACCTGCTTTTAGGGCTTCAGCAAAAATATATGTGTGCCAATGATCCGGGGTTGCTATTATTACTCCATCTACATCTTTATTCTCTAATAATTCACGAAAATCGGTATACAACTTTATACTTGATGCCTGATCTGGGTATTGCTTCTTAAAATTTGCCGCTTGCTCATTCAATCTTTCTTTATTCACATCACACATGGCAATACAATTTACCCAGGAATTTGTTAACGCACCCTGTAAATCCCTGCATCCCATTCCTAATCCAATAACCGCAAGATTTAATCTATCGCTTGGCGCATTCTGGATAATTTTTGCCATTACTTTATGTGGTACGACTAAAGATAATCCCAGGCCAGCTGCAGCTAATGATGTATTTTTTACAAATCTTCGTCTATTTGTTTTCATAACAAATCTGTTTTTAAAGATTTCTTATCCAAATATTTCTATAAGAAGTTTTTGTTCCATGATCCTGTAATGTAATTGGCATTCGACCGTGAGCCGTGTACTTGGGCAATCCAATATATGGTGTGTTCCCTTTTAAAACATAGTTATTCTGAACCACAATCCCATTTAAAACAACTGTTACAACAGCAGGAGATTCTAACTCATCGTTTGTACTAAATACAGGTGCTTTCCAGTAGATATCATATACCTGCCATTCACCATTTTTTGTGTATGCATTTACTGATGGTGCATTTTGTTTGTAAATGCTGCCAACCATACCATTTACATAAGTAGGATTATTATCTCCGTCAAGCACCTGAATTTCATAAGTACTTTGCATAAAAATTCCACTATTACCCCTGTTTTGTCCGTTATAATTTTCCGGTTCAGGTGATTTAAACTCAATATGTAACTGGCAATCACCAAAATATTCTTTAGTGGAAGATAGTTCCGGTACCGGGCTCAATGGTAAAAACACCATCATGTACATTCCATTTAGCCGGGGCCCCACCCTCTTGATTCCCACTTTGATAAATCAGTACCATCAAACAAAACTATTGCATCAGATGGTGGTGCAGCATTTATCCCTGGTTTTACTTTTGGCGGTACCGGATAATACCATTCTGTACTCTCCGGAGACCATCGTTGTTGGCGCTGTTGACGTTGCTGTGTTTGTTGTTCCTGATTATTTTGTTGTTGCGCATGTGCTGCTATAACAAAAAGCATCAAAACCGTAAATAAAATTAAATTTCTCATTTCTTAATTTTTTGTGGTTATTACATTTAAAGCATTTCTCTCCCTTCACGATCAGGGTCATTTTTAACTTCGCAATTATCATTAAGAATCATTGTTTCGCCATTTGCTACGGTGAATGCCGGCCATTCAGGTAAACTTTTGCAGTTTGGATTTCCGGTTTTCATAAATGCAAGTAATGCATCCGACATTTTTTCAGAAAGTTTTCTTGGTCTCGACCACCTCCACCGGTATGAGTAAGCATCAGATCGGTATTATAAAACCAGAAACAAATATCGAGACAATGGAATGCACTCATCCTGCCATTAAACAGCGGTGGTTCCCATCCAAACCAGGCCACATAAACAGGTGCTTGTTGTTTTGATTTAGCAGTTGCTGTTTCAACAACACTTTTTCGGTTGCTGCGACCAGAGTTAATAATTTCAATTGGTTTTGCATCGGGAAAAATTTTGCATAAGCATCATAAACTTCTGCAGCTTTATCACCCAAATCCGCCTCTGAAACCTGCTCTTTCTTTTAACATATTCTTTTGCTTCTCTTGCAGTGATTTTTTCCAATTCGGGCATCAGTCGTGCCAATTCCCCATTCATGGAATGTGCTGCAGATAATCATCGGCACATCAGATGAAACTCCATTTGCTTCTGAGTAAAAAGTTCCTTTTGGGATATTAATTCCATCGGCAACAGGTGCAAATCCTCCTCGCATTCCGGTCAGTTCCGCATTTCTTGGCATATTTTTCGTGCTGGCCTTGTTTGCCAAGCAGAATATAATCCCGCCAGGGCATTTCCTGAAGTTTATCAATTTCAGATGGTTTTAATCCTGCTTCTTTCAAAATATATTCACCCAATTTTCTGTGAATACATTTGATCCATTGCCTGCAGTTGAAGAACCACTTAATGGAACAGCTTTATGAACCAATCCTTTTGCTTTTGGCATAGCTGCCACAGTACATACTTTTGCGCCTCCGCCTGATTGTCCCATAATTGTTACATTATCAGGATCGCCACCAAAATTGGCAATATTTTCTTTTACCCATTCCAGTGCAGCAACCATATCAAGCGCTCCAACATTTCCTGAATCTTTGTATTTTTCTCCTCCCACTCCCGATAAATCGGAAAATCCAATCGGCCCAAGACGATGATTAATGGAAACAAAAACAACATCACCCTTTTTGGCTAAGATTTTCACCCATATAACCATCCTGTTCAATTCCATTTCCATTGGTATAACCTCCACCATGCAACCACACCATTACCGGACGTTTTTTTCCGTCGGCAATCGCTGGTGTCCAGACATTAAGCCTTAGACAATCTTCACTTACATCATCATAATTCCAGTGATCGGCAAATGATGCCTATGCATTTGCGTATTGGTTATCCATGATTTGAGGAGCTGAATTTCCCCACCAGACTGCAGGAAAAATATCATCCCATGGTTCTGGTTTTTGTGGTGGCATAAAACGGTTTTTGCCGCCTGTATCCGCTCCATAAGGAATTCCGCGAAACTGGTAAATTCCGCGTAAGAATAAATCCCTGAACTTTCCATAAACAGTATCGGCAATGGCAATATCATCGCCAATAAAAAGAACTTGCTCGTCATTTTCATCTTCAGAATTATTCTGTTCTGAGCAGCACAGGCAGTCAAAGGAAATGCAGAAGCAAGACCAAGCCCGGCTGCTCCTGCTCCCATGGTTTGAAAAAAGTTTCTTCTGTTGGTTTTCATTTTTATTGGTTTTAGTTTATATATATTGATAATGTGGTTTGTCAGAAAATTATTTAAACAACATGGGGGTAAATTCGCTAAGAATTAATCTCCAAAAACTCCATTCATGGCCATAGCCGGGTACCTCAACTAGCTTATACTTAATATTTCTGCTGTTCAGAATTTCTTTTAATTTATTGTGAGTTGTTATTAATCCGTCATCAGTGCCAATGGAAATAAAAAGTAGGTTTAGTTGGCTATTTACTTTTGTAGTAAGTTGTGGAAGCAAGGATAAAAATTTTTCAGGATCAATAGACCTGCTAATATCCGGTCCTCTTAATTTATCAGCATTTGAAGGGGGATTAATTGGAACAGCGACATCGGGCAATAATGTGAAACCTCCACTAAATTCACCTACCCATGTAAATTTTTCTATGTTATTAAATGCCGTATAAAATGTTTGTGCACCCCCCATGGAGAGTCCTGCAATTGCCCTATTCTCTCGATTGGATATTGTACGGTAATTTTTATCAATAAATGGTATAACATCCTGAACAAGACTTTGCGGAAATTCTGTGATATTTCTTCTAAAACCCCCCTTATTTGTATGCACTTCAGGTCCTGAATCGCCAGATAGTTCAACATTTTGAGCAGCGATCTGTGTGGAGTTGCCATTAGTCATAACCAAAATCATTGGTTTTACTTGTCCCTTTGCAATTAAATTATCGAAAATTTGAGGAGCTCTGCCCATATTAGTCCATGCATCTTCATCGCCTCCACCACCATGCAAAAGATAAAGAACCGGATAATGCTCAGTACCACTTTCATAACCGGGAGGAGTATAAACATACATTCTTCGATTCTTCTTGTTCAAAATGGGGGAAGGGTACCATTCCTGCGACAAAGTCCCATGGGGAACATCATTTACAAGGTAATTATTCGATTTTTCTCCGGGTACGATTGCAATACTGAAATATCTTGAACCATCGCGAAAAGTAAATACATTTTGAGGATCTAGCGTTCTAATGCCGTTTACATTAAAATAATAGCCGTAAAAGTCATCCTTTAAGGAATCAACAGTAACCGACCAGATTCCATCCATATCTTTTGTCATTACAATATCCTCACCTATCGGATAATCACCATTCAAGGTAACGGATGTGGCTTCAGGAGCTGACAATCGAAAAGTAACACTTCCATTGGAATGAATTTCCAGAGACTTTAGTCTTTGAGGACGTTGACCACTAAAAACAGAAGTCTTATCGAAGCCACTTACAGGAAGTAAAGAAAAAGCAGCTGTTGATACGCCAATTTTCTTTACGAAATTACGTCTCGAAAGGCTCTGTTCATATGGTGAATATAATCCGGCTTTATTTTTTTTCATTACTTACAAAAGTCTAAAATACAGTGTGCTGCAAATTAAAATTCAACAATAAAAAACAAATTACAGCTTTGTTGAAATATTTTTAGTTTTATTGTAAACCGCTTTTTGTCCTTATATTTATTGTGGTACTATTTTGCCAGTCAGAATAGATAACTCCTGAATTGGTAACCAAACCTATTTGGTAGAACCTTTGTTCTTGTGTTTGATTTTTACCATTGACTTCACATTTTACCGTAACCATACTATCACCATTTTTTTCTGCAGTGAAAGTATCCAATTCAAAATCACCGTTTCGGTAATTATATCCTTCTCCTTTGTCAACATATAAAGTTCCTGAGGCTTTATTTTTCTCATCGAGACAAACCAGAAGAGTTAGTGAATCTGTCTTATATTCTTTCGTTGATTGAATTACGGAGCTGATTGGAATAATTGTTCCTCCCTTTTGCTTCAATTCCGGTTGATATTCATCTTTTTTAGAATCTTCTCCAACCAGCGAAATAGTTTTCCAGATACCATGTGGTAGTTGAGGATTTTCTGACCATTTGGGTATGATTAATAAATCGTCACCCCACATAAATGCTTCTTGTTCTCTTCTTAGGGTTGTATCTGTAATATCGGCAAAAAATACGGGTCGCATTACCGGTAATCCTGATTCAGAAGATTCCCAGAATAATGTATACAGAAAAGGTAACAGTCTATAACGTCGTTCCAATGCAATTCTTGAAATATCTTCAATTTTTTTGCCAAATGCCCAGGGTTCCTGTGCAGCGGTTCTTTTTTCTGTGTGATTTCGGCAGAATGGATAGAAAGCGCCGACAGACATCCAGTTTGCAAATAAAACAGAATCAGGAGTTCCACCAAAACCACCTATATCAGGACCAGAAAAAGGCTGGCCGGATAAACCTAAATTCAGTATCATTGGCGTTGCCATTTTGAAGTGTTCCCAGTTAGCTGCATTATCACCAGTCCAGGTGGCTGCATATTTTTGTCCTCCTAAAAAATTAGAACGCGATAAAACAAATGGTCTTTTATTGGGATTGGCTTTCATTACTCCTTCCCTGGTAGCTTCAACCATAAGCATACCATATACATTGTGATAACGTAGATGAGGACCTGGTTGTAAAATACCTCCTCCACGATGGAAATTATCTTCTGGCATTGTACCACCCGGACCGCGAAAAACTGATGGTTCATTCATGTCATTCCAAACTCCGTCAATACCTGTTTTCATAAATGGATCATACAACGTCTCCCACCATTGCCTTGTTTCTGGCATTGTAAAATCAGGAAAAACACATTCTCCCGGCCAAACGTTTCCTGTAAATACTTCATGGTTATTGTTATAAACCCAGTAATTCCCTGCAGTCCCCTGATCATATACAAAATAACCTTCTTCTTTCTTCACGCCCGGATCTATCATATAAACAGATTTGAAGTTGATAGAATGTAAATAATCATTCAATCCCTTTGGATCAGAAAAACCAACGGAATCAAATGTAAATACCTTATAATTCTGCATGTAATCAAT
>CAVYOB010000020.1:0-394661 GCA_963769925.1 uncultured Prolixibacteraceae bacterium
CGAATCTTGTTTTGTATTCAAATATTCTGATTTCAAAAGTTTATTAGGTGCACAGATTCGCGAGCGAGCGCAGAGAGCGTGGCGATCTTATCACCGTTCTGCTGAACTTGCTTAGGACGTTCTTTATGGGCATTGTGCTCAAAGTCGTGTGGCTGCCACGGTCGTTCATATCTTCGCTCCCTCGCAGACTCTTACCACGAATCTTGTTTTGTATTCCAATGTTTTCATTTCAAAAGTATGTTAGGTGCAGGGATTCGCGAGGGCACGTAGAGACGAAGCGATCTCCTCATTGTTCTGCTGTACATTTTAGAACGTTCTTTATGGGCACTGTGCTCAAAGTAGTGAGCCTCCTTCGGTCGTTCGTTCCCTGCCATTCGGCAGGGAAGTTTCGGTCGTTTGTTTAAAAGTGAACTGCTTAAAGTCATAAGTTTGCCACTGTCGCTGCGCTCCCTCGCAAAGTCGTGCTACAAATGTTGTTTTGTGCATGGAGGTCTGAGCTCCAAATATTGTTGGGTGCAGGAATTCGCGAGGAACGAAGAGACGACGCGGTCTCATGCCCTCTCACTATCCGTTATCTTACATCTTTCATTTTCCATCATTATGGCCTCACAACCCTCACCTTTAACGCATTTTCAACCGGTTTCTCAGATACCAGCACGAGGTAGCCGCCACCTCCGGCACCACTGAGTTTCCAGCCCAGCGCCTGGTCTTTGTAATTATCCATGATTTCAATTATATCGTTATTAACCATGTGTGGAAACATAGCTATCTGTGCTTCAAAGCTTTCGCGCATGGCGGCACCAAATGCTGTCCAGATTTTTATTTTGAATAGCCGACCAGCATTTTTCAGCAGCATCGGCTAAGTCTTTTGCTTTTGTGTCATTGATATCGGTATCGGCCAGCACATCAAAATCACCTATTCTTGGTGACAGGGTGATAAACCAAAGGTGGTCCTCAATAAATTCCAGTGTTTCCTGATTGGTAATTGATTCAATGGAATCGGGCCAGTATTGTTCTTTACCGTAATTTAGTTTGTTTACGCCGGGAAAAACAATTCCTATCGAATCCTGAGACCCGGAAATAACGTTGGTTCCCGGAGGATTTTCAAAACTGAAAAGTGTTTTGGCCAGCAATTCCCTGTTGCCTTCCGGAATATCGGTTTGCCAAAGTTGAATGGCTTTTTTACGCGTACTGCTCGACATGCCGCTGCGGTCGTTAAAGTTGTAATCGGGATGGATGCTGATGGTGATCACCGGTCCCGGGTAATATTTTGAAACATAGGGCTGATCGAGCCAACCGCCGGCCAGATCAAGTCGAAAGGGAATATTACAAACTTTTCGCAATGAAGTCGTTGAACGTGCCGGTAGCCCGGAGTGGGGGATACGCTTACTTATAATAAGTTCGGCACCGATTTCATTACAGAGTTTTATTTTATCGGGAGTAAAACCATCTTCATTAACAAAAAAAATGTCTGGCTTCAATTGACGGAACTCCCGTTCAAAATCCAATAACCCGCTCCCGGAGTTGACCCAGGCATCTTTTACATGTTTAATGGCTTTTACCATATATAAACGTTCGCTATCGGTATTAATGGTTGGCCGGCCTTTTAACTGCTCAATGGTTTTGTCTGATCCGATACCTACATAAAGATCTCCATGTTGCGCCGCCTCTTCAAAAAAAGCAACGTGTCCGCTATGAAGCATATCATAACAGCCGGAAACGAATACTTTTCTTTTTTTAGTCATTATTATTTAGTCGTGAATAATTTGTAAATAGTGTCCTGTATTTTTGATGAAATACTTTTTTATTTTGGTGTAATTTTTTGGCTTCTGTTTTTCCTGCTCAGGATGCCGTTATTTGGCCTCCATATATTTTCGATCATTTTTTGCCACGAAATGACAGACCAGCAGACATTAGAAAAACGGATCCGGTCACTTTAACTTTTTACAGGAAGATATTAAACCTGGCTACGTTATTTTTTGAACCAAATTTTTTGGATTTTTAATCCTTCGGTTTATTCAACCATCCTCTTTTTGCAATAAATTGTCGGGAAAAATCTATATTATCGATTAAGGATGCTGATAATTCAATTACCTCAGGAACAAGATCGTTTATCGCCTCAGGAATGTATTCGTGTGTGATTTGATTTCTTAAGTCTCGTATTTCTAAAAGTTTATCGGCCGAGCGGATTAAGGTAATTTTTTCTGCTTTGTTAAGAAAATCGATAAATGGAACAAATGGTTCGTGTAAAAGTATCCAAACAGTCCTGAGTACTTTCTGAGTGTAAAGATCAGCGGTTCTTCCAAATTTTGAAGTGAGGGAATCAAATGATTCCATATCTTCAAATGTAAACTCATTTTTGGGAAGAATGTGATTGCACTTGTCAGCAGAAAGTTGTAATGTTAAAACCGCTTTTTCCAATAATCCCAATTCTTCATTAAGGAGTTGTAATTTTAGTCTGTCGTTATTCATCTCTTAAAGAGGTTGAGCGTTGGTAAGAATTAGCTTTTTAAAGGTGGAGGGATCATTTTTGGTGAAATTTACAAGGTCGATTTTTTGCCAGCCGAATTTTTTGTAAAAATTAATTCTTAATGATCGTAACTTTCTGTTATCGATTTTTTTGTCTGATAAGATTAAAATATCAATGTCGCCTCCTAATCCGTCTTCATCAAGTCTGGACCCGAACAGATAAAACTCATCATCAGGAAACATTTTTAAAGCCATTTCCTTTAAGAATGATTGTATCTCAGGTTTTAACCGCATATAACAAAGATAAAAATAATCGCTAATACATTGTTATGAGAAAATGATCCATTTTATCTCATAAAGAACCGAAACTTTTCAACGGGTTATAAATCCTTCCATCTTCATTTCATCTTCATACCACTCATACATCTTTTTAACTCCTTCTTCAATTTCAATTTTATGTTTCCATCCCAGTGAATGAAGTTTGCTTACATCGGTAAGTTTGCGGATCGTCCCATCAGGTTTTGAGGTGTTGAACACGAGCTCGCCTTTGAACCCGATCGTTGCTTTGATCAACTCAGCCAGTGCTTTTATGCTGATCTCTTTGCCGGTGCCGATGTTGATGTGGGTGTTTCGGATTTTGCTGTTCAATCCCCCTTTATCCCCCTTCTCCAAGGGGGATGAGAGACTTGTAAAGTCAACATTCTCCATAATATAAACACAGGCATCGGCCATTTCATCGCTCCAGAGGAATTCCCGCAGTGGGGTACCCGATCCCCAGATTTCAACGGAAACATTCTCTTTTCAATTCCCCTTTATCGGCCTGAACTGTAAAGGGCTCTCCGGATCGTTGTCGAGATGATAATCCGTATTTTGAAAGAATAGTGATGATTTCTTCTTCTGATGCACTTGCATTTATACCTTCAATTGGTCGTTTACGAGATCATTTCTAATGGCTTCCCAATTGTCTTCCTCAAGGCATTTGCCTAAATAAATCTTTCGGAGAAGGGCAGGTAGAACATGCGACTTTTCCAGGTCGAAATTATCATTTGGGCCATACAAATTGGTGGGCATCACCGAAAGAAAGTTAGTGCCATATTGAATATTGTAGCTTTCACACAGTTTAATCCCTGCAATTTTTGCAATGGCATAAGGCTCGTTGGTATATTCAAGCGGAGAGGTGAGTAGAGAATCTTCCGGCATAGGCTGTGGCGCTGCTCTTAGGATAAATACAGGTACTGCCTAAAACAACAATTTTTTAACGCCATATTTCCATGCACTATGAATCACATTGTTCTGAATGACCAGGTTTTCATAAATAAAATCTGCCCGGTAAGTATTGTTGGCCACAATTCCTCCCACTTTTGCAGCTGCCAAAAAAACATATTCAGGTTTCTCCTGTTCAAAGAATGCTTCCACAACCTGCTGGTCAAGCAGATCCAGTTCGTCCCTGGTTTTTCCGATCAGGTTAGTGTATCCTTTTTCTTCCAGATTTTTCCAGATGGCTGAACCTACCAGGCCTTTATGTCCCGCGACGTATATTTTACTTTGTTTATTCATATTGCTAACTTTATTTTGAAATGAGACTATGGCGAGCGAAACGAAGCCATCTCAATCTTTAAGCAGAGCCTCATATAAATCCTTCCACTCAGGATTCATTGCTTCGTTCATTCGTTCCTCATTCCCTCGCAAATTCGTGCTTTATAATATTTCGAACAGGTCTTTCCATTCAGGATTCATCTTATTAATCAAGTCAAGCTTTTTATGACGTGATCCGGCTTTTATTTGCTTTTCTCTGTTATGTGCATTAATGATACTGTCGAATTCCTGATACCATACCAGTTTGTCGGCGTGATACCGAGCTGTGAAAGATCTGGCGTACTTTTTTGTTTTATGAGCCTCCATACGACTTTTTATATTACCAGTCACACCTGTGTACAGAACTGTGTTGTTTTTGTTTGTTGTTATGTAAGTCCAGGCTTTCATAAAATGTCTCTGATGAAGGCATTGGTTTCCTTCGGTCGTTCCTCCCTCGGAAAGTCATACTTTCCAGGTTGTTTTGAGCTTGGCGTTCATTGCTTCAAACTTGTATTGAAGCATGAATACACGAAGGAGCCTGGCGACTGAAGTAGGTCTCATCATTTCACTGCCATTTTATTCAAAATAATTCAATGTCCTGTAACCGCCTTCGTTTAGATAAGCATCTTTCTTCATCAGTTTAATATCCGACTGCATCATGTCTGAGATAAGCCCTTTTAAATCATATTGTGGCTCCCAGCCGAGTTGCCTTTTCGCTTTTGACGGATCACCGATAAGCTGATCTACTTCTGTTGGTCGGAAATAGGTTGGATCAACGGATGCAAGGATCGAGTTATCGGGTGACGAAGTGACGGAGTGCGTTTGTGAAATTGTAATGCGTGATTTAATCGATTCAAGGTATTGTTTTCCCACTTTTTCCTTAAATCGTTGTTCATCAACGGCAGTTAAAAATCCTTTTTCTTCAGTTCCTTTGCCTGAAAATGTAATTTCCAGACCAATTTCTTCCCCACACATTTTTATGAAATCCCGGATGGTCGTTGTAATGCCTGTAGCAATAACGTAATCATCCGGCTGATCCTGCTGAAGGATAAGGTACATGGCTTTGATGTAGTCCTTGGCATGTCCCCAGTCGCGTTGCGAAGAAAGATTTCCCATATAAACCGTTTGTTGCATTCCCAATGCTATTCGTGCAATAGCGCGCGTAATTTTTCGGGTAACAAATGTTTCCCCTCGAATGGGGGATTCATGATTAAACAATATTCCATTGCTGGCGTGCATGTTATATGCTTCCCTGTAATTGACGGTAATCCAGTAGGCATATAATTTTGCTACTCCATAAGGCGAACGTGGGTAAAAAGGTGTCTTTTCTGTTTGCGGGACCTCTTGAACCATTCCATATAA
Organism: uncultured Prolixibacteraceae bacterium; assembly: GCA_963769925.1. Classification (GTDB taxonomy): domain Bacteria; phylum Bacteroidota; class Bacteroidia; order Bacteroidales; family Prolixibacteraceae; genus Draconibacterium. Next base: position 5,407 of record CAVYOB010000020.1, read on the forward strand.
TTCGGAAGTGGATGCCTGGTAAATACGGGTCCTGGGAATCATTCCCAGTAAACGAACAGCTTCCAAAATACGTAACATTCCAATTCCATCTGCATTAGCGGTGTATTCCGGTGTATCAAAACTTACCTTTACATGGCTCATGGCTGCCAGGTTATAAATTTCATCCGGCTGGGTTTCCTGGATGATCCTGGTTAGGTTCATGCTGTCTGTCATGTCGCCATAATGAAGGATCAGGTTTCGATGTTCCATATGCGGGTCCTGGTAAAGGTGATCAATGCGATCGGTGTTGAACAAGGATGCCCGCCGTTTGATCCCGTGAACTATATATCCTTTTTTGATCAGGTATTCAGCCAGGTAGGCTCCATCCTGGCCTGTTATTCCGTAATGAGTGCTGTTTTCATTTCAATATTTTCAATATTTAATGTCTTCCAAATTTGATTCAATAAATAGGAAATAAATCCGTAATCGTTTGAGAGGCTTGCTTACTCCGAATACTTACAGGATGTTTTCCAGTGATTTACACTTTAAAACCAAAAATTATGTTGTCTCAGACAGCCATTGTTTCTATCAAATATATGGCAGAAATAATTTAGTTCGAACATAATTTCAAGCATGATATCTCCTGAACATGATAATCATATAATCCAAATCAATTTGTCATGTTGGTTTTAAACAACTTATTATGCGGTTAAACAGCATTTATAATTTATACACTTTTTCCGAGCTTTCTTTAATCATATTTCTCATATCAACAATCATTTTGGCATGTTGTTGAATAAATTCTACATCAAATGCACTGTGGTTGGTAGTCAGAACTACAACATCTGCATCTGCTAAGGTTTTGGCAGATAATTCAACGGATGTATATGAAATACCTTCATTTGTTCTTACTTCAGGAATAAACGGGTCGTAATAAGAGACAATTCCTCCTTTATGTGCAACAGTATCCATGATTTCCAGCGCCGGCGATTCGCGCTCATCATCGATATTGGGTTTATAGGCAACACCCAGAAAAAGAATATTACTTCCGTTAACTGCTTTTTTTTGCCGGTTTAGTGCTGACGCAATTTTTATATACATGTAATGTGGCATCCGCATATTGATATGACCTGCGGTGTGGATCATACTCAATTCAAAATCAAAACGTTTGGCAATGTGTTCCAGGTAAAAAGGGTCGAGTGGAATACAGTGCCCACCAATTCCCGGACCCGGATAAAATGCCTGGAATCCAAAAGGTTTTGTTTTTGCTGCTTCAATTACTTCCCAAATATTAATGTCCATTTTACCTGCCAGCAAAGCCAGTTCATTAATCAGACTGATATTTATCAATCGGTAAGTATTTTCCAGAATTTTTACCATTTCAGCTACTCGTGGTGAACTTACCGGGTGAATGTTGTCAATGGCTTTTTTATATAGTGCTTGTCCGATTTCAAGTCCCTCAGGTGTCATTGCTCCCAATACCTTTGGCGTATTCCGGGTGTGAAATGTTTTGTTTCCCGGATCAACACGTTCAGGAGAATAGGCAAGCCAGAAATGGGTGCCGTGTTTAAACGAGGTCAGTGGTAGCTGAACTCCCTCCGTCGCCCGTGCAGGCTCCTCGTCCCTCTTGTTAAGAGGGACACTATTCGTGCTAAAATACATATTTTGTGCTGATGCTTGTTCGATAATGGGCAGCATGAAATCTTCGGTAGTGGTGGGATAGGTGGTGCTTTCCAGGCTGATAAATGTTCCCGGTTTCATGTTTTGTCCGATGTCCTTACAAGCACTTTCAATATAACTCATATCGGGCTTGCGAAACCTGTCGAGAGGAGTGGGTACACAAATAATAAGTGCATCACATTCTTTCATCCGGGAGAAGTCGGTAGTGGCTTCGAGGGAAACTTTATCGACGACTTCGCGAAGAACAGCATCGCGTATATCTTTAATGTAATTCTCTCCTGAATTGATCTTGTTTACTTTGGTTTCTGATTTTTCGAAACCAATTACTTTAACACCGGCTTCGGCAAAGTTAACTGCCAATGGCAGGCCAACATAACCAAGTCCGATGATACCAACGACTTCGGTATTGTTGGCTATTTTTTCTAAGATTTGATTTTTGTAGTTCATGTATTATTTGATGTTTAATTATTTTATACAGGTAGTGGTTGTTATAGAAGTCAGTATTTTGTTGTTGCTTTTGTCCTGCAGGAGGGGCCTTCATTTTTCTCCTTAGATGAGAAAAACGAAGCGAAAAGAATCAAGTCAAAAATAACCTTTTCGTTTTTTCAATGTGCCAGGCCAGCCCGTTGCACGGATTTTTGACTTGCTCGCGATAAGGATATTATTGAGACGGATAATTATTCATTTCGCTCTGTGTTCTTTGTGGATTCTCTGCGCTCTCTGCCTTTATATTCTCATTTCAAGGTCCGGGCGGAAGAGAAAACTGTTGTTATGATATTTTATATTTTTTATTGCCCTTATGCCGGACGGAGGTTATCTTCATTTTTGTCTTGACACAAAAAAGAAGCAAAAAAGTCAAGGCTGAAGAAAAAATTGCTAAAAATGAATTTCATTCGCTAAAATCTTTTAAACTCCTTCGACACTTTGGTCGAAGTCAGACAGAAAATATTTTTATACGCTCTTTCATCCATTTTCAAAACGCATTTTTTCTGAGGCCGGAAACATTATTATTTCATTTTTCAAGTTTCTTTCTCCGTGTTCTTTGTGGCTTCTCTGCGCTCTCTGTGGTTAAAAAGACAAAAGTCCAATATTTTTGTCAGAAATGCCAAATCCAGGGGATTAGTACAACACTGATGGAAAAAGTCAATAGTTGCAATGGAGCGCCGATCCGGAAAAAGTCCCTGCCGGAATAATGACCAATAGCTTTTACAATCAGATTAGTCCGGTAACCACGGGCAGTTATAAAACTGGCTGCTCCTGAAATGGCAATGGCAATAAAAAAAGGCCTCGGATCAACTTTTAATAACTGCGCAGCAACTATCGCTATCGGAAAAACCAGTGCAACGGCCGCGTTGTTTGTTATAATCTCTGTGAGAACGGCAGTGAGTAAGTAAATAATTGCCAGTACTCCGTATGGACCCAGTGATTTTACAATGTCGATCGACTCCTGGGCCAGTGTATTTGCCACACCTGTGTTTTGAATGGCCTTGCTTACTGCAAAGGCAGAGGCAATGGTAATGATCAGGTCCCAGCTCACACTTTTGGTATAGTCCTGCTGGGGTAGTATTTTTAACCATACCAGTAACAGCACTCCGATTGCTACAAACAGAAAGATGTTAACCCTTGTCCCAAAGATATAAAAGACAAGTTCGTTAAGTACAATTCCGGTAACCATAGCCATTAAAATGATCAGGGCTGCCCATCGTTTGCTGTTTTTCTTTTCTACCGGGTAATCCTGGATATAATTCATTAAATAAAACATATGCGAGGTTCCCCAGTTGGCAGCGAATTGTTCTGTTGCCAGCAGTACCACATTATCGCCTACTTTTAATTTCAGCTTATTCAAATTTGTGGTGATTGGTTCACCATTACGATGAATGGCAAGAACAAAGGCATCAAAATGTTCCCGGAACCCAAATTCCTCCACGGTCATTCCAAGTCCTGAAAATCGAGGCGATAAAACCACTTCATAGTGTTTCATTGCAGAGCGGTCCTCTGTTTTCAGATCATCGGTTCCTTTTAGTTTTACTTCTGAATGATTAATAATATAGTTAAGCCGATCGGCGCTGCCGGTCAATAAAATATCGTCATTACGGTGAATCTTAATGGACCCATGATCCGGTTTTATGGTTCTGTCATTTCGTTCGATGGAATGGACCTCAAGCCCGTTGAGTCCTGCAATATGGTTATTTACAATGTTTTGTCCAATAAGGTTACTTCCTTCTTTTAACTGAACATTGTAATAATAATCTTTGGAGCTTGTTATTTGTTTTTTTGGAAATATTCTTTTCCCGGGAAGGAGTAAATTACCGAGGAAGGCCATATAAACAAGTCCTGCCAGACCAATGATCCAACCCAGTTTCCCGAGCTCAAACAGGTGCATACCTGAAAAGCCGTTTTCAATCATTAATCCATGGACTACAAGGTTGGAAGAAGTTCCGATAAGTGTACACATCCCCCCCAGGATAGCTGCATAGGAGAGTGGAATAAGAAACTTTTTACTGGAAAGGTTCATCATTTCTGTCCATTTGATTAGGATGGGAGAACCATTTACTACAATGGGCAGGTTATTTAAAAATGCAGACAGAAATGCTACCGGTACCATAATTCTCGGAATCATAAAGGGCATCGGGCTTTTCTTTCGCGGAAGGTACCCCTGTGCAATTTTTGTTATCAGTCCCGATTGTTTTATCCCTTCATTAATCAGAAAGAGTAACATAATGGTCAGTACTCCGGTATTGGAGAAACCAGCGATCATTTCTTCAGCCGATATAATGCCGGTGGCCATAAAAATTACGGCAGCACTGAACAGAATTACTCCCGGTCTTAACAATCCGATCAGAAATGCAGACAGGATGTAAATAAATACAATAATGAATATGATAATTTCGAAACTCAAAATATATCCGAATTATAATGCATGGATTGTTTTATCTCTGTATAATTTTGTACATTCTTTGTATTCTCTGTGGTTGTTTATGACTGTTTTTATTGAAGTCATTTATTGGATTGACGGAAATTTGAAATCAAGGCTCCCTATGGATATTCTGATTTTCCAAAGTTTGCCATCTTTCTTTAACGGTGGCAAGAAACTGTTTTCCAAAAATCCACCCGATGCCAATTACTCTACCAAGGAAAATCCAGATAATTAAAATCATCGGACGGTTGGGAGCTGACTTTTCAATGGGAACCACCACTGGTTTCACAATGGAGAACACCGGTGTATCTTCTTTTACCTTGATCTGAGCCTGTTCCTGTTGTTGTGCCAGCTGTGAATAAACATCAAAAGCAAGCTGATAGTCGCTTTGCAGTCGTTCTTCTTCCGTGCGTGCCAAAGCCGAGGTAACATTTTTATTGCGATCACGGAAGGCTGCCAGGTTATCCTGAGCCCGTTCAAATTCCTTTTTCTTTTCTGCACATCGTTCTTCTACAAATTCTAATTGGGCAGTTGCTTTTTTAATTTTGAATTCGGTAATATACTGTTGTAATAACTCCTGTGCTTTTTGGGCCACTTCTGCTGCCAATTTAGGTTCACCAAAACGAGAGGATAAAACTACATATCCTTCTTTATCATTGGTTTCCAATGTCACATTTTCAGCTATTATTTTTCTTACATCATCCTGATCCCGGGTTAATTTGATGGTATTTGTGTCATCCATGTTTCCGGTTGTATCATCCTGATCTCCACGAATTGCTTTCAGAATTACGCCAGGTAATCCCAACGTATATTTTTTAATTAGCGATAAAATACCAGGCTTGGCAATATCAGTGTAATATTCATAAATGGAAACCGGATGATCAACATTCGAAAAAGTAAACGGAGTGTTCATGATCTCCAATTGGAAAGGAACACTTTGGACAATTTGCGGATAAATGTATGGAGAAAGTTCACTGGTTTCCATGTTCATATCGAGATTAAATCCTGCTAACGATGCCAGTGAAGATAATCCACTTAGTTTTGACTTTCCGCTGGAAAGCTGTGGAACCATGGTCGTTGATGCGGTATATTCTTTTGGCGAAAGAAGTGCTATAGCCAATCCCAGAATTGTAAATATAACAACGGTAATAATAATAGATTTGCGTCCCTGCCAAGTGGTTTTTGCCAATGCAATGAGATCGATTTCGTCGTCGGTAGCAGTTGGGTTTATTTTTTCGTCAGTCATAATATTTATTTTTCAATCTCCCTTAAATTCCCCCTTCTCCAAAGGGGACTAAAAAAAGAATTATTTTGTAAGATTTGCAACAGTTGCGATAGATACGGCAAGTGAAGCCAAAGCACTGGCAATTGCCAGCCAGCGTCCTGAATCTCCAACTTTTTTCTCTGGTTTCTGAGGAACAATTATCTGGCTGCCTGGCTGAACAGTAGGGTAGGAGCGGAAAATAAAGCTTTTTGTGACAGCTGTTTCCCCATTGGGATATCGTACATAAGTTTTCTTTTTATGTGCATCACTTGCAAAGCCACCCGAGCGGTCGATATAATATTTAGCATTTTTGCCAGCCTGATAAGTGATGGAGAAGGGATTTTGTACATTGCCGCTAATCTTTACGGTTTGCATAAATTCAGGAATATTGATCTCGGTCTCCGTTATTCAGAAAAAGGTCTGCATCGCTTTTGGGTTTCTGAAGTATCTGTTTTAAATCAATTGCTACACTTTCAGTTCCCAGTTCTTCGGAAAAGCGTTCCAATGTTGCGCCATTAACATAAGCTTGTGGAGTTATTCCTCCCGCCAAATGGATCAAATCCGAAATACGTTGCTGTTTGTTGTTAATGGAATAGGCACCGGCATATAGCTACTTCTCCGGTAATAAAGCGGTTTTACTTATCCGGTAGTTTGGTGCCTGGCGTACCGAGACCTGGTCGTAAGGCTGAAGTTGTAATTCTGCATCATTTTTTCCAATATTCAGCGAACGGGACATATTGGCAATAATAATATGACCAAGTGTGTCTGAAAGTTGTGCAGCCTCTTCATAAGAAAGACGTCGGGCTACTTCGATAAATGTGCTGTCGGCTCCTTCTGTAAATCCTCCTGCCATAAAAATAGCGTCACCGAGGGTAAGATTTTCTGACCAGTTAAACTGACCTGGCTTGGAGAACTTCTCCGTTTACTGAAATATAAGGTTGTTCTTTCAGATCAAAATGCGATTTTATCAGGATCATATCTTCAGGTTGCAACGGAATGTTTTTTTGCCCGTTGACAATCTCACCCACGTTAAATGCAATGGCTGAAGTAGTTAAATCCTTATTGTACCTCGTTATTATACCTCGATTCTGAAATGCATCAGGAGTAAGGCTATCAGCTTTCATTATCAGTTCTTTCAACGTAAGTCCGGTTTTCCACTCATATTGACCCGGGCGATAGACGGCACCGGAAATCGTCACCCGGTTTTCATACAAATCTGTGATCTTTTCATTCCTTATTTCGTCGCCGTTATTTAAAGCAGTCGTTTTCAATTCATTAAATGGAACATCAATAATCTGATATCCCTGTTGTGTTTTCCGGTAAATTTGTGTTTTTGCCAGGTAGGCATCTTGTGTGAAACCTCCGGCAAAACGAATCAGATCGCTTAATGTTTCACCTTCTTTTAGTTCGAAAAGTCCGTTACGTTTAAATTCACCATTTACCTCAACCCTTTTTTCCGCTGCGGGAATGAAAATAATATCCTGATCTTTTAACGAAATATTATCGGAAGGATCGGCATTAACCAGGAAATTATAAATATCTATAATTTTAAACACCTTATTGTTTCTGATGATTTTTATGTTTCGGAAAGAACCTATATCATTTGGCCCGCCGGAAAGATAAAGGGCATTGAAAGTGGTCGCAGTGACGGGAAGGGTATAAGTTCCGGGAGTGGTTACTTCGCCAACAAGGTTTACCTGAATGGAACGTAACTGCCCCATGTTAACCTGTGCAAATGTTTGTGGATTGTTACCGCCCATATCGGCATAAATGGCTGTTAATCTTTCCCGGATCTTTTTTTCTGCATCTTCAAACGTTGAACCGGCAATATACAACGGTCCTACATCCGGGATCATGATTTGACCATCTTTATTTACTGCAAGCTGATAATTATTTTGTGAGTTTCCCCAGATATTGATCAATATCTGATCTCCAATACCGATCTCATAATTCTTTGGAGTTTGTATATTTAGACTGGGTTCAAAGGTGAGGTTTTTACTATTGAAAAGATAAGAACCAAAAATCCGGTTCCCAGTCGTTAAATTGGCTGTTCTGCTTGATTTTTCAACATCCTGTTGTTGTTCTACCTGGTCAGCTGCTTCCTGAACAGGATTTGTGATCGTTCCATCTGTGGATGTATTTCCTTCCTGCAGACGGTTTTGAAAATCCTGAATCTGTTGTTCAGTAGCTCCTTTCTGGCGCGCCATGTCGGCAGCGTCCTGAGGTGAAAGTCCTGCATCTTTCATCGCTTGCTGTGCTTTCTGAATATCAGATTTCGGAAGTGTCTTCACATCCACTGACTTTACATCCTGGGCAAAACTGCCGGAATAAAATACAATCAATAATAACATCAGGGTAAAAATGGGTCTCATTTTTTGTATCATGTGAATTGAATTTAAATTTCTAAAGGTAGATGTTTTTAGTTCTCAAAATACAAAGGATAAAGGTAAAAGTTGATTGTTAAAAGGACAAATTCGTTGGCTCCAAAGGTAAAAGAAAGCAATTATATTTATTACTTCTTACCTGATAGATTTGAAGTATTTATTTCTGACTTCCGTAATAAATTCTGTACCATTTTACGAATTCCAGGATACCTTCTTCTAAAGTTGTTGAGGGGGCATATCCAAACTTTTTTTTCAACTGGCTTATGTCGGCAAAAGTCTTATAGACATCTCCGGGTTGCATCGGTAGAAATTCTTTTATGGCTTTTTTCCCCAGTGCATTTTCCATTGTTTCAATAAAATCCATGAGTTTAACTGGATTCCCATTTCCAATATTATAAATTGTATATGGAGTTGATCCAGTCATCGTAGTATTTCTTGGTGCATAATCAATAACGCGAATAATCCCTTCTACTATATCATCTATGTAGGTAAAATCCCGTTCAAGATTACCGTTATTAAACACTTTAATCGGTTTGCCGTTTGTAATGGCATTGGCAAACAGAATTGGAGCCATATCAGGTCGTCCCCAGGGACCATAAACGGTAAAAAAACGAAGGCCGGTTGTGGGAACCTGGTACAAATGACTGTATGTATGTGCCATTAATTCGTTGCTTTTTTTCGTGGCAGCATATAAACTTATGGGGTTGTCCACACGATCTTCCACAGAAAGTGGCATTTTGCTGCTGTTTCCATAAACGCTTGATGAGCTGGCATATACAAGATGTTTGATTTTATAATGACGGCAAGCTTCCAGTATGTTTGCAAATCCTACCAGATTACTGCTGATATAAGAATGTGGATTTTCGAGACTATACCTTACTCCTGCCTGAGCTGCAAGATTACAAACAACATCGAAATTTTCGGTTTCAAAAAGACGATTTAGTTTGTCACGGTCGGTAATATCCATCTTTGCAAACCTGTAATTAGGAAATTTATTACTCTGGACTAAAGTTAGAGATTTGAAAGATTTTGCTGATGACTGGACAATTAATTCAGAATGATCTTCAATTTCCTTTTTAGAAATACCGGATTCAGCTAAACGCGCATATTTTAGATTAATATCATAATAGTCGTTGATATTATCAATTCCTACTACGCTGTTACCAGGTTCCAGCATTCTATTTGCCAGATGAAATCCTATAAATCCTGCAGTGCCGGTTATTAAAATTTTCATTTAGAATATATTAATTGTCATCTGATTTTAGACTAACATCTCTATTTTCATCATTTTTCCAGATCAACAATGATGGTTTGTTTCTAAAGAAGTCCTCCATTTGTTCACAGGTGAGTATCAAATATCTGATTTTTCTTTCAATCATTTTTCCTGCTTTAGTGATCAGACTTTCAATATATTTGGTATCCAGATTTGTACCTACAAGTACCAAATCGATAATTTGAGAATCTAAACCTTCGGCAAAATCACCGGTAATATATGCTTTATCAAGATTGCCGATTTGACTAATTACCCGATCAATAAGTTTATCAATTCCAACAAATTTCTTTAAAATGTTGTTGATGTCGTTATACAACGGATGTTCCGTGTTTGCTTTAAAATACCTGCGATTGCCGGAAACTTCCGAGCTTAATAATCCGGCTCCTTCGAGGCGGTTTAATTCCAAACGAATAGCATTAGTCGATTCTCCAAATTCCTGCTCCAGGTTTCGCAGATAACTTTTTGTCTTACTGTTCAGAAAGAACTTTAAAAGTAGCTTCACTCTCGTCTTGGATGTTATAATGGAATCGAGCATTTATTTACCTTTCAGATAAAGTCAGAATTTTAACAATAAAAACTCCAATTTAAGTCTTGGCTTTTCAAATTTTGATTTAAAATTGTTCGGATTTTTCACGGCTCCGCCTCCTCAGTTACATTATATTGTATGAGTTGACTTTAAACGTTAAACTTTGTACCCTTATTTATTAACTTCCCTAATTTGCGTTCCCAAAATTGAGTAGCAAATCTACTCAATTATTATTTCAAAATGATTAATTATTTAAATTTTTTAAAGTCATTATCTTATTTTTAAAATACCAATTTTTGGAGTTTGCTAATTTTTAAGAAGTAAGGAGGTTATGAATGTCATTATCTCGCAAAAGGAAGATTTTCGTTCCTGCCTGATTTTTTACCTTTTTTACCTTTTGACGAACCAGAGTTCCCGCCTGAATGGCTTGAGTTATAGAAAATTCCAATTTTAATTTCGGAGTATAACCCGGTAATATTCATTCGGTTCCCATTATCGTCATAATTGTGTACCACATCCAGAAAGTCATATTTAACCATGTTAAAGTCAACGGATGTAACTAAATATACCTGATCTGAAACTGAAGTTTTAATTCCTGCTCCAAAGGATAGCATACCTGTTGATAAATCAGTCTGGTTTTCAGCTCCTTTTCCAAAAATAACCTCCTGTGTATCCGTATATTTAAAAATAGATTTATACCATAAATAACCATATGCAACTTTTACAAAAGGATTGAAAGCTGTATTTCTTAATGCTTCACCAAAATAGTATCGCATAAATAAGCTTTGGCCAATCAATTTATTGTTGTATTCTGTTGGTCCTGCAAGAGGTTCCAGAAACTTGTAATGATATCCGATAGCAGAAAAATGATCTGTTTTATCTGTTTCGCCATTTAGAATTGAATAGCTAAACTCAGTCCCTAATTCAACGTGAGGAAACAATATTTTTGAGACCTCAAGTCCTGCTGCTACTCCGGGTTTGTTGGTAAATTCTTTTATGCTTTCAAAACTACTTGTGTACTCAGAAATCAGTTTGGCACCTCCAACTTTTGCACCGACATTAATTCCGCTTTCCTTAAATGTTTGTGCAGATGTCCGGAACCCCACAATTAAAGTCAGTATAATAAAAAGGGTGAATTTATTTTTATTCAGACTCAAAGCAAACAATGTTAGATTTCGTTAGGCAAATGAACTAAAATTTATTCAGATATGTAACTCCCTTTTTTGGAATTTATTGCGAAGTGTAAACAGATTGTTGTGAATAACGCACTATTATTTCAATGCTGTAATTGTATGGTTTTATAAACAAAAAAACCGCTCTGTTTTTCTTACAAAGCGGTTCTTTTAATTATAAGATGAAGATTTAATTTTTTTCAATATAATGAGCAATCCAGTCGCCCACTTGTGATGTTTTGTAAGCAGGACCTTCGGCAATATCTTCTGTCACAAATCCTTGTGCCATCGACGCTGCAACAGCTTCCCGAATGGCTTTCCCTTCTTCCATTAAACCAAATGCGTATTCAAACATCATGGCGGCAGAAAGTATTGTGGCAATTGGGTTGGCAATATCTTTTCCCGCTGCCTGCGGATAAGAACCGTGAATAGGTTCAAAAACGGAAGTATGAATACCTATGGAAGCTGACGGCAGTAATCCTAACGATCCGGTAATGACACTGGCTTCGTCGGTTAAAATATCGCCAAACATATTTTCGGTAACCATTACATCGAAATTTTTTGGCCACTGGATAATTTGCATGGCAGCATTATCAACAAACATGTATTCAGTACGAATTTCAGGGTAACCGGGAGCCATTTCCTGTGCTACTTCACGCCATAAACGAGAGCTTTCCAAAACATTGGCTTTATCTACTACTGTAAGTTTTTTGTTTCTCTTTCCAGCAAACTCATATGCCAGTTTCAGAATTCTTTCAATTTCTTCGCGGGTATAAGTATTGGTGTCGAATGCAGTATTCCCATTATCTTTTCTTCCTTTCTCACCAAAATATATTCCACCGGTAAGTTCGCGTATACAAACAAAATTAGCACCCTCTACCAGTTCACGACGCAATGGCGATTTATGTAATAATGATTCAAAAGTTTCTACCGGACGGATATTGGCATAAAGACCTAACTTTTTTCGCATGGCAAGCAAGCCTTGTTCAGGTCGAACGGCTGCTTTGGGGTTATTATCGAATTTTGGATCGCCAATAGCACCAAACAAAACTGCATCCGATTTCATGCATAATTCATGGGTTTCTGCAGGGTAGGGATCGCCAACTTTATCAATAGCGGATGCTCCGGTTAATCCGTATTCGTAAGTTAATTCGTGATTGAACTTTTTACAAATTGCTTTTACAGCTTTCATCGCCTGTTCAATAATTTCCGGGCCAATTCCGTCTCCCGGAAGTACAGCAACATTGATTTTCATTTATAGATTTTTTTTCTGAATCGGGAATATTATTCATATTTTAATCCCAATCCTAAGATTTTATTTTTTGTATTGTTAACTCCTGATATTTATATTTTTATGATAACGCATTCAAAATTTTGTCCAGCATTCCGGGCTGAAAATCATTTTCAAGGATATTCAACATCTTGATTGTTGCTTTCATGGCCGCAGTATTCTGATCAGGATCCAATCCTTTTGTTTTGAATTCATGATCTGTTCTCCAGGTAATTATTGTCTCTACCAAAGCATCAGTTTTACCACCGGGAGGAATTGAAACAGCGTAATCCACTAATTTAGGAAAATCTTTCCCCAGCTTTCTGTAAATCTTTCTGATCGCCTTTACAAACGCATCATATTGTCCGTCCCCGTCACTAAATTCTTCGTAAATTTTCCCTTTTATTTCCATCATAATGTTCGCTACAGGGCGCAATCCCATGGTATGACTTGCGGAATAATTAATCACCCTGATATTTTGCTCCATAAGATCACTTTCCAATATATCGGCGACAATATATGGCAGATCTTCAAGAGTCACGGTTTCCTTTAAATCACTAAGCTCAATAATTCGTTGTGTAACTTTCTTTAAAGATTCAGGATCAAGCTCGATACCCAGTTCCTCCAGATTCTTTTTAATGTTTGCTTTTCCCGATGTTTTTCCGAGTGCGTATTGCCTGATCCTTCCAAAACGTTCAGGAAGCAATTCATTAAAATAAAGGTTGTTTTTGTTGTCGCCGTCGGCATGAATTCCACTGCATTGCGTAAAAACAAACTCCCCGATTAAAGGTTTGTTGGTAGGAATTCGGATTCCTGAAAAAGATTCTACCAGTTTTGAAACTTTATTAAGTTGGCTTTCCACCACGTTGGTTTTCATCTTCAGATGATCTTTTATAGTAGCGATAACACTAGATAGTGGAGCATTCCCAGCACGTTCACCTAGCCCGTTGACAGTAGTGTGTACACAGCGAACACCGGCTTTTATGGCATGAAACACATTGGCAATGGCAAGATCATAATCATTATGAGCATGAAAATCGAATTCAACTCCCGGATATGTCTCTAATATTTCGCGGCAGAATTCATAGGTTTCGTCAGGATCAAGGATTCCCAGTGTGTCCGGCAGCATAATTCTTTCGATGTTTTCATCTTTCAGATTTTGAATCATAAAATGAACATAATCTTTCGAACTGCGCATTCCGTTTGACCAGTCTTCCAGATAAACATTGACATGAATCCCCATTTCAGTAGCATTAGCAATTACCTTTCTGATGTCGGCAACATGTTGCTCTGGTGTTTTTCGTAATTGCTCGGTAACGTGTTTGTACGATCCTTTGCAAAGCAAATTAATTACTTTTCCACCTGCATCAGCAATCCATTGTAAGGATACGCGATCATCCACAAAACCCAATACTTCTATCTTGTCGAGATAACCTTTTTCTTTGGCCCATTGCATCACTCGTTGAGTACCTTTAAACTCACCATCAGATACCCTTGCCGATGCTATTTCAATCCGGTCAACCTTTACATCCTCCAGCAACACTTTGGCCACGCTTAGCTTTTCTGCCTCACTAAAGGAAACTCCTGAAGTTTGTTCCCCGTCACGCAGCGTGGTATCCATTATTGTTAGCTGTTTGCCTTCTATCTCTACCGTTTTGCCTGTCATGTCATGTTATATTTTGTTCAATCAAATTTCATTTGGTGACTTCGAAAGAAGCTATTTCTTCTTTCATAGCTACCAGAAAATCAATATCGTCCAATCCATTCATCAAACAATGTTTTTTATACGGATTGATTTCAAATTCAGTCATTTCACCGGTTGAACTTATGGTAAAAGTTTGTTTTTCCAAGTTCACTTCAAACGTTGCATTAGGATCGTTGTCAATAGTGCTGAAGATTTTCTGTAGAAATTCAGGAGAAACAACAACCGGCAACAGTCCGTTGTTCAATGCATTATTTTTAAAAATGTCTGCGAAGAAACTGGAAACCACAACACGGAATCCATAATCGTAAATTGCCCATGCAGCGTGTTCACGACTGGAACCGCTACCAAAATTTTTACCACCAACAAGAATTTTTCCTGAATATTTTGGATTGTTCAGTGGGAAATCAGATTTAGGACTTCCATCTTTGTTATATCTCCAGTCACGAAACAGATTATCTCCGAAACCCTTACGTTCCACAGCCTTTAAAAACCGGGCAGGAATAATCTGATCTGTGTCCACATTTTCAACCGACAATGGAACTGCCGAAGACGTTATTTTATTGAATTTTTCGTAAGCCATTTTTTATTGTATTAAATTCTTTTCACCGTCATTCCGAATTCGTTTAGGAATCTTTAGGATGCTGAAATACCCCGAAATATCGGTGCAGCATGACGACATAAATAATTATTCATTTTCACATTAAATCACGTGGATCAGTAATAACGCCAGTTACAGCAGCCGCAGCCGCAGTTAACGGGCTCGCAAGCAAAGTTCGTGCTCCCGGTCCCTGGCGGCCTTCAAAGTTGCGGTTCGACGTTGAAACCGAGTATTTCCCTTCCGGGATTTTATCCTCATTCATTGCCAGGCATGCTGAACATCCTGGCTGGCGAAGTTCAAATCCCGCAGCTTCCAAAATTTCAACCAACCCTTCTGCCCGAATCTGGCTTTCCACATGTTTTGATCCGGGAACCAGCCACACAGTTACGTTGTTAGCTTTCTTCTTTCCTTTCACAAATCCGGCAAAAGCCCTGAAATCTTCAATTCGGCCATTCGTACAGCTGCCCAGAAAAACATAATCGATTTTTTTGCCTTTCATTGATTCACCGGCACCATAACCCATATATGCCAACGATTTTTCATAAGTAAGCTTATCACTACCCTGTAACCCGTCTGTGGTAGGAATAGTTCTTGTGATTCCCATTCCCATTCCCGGATTAGTTCCGTATGTTATCATTGGTTCTATGTCAGCAGCATCAAAAGTGTATTCAGTGTCGAACACAGCTACTTCGTCTGATTTTAATTCTTTCCATTTGGCCAGTGTCTTTTCCCAATCTTCTCCTTTAGGAGCAAACTCTCTGCCTTTTACATATTCAAATGTTGTTTCATCAGGAGCAATCATTCCTCCACGAGCTCCGCTTTCGATACTAAGATTACACAGTGTCATTCTCCCTTCCATCGAAAGGCTGGTAATTGCGGAACCTGCGTACTCAATAAAATGTCCGGTTCCTCCGCTTGTCGTTATTTTTGAAATAATATACAATGCAATGTCCTTGGCGGTAACTCCTTTTCCCAGAGAACCATTAATGGTAATCCTCATTTTCTTCGGTTTTGGCTGCATAATACACTGGCTGGCAAGAACCATTTCCACTTCGCTGGTGCCAATACCAAAAGCAATAGCGCCAAATGCACCGTGAGTTGAAGTATGGCTGTCTCCACAAACAATTGTCATTCCGGGCTGTGTCAATCCCATTTCAGGGCCAATAATATGAACAATTCCGTGGCCTTCTGACTGAAGATCGTGATAAACAATACCATGTTCCGTACAGTTCTTTTTTAACATTTCCACCTGATTACGGGAAAGCTCATCTTTTATTGACAAGTGCTGATTTACAGTTGGTACATTATGATCGGGTGTTGCCGTTGTTCTGTCAGGACGGAAGACTTTTAGCCCTCGGTTTTTTAATCCTAGAAATGCTACCGGGCTTGTAACTTCATGAATGAAATGCCGGTCGATATATAATACATTGGGACCACCCTCCACCTGTTTCACTGCATGTGTGTCCCAAATTTTATCGAATAATGTTTTTGCTTCCATAATTATTTTGTTACCGGTATTTTATTTATTGCATCTAAAAATGCTTCTACTGAAGCTGTAATGATATCCGTATTTGCTCCAAAACCATGGAAAATAGTATCATCATATTCCACCTGTATGTGTACTTTCCCAATATCGTCGCTACCACGTGTGATTGCCTGCACCAGGAACTCTTCAATAACTACCTGCCTGTGAATAATTTGTTTTACAGCAACAATAGCTGCATCCACAGGACCATTTCCAGCTGAAGTTGCATCAAATTTTTCACCCGCTATGTCTAAGCGAACGGTAGCCATAGGTTTCAAATTTTTACCTGTAACAACCTGCAGAAAATCTAATTTGATACGTCTTTCCTGTCGTGTGGCATCTCCTACAAGCAGTGCAATATCATCATCACGGATGTCTTTTTTCTTATCAGCCAATTTCAGAAATTCATCATAAACTTCATCCAGCTTAGCTTTAGTCAACTGGAATCCCAATAATTCTAAACGGTGCTTTAATGCTGCTCGCCCACTTCGGGCAGTCAATAAAATAGCAGATTCATTAATACCCACATCAGTTGGGTCCATAATCTCATAATTCTGGCGATATTTTAATACACCGTCCTGATGAATACCAGATGAATGGGCGAAAGCGTTTCTTCCTACAACAGCTTTATTTGGCTGAACAGGCATATTCATCAGAGTAGAGACCAAGCGACTGGTTTTAAATATTTTCTTCGTATTGATTCCTGTATCGATTCCCATTACAGCATAACGGCTTTTCAGTATCATTACCACTTCTTCCAGTGAAGTATTACCGGCACGTTCGCCAATTCCGTTAATGGTAACTTCTGCCTGTCGTGCGCCATTCAAAATTCCGGAAATAGTATTTGCTGTTGCCATTCCAAGATCATTATGGCAGTGCGTTGAAATGGTTGCTTTATGAATATTTTTTACATTATCAACCAGGAATTTTATTTTTTCACCAAATTCATAGGGTAGGGTATAGCCGGTTGTATCGGGAATATTTACAACTGTAGCGCCTGCTTTAATTACAGCTTCAATTACTTTAGCCAGATATTCATTCTCCGTTCGTCCTGCATCTTCAGCATAAAACTCAACATCTTCAACATATTTTTTTGCATATTTTACGGCTTCAACCGCCCTTTCCAGAATGTCATCAGGATTGGAGTTTAGTTTATGATAAATATGAAAATCGGAAGTTCCTATCCCGGTGTGGATACGGCCTTTTTTTGCGTATTTTAGCGATTCGGCAGCAACATCAATATCTTTCTGAACTGCGCGGGTAAGGGCACAAATGGTTGGCCAAGTAACCGCTTTTGAAATCTCCACTACCGATTCAAAATCGCCGGGACTTGATATTGGAAATCCTGCTTCAATGATATCAACTCCCAAATCCTGCAATGCTTTGGCGACCTCAATCTTTTCCACTGTATTCAACTGGCAACCCGGAACCTGTTCTCCGTCCCTCAGGGTTGTGTCGAAAATGTAAAGTTTGTCACTCATGGTAATTTATAATTTATTTATTGGTAATAATTCTTTCTTTTAAACATCTGTATCTGAAATTGTTTCACCCATTTCATGGGTTTTTTAATAAAAAAGCCATTCTCTTTTTGTGAGAATGGCCTTTTTTTTCCAATTATCAATCATTAACAACACACCATTCTCATTTCTTCTTAATTAGAAGAATAATACCTAGAGTTAGGCTGAGAATAGAAATGTTAATAATGTTTTTCATCAATTTTGCTTACGATTTGCTGCAAATATGAAAATATTTTTTTAAAATGAAAACAAATAAGGGTATTTTATTAATGAAATTTTATAATAAGATCATTTTGTCCTAAAAGCAAAAGGTTTAGTGGAATAAAAACGTGGCTCTAAGCAATGAATTATTCTTCTTGTGTTTGTTTTTTTGTATTCTCCCTTTCCATAATCGCTTCCCTTTCTGCTGCTGTTTCCCGCTCAAAAATATCGTATTTGGAAAGCGGGCGAAGATAAATTTTCCATTCAAAACCCTTTAGCCTTTTATCTGCATCTGTTAATTCTGTTAATGGTTTTAACTCTCCTTCGGGTTTTTTGAAGAATTTTATTTGGTCTATTTTCCCTTCTTTGAACATAATTGAGATCTTGCTGCTTTCTGCACGGTTAAGACCAATAACATTTTCTTTTTCACGCGCGTAGTACAATGTTTGTCCGCTTCCATCCACATCGATACGTGTAAGGTTACGATTTGTAATATAGCCAATCATTTCCTTTCCCTTGATCTGGTCATATCTCCCGGAATCTTGTTTTGAAATGATAAAACTGTTTCGGGTCATGTGAATTTCATCCGGCGCATTCTCATTTTGTTTCATCTCAATAACATCGGAAGAAAGCTGATGCATTTCAGACCAGATTATGGGATTGTAGTGAAGCTGTACCAGTGAATCGCGAGTGTAATAAACCAATGAATCACATATTCCCTGAAGATCGTTTCTGAAAAATCTCACTTTATGGTAAGCACTAATAACTTTTTTATCTTTGATGGTATCGGGAACCATACGCAATGTGTCGGCATGTAAATAAAGCGTGTCTTTATCGTTGTAATTTATATAAACCGCCGAGTCAGTTACCACAGCTGTTCCCAATTCATCACTGTAATCGGCTACCTTACCTAAAATAATTGATTGGTTTTCAGTATCCTGTATTCGAACCGATCCCAATGCCTTGCCACTTTTATTCTCTTTGTTGTAATGAATATATTTTGCTGAAATGTTTTGTGTTTTGTTACTGACAACTGGATTTCTGGTAAGTTCTGACTCTCCTGTTTTTGAATTGTACCAGCCTCTTTCAGCGTACAATGTATTAGCAGAATCTCTTATAGTGGTTGGGCCATTAATATTTATTCTGCCGGTTGCTGTGTTGTAGTTTACCGTATCGCTTTCAAGTGTGAATTTATCGTTTGTACCCACAACATCAAGATAGAGATAAATTAAATCTTCATCGATAATGTATCTTCCAATAATACTTGTAATTGTTGTAGTACTATCTACAATTGTGCCACTGTCATCGTAATACCCAATATTGGTTTCCAGGTTGTAATCGAGCGTATCTGTATATAATGTTGTCGTTTTATTTATTAACCGAACGTCTTTCATTGCGCTGGCAAAACTCTGATCGCCGTTGTAATAAACCTTTTGTGCATAAAGGTCCAATGTGTCGCCTTGATTGATGTGTACATGACCAATAGCATCAACTTTATTGGTTCCGGAATAAGTATAAGCTGTATCACACCACATGAGGATTTCCTTGTGTTTGATTTCTACCTTTCCAACCAGCCGTTGTGCATTTGCATTATTTTGAACAGCTTCAGCATAATCGGCCGCAAGGATTTCAATCATTTTTCTTTCCTGAGAATAGGAGAGAAACGTTGAAAACAATAAGACAAATAAAAGCTTCAGTTTTAAGTGTTTGGAAATAAAAATTTTATTGAATTGATTCAAAAACATTAAAGCAACTTGTCTATGATAAAATCTACCGAAATATTTTCGGCTTCGGCCTTATAATTTTTAATGATCCTGTGACGAAGAATGGATGGAGCAATTGCTTTTACATCTTCAATATCTGGTGAATATTTTCCAAGTAGTGAAGCATGTGTTTTTGCGCCAAGCACAAGGTACTGCGATGCTCTCGGACCGGCTCCCCACTTCAGATATTGATTCGAAACTTCGGCGGCCAGTTCTGTATTTGGGCGTGTTTTAGCTGCAAGATTGACGGCATACTGTAGTACATTGTCGTTGATCGGAACTTTACGGATTAAATTCTGATAATAAATAATCTCATCTCCTGATATTACAGGCTGCAGGTCAACTGTAAATGAAGAAGTAGTATTTTTTACAATGGTCAGTTCGTCTTCATATTTGGGATAATCGAGCCAAACAGAGAACATAAATCGATCGAGCTGAGCTTCGGGTAATGGATATGTACCTTCCTGTTCAATTGGGTTTTGTGTTGCCAGAACAAAAAACGGGTCCCCAAGTTGAAAATGCTGCCCTGCTGTTGTTACAGCACGTTCCTGCATCGCTTCAAGCAGTGCCGATTGCGTTTTAGGAGGTGTACGGTTAATCTCATCCGCTAAAATGATGTTGGCAAATAACGGTCCTTCGATAAAACGAAATTGTCGTTCGTTATCAAGAATTTCAGTACCAATAATATCCGAAGGCATCAAGTCAGGCGTGAATTGAATACGATTATATTTCAATCCAAGAATTTTTGCTATTGTAGTAACCAGCAATGTTTTGGCCAACCCGGGTACACCAATCAAAAGCACGTGTCCTCTGCTAAACAGGGAAATAAGAACCTGACTGATCACTTCGTCCTGTCCGTAAATAACCCGCGTAATCTCTTTTTTTAATTGGTTGTATTTTTCTCTCAGTGCATCAAGAGCTTCCACATCGTTTTTGAAATTCATTCTTTTAATTTTTTATCTGTGTAAGTTGGTTTATTTTATCCAATTTTTGAAATTGAAATTACAGTTGGCATATGTTGGGTCAATGCGGATATATGTTTCCTCCTGTCGTTCAGTGACCCACTTGTTAAATACTTCTTCTTTTTTCTTGGCCAGATAAGCATCGGCAAGCTGCTGATAATCTTCTTGTAGGTTAGCCTTGTGATTATCTATCTTTTTGGTCAGCTTTATAATTTTATATATAGTTTGCTGACTCTCCTGATTGATTGTTTCAAACGGCTTCGAAATTTCATTTATCTCCATCTTAGTAACAACTTTACTTACATCCGGATCAAGCTGTTCAACTGAAAATCTTGAAGACATAGTATTTGGATTAATTACTACGCCTCCGTTGTTTCTTGAATTGTTATCTGAAGAAAACATCATTGCAGCCTGTTCAAACGAAATTTGGTCAGTCCGAATCATATTTGCTAGACTGTCGAGCCGGTTATATGCCTGTTCTTTAGCTTCTATCGAAACTTTAGGTCTGAGGAGAATATGTCGTGTGTTAACTTTATCTCCTTTTCTATCAACCAGTTGGATAATATGATAACCAAACTCGCTTTTTACGACGTTTGAAATTTTATCACCTTTTAAATTGAATGCAGCTGCAGCATAAGCCGGATCAAGTTCAGCGCGTCCTTTATAACCAATTACACCTCCGTCTTTTGCAGAACCATCTTCAGAATAAAGTACTGCCATGGTTGCAAAACTGGCACCATCTTCAATTCTCTTTTTCAGTTCCCTAAGGCGGGCCTTAACACTGTTTTCTTCCCCAAGGCTGATCTGGGGCTGAATTGTAATTTGCTGATACTCATATTCAGTCGGTACAATCGGGATTTCTTCTTTTGGAAGATTTCGATAATAATATCTTACTTCCGAAGGAGTTACTTCAACATCCTTAACAATTTTTTCCCTCATTTTCTGACTAAGCAACTGGTTGCGAATATTATCCTGCATTTCTGATTTAATTTCAACAATTGATTTTTTGAAATAATCTTCCACTGCTTTTTCTGATCCCATGTACGAAATATACATTTGGAGTTGCCTGTCCATCTGCTGATTTACTTCGTTTGGAGTGACTTCAATTAACGTGTCAAGTTCGGCTTCAGCGATTAAAAGTTTGTCAATCAGGAAATTTTCAAGTATTTCACATTTCATATCACCTTCAGAAGTGATTCCCTGGGCCTGCTGGTCCATATTCATTCTTTCGATGTCACTCTTCAGAATAATATTTCCACCTACAATGGCCACAATCTGGTCAACCACCTTATCCTGCGCTGTTACAAAAGTATTAACCAGCATTATTAATGCCAGGATGCCTGTTAGCTGTATTACTGTTACTTTTTTCATTGCTTTTTATCTAATTTTTCTGTTTCTTGTTTATCAACATTGTAAATTGTAAACTTGTTTTGACGAACTCCTTCTTTATATATATTTTTCTCCACTTCTTTCAAAAAAGTTATTTTACGCTGGTTCAGGATCAAACTCTTTATATTGTCTTCAACATACTCCAATGGAGCAATCTGGTTTCTCAAACGGTAATCCTGAATGCTAACAAGATAATAATAATTTGAATCTTTCGCTTCAATCTGTTTTTTACCGGTTAACAAACGCTGGTTATTACTTAATACAGGAGGCAAATTTTTTCTTATCATTTCAAAATCAACCCACCTGTCCATAAAAAGGTCAAATCCCTTGGCATATTGCAAACAATATTCACGAAGTTCTTCCAATCCTTCTTCTGAAGTATTTTCAATGAGTAATTTTAATTGATCCGGGTTGGCAACTTCGTTAGGTATTTTAACGAAGATAGCCTTTACAATATCTGTGTTAAGATTAAAATTATCAGGATGTTCATTATAATATTGTTCAATTTGATTTTTAGTTACCGTTGTGTCCATTCGTTGTTTCATCAACTCATTTTTGTACTTATATATAATAAGCGAATTACGGTATTCCTTCAATTCCTTTGATACATCTTTTTGAGCAGGCGTAAGATTTTCATTTGCTTTTTGGATCAGGAGTTCCTGTTTTATCCATTTTTTTATATAATCATCGGCAATAATGGTACTGTCGTCTTTATTAATGCTTGTAGGTACAATTTTTGAAAGCTCATCCAGATACAGCTTATTGTCACCAACTTGTGCAACAACCAGGTGATTGCCGGTTTTATTGTTGGAACACTGAGAAAACAGCAGGATAAATATTATTAAGAATTGATATTTTAACCTTGATTTATACACCTTTGATGGTTTTCAAAAGTTTTTTGTTCACCTTGATCTTGTGTTTTTTTCGTAATTCTTTTATCCAATTATCTTCCAGAACTTTTTGATAATCTGAAACATAAAGGCCACGGGCTTCTTCTAGCGTTTTCGGTTCCGGAGGAATCATATCTCCGCGAACAAAATAAAGTTCACTATTAAAATTTTCTGGTTCAGGTTGATTCCAAATATAATAGTCAACCACCGGATTTGCCCCTTTTTCCCATTTTCCTTCTTCAATTGTAATCCGATTGTCGTCTTTGTTTAGCCTATCTTTGATTTCATCTATGGGCATGTTTTCTCCAAAATAGGCATCTGCTTTGTCGCGTGTTTCTGCATCTTTACAAGTCACAACGTAACCTTTAAAACGTTCTCCCCAAAGGTGATTTTTCTTGTTCTTTTCGTAGAATTCCTGTAACCCAACCGAATCTTGTGCAGCGTAATTCCATATTTTTTCTTCTGAAATATTAAATAACAGAATACCATCATGATACTCCTGCATCATATAGCGGAACTCGGGATACTTTTCCTCCAGTTTAGAGTCTTCCAACCGGGTAATTTCATCAACCACCCAATTGTCATAATTGGTCATATAATCTCCCTCGGTTATTTTCTTTTCTTGGAGGTATTTATTGAAATCGTTTAATCCATATTTTTTCTCGTCAATGGTAAATAATTCGAAATTGTTTTCATTTAATCCATCAGCGATGGTCATACTTTTTAATTTCTTTAACCCCTCATTGTTTTCAGAAAAACCATATTCTTTTTTGAGCTTATTGACAAAAGCGGTTTTGTTTGTAATACTTCGCTGCGGATCATTTTTAATGCGGTTTTCTATGTTTTTTTTCGATTCTTCGAAAGAGGGTACCGGACGCAATTCAATCCTTCTGATAATGTGATATCCGTATGGGGTTTCAATAGGTGCAGTGTAATCCCCGTCTTTTTTCAGGTTAAATGCCGGTTCTGCAAATTCAGGAATCATGCGTCCTTCATTAAACCAGGGCATAACACCACCTTGCATAGCTGAACGTTTGTCATCAGAATTGGCTTTTGCAAGTTCTGCGAAGTCGGCACCATTCTGTAATTCCTGGTAAATGGAATCAATTTCGGCTTTTAATTTTGCTTTGATCTGTGGTGTCATGTTGCGGGGAAACATCTTCATTATATGGGCTACCTGAATTTCTCCTTTGTTAGGCCGGATATCGTTAACTTTTATCAGGTGATATCCAAATGAAGTACGGACAGGCTGAGATATTTCACCAACAGGAGTATTATATGCTGCATTTTCAAACGGAGCTACCATCTGAAATGCAGTAAAGTATCCCAGATTACCTTTGTTGGTTTTTGCTGATGGATCCTGCGAATATTTTACAGCTGCATCGCCAAAATCCTCTCCATCAATAATTTCCTGTCGTATCTTTTTTATCTTTTCAAGTACTTCATGATCTTGTTCCTCGGTAGCATTTTTATCTACAGTGAGCAAAATATGGCTGGCATTAATTTCTTTTGTCGAACGATCGTAAAGTTCCTTTACCATTTGCTCTTTGAATTGTACATCGGTTAAATAAGGTGCAGCCAACTCTTTTCTATAACCTTTTAATTCATTAATAAAAGCAGCAGCAGTGTCCATCTTAAGATTTTCTGCTTCAATTACTTTTAGTTTGAAATTGATAAAAAGATCAAGGTACTCCTGTGGTGTTTTGATATCGGAATCATTGTACAGGTTGCTATTGTTTTTTCTGTATATTCGTTCAAACTCTGCCTTACTAATCTTTGTATTATCAATGGTGATCAGAGTTTGTTCATCCTGAGAAAATACAGGGAAAGAAAAAATCAATGTAAATACGAATGAAAAGAAAATGCGATTCATTTTTAAAAATTCTATGGATTTAAAACAACATTTAAACATGAATAGTGAGTTTTTATTGTTTACTATTCATAATGATAATAAGTCAGTCAGGTAGTTTGTTTTACTGCCTTGTACTGTAATTTGGTGCTTCACGTGTTATGGTTACATCGTGCGGATGGCTTTCCTGCACACCAGCGTTTGATATGCGGGTGAACCTTGCCTTTTGTAGTTGTTCTATATTGGCTGCACCGCAATAACCCATTCCTGCACGTAAGCCCCCTGTCAATTGATAAAGTACTTCATAAAGCGTCCCTTTAAATGGAACACGAGCTGCAATTCCTTCCGGAACCAGCTTTTTAATATCTTCTTCCATGTCCTGAAAATAGCGATCTTTCGAGCCCTTTTGCATGGCTTCAATGGATCCCATTCCACGATACGATTTAAATTTTCTTCCCTGGAAAAGAATGGTTTCACCAGGTGATTCCTCAACCCCGGCAAAAAGCCCGCCGGCCATAACAGAATGCGCACCTGCAGCAATAGCTTTTACAATATCGCCGGAATAACGAATACCTCCGTCAGCAATAACCGGAACGCCTGAATCTTTAATAGCTTTCGATACACTGTAAACAGCTGATAACTGAGGAATTCCAACTCCGGCAATAACCCGTGTCGTACAAATCGATCCCGGTCCAATACCAACTTTAACGGCGTCGGCACCAGCTTTTACCAATGCAATAGCAGCTTCTGCAGTTCCTATATTTCCGGCTACAATATCTTTTTCAGGGTATTTTGCTTTTATTTTCTTTCAGCATTTCAAGAACACCTATCGAATGCCCATGAGCAGTGTCTATCACTAAAGCATCTACCTGTGCTTTAATTAATTCATCAACACGGTCCATAGTATCGCCCGCAATGCCAATTCCCGCTGCAACACGTAAACGACCTTTTTCATCTTTGCAGGCAAACGGTTTATCTTTTGCTTTTGTAATATCTTTATATGTTACTAACCCGATTAGTTTGTTGGTTTTATCAACAACCGGGAGTTTCTCAATTTTATATTTCTGAAGAATGTCTGCGGCTTTTTCAAGATTAGTCGATTCAGTAGTAGAAATCAGGTTTTCTTTGGTCATGACCTCTGAAATAGGACGGTTCATATTTTTTTCAAACCGAAGGTCGCGGTTGGTTACAATCCCCACAAGAATCCCATTTTTATCCACCACCGGAATTCCGCCAATTTTATAATTCGCCATGAAATCCAATGCATCACTAACTTTTTTGTCGGGAGTAATGGTAATTGGGTCGTAAATCATTCCGTTCTCAGCCCTCTTTACGCTGGTTATCTGGTGCGCCTGATCCTCAATATCCATATTTTTATGAATAACCCCAATTCCACCTTCACGTGCAATTGCAATGGCCATCTTCGATTCGGTGACCGTATCCATTGCAGCCGTTACAACAGGCGTATTAATGATTATCGATCGGGTGAATTTAGATGACAAGTCAACTTCGCGAGGTAAAATTTCAGAGTAGGCGGGAAGTAAAAGCACATCATCGAAGGTTAACCCTTCGAATTCCACTTTGTCAATCAGAAACGACATGTTATACTTTTTTAAGCGTTTTTAAATAATTCGCAAAACTACAAAAAATTAGCAGACTAAAATCGATTATTTTCATCGCTAAAGGTGATTTGAACAATAAAATTTGTTAAACCACGGAAATGATTTCTTAATTTGTATTAACATAAGTTTTTAATGAAAGCAAACAGGTTTTTCAAATCGTAAATTGCGAACAATAAACTAAGGAAGACAGAGAAGGGAAATGACAGACTTCAAACAAATATTAACCCATTATTGGGGATATCTCCGATTTTCGTCCTTTGCAACGTGAAATTATTGAATCGGTTGCTGCTGGTAACGATACGCTTGGATTGATGCCAACCGGTGGTGGAAAGTCGGTTACCTTTCAGGTGTTTTCGCTTTCAAAAAAAGGAATTTGCATTGTTATTACACCGTTGATTGCGTTAATGAAGGACCAGGTGGAAAAACTTAATTTTCTGGGGATAAAAGCGTTGGCTGTGCATAGTGGTATGTCGTCGATGGAAATGAAGATTACCCTTGATAATGCGGTTTGGGGAGAATATAAATTTCTGTATATCTCCCCGGAACGCCTTAATTCAGAGCGGTTCAATGAAAGGCTGGAGCAAATGGATGTGAATCTCGTGGTGGTTGACGAGGCTCATTGCATTTCGCAGTGGGGATACGATTTCCGGCCCAGCTATCTTAATATTGTTCAAGTCAGAAAAATAAAACCTGATGTTACTTTTCTGGCACTAACGGCTACGGCAACTGCAAAAGTAATCGATGATATTCAGGACAAACTGGAATTCAAAAAGAAAAATGTACTTAAAGTCTCTTTTCAGCGTGAAAACCTGAACTATCTTGGTTAGACATCTTGAAAACAAAACCGGCTATTTACTCGAAACCATTGCAAAAAGTAAAAGGTTCCGGGATTATTTATGTTAGAAGCAGAAAAGCAACACGAGAAATAACAGAAGAATTACAAAAAAATAAGATCAGTGCTGATTTTTATCATGCCGGTTTAAAGCAACCGTGTACGCAGTAAAAAACAGGATGACTGGATTGATGGTAAAACGCGTGTGATTGTGGCTACAAATGCATTTGGAATGGGGATTGACAAGCCGGATGTACGTTTTGTGATTCACATTCATCCGCCGGATTCACTGGAAACTTATTTTCAGGAAGCAGGCCGTGCTGGTCGTGACGGTAAAAAGGCTGCGGCGGTTTTACTTTTTAACAATGCGGACAAGGCAAGACTGAAAAAACAGATTTCAGTTGCTTTTCCTGAAATTGCAGCGATCAAAAAGATCTATCATTCGTTGTGCAACTATTTGCAGGTGGCTGAAGGTTATGGGAAATCGCAGGTTTACGAATTCAGTCTGCAAAGTTTTGCCCAGGCATTTAAACTTCAGCAAGCCACGGTTTATAACAGTCTGAAAATACTACAACGTGAAGGTTACCTTGAATTCACCGAAGAAATTGACAATCCTTCACGGATTTATTTTATGGTTTCACGAGATGATCTTTATCGTTTCCAGGTGGAGAATGCTACCTTCGATGGATTTGTAAAACTTATTTTGCGTTCCTATACAGGCCTTTTTAGTGGTTATGTGAATATTGATGAAGAATTACTGGCGAGTCGGGCCGGCATTAGCCGTGATCAGGTTTACCAGTATCTGAAACATTTGAGACAACAAAAGATTATTGATTATGTGCCCCAAAACCGTTCGCCTTTTATTTATTTCAGTAAAGAACGGATTCCTGTTGAACGATTAAAGATATCAAAAGAGAATTACGATTTACGAAAGAAGGAACTAATTGAACGGACTAATGCGGTAATTAACTATGCTACAAGTACAACACGGTGTCGCAGTCAGCTGCTGCTCGACTACTTTGGAGAAACAGATTCGTCTCCTTGTGGTGCTTGCGATGTTTGTAAATCGGTGGAAGAATTATCGATTTCAACATTTGAGTTTGAAAAAATAGGTGAAGACGTAAGGAAAATATTGGAAACTCCACTGACATACGAAAAATTATTGTTGAAATTAAAAGGCGACCAGCAAAAAATGCGGCAGGTTATCAAGTGGTTGCTCGATAATGAAAAAATCGTGTACAGGATCGATAATAAACTGGAATGGAAAGAGAAATAGTTTTCAGTCGCAGTTGACAATCTCAGTTTTCACACGGTCACTCATTCAGTTTTTCAATTATTCTCCGAGATATTTTTTATATAAATCAGGCCTGCGTTTTTTGGTCTGCTTAACAGCCTGTTCATGCTTCCAGTCATCAACCAATTTGTCATTTCCGCTTAAAAGAACTTCAGGAACTTTCATCCCTTTATATTCTGCTGGTCGTGTATAAACCGGTGGACTTAAAAGATAATCCTGGAATGAATCGGTTAGGGCAGAGGTTTCATCAGAAAGCACCCCCGGCAAAAGGCGAATGATACTATCGGACATTATCGCTGCAGCGAGTTCGCCGCCAGTTAGAACATAATCTCCGATTGAAATTTCACGTGTAATATAGTAATCGCGAATTCGCTGATCGATTCCTTTATAATGTCCGCAAAGGATGATAATA
Source organism: uncultured Prolixibacteraceae bacterium (assembly GCA_963769925.1). Taxonomy (GTDB): domain Bacteria; phylum Bacteroidota; class Bacteroidia; order Bacteroidales; family Prolixibacteraceae; genus Draconibacterium. The sequence goes on from CAVYOB010000020.1 coordinate 34,431, forward strand.
TTTCTGTTTAAGTGAGAGTGTATTTGCTTCCTGTTGATTAAACAAATGTCCGTCGGGTGTTGTAAAAATAATTTCATCATAATTCCGCTGGCTTTTCAATGTTTCAATGGCCTTTTCAATGGGTTGAATAGCCATAACCATTCCGGCTCCTTTTCCAAAAGAGTAATCGTCAACACGCCGGTGTTTATCTTCTGAAAAATCACGCAGATTATGAATATGGATTTCAGCCAGTCCTTTGTCACATGCCCTTTTTATAATGGAATGATTTAACGGACTTTCAAGTATTTCGGGTAAAACTGTGATGATATCAATTCTCATTTATCTACGAATTTTGTGCAAAGGTATAGATTAAAATTCAGATCAAATCAAATGCAAAACATATCCACTAAATTACATAAGATGACATAATTCGCATGAAAAATCAGATAAGACTGACGATGTGGCTTGAAAAATAATGTTGAAAATGGAATTTGTCATTGATTTAGATGTTGGAACAAGAATTGAAAAAGCGGAGGAAAGTGTTTTTAAAAACGATAAACAATTAAATAAAGGAGGAAAAATTATGAACCTTGTTAGATTTAAAAATCCGTATTACAGTGTAAACAGAAATTTAGTTGATGACCTGTTTAACAACTTTTTGAGGAATGATTACGATGAAAATTATTTGCGTAATTGTGGTCGTCCTGCTACCAATGTATTGGAATCAGAAAAAGATTTCAGAATTGAAATGATGTTGCCTGGTTTTAAAAAGGAAGATGTACAAATTAATTTTCACAAAAACCTGCTGACGGTTAAAGTTGATAAAGAAGAACTGAAGGAAAACAGTGGAGAAGGGTTAAAATATGCTCAGCGCGAATTTGGGGAATACAATTTCGAAAAACAATTTAAAGTTCCGAACAGTGTTGAAAATGAAAAAATTGACGCTAATTTTGAAAATGGAATTTTGAGTATCGTTTTACCGAAAAAGGAAGAAGAAGTAGAAAAAGCTCCTGTAGCAATTAAGATTTCATAGTTATAGGTTTAGTTGACAGATAGATTAAGAAGTCGGATCGTTGGTCCGGCTTTTTTTGTGTTTACTTGCAATGTTCTGTTTTGCCAAAACAAGATAAGTGTTAATTTTACCCTTGTAAAAAATAAACTGAGCTTCCTCAGGTAACAAATTTTATTTATGAAAAAGATTTTCGCATTTTTAATTCTGTCGTTGGGATTTACACATATGATTTTGGCAAAGGAATATACAGTAAATTCACCTGATGGCAATATCAGCATAAAAATAGATGTGGGTAATAACCTAAATTATTCGGTGTATTTAGCTGACAAGTTAATTATTGGTGATTCGAAAATTTCGTTTCGTTTCAGTCAGGCTCCTCCATTGGGCGATGACCTGGAAGCGCTGGACGCACAGATACTTAGCGAAGACAATACCTGGAAACCTGTGTTGAAACGTTTCGATAAAATCCGAAATCAGTACAATGGAATAAGGCTTCAGTTAAAAGAGAAAAAATTCCCCGAAAGGTTGATGAATCTTGAATTTCGTGTGTATAACGATGGTGTGGCATTTCAAACAACATTTCCGAAACAATTTGGCGATCGTGAATTTGTGCTCATCGATGAATTAAGCGAGTTCAATTTCACTGAAAATTATACATGTTGGGCTGTGAATTACGGGAGTTACACCACTTCACAGGAAGTTGAATTCTTTGAGCGGAAAGTTGGAGACATATCGCCTGAAATGGTAATTGGTTTGCCAATGACAGTTGAGATAGGCAAAAATTGTTATGTAGCCGTGACTGAAGCAGAATTGACTGATTATGCAGGAATGTACCTGAAAGCCAATCCCACTGCCGGGGATTTTTCAATGCGTACAGCTTTGTCACCGCGAAAAGGACAGCCCGAAAAGGGAGAAAAAGTACACTTTCAAACACCACATAAAACACCTTGGCGGGTGTTAATGATTGGCGAAACTCCGGGAGATTTGGTTGAATCAGAAATCATTCAAAACCTGAATAAACCTTGTGAAATTGAAGATCCTTCCTGGATTAAACCGGGTCTTAGCGCATGGGATCACTGGTGGAGTGGTGAAGTAAAAATGGAACAGCCCGTAATTTATGAATACATCGATTTAGCTTCGTCTATGGGTTGGCCATATATGCTAATTGATTGGCAGTGGTATGGACCATTTAATCAGCTTGGTGCTGATATTAAAAAACCGGCTCCCCAGTTAAACATGCCCGAAATTCTGGAATACGCAAAAAGCAAAAATGTAAAATGCTGGCTTTGGATTTACAATACGGATATTTTTCGTTTCGATTTTGAAGAAGCCTGTGCTTTATATGAAAAATGGGGGATAGTCGGTATTAAAATTGATTTTATGGATAGCGACGACCAGGAAATGGTGAACTGGTATCACAAAGTAGTTAAAACGGCTGCCAAATATCATCTCATGGTCGATTTTCATGGCGCATATAAACCTACGGGTTGGCGTCGTACCTATCCTAACCTGGTTACACGCGAAGGTGTTTTGGGAAACGAATATAACAAGTGGTCGATACGGGTAACGCCAGAGCATTTGTGTACTTTGCCTTTTACCCGAATGCTGGCCGGACCGATGGATTTTACACCTGGTGGTTTTTTAAACCGGAATCCTGATAAATTCCGAAATGGAACACCGGCAAATGTATTGGGAACACGTGCCAACACACTGGCGCAGTTTGTGGTCTTCGACAGCCCATATATGGTAGCGTGCGACCGGCCACAAAATTATTACGGTGCTGTGGGAGAAGATTTTCTGAAGCAGGTAAAATCTGTATGGGATGACACCAAAGTATTAAATGGGGAGATAAGTAAATATATTACCATGGCACGCCGTTATGGTGATCGCTGGTTTATCGGGGCATTGAACAACAGTGAAGTACGTGAACTGGAAATCTCGCTTGATTTTCTTCCTGAAGGAAAATATAAAATGACAAGTTATTCGGATTCGGGAAAAACGAAAAAAAATGCAGAAATTGCTGAAAGAAAATCCGAAATCGTTGATAAAACGGACGTATTAAAAATTAAAATGGTTCCAGGTGGAGGATTTGCATCGTGGTTGGAACCGATGAAGTGAGCAGTAATCAGTCGCAGTCGCAGTTTGCAGTAAACAAAATAAGGACAAACCTACAACTAGTAACTCGTAACATGGAACCAGGAACTTTAAACTAAAATATTATGCTCGAAAAATTAAAAGAACAAGTATTTCAGGCTAACCTCGATCTGGTAAAACATAATCTGGTGGTTTTTACCTGGGGAAATGTCAGTGGAATTGATCGTAAATCTGGGATGGTTGTAATTAAGCCAAGTGGTGTTTCTTACGAGAAAATGAAACCCAAAGACATGGTTGTAATGAATCTGTATGGAAAAGTGGTCGAAGGTGATCTAAAGCCGTCAAGTGATACGCCAACACATTTAATTTTATATCGTCAGTTTTTAAATATAGGTGGCGTTGTTCATACACATTCCGAATGGGCAACTTCATGGGCACAGGCCGGGAAAAGCATTCCGGCAATCGGAACAACACATGCCGATTATTTTTATGGTGAAATTCCATGTACGAGAAAAATGACAAAAGAAGAAATTAAAGGTGAATATGAACTGGAAACAGGAAGGGTAATCATCGAAACATTTAAAGATATTAATCCTGATCAGGTTCCGGGTGTACTTGTAAATAACCACGGACCATTTAGCTGGGGAACTGATGCAAATAACGCGGTTCATAATGCAGTGGTGATGGAAGAGGTGGCAAAAATGACTTTCAGGTCATTACAACTAAATCCTGAAACTACAATGGATCAGGTGTTGCTGGATAAACATTTCCTTCGCAAACATGGGGCAAATGCATACTATGGGCAGTAAATTAAAAACGTCATGCTGAACTTGTTTCAGCATCTTAATGATAAAAATTCCAATGATAAAGATTCCGAAATAAATTCGGAATGACGAAGAAATAGAAAATAGAAAAAATCAATATAAATAAATCAATAAAACTAAAATGGCAAAATATACCATCGGCTTAGATTACGGTACGGATTCGGTCCGTTCATTAATTGTAAATGTTGAAACTGGCCAAGAAGTGGCCAGTGTTGTTTTTAATTATCCACGTTGGAAAAAAGGAATGTACTGCGATGCACCCAACAATCGGTTTCGTCAGCATCCGAAAGATTACCTCGAAGGTTTGGAATATACCATTGTTGAAGCGTTAAAACATGCTCCGGCAGGTGTAGCAGAAAATGTAGTTGGAATTTCAGTGGATACAACCGGTTCTACTCCAATTGCAGTGGATGAAAAAGGAGTTCCTCTGTCGCTTACAGCCGGTTTTGAAGAAAATCCAAATGCCATGTTTGTTTTGTGGAAAGACCACACTGCGGTCAAAGAAGCGGATGAAATCAACCAACTGGCAAAAAAATGGGACATCGATTTTACCAAGTTTGAAGGTGGAATTTATTCATCAGAGTGGTTTTGGGCAAAACTGTTACATGTAATTCGCGAAGATGCCGGTGTTTACCGTGCAGCTTATTCGTGGGTAGAACATTGCGATTGGATTCCGGCAGTGTTAACCGGAAATACAAATCCGAAAACATTAAAAAGAAGTCGTTGTGCGGCAGGGCACAAAGCAATGTGGCACGAAGCATTTGGCGGTTTACCTGCTGAAGAGTTTTTGGTAGCTCTTGATCCTCAGTTAAGTGGATTAAAAGACCGGCTTTATAAAGAAACCTTTACATGCGATGTATCAGCAGGAACGTTAACAAAAGAGTGGGCTGAGAAATTGGGTCTTCCTGCTGATGTAGTAGTTGGCGTTGGTGCTTTTGATGCACATCTTGGCGCTGTTGGTGCTGAAATTGAACCCTATTATCTATCGAAAGTAATGGGGACTTCAACATGTGATATGTTGATTGCTCCAATGGAAGAAGTGGGAGATAAACTGGTAAACGGTATTTGTGGTCAGGTTGATGGATCAATCATCCCGGGAATGATGGGACTGGAAGCCGGACAGTCAGCTTTTGGAGATATTTATGCCTGGTTTAAAAGAGTGTTGGAATGGCCGTTGGAAAATATCCTTGCTGAATCGGAATTATTGGATGAGCAAACCAGGCAAAAGGTAATTCAGGAAACTTCGGATAAAATCATTGCAAAACTAAGTGAAGAAGCAGCAAAAATTCCAATTGGCGAAAGCGGAATTGTTGCACTCGACTGGATGAATGGCCGTCGTACTCCGGATGCAAATCAGAACCTGAAAGGTGCGATTGCCGGATTAAATCTGGGATCGGATGCACCACGTATTTTCCGCGCGTTGGTAGAAGCAACAGCTTTTGGCTCACGCGCCATTAACGATCGTTTCATCTCAGAAGGTGTTCGCATTGATGGGGTAATTGCGTTGGGGGGAGTGGCAAAAAAATCGCCGTTGGTAATGCAAATTGTTGCCGATGTTTTGGATATGCCAATTAAAGTAGCTCGCTCAGAACAGGCTTGTGCATTGGGTTCTGCGATGGCAGCTGCTGTTGTAGCAGGTGTTTACTCCAACACTTCAGAAGCGCAGAAAAAAATGGGTGGCGGTATTGAAACCGAATATCATCCAATTCCTGAAAACGTAGAGAAATACAAAGCGCTTTACGAAAAATACAAGAAGTTTGGGAAGTTTATTGAGTTTGATTATTAACGTCATCCTGTCCCGATAGCAATCGGGAAGTTTCAGGATCTCTTTAAAATATCTGAGAAAAGGTCATCTAATAACAGGTGACCTTTTCACTTTTATGTTATTAATAATTAAGAGGTTTTTCTTTATTTTGGTTTTTGAAAAATGGTATACGAGAAATCAAAAATCCAATCAGCAATCCAATTCCCATTGTTAAGCTACATAAAAATGGAATGAAGATAAATCCTACGCTTGAGGTTGATAAATTATGCCCATCGCCATAATTCGGATACATTATCCAGATATGAGCATAAAGCATTAGTGCAAGAATTCCAATGAGACCTCCCCAAAAAATGCAATCCAATCTTTTCCCTTTTAGTTTGCGTGAAACCAGCGCTGTGATTCTTATAAGTAAGACAAATGGTATTAATCCAAATAACATTATCAGAAACAATTTATCTCCACCGAATTGTTGACTTAAGACTTTAAGTAGTGAACTGATTGGTGAAATATGACTAGCAAACACATCAAAGATGAAAATTAGCAAAGAAGGAGTAAACACACCGACCAGCAATGGAATTAAAATGTGTTTTTTCTTTAGGTTGTACATAGTTTAGTTTTTTTAGTTTGTCGAACACATTCTTAGGCAGCACTATTAAAAAATGTTCAGAGAATTTTGGTTCAATGTTGATATTACGTTTAACCATGGTTTTAACTTCATAAAAATACTAAATATTTGGAAATCATAGATATATTATGAAACATGTTAAAGAAAATTTTTTATATTGAAATAACTTATTTTATAGTAAGGATGCCATCCCTTGAAGGGATAGCATCCTTTTGTTTTGATTTTTTGATTCGACCTAAATCGCAAAATTTGAAATTGTAAAGTAGTTTATTGTATAAACCAAATAAACAAAAAAATTATTTAGGATTGATGTAGTTTTTTAAATTATTTACATACGTTTCAAATGCTTCAATCCCTTTTTTAGTGATAGACAGAGAAGTATTTGGATAATTATTTAAAAAGGTTTTCTTTACCTCAATATATCCGGCCTCCTGCAGCTTCTTTATTTGTATGCTTAAATTGCCCGATGTAGCCTGTGTTTCGTCCTTTATGAAATTAAAATTTGCTTCATCTACCGTCATTAAAATCGATACAACAGATAAGCGCAGTTGCGAGTGTAATATGGGATCTAAATCGTTAAACATGATTTTCTCTTCTGGCAATATTAAGTAATATTCCGGGAATTATCAATCCAATTATTGCCATTAGCATCATACTGAATCCATGATAATCACTTGCAATAAAGAAAGTGCCAAGTCCTAATAAATTCACTAATAATACCTGCAATTGTAAGTGGTTTGAATTTGATAGCTAATCCACATACAACAATAAATAGAGCAAAGAAAATAATAAATACCGGTGCTATGGCATCTCCAAGTTTATCCGCGCAAAAAAATCCCATTATCATAAGATTCATACCAATTAACCATCCAAGGTTTCCTAACATATTTCCGATATATGTTTTGGGCAGATTTTTCTTTTTTTCTTTTATCCAAATGTAAATCATATAAAATATACTAAGTGGAAAAAGAAAAACCGGGTACATCGTATATTTGTATAATTCCAGTTTTGATAAAATAAGCTGACTTCCAAATACGAAAAGAGTTAAAGTGCCCCAATATATAAATATGTGGCCGCTTTCCTTAAATCGATTTTTTGTTGCTTCTATTGTCTTTGATATCAACAATAGACTTTCTTCTGGTGTTAAAGTTGAATTTTCCATTTGCTAAAATTTTAAATCATATTTTATGTTTATAAATTAATTATGACACAAATATAAATTAGTTTATAATATAAACCAAATATTTTTAGTCATTTTGAAAAATAATTATCTGGGACTCCAATTTAAATGAAACCCTCACTAATTGGTAATCATTGTTTTATTTAATACCATTTGAATATTTTCATTCCCACAATCAACGTTAAAATACCGATAACTCCCAGGATCAATGTGTTTCCCAGAACTTGCGTAATGCCAACCCCTTCATTGATGATGCTCCGGAAACTGTCAGCAACCATGGTGAGAGGGAGTTTCCTGATAATTGGGATCGTCCATTCCGGAAAATTTCTGTAACTAAAGAAAATGCCGGAAAGAATCATCATGGGCATAGTAACAACATTGATAATTGCATTGCCAACCTCGGTTTTTGATGTCCGCGAAGAAAAAAGAACAGCGATACCGGTAAAAGCAATGTTCCCAGCAATAAAAACCAGAAAAAGGGCAACCAAACTACCTTGAATTTGAATATCGAAATACAGCCAGGTGAATAAAAGCAACAAAGCTGATTCGATAAAAGTAACAACCAAACGCGCTGTTAAATGGGCTACCAACAGGTTTCCCTTATGCATCGGCGTGGCCACCATTCGTCTCAAAATGTTTCCTTTGCGACGTTCAATAATGGTGTAACTTATTCCCCACATACACGCCATCATCACTGAAAGGGATAGCAGGCCGGGTACCAGAAAATCCACATATCTTGTACCCTGTAGTTTCATAGGAACAATGGAAGCCTGATTGACGAGATTTTGGTTGTTTGAATTGAACAGCTGAGTGAGTTGGAGTTGAATAGTCCGTGCATCCGGATTGGCAGGATCGAGGTGATAAACAATTTTGTCGCCGGAACTTTCCAGAAATAGCTGAAACTGGCCTTGTTTGATTCCGCGGATAGCTTCATTAACAGTGACCGGAATAAATTGGAAAGTGGTTTTGCCAAAAACACTATCCTTAACAGTTACATTATAGGTTTTTGCAGAATCGGAAGTTTTAGAAACAGCAGCATTTCTGTCAAGGAAACTCATTAGTTTGGATTGATCGGCTGACTGTATAAAAGCCACATCCTGAATGACATCCGGCTTCTTATTGAAAGCGATTCCTAAACCAAAGGCCATGAGGATTGGAAAGCCGACGCCCCAGAAGATTACTTCCGGTTCACGAATCAGTTCTTTCAGATGGATAATTATCAGGGTCCAAAGTTCTTTTCTCGGCATAATAGTATTTTTATCGCATTCAGGTTACCAAACGACGACCGGTTTTTCGAAGGAAAAGGTCATCGAGCGTTGGTTTTCTTAATTCAAAATCATGCAATGTAAGTTGATTCTGTTCAAAAAGATTAAAAAGATGGGGGAGGTCACGAGTGACGTCAGTAAGTTCGCATGTTCCCCTGTTGAAATTTTCATCCCATTTAATTTCCAGTCCATTATGTCGGTTTTTCAGCAACACGGGAATATTCTCCAAAATAGAAAACTCAGCCACATGGTGAATATTTTCCTGTGCAAGTAATTCATCCAATGTTCCTTCCATAATAATTTCGCCATGATCCATGATGATGATCCGGTCGCATAGGTAGGCAGCTTCTTCCATATAATGCGTTGTAAGGATGAGCGAGGCTTTCTGGTCACGTTTCAGATTCATAAGAATTTCCCATATCTCGTGTCTGGCAGTTGGATCCAAACCCGTTGTCGGTTCATCGAGAATGAGAATTTCCGGTTCGTTCAGGATGGCAACTCCCAGAGCAAGCCGTTGCCGCTGTCCACCGGAAAGATTTTTCGTGAATGCTTTTTCCTTTTCGGTAAGTCCGACAATATCCATTACTTCATCGACCTTTTTATCCGTCATTCCGTAAAAGCTGGCAAACATGCGAAGCGTTTCTGTTACTGTAATCTTTTCAAAAAATTTTGTTTCCTGAAAGGAAATGCCCAAAATATTGTAAAGTTCATCTTTGTTCTCCTGCAATTTCTTCCCCTTAATAAGAATTTCCCCGGAATCGGGATGCCTGATCCCTTCAATCATTTCAACAAGTGTTGTTTTTCCGGCACCGTTTGGTCCAAGCAATGCTACATACTCAGCTTTGTTTAAAGTGAAATTCACCCCTTTTACAGCCCGCACATTACCAAAACTCTTTTTAACTTCGGAGACGGTTATCAGTTTGTTTTTCATAAAGAATTATTCCGTTGTATAGTGATTGTAACAAAATACGGCTTTTTATGTTGGTATTCAAAGTTCAGAAATAACATAAAAATATGACAAATCGGGATACCGGAATGTGAAGATTATTAATCAAGTGATTTATTTTATTGAAATAGTGGAATAATCATTCTGTTCCCTTTAGGTTAGGTAACGGAAAAATCAATATACAGACTGGTATGTAATTGTATATTCAATGAAACTACAATTAGATGTTATTTTACAACTGTAAGTAGCGTAAATACAACGAATAGTATCCGTGTTTTTTTGATTTCGGTGAAGAATCCACATAGCTTTGTGGTGTTGAAAAATTAAAAATAGTACCGATGTTTAATACTAAAATTATTGGCAATAAAATTGCCGAAGCACGAAAGAAAATTAATATTTCTCAAGCCCAGCTTGCTGATCGACTGTTTATTAGTCCACAAGCTGTTGGAAAGTGGGAGCGGGGAGAGTCGATGCCGGACATAACTACTTTTAGCCGTCTTGCGGAAATTCTGGGTGTTGACCTGAACTATTTTTCCGATAATTTTAAGTCGGATAATGATGGAACCACCTCAAATATGATCGTTGATAAAATGGACGATACTGAGGAATCAGAACAGGAAGATACCAAATTTTCTGACGACCGGGAGCAGATACTCACAGATTTTAGTGCGAGTAACCTGACGGAAAGTGACTTCGCCGGAGTGACTTTACACAAAGGAAAATTTGAAAGTAGTGCTTTACGTGGTTCCGACTTTGCAGGGGCAGATCTTACCGGTAGTAAATTTACAAGCAGTGATTTGCGTGACGCCAACTTTGACGGTGCAAACCTAACAGATTGCAAATTCTCCACGCTTAATCTAACGGGAGCGAGTTTTCATAAGTCAATCATGGTGCGTACCAGCTTTAACAAGTTGGAGCTGACTGGGGCGAGGTTTACGGATATTAAACTAACGGATGTGAACATCATTGCGTGCGACCTGAGAAAAACGATCTTTAAAGGATGTTCATTCAACGGTGTTGATTTTGAACATTCCGACCTGCGGGGCTTATGTTTGGACGGGCAGACCTTTACCGGGGTAAAGTTTGATGGCGCTGCGCTAAACAACGTTTCTTTTAAGGGGGCAACACTCAAAAATGTATCTTTCCGTTCGCAGTTTGCTGTAACCAACAAATATTATCTGGCAATAAAAACCATCTCCTTTGATGGCGCTTCGATGGATAAGTTAACCTATGCGACCCTCAAAGGTTTGAATGCTGATTTATCAAAAGTTAACGTCATTTAATTTATACAAAGGATGCCATCCCTCTCAGGGATAGCATCCTTATTCGTTGTAATTAAAGTTATGCCACGATAACTATCTAATCAATTTCGTAAAAACATAAGGCGTCTCTTTATCCAAATATGGGTAAATGGAGCCATTTTCATTATTATCCATGAGTTCGATAAAGTACATAAAATCCCACCTCGGATTGAAATTTTCAGGAGGTACGGTTGCGCTAAAAACATCGTTTTCTTCCGTTGGCTGCATGTCCATCGATTGATAATCCTGCGTTTGATTTACATTCCGGTAGCGAAGTCTTACCCATTTTACACCGGCAGTTGCAGTAGCTTTTACATCTATTTTTATGGGTTTCCCTTCAACTGCATCCGTAACCGGAGTATGTTCAACCTGGAAAAGTGAGCTGTTATCCGGTAAAGCTGCTTCTTTATATTTGGGAGCGTTTACAACCGTTCCCTGTGGTTGGTAGTTTTCACGTTCCTTATTCAGATTCTCCAACCCGGTTTCAAGATAAGATAATTCATCTTTCCAGTGCCCTGTCAGGCGATGGTCTATTCCTTCAAATTCAGCAGATTTTACCCCCATTTTTATATCACTGGTGTAAACATCGCCGGCAGCATCTACAATTTGCTGCCACGCTTCGATGGCATTTTTCTCGTTTTTAATTGCCTCATCAAGCGCTGAAACATCGTGAGTGCGCTGAAATATCCGGTAACTCACGGCAGCCGTAATTCTCCGCGAATGATACAGTGCAAGGTTTGAAAGTATCCGTAAATCTGTCATCGTTGAAATGAATTCTTTGCTTTTATTATTTCCAACAGCTTGTTCCGATACCTCAATTAACTGATTGATTTCATCTGAAATCTGCCTGAACCAGACACTGGTTTGCGAAGGCTTTATTTTTGCCGTTTCACCCCCCTCAATTAACAGCTTTGCTTCCGCATCAAAGCTGGCGAATTGCTGAATGTCACTCCCTTCGGCTAGGGCGTACTGCGGCAAATCACCCAGGCGTTGTTTTTCGGGCCATCCGCGGGTTGTGGGAAAATCGTTGTAGGGCAGACAGGAAGCTACAATACGTGGTAATACATGGCTTGCTTTTTCAAGTGCTTTTTTAACAATGGGTGCAGCTTTTACTCCAAACCGCAATTCAAACTCTTTTTGAAATACTTCAGGCGGCGTTTCCGGATCGTATCCTATTCTTCCGAAAACCTTAAAGAAATACCAGTATCTTTCAAATTCGTAATCGTAATATTGATATTCTTTATTCAGTAATTTAAAAGGCTTTTCATCGTGTGGCTGAGCTTCCATCTTGGTTGCCAGCGGTTCATTAACCTCAAATCCTTCTCCATCATAAAGGTGCGTCGATGCTGAAAAGCGTCGTGCATATTCCGGGTCGCCCCACAGAAGAATGCGCATGGTACCGCCGGTCCAAAGCCTCCAGAACATATCGTACTGCTTCGGATAATAAAGCATGTCGGCATAACCGTGCCGACGTTCGGACTGATTTTCACGGTTAATATGTGTTGGGTGAAAAGGCAGTCCGGCTTGTTCCATCCAGTATTTGGTATCAATCCTGAAATTCAGCTTCAAATCAACTGCACTTTGGATGACAGATTCGGGTAATTCTTTTGCCCTGAGATCGAACCGAAGCCCGGGTGAAACTTCTTCCATTTTCTTAAAAACATCATACCAGAATGTACCCATTTCACTCCTTCTTAAACCCGATTCATTGTGCATCCTGAACTGAATACCATCGAGATCATGTACTTTATTTACAAACTCTTCCAACGCTTTTAACGTGTAAGGAATCAGGTTATCTTCGTTTAAACCGGTTACAAGCACCGATTTTAGTTTTTCCGTTTCACTTGCAGTTTCGGGAATTCCTCCCCGCTGAACGCCTCCCCGGTAAATATGGTCCCAGATTCCAACCGATAAACGGATTCCGTGCTCGTGAGCCATTTCTATTAAGCGGTTTAACGCATCCAGATTTTTTTGTTGCTCTTCAGGCGTAATCTCACCCATTTTTACATCCGGGAATCCATCAACATTAAAAAAGTACGGATAGCAGGGTGCCAGGAATCCTCCGTTTTCGTAACCAAAAATTACGAGCAATGAATTAAACCGGTTTTCTGCCAGCATGTCGAGGTATTTTTCCCAGTACGTTTCATCATAAAAGCGGCTTTCCCAATATGCCCTGTTCATGGTGTAAATCGAGATTGACCGTGTTTTTACATCCGGTTTTTCTGAGATTTCCTTTACTTCACTCAATGGAGATTTTTTGTCTTTATTCCAGCTAATCCGGTCCGCAATATCGAGCAGGGCATACATTAATCCCCTGTCGTCGTAGCCCCTGACTAACCAGACTGGTTTATCCTGCTGGGTTGTTTTTTGTATTGACAATGCTTCCGGAACCTGTGGCAGTTTATCATTATTATTTAACAACTGTGCAACCTGTACATCACTGTTTCCCGAATGGATATAAATGATCGAATTTCCTTTTGCCTCGTCAAGGGTGGCCGTCTTTTCGTAACGTATTTTTTTTGCATCCAGAACATCGGTTATTTTATCCACTCCGTACATGGCAGGTGTTCCGATTTTATCACCAATTACAATGGATATTTCGGGAGTCCTGTTTTTGGCACAGCCGGTGAAAACGATCAGCAGGATGATTAATGATTTCCAAAATAAATTATTATTCATAAGACACAGGTTTTTGTTGGATTAGGTTCTTTTTAATGTTATTATCGTTCTTATTACAATATTAACATAATAACATGGACTTGGCAAAACTTTCACATCGGATACCATCCCTTTTTGGAATAGCATCAATACTTGAAACAACTTCAATATTTATACACACTTAAGCTGCTTTCTTCATCACTATTTGGATGCAATATTTATTAGCTGTGTATTACAAAACGAAAATTCTTTTTGTAGTTTTGGAAAAAAGTATGCTTATTTTTTCAAAAACTACAAACGTAAACACTGAAAATATCAACTTATGAACATTAAACGTAAAACACTGTCCTTAGCGGTGGGGATTGTAATTTTGGTCGGATTAGGATTACAAGAAAGTCACGCTGAAACAAAGGGCAAAGTTAATAGTACAGTCCAAAGCGATGCAACACAAAGCCTCGCAGATTACTTCACTCCGGCCACTACAAAAAAAATGACACCGGATTCTGAAGGGTTCATTCGGAGATGGTTACTATTGGAACCAATTAACAAACCAAACCGTAGCAATACAGTTTTCACAGATAGCTACATCAGAGAAGCATTTACTACTGAGTATTTTCCAAACCAGCTTACTGTTCTTCCCAAAGATGGTGATAAGGTAAAAGTTGGTGAACAGGAACTAACATGGCATGCGTTGGAGAGTACTAATTTCAATGTCAAACTATTTCGTTTCGCCACCGGATTAGGTAAACAGGAATACGGAGTTCTGTTTTGGGCAGTAACAATAGTCAACAGTCCGCAGGAAATGAAAAATGTGAGAATGGCAGTAGGCTCAAATTCAGCATCAATGTGGTGGCTAAATGGAGAGGAAGCAGTGATACTTTCCGGAGACAGGCGCATGGTAATGGACGATTGTGTCTCGACTCGCCTGACACTAAAAAAAGGAAAGAATATCATCCGAGGAGCAGTCATCAATGGTCCTGGAATGAGTGATTTCTGTGTTCGCTTCCTGGATGAAAACGGAGAACCGATAAAAGATCTCACGATTACTTGTGAATAAAATGATTTAGTTATCCTATTTAAAATCGCAAATAAATAGAAATTATTATGAAAAAAATTAAAATATTGGGCGCAACAGCCCTGTTATCAGTATTGTTAGCCGGAACAGCGATAGCACAAGTCGGCAAACCATTCATACATGATCCATCAACCATCATGGAATGTGATGGAAAGTATTATACATTTGGCACATTTGGTGGTGGATTAATATCTGAAGATGGCTGGACATGGAACAGCGGAGGAGTAAGACCTGGTGGAGGAGCTGCACCGGATGCAATTAAAATAGGTGATCGTTACCTTATAGTTTATGGCGCAACAGGTGGCGGCCTGGGAGGCAGACATAACGGCAGAATTCTTACCATGTGGAATAAAACACTTGACCCGAATTCTCCCGATTTTAAATATTCAGAAGCTATCGAAGTTGCTTCATCCAATGGTGATGAAGATTGTGATGCAATCGATCCCGGGCTTCTTCTGGATCCAACTGATGGATGCTTATGGTGTTCATACGGTACTTATTTTGGGTTTATTCGCCTTGTTGAACTGGATCCTAAAACCGGAGAACGTGTAGAAGGTAATAAGGCAATAAATATAGCCATTGATTGTGAAGCCACAGATTTGATGTATCGCAACGGATGGTATTATCTTCTTGGAACACACGGAACTTGCTGCGATGGCGCAAACTCAACCTATAATATCGTTGTTGGCCGCTCCAGAAAAGTAACAGGTCCTTACCTTGATAATGTGGGAAGAGACATGTTAAAAGGTGGCGGTAAGATGGTAGTTGCAGCTGGTGGAAGAGTCGTCGGACCTGGACACTTTGGTCGTATGGTTCTTGGCGATGGAATTGAAAAAATGTCGTGCCATTATGAAGCAGATTTAGATCAGGGTGGACGCAGCGTATTAGGTATCCGTCCGTTACTTTGGAAAAATGATTGGCCTGTTGCAGGAGATAATTTCAAAGAAGGAACCTATGAAATTGAATCCGAAAGAAGAGGATATGCCCTGGAATTAGTAGTTGATTTTGTACGGATGCCGCGTGGGCCGAGAGGATTCGGACGTAATACAGATGAACCGGTAAAACTTGTTCCATCCCAGCAATTGGCAGATGTAATTGATATCTGGCCAACCGGAAACATTGATGTAAGGATAGGAGATTATATGTTCCGTCCGCATCAGAAATGGACAATTACAGCTGTTCCCGACGCAGGAGGATATCCCGGGGGACCATATTATAAAATAGTAATCGCTGGAACAGACCGGGCTTTGGCGGCAACTGCAGATGCTGAAGTAATAACGGTTCCGGCATTTACCGGTGTACCTGAACAATTATGGCGAATCGATCAATTGACTGATGGAACATATCGGATAATGCCAAAGATAGTCCCGGGATCAGACGAGGAGTACGCGTTGATTTCTATCGGAGACAGCACACCGACACTTGCAAAGTTTGATATGAACAGTGACAATTCCAAATGGAATTTTAAGGATCACTAAAAGATGTATTCTTTAAATAATGAAAGACGCAGGTTGATTGATCTGCATCTTTTTTTGCTTGTAATACCAGATGTAAATATTCTACCTGGGCTGCAAAGTAGATGCACAAGGGATGCCATCCCTGTGTTTTGAATATTAAATTATAACTTTTTACCCCAACTAATCTCCCTAAGGGGAGGAATTGTTCAACTTCGGGAATTTAGGGTGTCCGAATGATAGGACTGAGTGGGAGAAAAGTTTAAATTTGCGAAATTTCTTACCTGATAGATTATGGCAAATATAGCAAACGAAGTTTCAAGGACTTTCAATGAATATCTACTTATTCCGGGATTAACAACTAAATTTAATACCCCCAAAAATGTAAACTTACTGGCACCATTAGTTCGGTTTAAGAAAGGGGATGTTTCAAGAATTAGCTTAAATATTCCTTTTGTATCTGCTATTATGCAATCAGTTTCAGATAGCAAGCTGGCTATTGCACTCGCAAAGGAAGGTGGGTTATCTTTTATTTATGGGTCACAGTCAATTGAAGACCAGGCTAAAATGGTTATGGATGTTAAGAAGTATAAAGCCGGATTTGTTGAAAGCAGGGCCAATTTAAAACCTGAACATACTTTAACAGATATTCTTGAATTAAAAGAAAAAACGGGGTTTTCAACGGTAGGGGTTACGGAAAATGGGATGCCTTCAGGAAAACTTCTTGGTATAGTAACCAGTCGTGATTACAGGATAAGTAAAGACAGCGAAGATGAAAAAGTGAAAGACTTTATGACTCCGTTTGAGAATCTGGTTACTGCAAAAGACGGGGTATCGCTTAGTGAAGCCAACGACATCATCTGGGAACACAAATTAAATACTTTGCCAATTGTCGATAATAACCAGAATCTGAAATATTTTGTTTTTCGTAAAGACTACGATAATCATAAAGAAAATCCAAATGAACTTTCAGACTCAAAAAAACAATTAATTGTAGGTGCCGGTATTAACACGAGAGACTACAAAGAAAGAATTCCGGCACTGGTTGAAGCAGGCGTCGATGTATTATGTATCGATTCGTCTGATGGATTCTCGGAATGGCAAAAGGAAACCATTCAATATGTAAGGAATAACTATGGAAATAAAGTGTTAATTGGTGCAGGAAATATCGTTGATAAAGAGGGGTTCCTCTACCTGGCAGAGGTCGGCGCAGATTTTATTAAAGTTGGTGTAGGTGGAGGCTCTATTTGCATTACAAGAGAACAAAAAGGAATTGGCCGGGGACAAGCTACAGCATTAATTGATGTTGCTGAAGCGAGAAATGAATATCTCAGAAAAACAGGAGAGTACGTTCCAATATGTTCTGATGGCGGAATTGTTCAGGACTACCACATGGCACTTGCATTGGCAATGGGCGCAGACTTTTTGATGATGGGCAGATATTTTGCCCGCTTTGATGAAAGCCCGACAAGAAAACTTTTAGTCGGGGGAAATTACGTAAAAGAGTATTGGGGCGAAGGTTCAAACAGGGCAAGAAACTGGCAGAGATATGACATGGGCGGAAACAGTAATTTGAAATTCGAGGAAGGCGTTGATAGCTATGTTCCTTACGCCGGAAAGCTGAAAGATAATTTAGACCAAACATTGGGGAAAATTAAATCTACCATGTGTAGTTGTGGAGTTTCAACACTAAAAGAATTACAATCAGAGGCTAAAATTACTCTGGTTTCATCAACAAGTATCATTGAAGGTGGAACTCACGATGTGATTGTAAAAGATGTTGATAAGTAGATACAATAAAGCCCGGCATTCCCCAACTTCTTATATTGATTCATTGTTAAGTAGTTCCACACAGATGCCCTCGAAAATAGGGGTGTGGCGGCGGTATTAATTCCGTTCCTTTTTAATTAATAATTCACGTTTAATCCTCTAATTCCGGGAGAATCATAAAATAATGTGTAATTTCACGGTAACAGTCAATAGCTTTAAAATGTATTCTTCATTATCATTTATACATCAAAAGGAAAATCAATGAAAAAAAATAAAAAGATACTTGTCATCATCCCCGTTATTATAGTGGTTTTTTACTTGTTAAACCTGTTTATAAATTACTATGGCGACTGGCTTTGGTTTAACAACCTCGAATATGGATCGGTTTTTAATACCATGATTATTGCCAAAGCCATCTCTTTCACTGTGTTCTTTCTGATTTTTGTGGTGTTTTTTAGCATTCACGTTCGTATTGCGCGTAAGAGGGGAGCGCTAACCAGGGATGCCATGAGTTTTTCTGCTGACGATCCGCGGCAATTTATTCTTGAGATCTACAAAGGAAAGGCTGTTTTCTGGATATGGGCTGTACTGATTTTGTTGCTTGGTGTTTACAGAGGTTCTTCTGCTGTTGACCAGTGGAACAAATTCCTGCAATTTATTCATGCTTCTTCTTTTGGTGTTCAGGAGCCGGTATTTGGAAAGGATGCCGGGTTTTATATTTTCAAGCTTCCTGTTTACCAGTTTATCACCAGCTGGTATATTTCCACTGTAGTGCTGACTTTCATTGCAGTGCTTATATCGTATAACCTCGATAACGCTATTTCGTCGTCTGTTGGCAAAATTTTTCGGATTCCCAAACCCGTAAGAAGGCATTTACTTAGCCTTGCCGGATTCTTTGTACTGGGGATTTCAGCATTCTATTTCCTGAAACTGTACAATATTTTATATTCCTCCAACGGGGCAGCTTACGGCGCATCGTATGCAGATGTGCATGCCAGGGTTCCGGCTTACTGGATCATTTCTTTATTGGGTGTTGTTATCACCATACTTTTATTCGTATCGCCGGTTTTCAGAAAGAAGAAAATTATTTTATATTTCGCCGGGCTTTGGGTGTTGGTTTTGATCGTTATAAACGGAATTATACCGGGTCTTATCGAACAATATGTTGTGAAACCGAATGAACTACAAAAAGAGACACCTTATATTCTGAACAACATTAAATTAACCCGCGAAGCTTACGGTTTAAATAAAATTAAGGCTGAGTCATTTCCTGTTGACCAGGCGATTACGTACAATGACATTCAGGAAAATCACAATACCATCGCAAACATTCGTTTATGGGACCGCCGGCCTTTGATCCAAACGTATAAGCAATTGCAGGAAATTCGTCTTTATTACGACTTTAACAGTGTGCAGGTAGATCGCTATCATTTCGATAAATATACCGAAGTGGCGATAGCCGCCAGGGAACTGCCTGTTTCGCAAATACCTGACCGCGCAAAAACATGGGTGAACGAACATTTAATTTTTACCCACGGATATGGAGTGGTGATGAATCCGGTGAATGAAATAGCTCCCAATGGTATGCCCAATTTTATTATTCAGGATATTCCGCCAACAACCACCGAACCACTTAATTTAAAACAAATGGGGATTTATTACGGGGAAGAGTCCAACCAGTTTGTGTTGGTTAATACAACCGCCAAAGAATTTGATTACCCCAAAGGCGACGATAATGTTTATACCAGCTACACCGGCAAAGGGGGTGTCCGTATTTCAGGTTTGTTTAAGCGGCTGGTTTATGCATGGAACTTTTCAGACATTAAA
Source organism: uncultured Prolixibacteraceae bacterium (assembly GCA_963769925.1). Lineage (GTDB taxonomy): Bacteria > Bacteroidota > Bacteroidia > Bacteroidales > Prolixibacteraceae > Draconibacterium. The sequence continues at coordinate 54,206 of CAVYOB010000020.1, forward strand.
ATTCTTCTGACCGATTACCTGACCGACCAAAGCCGTATTATGTTTCACCGGAATATAACAGAGCGTGACAGAACCATTGCACCGTTTCTTTCCTATGATAGCATGCCATACCTTGTTGTTGGCGACGACGGACAACTTTACTGGATACACGATGCTTATACCACAAGCAATATGTTTCCTTACTCAGAGCCAGTTTCACAGAGCTTTGGCGGACGTGGCTTCAATTACATCAATAATTCGGTTAAAGTGGTGATAAATGCATATAACGGTGATGTTTCCTATTATGTGATTAATCCCGATGATCCGATTATTCAGACGTATCAGAAAATATATCCCAAGCTTTTTAAACCATTCAGTGAAATGCCTGAATTTCTGAAATCACACATCCGGTACCCCACCGACCTGTTTAATATTCAAACTCAGTTGTACAACGTATATCACATGACTGATCCGAAGGTATTTTATAACCAGGAAGACTACTGGCAGGTACCTAACGAGAACTACAATAATACGCAAACGAAAATGTTCCCGTATTACATTATCATGCGTCTGCCCGAATCGAAGCAGGAAGAATGTATTCTGATGTTGCCGCTTACGCCATCGAAAAAGGATAATATGATCGCATGGATGTGCGCCCGTTGCGACGCGCCCAATTATGGCGATCTGATTGTATATTCGCTTCCTAAAGATAAATTAATATACGGACCGATGCAGGTTGAGGCAAGAATCAATCAGCAACCCGACATCTCTTCTGAACTCACACTTTGGGGACAACAGGGGTCACAGGTTTTTAAGGGAAACCAGCTAATAATTCCAATTAAAAATACCTTTCTGTACGTGGAACCTGTTTATCTGCAATCGGAACAAGGGCAGATTCCGGAATTGAAAAGGGTAATTGTTGCCTATAATGATCAGATTGAGATGAGAAGTACGCTGGAAGAGTCGCTTCAGGCAATTTTTAACAGTTCCGGCTCTCAGGATACCACCATTGTTCAGCAGGTAAAAGGCATCGAAAAGATGATTTCAACTTCGCTTTCGGCTAAAGCTCAGGAAGCGCTTGACCATTATAATAAAGCCAATGCGTATTTGAAACAAAACGATTGGGCCAATTATGGAAAAGAGTTGCAGGAAATGAAAGCTGTTTTAACGGAAATGAGCACAGACAACGGAAAAAATTCGGAAACAAAGAAAAAGTAAAATAATCTTTATTTTCCGTGTGCTACTCTAGGAAAACTGACATACTTTCATACCATTATCATCCACCTGGATCGACTAAACAGGAATCTGAATTCGCATGTGTAAATAAGATGACATCCCTTTGAGGGATAGCATCCTTAATTTATTACGAATAAATTTTACCGTTAAATTTAATTTTCATATTCGTAGAAAGTTATAACTTTGTAATTACAAAATTGGAAATGATTATGGAAGTATCAGTGATAAAAATAGGAAATTCAAAAGGGATTAGATTAAGTAAAACCTTATTGGAGAGATACAACATCAAAGATACCGTCGATTTAATTATGGATAAAGGACAAATTATCCTGAAACCAATCTCAGAACCGAGAAAGGGTTGGGAAAAGGCTTTTGAGAAAATGTCAAAAAACGGGGATGACAATTTATTGATTGACGATGTGTTTGATGATGAAAATCCTGAAGAATGGAAATAAAACAATATCAAATAATATTGGTTAATCTTGATCCGACAATTGGAAGCGAAATCAAAAAGACCAGGCCATGTGTTGTGATTTCCCCCAATGAAATGAATAAATACCTGCGGACTGTTGTGATTGCACCAATGACAACAAGTTCAAAAAAATACCCAACAAGAGCAAAAGTAAAACACGATAGTAAAATCGGCTGGATTGTGTTGGACCAAATCAGGACAATTGACAGGCAACGGATCGTTACGATTTTGGGAACAATAAAAGATGCTGAGATTCAGGAGCTAAAGTCGGTTTTAAAAGAGACTTATGTTGATTAACAACCAAGGCAATAAATAACTATAAAATTTCATGGAAGGATGCTATTTCTCCAAGAGATGGCATTCTTATTTTTTTGCTGCTAATTTCAATCTAACTTTTATTTTCCCCGTGCAACTCCGGGAAAAACAGGTAAACTTTCATGACATTCGTCATCAACTGACTGAACGGCGAAAAAGTAATTGTCTTTAGAATAAGGTAGCGTGACTTCCGTTCCGGTTACAAAGATTTTCCGTTCCCACACCGGCTGGCTGGTTTCCCGCATCAAAATATAATAACCGGCTGGTTTTTTTCCTTTTTCAGGATCGTTCCAGTGAATGGTTGTTTTGTTTGTCAAACCACGAACAACGATTCCAACATTCTCCGGTTCGTACGGTGCAGAAGCCAAGTTGGCAAGTGTTGCCAGGTTAATACCTGTATTTTTTCGTACATATTCATAATCCACATAATCCGGCAAATCTCCCAATTTGATACCATCTTCTACACGCGGAACTTTATGAGTACGGTCGTAATTTTCGTTGTATTCACAAATTCTCACTGCCGTAAACCCCTGTTTGCAGAACGGGGTATGATCACCTCCCCGGCCAAACCTATCGTTCCGATAAATCAGCGAAACCGTTAACTGATCGACATACCGTTCGCCCACTTCTTTTATGTAACGTGCCAGTTGTCTTGCTTTTCCATCGTTTTCGCCCGATGTGTACGCTCTTAACCGAGCCATTCGTTCGGTTTCATACGTCGGAACTCCTTCACTAAAAACCCGTACCCGCATGTTGTCCCTGAGTTGTGTTTCACTTGAACTGCTGTTCCCGATCATATCATTATTTAACATGGCAACAAGATTCCAGTTTTCGTCTTTGGCTTTTTGCGCCATATGAGCTGCCCCGTATAATCCGTGTTCCTCACCTGAAACAGCCATAAAAACAATAGTGCCGGGGAATTCATGTTTCGACATGATCCGCACCATTTCAAGAATAGCAGCTACACCGGAAGCGTCGTCGTCGGCACCCGGGGCAAACGAAGTACTGTCGTTATCTCCCTCAACCCGGGAGTCGATATGCGCACTGACAACAAAAATCCGATCGTCGTTGGGATCCGTTCCTTTTAAGGTCGCAACCACATTCTTTAAATGTACTTCGTGATCAATACGTTCACCTTTCCCTCCGACCGTGTAAGGTTCAAAGGAAACCGAAAGTCGCCCGTCGGATTGCGGAATCGATTTTTCCATTTCGGCTTTTACCCAGTTCCATGCAGCGCCGATTCCCTGTGTTAGATTATTCTGATTACTTAAATTATGTCGTGTGTGAAAATTTACCAGAGTCCGAACGTTCTGCTCAATACGTTCGCGGGATATTTCCTGCACCATATTTTCAATTTCAGCATTACGATTAACGATGGTCTGTGAGAAAGCAGAAGAAACGAACAGACCAAACAGGAAAAATGAAAGAGTGAGCTTCATTATATTTACTTAATAGATTTTACTTTTCTTCAAAACAATACAGCGAATGGAAACCACGCAGAAGCAGCTTGTCTCCAATAATAACAGGCGATGCCTGGAAACTATCATCTAATTTGTTGGTTGAAATAAGCTGGTATGTATCTCCTGCTTTTATTACAAGGCAAAGATTTTCGTCGACAATAAAAATTTTGTCATTAACTCCTGTGGGAGAGGAATACAAATCGTTGATGCCTTCCAGTCTTACTTTTGAATATTTCACTTCACCTGTTTTTGCATCGAGACAGGTTAATTCGGGGTTGTTGGCACGCAGGATATATAATCTGCCTCCCATTAAAAGTGCATCTGGTGTGTAAGGTGTATCCTGGTTATATGTCCACAGGATTACATCGCTGCCTGAAATATCTCCTTTAGCTTTGGCCAGATCTATTGCCAGCAATGCGTTTCCACGGTATCCGCTCATGGCGTATAGAATACCATCGGCATATTTTGGATTGGGAATAACATTTCGGGTCAATCCTGCGCAAGTCCAGATTATTTTGCCGGTATCAAAATCATAACTTCTGATGAGATTGGAGGCGCAGGTAATTACCTGTGGTTTTCCGTTAACTTCCAGAACAAGAGGAGTGGCCCATGATGATCCTTCATCGCGACTGTCGGACCAAACTACATTTCCTGTTTTTGTATCGAGCGCATAAATAAACGAATCTCCTTCATGATCCCATTGAATAAAGATTTTGTCTTTATATAAATATGGTGAGCTTCCTTCACCAAAACTCATCACTTTGCTCATTTGCCCAAAATCTTTCTGCCAAAGGACATTTCCGTCGAAATCGAGACAGAAGATACCGCGTGAACCAAAATAAGCATAGATTCTTTCGCCGTCGGTGCAGGGTGAGTTGGAAGCCCAACTTCCCAGTTTATGGGTGTTTTCCTGTGGTTTTTCGCTGGTGACAGTTTTATCCCAGATGATTTTCCCATCGTTCAGATTAACAGAATTACCTTGTAATCGAGTACCAAATCAGTAGCAGTTGCCTGGCGCCATTCTTCCATATCCACTGAGCCGGCATCTTTGGGTACCGCTGTTTCAATAATTATTTTATCTCCCCAGACAATTGGAGTTGCATGACCTTTTCCGGGAATCGATGTTTTCCACTTCAGGTTTTTTGTTTCGCTGAATTCGGTTGGCGGATTTCCTTTGATAGCTGCACCAGTGTTATTCAGACCTCGCCACTGTGGCCAGTTGTTCTGGCAGATTGCCGTTTTTCCAAACGAAATAAAAATGAAAAGGATAAAAGTCAGGTAGATGATTGATTTGGTATTCATACTCATTTAGTTTTTGATTCTTGTTTATAAGACTGGAATTGTGATTTCAGGTTTAATAATGCCAAAATTGATTTCTGTTTTAATGTTACATTCGTAAACGAATTTTAAAATGATTAAAAAAATGGCAAACTAATATTTTAATTCGAATTTGGCTCTAATTTGAAATTAATTTGTAGATACTTTGTCAATTTGTTTTTCTTTTTCAGGCGCAATAATTTATTGTTTTTATCTTCGTTTCTTTGAAAACGGTAAAAAGGGTTTATGAAGATAAGTTATCTGAGGTTCATAGGATTAGTTTTATTCTTATTTGGTTTTATTTCTCCATCAATAGCACAGCGGAGTAATGGTATCGCTGTAGAAGGAAAAATAACGGTTCAGCAGGGTTCTGTAGAAGGTGCTGTAATTCAGATGTATAGAGATGGAAGGCGTTTGGATGATTATGGTGTTGGCGCAGACGGGAATTATAAGGTTGAACTTACTTATAATCATAAATGGGAACTCATTTTTATGCGCCAGGATAATTTCCAGCAGAAAATTGTGGTGGAATCTGCCGTTCCGAAAAATGTTTTGAGTTCCGATCCCCATTTTCCACCATTTCCGTTGAACATAAATTTATTTACTGAAATTCCGGGAATTGATAAATCGTTTTCCGAAAATGCGGTATTGAAAATTTACTACAGTCCTGATGTTGACAATTTTATATCTGAAATCTATTACAACGATGCACAGATATCCAAATTAATTGACCAGGCGATTTTACAATCGCAGATGATTGATAAAGAGTCGGATTATCTTTCGAAATTGACACGTGCTGAGCAGGCTGAACTCCGGCGAGAGTATAACCAGTTGCTGGAAGAGGCCGGGAAAGAATATAGCGATGAGAAATTTCTTGCGGCTCTTGATGGTTATAAGGCAGCCAGCCAGATTTTTCCCAAAGAACAGTTTCCTAAAGACCGCATTGCCGAAATAAATGATTTGCTGGGACTGATGATGGCGTCGGCAGAGCTTGATAAAGCCAAACTGGAACGTTTTAATTCTCTTATTGCTGAAGCCGACCAGTTGTTTAATCAGCAGAAATACCCGTTAGCACGTAGTTCTTACAACAGGGCACTTTCCATAAAACCAACTGACCCGCACGCTACTCAGCAGTTAAAAGCGATCAGTGATATTCTTCGGAAACAGTTACAGGATGAACAGTATAATGATTTGATTGCCCAGGCTGATAATTCCCTGAAACAAATGTTGTACACCGATGCTTTGAATCGTTATAATGATGCGTTGAAGATTAAACAGAACGAAGCTTATCCAAAAAGTAAGATTGAAGAGATCAATGGCATTCTTGCAAAACAAGCCAAAGAAGTGGAAAAACAGCAAAGTTATAAACAGGCCATGCTCCAGGGAAATACCATGTTCGAAAAACAATTTTACGACAAAGCATTGTCATCTTATGAAAATGCCCTGAAGTTTGTTCCCGGCGATGAAGCGGCAACCACAAAAATTGAAAATATTAAGCGGATTATGAAGGAGTTGGCGGATAAAATGAGGTATGATGACCTGGTTAAATCTGCCGATAAATCATTAAAGAAAAAAGCATATGAGGATGCTTTAAAAGATTATTCGCAAGCGGCAGATCTCTTCCCAAAAGATTCGTATGTGAATCAGCAAATTGATCAGATCAACCAGATACTTCAGCGGGTGGAGAATTTTGCTGACCTGGTGTTTAAAGCTGATAATCAGTTTATCAACGAAAATTATGAGGCTTCAAAGTCGTTGTACCAGAAAGCTCTTGATATTAAAAGTGATGATAAACATTCACAGGACCGGATAAAAGAAATTGACGGAATTCTTGTAAATAAAAATCTGGACGATAAATATAATTCTTTGATTGCTCAGGCGGATGGTCTGTTAAACGGGAAAGATTACCAAAATGCCAAAGATGCATATAACAATGCGTTGGCCGTAAAACCACGTGAAAAATATCCAAAAGATAAAATTGCAGAAATTGACGCAGCGTTGCAGCAAATTGCCAAAACCGACCAGGATTACCAGCGTGTTGTTGACAAGGCAAATGGTTTGTTCCAGCAGAAAGATTATGAAAAGGCAAAAACCGAATTTGCAAATGCAGGCAACATAAAACCGAAGGAAACTTATCCGCCGGAGATGATCACGAAAATAGATGGTCTTATTGCCGAACAAAAACGATTTGCAGAGGAAGCTGCAGCAGCAGAAGCGGCACGATTGGCAGCGATCCAGGCCGAAAAGGACAAGAATTACAACAATGCTGTTGCCCGGGGTGACAGCCTGTTTAAGCAAAACGAATATGAAACTGCACGGACTGCATACCGCACGGCATTGACAATTAAGCCAGCAGAAACTTACCCACAACAAAAGATCGATGAGATCGGAACTTTGCTGGCTCAATTATCTGCGGCACAAAAAGCGTATGAAGATGCCATTGCCAAAGGCGACCGTGAATTTAACCGTGAAGGATTTGATGCAGCCAAAACAGCATATAATGATGCGAAGTCAGCCAAACCTGACGAGACTTACCCGGATGAAATGCTGGCAAAAATCGATTCAATTGTAACTGCCAGGACAAGATTGGCAGAAGAAGCTGCAGCAGCAGAAGCGGCACGATTGGCAGCACTTCAGGCCGAAAAGGACAAGAATTACAGCGATGCAATTGCAAAAGGCGACGACCTTTTCACTCAGAAAGATTATGAGAATGCACGTAATGAATATCGTACAGCATTGACAATTAAGCCAGCAGAAACATATCCGCAGCAAAAGATTGACGAGATCGGAACGTTGCTTGCACAATTATCAGCAGCTCAAAAAGCTTACGAGGATGCCATTGCCAAAGGAGACCGTGAATTTAAAAGCGAGGGATTTGATGCAGCCAAAACAGCATATAACGATGCAAAGTCAGCCAAACCTGATGAGACTTACCCGGATGAAATGCTGGCTAAGATTGATTCGATTGTAACCACAAGAGCTCGTTTGGCACAGGAAGCTGCAGCAGCCGAAGCTGCACGATTGGCAGCACTTCAGGCCGAAAAGGACAAGAATTACAGCGATGCAATTGCAAAAGGCGATAATCTTTTCAACCAGAAAGATTATGAAAATGCACGTAATGAATATCGTACAGCATTGACAATTAAGCCAACGGAAACATATCCACAGCAAAAGATTGACGAGATCGGAACGTTGCTTGCACAACTATCTGCCGCCCAGAAAGCATATGAAGATGCCATTGCCAAAGGCGACCGTGAATTTAACCGCGAAGGATTTGATGCAGCCAAAACAGCATATAACGATGCAAAGTCAGCCAAACCATGACAGAAACTTACCCGGATGAAATGCTGGCAAAAATCGATTCAATTGTAACTGCCAGGACAAGATTGGCGGAAGAAGCTGCAGCAGCAGAAGCGGCACGATTGGCAGCGATCCAGGCCGAAAAGGACAAGAATTACAGCAATGCTGTTGCCAAGGGCGACAGCCTGTTCAAGCAGAAAGAATATGAAAATGCACGGACTGAATATCGTACAGCTTTGACGATTAAACAGGATGAAACTTACCCACAACAAAAGATTGATGAAATCGGAACATTGCTGGCGCAATTATCAGCAGCTCAAAAAGCTTACGAGGATGCCATTGCCAAAGGCGACCGTGAATTTAACCGCGAAGGATTTGATGCAGCCAAAACAGCATATAACGATGCAAAGTCAGCCAAACCTGATGAGACTTACCCGGATGAAATGCTGGCTAAGATTGATTCGATTGTAACCACAAGAGCTCGTTTGGCACAGGAAGCTGCAGCAGCCGAAGCTGCACGATTGGCAGCACTTCAGGCAGAAAAGGACAAGAATTACAACGATGCAATTGCAAAAGGCGACAATCTGTTCAACCAGAAAGATTATGAAAATGCACGAAGTGAATACCGCACAGCATTGACAATAAAGCCAGCAGAAACCTATCCACAGCAAAAGATTGATGAGATAGGAACGTTACTTGCACAACTGTCTGCCGCACAAAAAGCATATAAAGATGCTATTGCCAAAGGTGACCGTGAATTTAACCGTGAAGGATTTGATGCAGCCAAAACAGCATATAATGATGCGAAGTCAGCTAAACCTGATGAGACTTATCCGGATGAAATGCTGGCTAAGATCGATTCAATTGTAACTACCCGTGCAAGGTTGGCAGAAGAAGCAGCAGCAGCAGAAGCGGCAAGATTGGCAGCACTACAGGCAGAAAAGGACAAGAATTACAGCGATGCAATTGCAAAAGGCGATAATCTTTTCAACCAGAAAGATTATGAAAATGCACGTACTGAATACCGTACAGCATTGACAATTAAGCCAGCAGAAACCTATCCACAGCAAAAGATTGACGAGATCGGAACGTTGCTTGCACAACTATCAGCAGCTCAAAAAGCTTACGAGGATGCCATTGCCAATGGCGACCGTGAATTTAACCGCGAAGGCTTTGATGCAGCCAAAACAGCATATAATGATGCGAAGTTAGCTAAACCTGATGAGACTTACCCGGATGAAATGCTGGCTAAGATCGATTCGATTGTAACTACTCGTGCCCGGTTGGCAGAGGAAGCAGCAGCAGCAGAAGCGGCAAGATTGGCAGCACTACAGGCCGAAAAGGACAAGAATTACAGCGATGCAATTGAAAAAGGCGACGACCTTTTCAATCTAAAAGATTATAAAAATGCACGTACTGAATACCGTACAGCATTGACAATTAAGCCAGCAGAAACCTATCCGCAGCAAAAGATTGATGAAATCGGAACGTTGCTTGCCCAATTGGAACAAGAGAGACAAGCGAAGGAATTGCTGGACAAGAATTATAACAATATGATTGCACAAGCAGATCGTTTCTTTACAGCTAAAAGTTATGATCAGTCAAAATCGAAATATAACGACGCTCTCAGATTAAAACCGGATGAAACTTATCCAAAAGACAGAATCTCTGAAATTGATAAAATTCTGGAACAACAGGCACTTGATGAAAAATACCGTACCATTCTTGTCGCTGCAGATGGTTTCTTCAAAACAGAAAAATATTTGCAGGCCAAAACGGAATATCAGAATGCTTTGGATATAAAACCTAATGAAACGTATCCTAAAAATCAGATTGCTAAAATCGATGATATTTTGCAAAAAGAGCAACAGCGTATTTTCGCTGAAAAACAGTCAGCTGAAGATTTACAACGCCGAAAAGATGATATTTCCCGCATGAATCAGGAATTGGATGCAGGTAATGTTGAAAGTGAAGCTGAACTCAATGATCTCTATAAAGTATATATAAAACAGGCCGATACCTATTTTGATGGAAAACTATATAATGTTTCCCGTGCATGGTATTATAGAGCCTGGGATGTTAAACCAAATGAGACGTATCCGCAGCAACGCATTGCTGAAATAAACAAGTTGGTGGGCGGTCTAATGTCAAGTCAGCGCGATCGCGATTATCAGCATTTTATCGATCTGGCCGATTCTACATTCCGAAGTAATCAGTATGCGGTAGCTCGTGGCTGGTACAACCGTGCATTAAGTGTGAAAGCCAATGAAAATTATCCGAAAGATCAGTTGAAAGAGATCGAAAATAAAATTGCTGAACGAATGGCCGGACAGTCAGGTGAACTGTTTGATAGTCATGTGGAAAAGGCGGCCAGTGCTTTCGAGAAGGGGAATTATAATGTAGCCCGTTTCTGGTATAAAAAGGCATTGGAATTACGGCCAAATGACGCCGATGTATTGAAGCGTTTACAGGAAATTCAAGATAAGGTTAAATAGGAAATTTCCCTAAAGCAGCATACCGGTTCACGGTGTTTCAAAACCTGCGCAATGCCACTTTTGATACATCGGAGCAAATCAATAGTAATATTTTCCGCATAAATTCGGATCATGTCGGTTAATTTTGAATGAATGATGATTCCGGCAAGTGCTGCATCAAACAAACTACAGTTACTATTGTTACGTACATTCGTGATTAAGTCTGAGAATTCATCATAGTTCAATAATGTTGGAAGAGCAATATAAGCTTTATCCTTTTCTGTCTGATCAAGGAAAATTCGAGATTCAACTTCTTCCAGAACAAAACATTTATGAATTTGTACCAGGGCCGTCTTTTCAAGCTGAAATTTGCGTTTAAATTCTACACCTTGTCTAATATAGCAGTTTTGTAGCTGGTTTAAATGTTCATAGTCGGGAAAAAATTTTATTCGCATGGCAGCCATTTGTTGCGATGAAAAGTTCAGCAGCGACGAAGCTACATTCACATTCTTCAAATAACAGGAATCGATTTTCTGCGTGAACCGAAGGATCTCTTCCAATGAATAATAGCGTTGGGTAAAAAGGAAAAATGAATTGGGAACGGCATTTTTTTCAGGAACTTTACCATAATAGTTGGCATAAGGTTTATCGGCTTCTGCAACACAAGTATTTTCAGACAATGTTGGAAGTGATCGTAACAAGTGATTCTTTTTTGATCATCGAACCACAAACATAAATGAAACGATTCGACTTCATGGCGTAATGATTTTTCTGGTTATTAAAGATCGTATGCCTTTTTTCTCTCATATACTCATGTTTGTATTATTTGTTTCCGGTTTTGCCGAATTTATTTTGACTTAATCGATACAAAAAGTTTGTTTCACATCTCTTGTTAATTTTGAAACTAATGATGTAGATCGTTTGAGTTGTAAGTTGTTATTTTTCAGATTTTAAATCCGAATTTATATTGTTTGAATTGAATTTATGTTTGCCATTGCTGGAATTTATTCAGGAAATGATTAATATTACACTCCTTAATCAACACCTGAAAACCGGATTAATATCATTTTCATATTAATTCAAGTTAAAGTAATAAACACAGAGGCAACAGCTAAATTTCTATTGTATTTAGAATGAAACGGTTGTTGTCTTTAATTAAAAACTAAACATAATGAAAAAACAAATTGCGCTGTTTTTGCTGTTTTTGGCAACATTAACTGTTTTTGCCCAATCTGAAGTAAAAAAAGGATTGGATGCTATCACAGAAGAGTCGGTAAAAGGTCAGCTCGAGTTTCTGGCATCTGACTGGACAGAAGGACGTGCGGTAGGAACAAAGGGAGCTTACATGGCGGCCGATTATATTGCTTCCATGTTTAAAGTTTATGGTATTAAACCATTTGGTGATGAAATAAGAACTCGTCCATCACGCCGGGATATGATGGCAGGAATCCGACCGAAAGCCACAACATCATATTTTCAGAATTTCAGTCTTATTCAGTACGAACCTGGGGAAGAACAGACATTTTCATTAATTACAAGTTATAACGGAGGTGAGAACGCGATTGATTTTGGTTACCAAACTGATTTTTATATTCGCACCGGAACGGTTGGACAAACAGCAAAGGCGCCGCTTGTTTTTGTTGGATATGGTTTTGCAAATAAAGATGCCGGATATGACGATTTGAAAAAACTGGACCTGAATGGAAAAATTGCAGTTGTACTTGCCGGTTTTCCGGGTCATAATGATGAGGAATCGGAGGCTTATAAAAAGTGTGCACCCGAGGGACGGCGGGCAATGTATATGCTTGAAAGGGAGAAAATGCGACGTCTTGAAAAGGCTGGAGTAATCGCTGTTATCCAGGTAAGTCCGGGATCAGATCCTACGTTATCATGGGCGCAAAATCAGATCTACCCGGTGAAAGGTGCATACTACGAAGCTGACAAACCGCTTGGATCGTATTACAATTCGCGTATGGCAATGCCCGGTGATTCACTGACGTCGAATATTCCCACATTTTCAGTAACAACCAGGGTCGCCAACGAAATTACAAATGGCACCGGTGTAAATTTTGTTGAGTTTGAAAAAAATGCCATGGAAAAAATGCAGTCGGCTTCAAAAGTACTTGCAGGGAAATCGGCAGCTTTTAAAACCACGGTAAAATCTGAAATCGTGAAAGCCCGTAATGTGGTTGGTTATATCGAAGGGGAGAAAAAAGATCAATTTATTGTTGTTGGTGGACACTATGATCACCTGGGAAAATGGGATGGTTATATCTGGAACGGAGCCGATGACAACGGATCGGGAACCGTTGGCGTGATGACCATTGCCAAAGCTTTTATGGCTACCGGCAAAAAACCGGAGAAATCAATCATTTTTGCTGCATGGACAGGAGAAGAAAAAGGACTTTACGGTTCCAAATATTTTGTTGAAGATGCTATAAGGAAAAACAGGAATATTGAACTGAATCTCAATTATGATATGATCTCACGTGATACGGAACGTGATTCATTGAAAAATCAGGCGATTATGACTTATACCGAAGCAAATCCTGAACTGGAGGAAACAGTGAAAGGATACATCACAGAATACGGAATTAATCTTGATGTTACTTACAGGTCAGCCGAAAAACCGGGAGGGGGCAGCGATCATGCTTCTTTTGCAGATGCTGGAATACCCGTATTTTATTTTGAAGCAGCCATGCACTCTGATTATCATCAGCCATCCGATGAAGTCAGCAAAATAAATTGGGAAAAAATGACCGATATTATTCGGGTTGGCTTTCTAAGTACATGGGAGTTTGCCAACAGCGATAAATATTTTGTAAAGTACGCCGATGTTGACAAACAGTAGGTAGAAAAAGGGTGTATAAAAAGTAAATAATTTGTTTGGATTCGTTATCCGCCCCGATAACTATCGGGACAGAATGACGATTGAAATTACTTTTTGGACACCCTCTTTTTATTATTAATTTTATCCAAATTCTAAACCAAAAACTAATGAAAAAATTTGCATTTCTTCTTGTGGCATTGGTTTTAACTATTTCCGTATTTGCCCAGGATCTTCCCTTTCGCTATGAAGAACTGACAGCTCCTGATTTTGTGAAGGCCGTTGAAAAAAGCGCCAAAACCTGCATCATCCCAATAGGTGTAATGGAAAAACATGGTCCGCATTTGCCCATGGGGACAGACCTTTATATGTCACGTGAATATGCACTTCGAGCTGCGGAAAAAGAATACACCGTTGTTTTTCCCTGGTATTATTTCAGCCAGATCAATGAGGCAAGGCATCAGCCGGGAACGGTTGCTTACAGTCCGGAACTAATTTGGAAAGTATTACAGGAAACACTTGATGAACTCAACCGAAACGGATTTGAAAAGATCATCATTGTAAACGGACATGGTGGAAATAATGCTTTTCTTGAGTTTTTCGGGATGGCCCAGCTATCAAAGCCACGGAATTATTCGTTGTACTGGTTCAGACCAAAATCCAACCCGGAGGTGGAAAAGAAAGCTGTTGATCTAACACAACAAGATCTTTATGATTCACATGCCGGTAACAGCGAAACATCGGAAATGGTTGCAGCGCATCCTGATCTTACACACATTGATCGTGCAGGTGATCAAAACGGTGCTGACCAGGAAAGAATGAAAAACCTGAAATATGTTTATTCCGGTATCTGGTGGTATGCCAGCTATCCAAATCATTATGGTGGCGATGGATCAAAAGCCAATGCCAAGGCAGGTGAACTGCTAATCAATGAAACGGTTAAACAATTGGTGGACATGATCAAAGAGGTGAAAGCCGACACTGTGGTTCCTTCATTACAGGATGAATTTTTTAAAAAAGCACAAAATCCGTTGAAAACGAAGCAGTAATTGGTAATAGGAGTGATAAGCAACACATTGCAATGTTTGTAAGTATAAAGTTGGAAGACCGAAGTCAAAAGTTTGGAGAAGAAATCTTAAGATTCATAAATCTTTAAAAGTTGAAATGAAGTACGTTTTACTAATTTTTGTGTTGTCAACAATCGTTATATTTAATGCAAAATCTCAGGATTTTGACCAAAATGAGTATTATAAATTGTTAGATGGGGATACAATTTCATTTTATAAATTTAGTTATCGTAATGTCCCTGGCATCACAAGCAAGTCTAAAATAATTGAAACCCTTGGACAACCTGACTCAGTTGTAAATCCACATTACGAATGCGGTGGATTTTCGGAGGATTGGCAGGAAAAAACCTATTTACAATTGTTTTATAATTCAGTTGATTTTATTGGGCCTGATGAAGATTATTTTCTGGAAAGAGCTGATTTTGAGTCCGATAATTCGCTGAATTTATATTATAAAGATGTTAAATTAAATTCAAAAACAAATATTAAACTATTTAAAGAATTGTTTCCAAAATCATACAAAAACAGAAAAGTAATTAAAGAAAAAAATCAAATTGAACAGTTGTACTTGTATTTCACTTATGTAAGTGATGATAAAATTATAGCGATCTTTAAAAAAGGATTTTTGATTAAAATATTTTATTACACACCTTGTTGATATTACTGTAAGAAAACAATCAATAATCAATATCAAATATTCAAAATTCAATATATAATTCTTTAGCCTGTAATCATTATTTTTTACATTTTCGAAAAGGTTTTGAGAAATGCACATTTTAAGAAAATATACCATTTTGTGGTTCTGGACAGTCTTTCTTGTTTGTCCAAACAATACTTGTACTGAAGTAAAAACGATGAAAGAACCGGTGTTGGGAATTGAATTTGTCTACATTCCACCCGGAACTTTTTTGATGGGTGATTCCTATAATTCGTCAACAAATACACTACACACAGTGACGATAACAAAGGATTTCTGGTTGTCGAAGTACGAAATTACGTTGGAGCAGTGGCAGAAAATAATGGGCAAAAAGGAGTTGCATCCTGAAAAGCCAAATCCGTTTGCAAACAACGGTCTGCGGTTTCCGGTTGTAAGCGTTTCCTGGAACGATATTCAGGTTTTCATTAAGAAATTGAACCAACTTTCAACCGATTATAAATTCAGGTTACCTACCGAAGCTGAGTGGGAATATGCCTGTCGTGCCGGAACAACTACACCTTTTTACTTTGGAGATTCCATTTCTGATTCACAGGCCAATTACAACGCGGAGATAGCTTCAGCGTTTTCAGCACCGGGGAAGAATATCGGGCATCCGGTAAAAGTAGGTAGTTTTCCAGCCAATTCGTGGGGATTGTATGACATACACGGAAACGTCTGGGAGTGGGTAAGCGACTGGTATGCTCCATATTCCCCGGATTCTGCAGTTAATCCGAAAGGTCCGGAAAATGGTAAAGAAAAAGTGATCCGTGGAGGCAGTTTTTATTTTGGTGCCGACAATGCCACTTCCTTTCACCGAAGAACACACGATCCTGCCACCTGGGGATTTTCCATTGGGTTCCGACTAGTTGCCGAATCTAAAAACAAATAAATGATTTTCCTTTGCCTTGGATCTTTACTCTTTGCTCCTTGCTCTAAGCATTCTAATTATTCGTACTTTTATCATTAACCTGAAATTTTAAATAAAAAGAGATGAGAGTAAGTGTAGTTTGCGATCATGCCGGAGGAAACCTTGCAGCAGCTTTAAAAGAGGTGGTAATGAAAAATGATCACGAGCTTGTAATTGTAAATCCTGATATAGCTTTCGACGATTATCCCGATGCTGCCGAAGTGCTGGCAGAGGCGATCATGAGCGGAAAGACTGATCGCGGAATTCTTGTTTGTGGCAGTGGGGTTGGAGTTGCAGTTACTGCCAATAAATTCCCCGGAATCCGGGCAGCTGTTTGTCACGACAGTTATTCGGCACACCAGGGAGTGGAGCACGACCGTATGAATGTACTTTGTCTTGGAGCACGCATTATCGGAGAGGAGCTGGCAAAAGAATTGGCCCATATTTTTCTTCGCGCCGTGCCTTCAAATGAAGAAAGACACGTGCGACGTTCCAATAAAATTGATGCGATTGAGAAAAAATATTTTAAGGGAATGTAGCGTTATTAATCATTCAAATTCAGTTATGTCATTTCGACCAACGGGAGAAATCTCTCACTGTGTAAGGATTTCTCACCTTCATGCCTCTTGTCAAAATGACAAACTAATATTAATGAGGGTTTAAGAACGGCTTATAGTTAATGCAAAGCTTTATAAACTCACATTCACCAGTTCATCAGCAGCACCAAGTTCAATTAATACTTTTTTAATGTCATTAGCAAAATTATCAGGGCCACACAGGTAAAAAGGTTGCTTGAAGTTTGTAACGTGCTCTTTTAGAAATTCCTTATTAACACGTCCATACAAGTATGAGTCTTTTTTTTCACGCGTCAGAATAGGGATAAAATTCTTTCCCAGAATTTTTTTGAATTCATCGACCATAAAAACATCTTCTTCCGTTTTATTTGAGAAAAATAATACGCTATCGCCAACGGTGCCGTCAACATACATCTGGCGCAAAAGCGCGATAAACGGAGTAACTCCTGTGCCACCGGCGATAAAAGTACCCGGTCCTTTGTTTATAAACGAATCCCACGGATCGGTGATAATAAAGCTTTCCCCATTTTTTAGTTCCGACAGTGCTTTGGTCATACCGTTATGCAGTGTATAAATTTTAATCGTAAACTGCAAAAAATCATCTTTGTCCAGACTTGTAAGTGTAAACGGCGCCAGATCGCCTTTAAATTTTGGGTCATCTAGTGTGGCTTCAATGGCCTGTCCGGCATTGTGTGAAAAGCCTGCGGGTTTTTCAAGTGTAAACTGAACAACGTCATGTGTAAGCCACTTTTTATCTTTTATTTTTACTTTATGTTCCATAATGTTTTTATCTAACTGTTCTATTAACTATAACAGATTCCCGTTAAGGTTGTTTTATTTCGGATTTTATATTTTTTGGCGGATAGAATTCTTAACTTAGGTTTGTCATTTTTAATTTCAAATTTTAAATTCATTCTGCTATATTTGGTACCAAAATCAGGTGACACTCAATACGATTCGCAGCACAGGCCAGCCACTCAGGATTTCAGCAGGTATTTACAAGGGAAATGATTAACCATAAATAAAATCAAAAATTTAAACCGATGAATCATAAACAAACCGAAAAACTCATGCGTATGCTCATAGGAATTTCAGCATTTTTAATTGTAATTGGAGCTCTTTTTAAACTGGAACACTATCCAAACGGAAGTTTAATCCTTTATATTGGATTTGGGACATATCTTATTTTAAGTGGCTTTGAAAATAACCGTTTAAGAAAGATGATTAAAAAACTGGAGAATCAAAAGAGCTGACAATAAGTAAAATAGCTACTACTTTTTAACAATATTATTTTTCTTGTACATTAACTCTCAAAAAATTATGGATCATGAAAACAATATTATTTTTCTTTATTTCTTTTCTCATGATAAACAACGTGGATGCACAATGGTCCATCAAACATTTAAATGAAGATAACAATAACACGGGCATCGTGAAATTTAAAAATGATTCAACAGGATTATTTATGGGAGGCGGGTGCAACATGCCTTAAAACTCTGGATGCAGGTGAAACATGGAATGCCAGAAATTTAAATATTAATATCAACATTGATGATTTTCAGTTTATAGGCGATTCTTCCGTAAATGCAGTTGGCAGCATTTACAACAAAAAAATAGTGAGCAAACTGATTCGATCAACCAACCTTGGTGAAAGTTGGGATACCATTTCAAATCTTGAAGGAACGCAATTGTACTCTGTTTGGTTTTTTAATCGCGATACAGGAATTGTTGCAGCAAGTCAAGGAGTATTTCGAACAGTTGATGGAGGAACTACATGGGATACAGTTTGGAGCATAAAGTTATCGGGTTATAAATTTGGTGAAGTAAGTAATTTTCATTTTCCTACATCTGAAATGGGATTTGCTATAGGTTATGGTTTAAGTACCCAATACGAATCAATACTCTGGTTTTCTTTTAAAATCTAATGATTTGGGAGCAACCTGGGACACAATCAGAACATTTTATCAAGAAACTCCGAAGTCTATTTATTTTATTAACAAAGACACAGGTTTTATCGGAACAGAAAGAGGGGTTATTTACAAAACACTTGATGCGGGCAGTAACTGGACTAAAATAGAAATCAGTAATATGGGCGGGATCAGATCTATCCAGTTCATCTCTGAAATGAAGGGTTTTGCAGTTGGAGGGGCTGAATTTTTTTCCCCTACTGGCGAAGACAGAAATTCTCTAAAAGGGAATGGGTTTTATCATTTTATCATATCAAAAACCATTGATGGAGGAGAATCATGGATAAGTTACGATACGCTTGGAATTGATTTATTCTCAGTATATTTTGTCAATGACTCTTTGGGATTTGTTTCAGGGAGATACGAGTTAATCATGAAATCGAATGGAAATAACATAAATCAATTGCCCGAAGATTATCCCTGGTATTTGATCAATAATGGAGGGAGTGGGTTTGCCGAAAAGAAACAGATAAACTCAGATATAAATGTTTATCCAAATCCAGTTCAGGAAACTTTAACTATTCAATTGAAAAATTCAGGAAAGGTAATTAAGTCAATAAGTTTAATTAATACATTTGGACAAACCATCTGAATACCAGGGGCCAATTTCAAATAACCAAAATATTCAGTTCGATTTATCGGGTTATTCAAAAGGTATGTATTTTGTTAAAGTTGAATATGATAACAAAATTGAAATAGCAAAAATTATTAAACGATAATTCAAAAACTAATCTTCCACAAACTCCAGGATATCCCCCGGTTGACAGTCAAGAGCTTCACAAATGGCTTCCAGCGTACTAAAACGGATGGCTTTTGCTTTCCCTGTTTTCAGGATGGAAAGATTGGCCAGTGTAATGTTCACTTTTTCGGAAAGCTCATTCAGCGACATTTTCCGTCGGGCCATCATAACATCAAGATTTACTACAATTGCCATAATTAAACCGTTAAATCGTTTTCATTCTGAATCTCAACACCGCGTTTAAAAATTTGAGAAATAATAAAAACAAGGCCGGCCATAAAGAGAAACTCTCCCGGTGAAATTCTTTCGTGCAGATTTCCAACTGTTTTTTCAAGCCAACCGGAGTAAATGCTCCCAATAAGTGCAACTCCCGCTGTTATAAACAGAAAGTAACTAATATACTCTAACCGATGGGCGACATCTTTTGTAAAAGGATTTCTTAGTTCAATTTTCGAAATCATTTTTGCTACCATATACCATACAACAGCTTTCATGGAGGATAATGCAACAATAACCAAAACCATCAGACTGTAAAATCCAAAATTATATTGAAAGAGTTCATAAAGGCTATATCCTTTATAAAGGTTTTTTGCACTTTCGGGTTCGTAACAACTAATTAAATATGATAAAAAATATGCTCCGGCTTTGACTACAAAACCCAAAAATGCCATCCATGCCAGAATCTTTAAAATGGTAAGTATCTGCTCTGTTCGTGTTTTTCTTTTCGTTGCCATACTTTTGTTGATTAAAATTATTTCTGCAAATAAAATGAAAATTTATTGAAAAACAATAAATATAAAATGAAATTCAATAAATATTTATCAATAATTGATATTCTTGTTTTATAAAAGGCAGACTAAAAAAGTTATTTGGGATTGAAATGATAATAAGAGGCGTTTCTTTGTGATCTCTGTGTCTTCTTTGTGAATTTTGTGGTTAAAAGGAAAATGATGACGGCAAACAATTGCATTAATCCTGTTCCGCCCTACGGGATTTTTGAGACTTTGATCAAAATCGTTGCTACCTGCATTAATTCCTTAACGGGAATCTCTATCAATAAAAGTAAAAACTTGTAACGTCAACGTGTTTATGGTTCAATAAGTCCCGCAGCGCAGAGACGAAACGTCTCGCAACTCGTAACCCATATCTCACGACTAAATAAAAATTCCTTTTCTTTGTACAAAATTTAGATGTGATGGAAAAGAAGCGGGTGAATGTGGTGACGATGGGATGTTCGAAAAACCTGGTGGATTCTGAGGTTTTGTTAAACCAGTTGGAGCTGGGGAAGTTTGAGGTGATGCACGATTCGAACAATACGGATTTTGATGCCGTTTTTGTGAATACCTGTGGATTTATCCACGATGCCAAACAGGAATCCATCGATATGATTCTGGATTATGCCGAAGCCAAAAAGCGCGGCGATATTGGCAAATTGTATGTGATGGGTTGTCTTTCGGAGCGTTACCAGAAAGAGTTGGAAGAGGAGATTCCTGAGGTGGATACGTTACTTTGGCAAGTTCGACCTGAAAGCAATGGTGGATGAATTAAAAGTGACTTACCAGCCTGAATACATTTACGAGCGTAAAATAACCACGCCATCTCATTTTGCTTATCTGAAACTGGCCGAAGGATGTAACCGGTCATGTGCGTTTTGTGCCATTCCGATGATGACTGGCCGCCATAAGTCCCGTACAATAGAAAGTTTGTGTCAGGGAAGCTCGTTATCTGGCAAAAAAAGGCGTAAAGGAAATTTTGCTGATTGCGCAGGAACTTTCGTATTATGGCATCGATATTTATGGTAAAACCCGTCTTGCTGAGCTGATGAATCAGATTTCAGAGATTGATGGAATTGAATGGATCAGGCTGCACTATTTGTATCCGACAAAATTCCCGTTTGACATTTTGCCGGTGATGCGCGAGAACCCAAAAGTTTGCAAATACATCGACATGCCACTGCAGCACATTGCCAATCCGGTACTGAAAAATATGTTGCGTCATGTAACCCGTGAAGAGACTGAGGCACTTATCCGAAGAATCAAAGACGAAGTTCCCGGCGCTGTGCTTCGCACTACAATGCTGGTTGGTTTTCCGGGTGAGACCCGGGAAGATTTTGAAGAATTGAAATCGTTTATTTCAGAGACAAAATTTGGACGTTTGGGCGTATTTCCTTATTCACATGAAGAAGGAACTTATGCCTGGAAAATGTTTAAAGATGATGTCCCTGATGAAGTAAAACAGCATGCGGGCGGATGAAATTATGGAATTGCAACAGCAAATTTCAGCTGAATTAAACCGGCAAAAGATAGGGCAGATTTTTAAAGTGATCATCGACAGGAAAGAGGGAGATTTTTATATCGGCAGAACCGAATTTGATTCTCCTGAAGTGGATGGTGAGGTTCTTATTTCAACAGAAAAAGAGTTTAAAAAAGGTGATCTTGTATCGATAAAAATTACCGGTTCCGAAGATTATGATTTGTTTGGGGCACCAGCCGATTCATTTTAACTTTTTCAATACTTTTTTCAATGCACGCTTCCAGCATGATGGCTTTTGATATTCCAGGAATTCGATAATTTTAGCCGAAACTTCAGCGGTGCGTAGATACCCAAATGATTTGTGCGGATTAGGTTCACCATTTATTCCATAATCGTTATTTACAATATAATCGATCGGTTTTACCAGGTGCCGGTTAAAAGAGAAATCGTCTGAAAGCTTATAGTTTAAAGCTACTTTGTCTCCCAGATCAGAAAAATTATACCAGCGCCTGATAACGATGGAAGGCGTTGAAAGATGGTATGTGACGATATGGTTTAGCTGGCGTTCCACAGCGATTTTACTTTTTACAATAGGTAGTCCCAACGGTGAGCCAATGGTAATAAAAGTGTCCACTTGCATCCTTTTTAAATCAAAAGCAAGCACATCGTACGCAATGATTGAACCCATTGAATGCCCAATAACAAGTATTTCATTTTTTGGGTATTTTTTAATCGCATCGACAGTTCGTTGGCGAATCATTTCTTTTGGCGCACTGTTTCCTAACCTGTTGTCTTTTTTCTGATAGTAAACATCCAGATCAGCAAACCAGTGTTTTAAAATGGCATCGGTAACAAACGAATAATTCAAACTAAAATCTTTATTAAGAAAAAGTTCATCAACCTCCTCCGATAAAAAATCAATAATCCTTTTTCGTGTGGAATGATCTTCAGGAATAAAGTCTTTATTTCCAGGCACATATTTTTCAATCAGGCTCAACGGATTATCTGGATCAGTGAAGTTTTCATCCAACGGTTTTTTGTGCAGAATATCTGCCCAGTAAACCATTTCAAACTGATATTTGAGATCCGTCTTTCCAGCCTTTTGCAATCCTTCGTCAATAGATGCTTTCCACCACTTTTTAAGTAGTGGTTTTGGCGGTTTGTTCCCCAGTCCGTGAATTCCGATAATAACTTTCGACATGCAGTCAGATTTAGCTTAAACACAGGTTTAACAAGGCTAAATTTATTTAAAATTTTGAGTAATCACCATCAAAAAATAACTACTTTAGAAGATTGTTATCAATTTCAAAATAAAATAATAATGAAAAAAATAGTTGGGTGGATTATGATGCTGATTTTATTCTCCTGTACGCAAACAAAACAGCCCAAAATACCGTGTTATGCATGGATGAGCGGTCCGGGAAAAGCAACAGATACGGAACTGAAACAACAGTTTAAGGATTTAAAAGAGAAAGGTCTGGATGGGTTAATGTATTCGGCCGGTCATGATCCGGAAGTTTACCATCGTGTTGGGAAAATAGCTAAAGAAGTTGGACTGGAATTTCATGCCTGGATACCAACGATGGTGCAGGGAAAGAATCAAAATTTACCCAAAGATTGGTATGCAGTAAACGGTTTGGGTGAATCGGCCTATGATAAACCGGCTTATGTTCCGCATTATACATTTCTTTGCCCCGACAGGGAAGAGGTTTACAACTACCTGGAAAAGTTATATGCCAGTGTTGCTGATGTTCCTGAAGTAGATGGTATTCACCTTGATTTTATCCGGTTTCCCGATGTGATTTTGGCGCGTGGTTTATGGGAAAAATACGGGTTGGTAATGGACAAAGAGTATCCGCAGTTTGATTATTGTTACTGCGACAGTTGTGTGGCCGATTTCAAAGCAAAAACAGGAATTGACATTAAGGCAGTGGAAGATCCGAGCCAGGTGCAGGAATGGAAACAATTCCGGTATGATTTGATTACCAGCATTGTAAATCGGTTGGCCGACATGGTACATTCGAAACATAAAAAGATAACTGCTGCAGTATTCCCGGGGCCGTCAGTGGCTAAAAAACTGGTACGGCAGGAGTGGAACAAATGGCACCTCGATGCATTTTACCCCATGAATTACAACGATTTCTATCTCGAAGGTACAGATTGGATTGGGGATATGTGCAAGGAAGAATCAAGTAGCATAAATCATGAAAAACCAGTGTACAGTGGGTTGTTTATTTGTCCTGATCCGGCAAAGAAAACCAGCGAACCAGACCCGGAAAATCATGGTTTGGTCCCCGGGGAACTGGAAGCTGCCATTAAAAAATCGATGGATAACGGAGCTGCCGGGATTTGTCTGTTCACCCCCGGGCGAATGACCGATGAAGACTGGGTTATTTTCAAAAAAGCCATTCATGAACTGGCAGTGAAACCGGAATGATTTCCAGAAAACATGTGACTGAGGGATGTCATCTTTCAAAAAGATGATATCCTTTGTTGTTATTTCACTGTTCTGTCCAGCGGTAATCCAAGACTTTTGTAAAGATTAAGCCTGCCGGCTTTGTCTTTTTTGAGGATTGCCAAAGCATATTCAGCAACCTGTTTGGCAACTTTTCGCGGAACTACAACAACACCATCTCCATCGGCTACTACAACGTCGCCGGGACAAACCAGAACTCCGCCAATGGACACCGGACGATTTACCGACTCCAGTTCATTTCTGCCAGGGCGAATTCCACGGGTTTTCTTTCGCAGGTACAACGGTACTTTTTCAATGGCAATTTCATCCGTATCGCGCGACCCGGCATCGGTGACAACGCCAACTGCTCCCAGTTTATGCCAGGCCAGAATGTTGTTAGAACCAATAGAACCAATGTCTTTATCTTCCACATCATCGATGACAACTACGGATCCTTTTTTAATGGCATCGGCAAATGCTTCGGTAGAATAAGTACTGTAAAAATGGCCTTCCCATTCAGAAAAGTCTTCACCGGGTTTTGGTCGATCGGGGCGTTGCGTTGGAACATAGCGGGCTGTTACGGCAATTCCGCGGAAGACATGTGATAGATTTTCCTGGTCAACCCAATCCGCATGGATCGCCGGATCAACAAGTCCTGTATTAGGCAGTCCAACCATATCCATTCCATCCGAAACATCGGCAACACGAAGGGTTTCATAAAGCTTTAAAAGTTCAAGATTTTCTTGCTGTGTGTAAGTTTGGGTTTCGATTAGATTAACCCCTTTTGAAACATCAGGTTGCGAAAAACCTTGGTTTGAAAAAAGCGGGGAGATACAAAGAATAAGGAAAAGAGAAAATAAATCTTTCATGGTATTTAGTTTTAATTCAGGTTAAATTGTTCTTTATTATTCAAATATCGAATTTTTTCCCCAAAATCAGAATTTGAAAACAATGTGTTTTGTTGTGGTGGAATCTGTCTAAATTGCACATTAGCGTTTTTTTGGGCTCAATTAGTTTACCTTTGTGTGAGTTATTTATTGATAAAATTTATGGTATGGAAGGACTGCAGATAGGGGATTTGAAAATAAAACTTCCTATTATTCAGGGAGGCATGGGCATTGGAATCTCAATGTCGCGACTGGCTTCGGCAGTTGCTAATGAAGGAGGCGTTGGAGTCATTGCTGCAGTGGGGATAGGCATGTTTGAAAAGGATTTTGCCCGGAATTTTTTGGAGGCAAATATCAGGGCTCTGAAAAGGGAAATCCAAATCGCCCGAGAAAAAACAAACGGCATTATTGGAGTTAACATAATGGTTGCGATTACCAACTTTTCTGATATGGTAAAAACGGCCATTGCTGAAAAAGTAGATATCATTTTTTCGGGAGCCGGACTTCCGATGAATCTGCCGGAATACCTGATCGAAGGAGCTAAAACAAAACTGGTTCCCATTGTGTCATCAGGAAGAGCTGCGGAGATTTTGTGCAAAAAATGGAAACAACTTTATAATTATTTGCCCGATGCATTTGTGGTAGAAGGCCCAAAAGCAGGCGGGCATCTTGGATTTAAACGCGAGCAGATTGATAATCCGGATTTTGCACTTGAAAAACTGGTTCCTGATGTAATTGAACATGTGAAACCATTTGAGAAACAATACGATGTGAAAATCCCGGTAATTGCAGCAGGTGGAATTTATACCGGTTCCGATATCAAAAATATTATGGATTTGGGAGCTTCAGGAGTTCAAATGGGAACCCGGTTTGTAACTACCGATGAATGCGATGCTTCGGATGAATTTAAACAAACGTATATCAATTCGATTGAAAGCGATCTGGAAATTATTCAGAGTCCGGTTGGTATGCCGGGACGCGCAATCAGGAATGAATTTATTGATAAAATTAATCGGGGTGAAAAGAAACCGGTAAAATGCCCATATAAATGTTTAAAAACCTGCGATATAAGCAAAACACCATATTGTATTTTTGCTGCCTTATTGAGTGCCATGAAAGGCAATTTCTTTAATGGCTATGCTTTTGCTGGTGCAAACGCATTTAAATCTACTAAAATTACTTCTGTAAAAGAAACCTTTGAATCTATTATTCAGGAATTTAAAGAAGCACTTTGAAGAAATAAGGTTGGGGGTTATTTGCCTTTTCTTAAGCGCCTGGTAACACTTTTTACCGGCAGAACCCCGTGACTTACAAACCGAACATCCTCAATGGAATAGAAAGCATTTGGATTGTAAGTTTTTATTTGTTCCACCACTTTGTGTAATTCAGTACGTTTGATAATGGAATAAATAATGCTGACGTCTTCACTTCCCCCTTTGGCATCGTGATAGGTCACTCCATAACCCGATGTTTTCATTTTCTCGATAAGTTGACGGGCTGTTTTCCGGGTGATTATCTGAATCTTAACAATTCCCATTGCCAGTTTTTCTTCCAGTTTCAGTCCCAGATAATTACCGGTAGCATAACCGAGTGAGTAAGAAAAATAACACACCCAGTTATCAAGGTTTTCAAAGATGCGTGATATGGCCAGTAACCAGATCAGTATCTCAAAAAATCCGAGGATCGGGGCCCACATTTTCTGGCCTTTTGATACCATTACAATTCTTACGGTACCAATAGTTACATCGCAAATACGGGCAATAAAAATGAGCAGAGGAAGAACAAAATAAGTAAAAGTTGCACTTTCGTAAAAAGTATTCAGCAAGATCATTTTTTTATTTTAAAGGTATTAAAATTCCGAAGTAAAATGAAATCTGATATCCTTGAATTCATCCTGGGCCATCTGTAAAATAAAAGAGGAGTCGGCCATAAAAACATCGCGTCCCAGCTTGTCTTTGGCCATTTTCTGGTGTTTTCTTTTTTTGAACTCTTCAAGCATCTTTTTGTCTCCAGATTCAATCCAACAGGCTTTGTGCATTTGCAACGGCTCAAACCGACATTTGGCACCGTATTCGTGTTCCAGTCTGAACTGGATAACTTCAAATTGAAGTTGCCCGACAGTACCGATTATTTTTCTCCCGTTAAACTGGCTGGTAAACAACTGTGCCACACCTTCGTCCATTAGCTGGTCGATACCTTTTGCCAGTTGTTTTGATTTCATCGGATCAGTATTTTCAACATAACGAAAAAGTTCGGGCGAAAAGCTTGGTAACCCTTTGTAGTGAATTTCTTCTCCTTCGGTTAACGTATCACCAATAATCAAATTACCGTTATCCGGAACTCCAAGTATGTCGCCGGGAAAAGCTTCATCAACAATTTCTTTTTGCGATGCCATAAAAGCAGTAGGGCTTGAAATACGAACTGCTTTTCCTGAACGGATATGTTTGTAAACGTTGTTTCTTACAAATTTACCGGAACAGATTTTCACAAATGCAATCCGACTTCGGTGATTGGGATCGATATTGGCATGGATTTTAAACACAAAACCACTAAATCCCGGTTCTTCCGGTTTAACTTCGCGTTCTTCTGCCAGGCTTGGTTTTGGCGTAGGAGCGATTTTTACAAATGCATCCAACAACTCCTGAACCCCGAAGTTATAGAGCGCACTACCGAAAAACACCGGAGCAAGATC
Organism: uncultured Prolixibacteraceae bacterium; assembly: GCA_963769925.1. Taxonomy (GTDB): domain Bacteria; phylum Bacteroidota; class Bacteroidia; order Bacteroidales; family Prolixibacteraceae; genus Draconibacterium. Next base: position 81,825 of record CAVYOB010000020.1, read on the forward strand.
GCCGGCAAGATATGCAGTGTTATCAAATTCAGGATAAACACCTTCAACAAGTTCCAGTTCTTCGCGTAAAACATCAGCGTCTTTCCCGATGTATTCTTCCAGTTGCGGATCAGAAAGATCTTCAAATATTATTCGTTCCTGAATTGCCTGTATGTCAGGATTAAAAAGCTTAAGATTTTTAGTGAAAATATTGTAAACGCCTTTAAAATCGGGCCCGTTATTAATTGGCCAGCTTAGTGGACGAACTTTAATTTTTAGCTGATCTTCAATTTCATCAAGCAGGGAAAAAGAATCCTGTGCAGGCCGGTCCATTTTGTTGATGAAAACAATTACAGGTGTTTTGCGCATGCGGCAAACGTTCATCAGCTTTTCAGTTTGCGGTTCCACACCTTTGGCAGCATCGATAACAATAATCACACTGTCAACTGCGGTGAGTGTGCGAAAGGTATCTTCCTGAAAATCCTGGTGGCCCGGGGTATCCAAAATATTTACCTTGTACCCGTTGTATTCAAATCCCATCACAGATGTAGCTACGGAAATACCACGTTGCCGTTCTATTTCCATAAAATCGGAGGTCGTTCCTTTTTTAATCTTGTTATTTTTTACTGCACCTGCCACCCGAATTGCCCCGCCAAACAACAATAGTTTCTCTGTTAGCGTGGTTTTCCCGGCATCAGGGTGACTTACAATTCCAAATGTCCGTCTGCGTTTTATTTCTTCAAGAAAGGTCATACCTGTAAATTTCAAATTGCGGCGCAAAAGTAAGGAAAGGATTTGAGAATTATGCTTAAAATAAAGAATTATCGGGTTCAGAATGTTTTGCTTATTCTTTACAGTTTTAGGGGAATGAAAACGCCAATTTATAACAATTCAATAAGGTTAACTAAATACTTTTACTAATTTTGATAATGTTTTTTCAATTCAAATTTTAGTGATCGATGAACCAAAGGCTAACAGGGGCGAGGGATAGAGTTTTTCCGGTGTTTTTTTTGATCGTTTCTTTTTTCTACGTTGTTCTTGTAGTACATCCTGCTTTCTGGTTTCACAAACAACAAACACCGTTTCTGGTTACTTCCGATTTTTTCCATAGTTACCTGAAATATCCCGGAGGATTTTCGGACTGGTTGAGTGATTTTTTTATGCAATCGTTCTACTACCGTTTAAAGGGATCGCTGGTATTCTTTGCCCTGGCTGCAGTGGTATCGGGCTTAACCTGGGTTTTACTTCAGCAATTTTATAAAAGCACGGTGAACAAAATATTAGCGATGCTTCCGCTTTTACTTACGGTTACGCTGGCATCCAACTATAATTTTTCGCTGGTCGTAGTTGTCTCGGTTATATTGGTGCAGTTGTTTTTACTGCCCTTATTAAAAATTAAAGCCCCGTTTTTTGCTCTTGCATATTTTTCTGTCGCTGCTATTCTTGTGTATTATGTTTCAGGAAGCGGTTTTTTGTGGGCGTTTTCGGCGACTTCAATTTTCTTTATGCTGAAACAAAAGGGTACGTTAAAATGGTTATTCCCGGTTTACATAATTGCATTTTCATTTCTGGTCGTTTGGCTGGCTTTCAGTTTTATTTTTCCTATTTCAGTTAAACAGGAGTATTTTCATTTTTACACTGACCGGTATTATTACCTGAGTTATCAAAAGACCAGTGTTTTTTACCTTTATGTTTTTAGCTTGCCGGTTTTACTGGGAATATTATCAGGCATAAAACTGACCGGAAAGAAAGATGAAGGTAGCGTTGAAATGCCGATCTGGTTTTCGTACGCTATAGTAGCACTGGTTATTGTCGGTGGAGTCGCGGGTCATTTGAAATCTTATAATTCAGATAAAAAGAAAATAACAGCCAGTGATTATTACTGTTATTACAATGAACCCGGCAGGACTGCCAAAGCTTCGATGAGCCTAAAGGAGTACAGTTTTGCGGCAAACATGAATTATAATCTTTCCATTTGTAAAGCCGGAAAACTGACGGAAGATTTTTTTAAATTTTTCCAGATATCCGGTACTGATGCTTTGTATCCCGATTATCTTTTTCAATCAGAAATGTCGTTTATTTCCACCGATTTTTATTATGAACTGGGTTATATTTCAGAGGCACGACACTGGGCTTATGAATCGTTGGTGAACTATCCTTACAGTATCAGGGCGCTGCAAATGCTGGTGAAAATACATTTGATCACTCATGAATACAAGGCAGCGGAAAAATACCTGGATGTGTTGCAAAAAGGAATTATCGGTCAGGATTTTGTGAAAAAGTATCGGCCTTATTTTCAGGATACAACGCTGATCAATTCCGATCAGGAAATCATGCAAAAAAGAAGTTTCATCCCTGCATATAAAGAGCTGCCACCCGCACCGATTCAACGTTTCCTCGATTTGCTGAAAGCTAATCCGAAAAACAAAACTGCATTTGAGTGTATGATGTTGTATTATCTTCTGGATGGCGATCTGGACAATTTTATAAAACATTACAGCGAGGTGAAAAATTATTTCAGCGAACCTGTTGCCGTTTATGAAGAAGCAATTTTAATGTATGGGGCGACAAAAAATATTTCGGTGAAAGATGATTATAATATTTCTGAAGCAAGTATAAACAGGTTTAAAAAGTTTGCCGATGAATTGAGACAGAAAGGGGAAAACGACCGGAAGGCAATGAACGAAATGTATCCTGAGTTTGGAGACAGCTACTTGTTCTATTTCCAATTTATTTTCCCGAGAATTGTAAAACATGATTATGTTGAAGATGATGCACAGCCGCCTATTTAGTAATATCAAATATTTTTCAATCCGAAACTGTCTGATCCTGTTACTGGCGTTAACCGGATTAGTTACACTTGTTCAGTGTTCCGATTTGCCGGAAAATGTAACAGAAGAAACAAATGTTGCCAAAATATTTCCTGAATATTATAATTTAACTATTCCGCCAAACATTGCCCCGCTGAATTTCATAATTAAAGAAGAGGGTTCGAAATTTAAAGTTGACATTCACGGGGAAAAAGGAAATCCAATTCAAATCAGTCAACATAATTCCACCATCGAAATTCCTGAAAGAAAGTGGCATGAACTTCTTTCTGAAAATACGGGTGACTCAATTAGTGTTGATATCTGGACATTCAACAACAAAACATGGTATAAATTCAAGTCAATTCAACATTATGTGGCTCCGGAACCTATTGACGATTATTTGGCTTACCGCCTGGTTTACGCTGTTTACCTGAAATGGCAGAAAATGGGAATTTACCAGCGAAACCTTACCAATTTCGATGAAACTCCGGTTATAGAAACCAAATCAATTGATTACGGTTGCATAAATTGCCATACTTTTTCTGATAAAGATCCGAATAAAATGCTGTTTCATACCCGGATACTGCATTCGGGAACTTTGATCGATGACGATGGAGTATTGCGTAAAATTGATATGAAAACCCAAGGCACCTTATCCGCTGGAATTTATGCGTCATGGAGCCCCAGCGGAAAATATATTGCATTTTCTACCGGGAAAATTGTACCTACTCTTACTACAAGGCTTAATAAAGTGGTTGATGTTGCCGATAAAGCTTCTGACCTGATGATTTACGACGTGGAAAAAAATAAAATTACTTTGCCGCCATTGCTTACCACAAAAAGACGTGAAAACATGCCTGTTTGGTCCGCCGATGGGAGATACCTTTATTTTATCAGTGCACCGGAAGCAAAAGAAAACGATTTAGAAAGCCGGTTGCATGTGCGGTACGATCTGATGCGGGTAGAATTTCATGAAGGGAAAAATTACTGGGGGCCAATTGACACGGTGTTGAGTGCGGCAAGAGCCAAACACAGCATTTCCATGCCATCAGTTTCTCCTGACGGAAAATACATCGTTTGCTCCATGTCAGATTACGGTTATTTTACCATTTTTCACCAGGAAAGCGATTTATACCTGATCAATACTGAAACCGGCGATGTCAAAAAAATGGAACTTAACAGTGATAAAACCGAAAGCCATTCGTCGTGGTCGGGTAACAGCCGGTGGCTGGTATTTAGCAGCAAACGACTTGATGGTGTTCTCACAAGGCCATATATTTCTTATATCGATAAAAATGGTATAGCACACAATCCGTTTGTCATTCCGCAAAAAAATCCTGAATCCTACGATCGTCTTTTGGCTAATTACAATATACCTGAACTTATTACAGGAAAGATCGATCTTACACCCATTGAAATACGCGATAAGTTGATGGAAGAATCGGAACCCGTGAATGACAAGTGATTTAAAAAATCACTATCTTGTTTTACATTTTTTGATATATCTGTTAAACTTTTCATTATCAGGAATGTCTCAAATATGCAGGATGCCGAAGCGACCCTGACTTACTAAATGTCGGTAAAATGAATGAACTTAAGCCAAAGAAAAATCAAAAATGGTTGGCAATTTCCGTTTTCTTTGTTGCAGTTTTTGTATTGTATTCCTTTTATCTTTTTCCGGGTGATGAAAATAAAAAGCCCGGTTTAATTGCCAAAGCTCGCCTGTTTAACGAAATGTACCCCAACGAAAAGTTATATCTGCATCTTGATCGTCCTACGTACCGGGCGGGTGATGATATTTGGTTTAAAGCCTACCTGGTAAATTCTTTTATTCCGGAATGCAATGTATATGTTGAAGTTCTTAATTCTACGGGAAAGGTGTTGAACAAAGATCGCTGCTGGGCTCAAAACGGACTGGCATACGGTAATTTTCATTTGGTTGATACTCTTTCGGCAGGCGTTTATCAGATTCGGGCATACACCGACTGGATGCGAAATTTTGATAACAGATGGTTTTTCAGAAAGAACCTGGTTATCTGGGGGGCTGCGAATAACGCCTTAAAAGCGCGTGCCGAAAAAATGAAATCATCGGATATGGACCTTCAGTTTTTTCCGGAAGGAGGAACATTTATTGCCGGGCTTGAAAATCGTGTTGCATTTAAAGCAACAGATAAAAACGGAAAAGGGCTTCCGGTAGAAGGGGAGATAACAGATAAGGAAGGAAATAAGATCGTTGATTTTAAAAGCCGGCATAACGGGATGGGAAGTTTTGTTTTTGTCCCTGCGGAAAATGAACAATATACTGCAAAGGCAGTACTTGCTGAAAACTGGAAAAAAAAAGTTGATTTGCCAAAACCTGTTAGTACAGGAGTAAAACTGTCCGCTAATGCCGATGAACCTGAAAAAATAATGTTGGAGATTTCGACAAACTCAGATGATATAGAAAATAATCAGGAATACAACATCGCCGGACAATCAGGGGGAGAGAATTGCTTTTTCAGAAAAATAAGTTTGACCGGGAATAACACAACTATTGAAGTAGAGAAAGACTCGTTGCCAACAGGAATTATTCAGTTTACACTATTTAACGATGCTATGATTCCGCTTTGCGAACGCCTGGTTTTTGTTAATCATCACGATTATATACCCGTTAAAATTCAACCGGATAAACCAGAATATAAAACGCGTGAAAAGGTAGTTATTGATGTTAAGACTTTTACAAATGATCTTGTTCCAAAACTGTCAAATCTTTCCCTTTCGGTTTATAACCCGCAAAACCAGCTGGAAATTGAAAAATACCCGGAAAATATTCTAACCCGGTTTTTATTAGGTTCAGAATTAAAAGGAACGATTGAGGACCCTGCCTGGTATTTTAAAGATGACAGTGTCAGCACACAGCAGACGCTCGATCTTTTGATGCTCACACATGGTTATCGCTATTTCAGTTGGGAAGAAATTCGGGATGATCAGGCGCCGGTAATCAGCTACCCGCCCGAAAACAGTATTAGGGTTTGGGGGCGTGTAACTCACGTGCTTACCGGAAAGCCGATTAGCGATACAAAGGTGACACTGTTGTTTTTGCGGGAGCCAACCGTTGTAAATGAAACAACAACCGACTCACTGGGTTTTTTTATTTTCGATAATTTCTTTTTTACTGATACTGTGAATGTTGTTGTTCAGGCGGGTAAAAACAGGAAAAGAAGAAATTTCTGGGTTCAGGTAGACAACCGTTCATGGATATCACCAGTGCCGGATTATTTGCCGGTTAATTACCAGTATGTTGATGAAAAACCGGTAAATACCACCTATTATTTGGTGGAAGAGAACAGTGATCTGATCAACCGGAAATGGCATTTAAACGATACCATTGTTCTTGGCGATATCAATATTATGGCACAACGGCCAAGGGAAGCGACCATTCATATCAGGCCATACCTGGATGCCGACTATGTTTTCGATGTGACCACGCACGATTTTGCCATTTACAACGATATTACTGAGTTACTGAACGCGCAATCTGCTTATATCAGAATGTTTTATGATAAAAATCCACAGTATTTTCTGGATGGGGTAATGGTTGACTCTGAATTTGTTCAGGGACTTCCGGCAAGCTGGTTTGAGAAAGTGGAAGCAGTTAAATTATCGCCGGTTAGAAATGGCTTTGGCCCCGGATTGTTTTTTTATACCAAACGGGGCGAAAAACAGCAGAAAAGTTTTGAAGGTATTGGTAAAACCAGTTCAAGAGTAGTTGGATATTCTGTCGTTCGGAAGTTTTATTCACCCAACTATGATAAGGAACAGTTAATCGGAGAACATGACGACAGAAATACCCTTTTCTGGGACCCGGTATTACAAACGGATTCAACAGGATCAGCAGGAGTTTCTTTTTTTACCAGCGACGAACCCGGCATATGGCAGGTGGTTGTTGAAGGCATCACTTCCGATGGTAAACTCTGCCGCGGAGTGGAAACTTTTAACGTACAGCAATAAATCTCCCGCCTTAATACCGTTTGTTATCGGTATATCAAAAAACAGGATCACACATTGCTAAAAATCTGGACGGATGAAGATGAATTCACATCATTGGAGAACATTACGAATACTTGGTCTTGCCTGTTTTTTTATTGGAGTATACTTTGCCTCCTGCAATAAAGAAAATACGGGTGATGATTTTAGAGATAATTATGTTGGCAGTTATACATGTACCGAAACCTATTTTTATTTTGATCCCATTGATGACACCATATTGAACTGGAGTTCCAAAGTAACGGCAACTGACAGAACAGTTCACATAGATAAATTTGCGGACAGCTCGTTAATGGTTTCAATTGGAAATTCAGGTTTTGAAGCCAGGTATGAAAGCGACAATAAATTTACCTGTACTGAATGTTCCGGCCCCGACGATTATGTGAAGTTTTTTTCAGGAGACAGTATTTACGTCTATCGTAAATTTGGGGTAACCAATAGTTATGATTATTATGGAAAGAAAAATTAAATTTCCTTAATTTCTCCCTAATAGGGGGATAATCGAAACGAAGGGAAGACATGGAGTAATGTAATTCCACAACTAAAAATTATCTGTTAACTACTTGATGATATTGAATTTATGTTTATTTTTAAAACCAAAACCTTTAAATAAATTGATAGTCAGGCCTCAAATAGTGCATTCAAATCTTACACATTTACCTGAATATGAATTTGGTATTTGTTATGACCGGGGCTTGCTGAAATATGAAATGAGGCAAACAACCGTGATTTATACTCATATAAGTAAAAAGTTTCTTGCAAATATTAATGGTCCTTTAGACAGAATTATTGACAACAAAAAACTGAATAACAACAACTTATAACACCGACAGATAATAAGATATAAATTACATAGTAACTTACACGTACGTTAGTGGCAATCCTCCTACTGGTCATAAAACAGTTGAGTTTTTCTGCTAACGGGTTATCTTAGCATTGAGCTCCGAGTAAAGGCCGGTTTAAGCAATGGTGTTTTATAAACCCGAGCGCAATCAAGGTCAGGATGTAAAAAGTCAGGAGTTTTTCTTTCTGACTTGGGTTAGGGTTTAATGGCGACCCCGCCTTGGGCGGGGATCCCGATCGGAATATTTTCAAAGTTTAAAAGTTACATCCCATGGGGCTTTTAACATTTTAAACATTTAAGATATGGGAAAAAAGCAAATGAGTTTAGAAGTAGTCAACCCAAATGCTGCAGGAATTGACGTAGGAAGCAAAAGCCATTGGGTTGCTATTGGGCAAGATGCCCAGGACATCAAAGAATTTGGTGTTTACAGCCAGGACCACCTGGAACTCTGTCAGTGGTTATCTGAAAATGGTATCACATCAATAGCCATGGAAAGCACCGGTACATACTGGCAGACTTTATTTAGTGCTTTAACAGCTGCAGGGTTTGAGGTAATACTGGTAAATGGAAAGCAGACAAAGAATGTGAAAGGCAAAAAAACCGACATCAAAGATTGCCAATGGATACAGAAACTTCATTGTTTAGGTTTATTGAGCCATAGTTTCTTACCTGACAGTACCACTGAAATAATACGGACTTATTCCAGACACCGACAAAACCTGATAAAACAAACCGGGGCAACTGTTTTGAAAGTCCAAAAATACCTTCGGTTGATGAATATGAGGTTGGACGTGGTTGTAAATGACATTGTTGGTTTGACAGGAACAAAAATAATAACTGCATTTATTGCAGGAGAAACAAAAGGTAAAAACCTGGCTAAATACCGCCATTACAACTGCCGAAAACCCGAAGAAGAAATAGCCAGAGCATTACAATACAATGGAAGGGCTGACTATTTATTTGCCCTCAAACAAGAATGGGAAACTTATTTGCATATCCAAAAGCAAATTAGCGAAGTCGATGTCCAGATAAAAAAACTACTTGAAGATATTATCGACCAGGACGACAACAAAAAACAGCACGTTGCCAACAAAAAATCATACAAGCGAAAAAATAAGAATACCATCAGGGGGACTGATATGAATCAAATCTCTTACAAGTATTTTGAAGGAATCGACCTTATGGAGATTGAAGGGATTAATGATGCAACAATAATGGCAATAATCAGTGAAATAGGCTTGAAAGGGATAAAGAAGTTCAGTTCAGCAAAACAATTTACAGCATGGCTCAGGTTAGCTCCAAATAACAAAATTAGTGGTGGGAAGGTATTAAGCCACCACATACCCAAAGGCAGCAGCAGATTGAAAATAGCTTTTCGAAATGCAGCAAATGCAATTGGAAATTTGAAAGAAGGACACCTTGCTGATTTCTTCAGAAGAATCAACTATAAAAAAGGGCGATCAACTGCAATTAATGCCACTGCCAGAAAGTTGGCTATTATCATATGGAATATGCTGGCAAAGGGACAAAACTATAGCCCACCAACTCAATATATGTTTTTAGATGAAAAAAGAAGGCTCGGACTTGTAAAGAAATTACAAAAACAAATCACTAAATTTGAAATCAAACCTGAACAACTCAAATTTGCAACTACTTGAATTAGTGAATAATAAATTTGACGTTAGTCGGAATTTTAAAACCGAAATAATATGAAATTTATACCCAAATTTAGCTTATTACTAATTACAGTATTATTCTTTAACTGTTCATCTGAAAAAGAGCAATTTCTTGAAATCAACGGAAAAGTCGTTAATACTGACACCAAATCAATCCTTTTAATGAAACCAAATCAAGATATGAGATTTGATTCATTGATTGAAATTCCAGTAGAAAACGGAATGTTTTATTATAAATCAAAACTTAAAAACCCTGAAGCCGTTGACCTTATGCTTGGAGAAGGTGAAGGACGTTTTATCCCATTATTTTTGGAAAATGAAAAAATTAATTTAACAATTTATTCTGAAGAAGAGTTTAACAAAAATATAGTCAGTGGTGGAAATCTAAATGCTCAATACAAAAAGTATAAACAAGATTTTGAAAATAAATTTAACTATAGAACAAAACCACTTCATGACAGTATTAGTGAGTTATTTAAAAATAACGAATACAATAGTGATAAGGTGAAAGCACTTTACACCGAATTAAGAGAATCAAAAAGTCAGGATGAGAAAAATATTCTTTATAAAAAACTTGATGACTTGAAAAAAGCTGACCAACATTTAAGTCCAAAAGCAAAAATACTTGAAGACAAATTAAAACCTATTTACGAAGAGCAAAAAAGGTTTAAGCAAGAATACATTGAAAAAAATCCAACGATTGTATCGTATTATTTCTTTTTACAAGACCTTATTTATTTTAAAGAAGATGTTGATGTTAATTTAGCTAAAAAGAATTATCAAAGGCTTTCTGAGGCAAATCCAAATCATCCTTACAATGAGTTAGCCTTAAATTTAATAAATGCTATTGACAATATTAAAGTGGGGCGAAAGTACATTAATTTTTCTGCACCTGACTTAAATGGGAATGAAATAAAACTTTCGAATGAAATTAATGGGAAAATGGCAATATTAGATTTATGGGCAACTTGGTGCTCACCTTGTATTGCTAAAAGCAGAGAAATGATACCAGTATACAATGAATATAAAGACAAAGGATTTACAATTATTGGAGTTGCTGGAGAATTTAAAAATACTGACAGATTACTTAAATTCCTCAAAGAGGAAAAATTACCCTGGTTAAATTTGGTTGAACTTGATAGAAAAAATAATATTTGGCAAAAATATGGAGTTGGCGGTGCTGGAGGTGGAATTTTCCTTATTGATAAAAACGGAGAAATATTAGCTATTAATCCAACAGCAGAAGAAGTGAGAAAGGAATTAGAAACTCGTTTGAATTAAAAAACTTTGCATAACATTTTGCAAATTGCATTGCGGGGTCTGTGCTGTATCGTTCGCTGGATTCACGCCCGATTGTCTTACGTCCTTCAGACGGACAATCGCACGCAATCCGCAACGACAGCTTGCTAGTGACCGCTGTGCTTCATTAAACCAATAAACGTCGTCTTCATATTGGTCGTTAAAAATAAAACACTTGCTTATCTTAATTTATTTCACTATTTTCTATAAAACTTCCGATTATAATGATTAACACTTATGATGACATAACAGCGCACCCGGATACTTTCAGACAGCTTTCTGTGAGAGATTTACTTTTCGTGCATTACAGATGTCCGCAGATAGAAAGATTTGAGCAGTTATATAATCATTACAACCAATTTACATTTTCATTAAAAGGAGAACGAATTTTACATCAGGGGGAAAAATCTTGGAAAGTAACACCCCAAACATCATATTTTCAGCGTAAAACGGCATATGTTCAGGAAGTAACAGATGCAGTTGGATGGGAAGTACTTGTTTTTCACATTCCGGATGAATTTCTGAACCAATTTGCCGATGAATTTATGGATAATTTATCGACCAGTAAATTACCGAAGTTAACAACCGATATGTTTATTAAAATAGATCTCAATGAAGTAACAAGAACATATTTTTATAGTATGCTTCCTTATTTCACACAAAAAATACCGCCTTCAGAAAAATTACTTGAATTAAAATTTAAGGAACTTTTACTGAATATATTATCCAATCCTTCAAATAAACAATTGCTAACGTACATTTTGCATCTAAGCGACGATATAAAAACTCCGATTTGGCAGGTGATGGAAAAAAATTACACTTATAATTTAACCCTTAAAGAATATGCCCGGATTTCCAGTCGCAGTCTGACAGCGTTTAAAAGAGAATTTTTTGAATATTACCATACAACACCGGGGAAGTGGTTAACCAACAAACGACTTACACATGCCAGGACATTATTGAACACAACCAAACAAAGTATTTCTGAAATAGCATTTAATTCCGGCTTTGAAAGTATTCCACACTTTAGCAGGATTTTTAAAGAAAAATATGGTTTATCTCCTCTCCAGTTTAGAAAAAATCAAACCACCGTCACCTGATTATTATTTAAAAAGACATTTTTGTCTTTAAAGATAAAAAACTGAGCTTTTGAGATAAAAATAATTCACTGATCCTGAATAACTTTGTTACATCTTGTAAATGTAAAGCGGATCGCGACATAACATTAAAGATTAATATTAATGTTTGATGTTGACCGTAAATTATGTACAAGAAAAGACTATTTATTACATTAAAAGAGGAGGTTAAAATGAAAAAGAGAAGTACACTATCGGTTGTGGCATTCATTCTTTTTTTATCCCTTTTTGTGTCATGTAGCAAAGATGACAGTGTAGTGGATCAAACTACACTGAAGAGTGCTTCATCACACGGAATTGTTCCTGCAGATAAAAAAGGAAATGCAAATGTCACTGTTACACCATTTGCAAAAGACATTATGTACCCCCGGGGGCTTAAATTCGGCCCGGATGGATACCTTTATGTTGCAACTGCCGGCATTGGTGGAAATACTACTATTTTATGCGACGAACAGGTTATTCCTCCGGTTGGACCATATAAAGGTGGAAATACTGCTTCGATCCTAAAAATTTCTCCGCAAGGAGATGTCTCTGTAATTGCTGATGAATTGCCTTCCGATATAAATGCCCTGGGTTTTACAATGGGTGTTGCTGACATTGCATTTGTTGGAAACCAGCTTTATGCATTACTGGTGGCAGGGTGTTCACATGGTAATCCTGACTATCCAAGTTCGGTGATTAAGGTAAATGATAACGGAACCTGGTCAGTAGTGGCCGATTTAAGTAATTATTTGCTGAATAATCCCGTTAAGGCTCCTGAAGAAGAAGATTTTGAACCCGATGGATCTGCTTACAGCATGATTAATGTCAGGGGAGATCTATATGTCATTGAACCAAACCACGGAGAAATGGTTAAGGTAACCACCGACGGAATGATTACACGGGTAATTGATTTTTCTGCGCACTATGGTCATATTGTACCAACTGCTGTAGCTTATCATGGAAATTTCTATGTTGGTAATTTAAGAACTTTCCCTTTGATAGAAGGAAGTTCAAATATTTATAAAGTGACGTTAAATGGAAATGTAAAGATAAAGGCAAAGGGATTTACCGGCGTTTTAGGTGTTGCTTTTGATGCCCAAAACAGAATGTATGTTTTGGAAACTTCAGCAGTGGATTATGGACCAGCACCTAATGCAGGAAGAGTGATTCGTGTAAATAATGATGATTCGAGAGACGTGATTGTTGATGGATTAAATTTTCCAACAGGGATAGCTTTCGGGTACGACGGTGCACTTTATATTTCCGATAATGGGTTCGGCCCTCCCGGTGGTCAAATTCTTAAAGTGGAATTTAACTAATAGGAAAAGATTTTTAATGGGCTTGACAGTTCCCATTGGAAGATTCACGGGGTGACTGGCCGGTAGTTATCACGTGAATTTCATATCTGTCGAAAGTAAATCTCATTTAAATTGGTACTCTGACAGATAGCAATATCCAAGTCAATTTTAATATTCAGCAAAGAAGGAATAATAGCTATAAAATAATAACCATAAAAATGGAACCAGCATATAAGAATACAGGATATTTTATGCTACTCTTAATTCCTGTTATAATTATAGGATTCTACACGACTTATTTCAGTCATTTTTCTGAATTAACAGAAAGCTTTACAGCGGTAACTCATGGTAGAGTTACTATATTCCATCATATTCATGCTGCGTTGACTACGCTTTGGATTTTACTGCTTATTATCCAACCACTATTAATTCGTTACGGAAAATTTAAAATCCATAAAAAAACAGGGAAAATTTCATACTTTATTTTTCCTCTGCTAATGATTTCCTTTATTCCGGTGATATTACGCATATTAAAATCCGACTATCCGATTCGTGCTTATAATCCTCTGGCAGGTTTTACAATGTTAATTCTCTTTTATTCATTAGCAGTATACAATAAAAAAAATACACCCAAACATATGCGCTACATGATTGGAACAGCAACAGTTTTTTTGCAACCTTCCATTGCAAGGATTGGCAATTTTCTATTTGGATTGCAGCCTAAAACATCGAATAACTTTCTGGTATTTACTATAGTCTATTTAATCTTAATTGGATTAATACTTGTTGACAGAAAACAGGGTAAAAACTTCAAACCGTACATTTTCATTTTGGTTGTATAGGTTATTAGTCAAATTGTGTTTAATATAATTTAAGGAGGATATAATGATTGAGAAAGCAATCGTAGAAGAATTCAGGGCAAGTCTGCACGGTCAGCTTATTCAGCCGGGCGAGGCAGAATATGATGTAACCCGAAAAGTGTGGAATGGAATGATAGACAAACATCCGGCGTTGATTGTTCGCTGTGCAGATGAAACTGATGTAATTAGTGCCGTTAACTTTGCGCGAACACAAAAACTGCTTGTTGCTGTGCGAGGAGGCGGGCACAATGTAGCTGGCTTTGGTACATGCGAAGACGGTATCGTGATCGATTTGTCGTTAATGAAGAAAGTTGAGGTTAATACTGCAAGTCAAACTGCACGTACCCAGGCTGGGTTGACGTGGGGTGAATTTGATAAAGCAACCCAAGCACACAACTTAGCAACAACGGGTGGCCTTGTTAGTACAACCGGTATTGCCGGCTTCACACTCGGCGGCGGCTTTGGATGGCTTGTGCGCAAATATGGACTTACGGTGGATAATCTGCTTTCGGTTGATATGATCCTGGCAAATGGCCAGCGTTTGACTGCCAGTCCATCGGAAAATGCAGATCTATTCTGGGGTGTGCGTGGTGGTGGTGGAAACTTCGGTATTGTTACTTCGTTCCTGTATCGCCTTCATAAAGTTGGGCCTGAAGTATACGGTGGTGCAGCCTTTTTTTCGATCAAAAAGGCAAAAGAACTACTGAAGTTTTATCAAAAATGGACACCAACCATGCCTGATGAACTCTCCACTATGATCGCGTTCATCACTGTGCCACCGGAGCCTTTCATTCCCAAGGAACTGGTGGGTACTCCCATGATCGTGCTGGCTCTTTGCTACGCAGGATCGGCAGCCGAAGGCGAGGAGGCAATAAAACCACTTCGCAACTTCGAACGGCCGGAAATTGAGCATATTGGTCCTGTTCCTTATCTGGCTTTGCAAACTATGTTCGATGCATCTGCACCAAAAGGAAATCATGCTTACTGGAAGACGGAAAATCTTAGAGAATTAAGCTACGATGCTATTAATGTTTTAGTTGAGCACGCAGCAAAGATGAACTCACTTTCACCTTTTTCGGCGGTCCACCTGCATCATTGGGGTGGTGCAATTCAGCGTGTGAATAAAGATGCGACAGCATTTGCTCACCGGGATGCACGCTATGTGCTGAATGTGATAGGCCTTTGGATGGAACATGAGAATGCCGATAAACATATTGCATGGACACGTAATTATTCACAAAAAATGCAACCATTTTCGACAGGACAAGTGTATCTTAACTTTTTGGGCAATGAAGGCGCGGCTCGTGTAAAAGCGGCATACGGCGCAACAAGGTATGAGCGGTTGGTTGCATTAAAAAACAAATATGATTCTGCAAATTTATTTCGGTTGAACCAGAATATTAAGCCTTCAATATAATCCTTTCCGCAAAGTAATCGGGCCATATCTAACAATAAGTCAGCAATGGACATTTACAAATACATAATGACAAATACACCATTTTAAAATCACAAGAATTTTGTGTCGATATTTATTCGCATCTATTGGGCTGGTGGATATGAATGTTTTACGAAATTCAAAAGTTTCGACTTTTATTCAAGACAGATAAGTTATTTTCCTCCATCTTAAATATGCCGCCAATGCAAGCAAATACAGCTTTTCAGGTTTAAGGTCCTTTTGCTGTTCTTTTAATGTATGATAAACATTTGGCCAGGATTGTTTCTGAAAAGATCCGCTTTGAAGATATTTGCCTGATGAGTCCATGACCTGTCAATGAATAAATTGAATCTATAAGACGATAAAAATCAATAAAAATAAAAAGCTTTTTTGCACATCGCTTGTACGTTAACGATCTGGCTTTAATTTCAATAGCGGTAGGTTATCATAATAGATATTCCTGTAAAAACATAAAACAATATGGGATTCTTTATTTAAAGAAGAATTGTATACGCTTTAAAAGCCCAGTGGATATTCCATTTGAACTGATCGGGAACTTGCCGGGAAAATATCAGTATGGGATTGGATCGATTATTATGAAACAAATATTAGAAAATACCTGAATGGTAGATTTTTTGATGTAAAAATAGGTAGTTACATTAAGGATTTGAAAATAGGATTAAGGTAATTGATTTATTTTGTCAATCAACCATTTTTATCTAAACTAAATAGTTTTTAAATTGCAGCACAGTGCAGGACAGTTGGTCGTTGGTTCTTCAATTATTTTGACCTGAATTAAACTAAAAGTAAACCGATAGCCGGCTAATGACGGCATTAAAAATACGAACAAAACAAACAATAAAATTAATCAATAATATGACATCCAGGTTAATAGGTCGTCTTCCTAAGGTTGGCATTCGTCCGGTGATTGACGGACGTGAACGCGGGGTTCGCGAATCGCTTGAAGTTCAAACCATGAACATGGCAAAAGCCGCGGCTCGCTTGATTACGGAAAATTTGCGTTTTCCAGGGGGAGAAGAAATAACGTGTGTAATTGCCGATACTACAATTGGTGGTGTTGCTGAGGCAGCTTTATGCGCCGATAAATTTGAACGGGAAGGAGTGGGAGTTTCGCTAACGGTTACTCCGTGCTGGTGTTACGGTACTGAAGTAATGGATTCAATTCCCTGGCTTCCAAAAGCTGTTTGGGGATTTAACGGAACTGAACGCCCGGGAGCAGTTTACCTGGCTGCCGCGTTAGCTGGTTATACACAAAAGGGCCTGCCTGCTTTTGGCATTTATGGTCGCGATGTGCAGGATGCAGGCGACCAGTCAATTCCCGATGATGTAAAGGAAAAAATTCTTCGCTTTGTTAAAACAGCTTTGGCTGTGGCGCAAATGAAAGGGAAAAGTTACCTGTCGCTGGGATATACTTCAATGGGAATTGCCGGATCGATGGTGAATCCCGATTTTTTTCAGGATTATCTGGGAATGCGCACCGAATTTGTTGATATGACTGAAGTAAAAAGAAGAATCGATGAAGGTATTTATGATAGAGAAGAATATAAAAAAGCACTGAAATGGACTAAAGACCGATGCAATGAAGGAGACGATCATAATCAGCCGGAGAACCAGTCGGACCGTGCACGCAAGGATTGGGAGTGGGAAGTTGTTGTAAAAATGACGCTCATTTTCCGTGATCTGATGATCGGGAATCCAAAACTGAAAGAAGCGGGTTTTGGTGAGGAAGCAATGGGACGAAATGCCATTGCCGGTGGTTTTCAGGGGCAGCGTCAATGGACTGACTATTATCCAAACGGCGACTTTTCAGAAACTATTTTAAATACTTCATTCGACTGGAACGGAATACGTGAAGCGTATGTTTTTGCTACTGAAAACGACAGTTTAAATGCAGTTCCAATGTTATTTGGTCACCTGTTAACCAACACCGCGCAGATTTTCTCTGATGTAAGAACTTTCTGGAGCCCTGAAGCAGTAAAACGTGTTACCGGAAGGGAATTGACAGGATTGGCCAAAAACGGTATTATCCACCTGATCAATTCAGGTTCCACTACTTTGGATGCAACGGCTCAGCAGCTCGATGCTGACGGAAATGCTGTGATGAAACCATTCTGGGAAGTTAACGATGAGGATGTAACCCGTTGTCTGGAAAATACACGTTGGTGTCCGGCCAACAAGGGATATTTTCGGGGAGGTGGTTATTCAAGCCAATTTAAAACTTCTGGTGATATGCCGGTTACCATGTCGCGTGTTAACCTGGTAAAAGGCCTTGGACCGGTTCTGCAAATTGCTGAAGGCTATACTATTGACTTGGATGAAGACATCCATACAGTGCTTGACAAACGAACGGATCCAACCTGGCCAACCACCTGGTTTGTTCCAAAACTAACAGGTAACGGTGCTTTTAAAGATGTTTATTCGGTGATGGCAAACTGGGGAGCTAATCACGGAGCAATCAGTTACGGACATATTGGCGCCGATCTGATAACGCTGGCATCCTTACTCCGAATTCCGGTTTGTATGCACAACGTTGATGAAGATAAAGTTTTTCGGCCCAGTGCCTGGAATTCTTTTGGAGAAGACAAAGAAGGTGCCGACTACAGGGCTTGTGCCAATTTCGGGCCATTATATAAATAGTCTATAAAAGATTTGAATTCAAGTAAAAATAAAAATTCAAAAAAATGAAAAAAACGCTGAAAGTATTCACCTTTTTTCTGCTGACGGTGTTCTTATTTTCCTGCCAGGGGAAATCTTCCAAAAAATCAACCGAGATGAAAAATTACGAAAAAGGAACATACGGTTACGATCTTCAATTTTTGAAAGATCATATTAAACCTGTTGAATTAAAGAACGGGGATGCCCATGTTGTTTTAGCGCCGGAATATCAGGGCAGAGTGATGACAAGTTCTGCCGGTGGTGAAGGTGGAATTAGTTTTGGATGGATCAACCGTGAACTGATTGCTTCAGGAGAAAAGCCAAAACATATTTTTCCGGTAGGAGGCGAAGAGCGCTTCTGGCTTGGCCCGGAAGGTGGCCAGTTCTCTATTTTCTTTCCTGCGGGCAGCACGTTTGATTATGACAACTGGCAAACGCCGGCATGCATAGATACCGAAACGTATGATTTGGTTTCCAGTAGTGATACTGAAGCTGAATTCAAAAAATCAATTCAACTGAAGAATTACAGCAACTTTGAGTTCAGCATTGATGTTACAAGGAAAATTTCACTTTTATCAAACGATCAGATCAGGAAAAAATTAGGCGTTGTTTTTCAGGATGATGTAAAAAGTGTTGGTTATACTGCTTCAAACGAGCTAAAAAATACGGGAAATGAAACCTGGAAGAAAGAAACCGGCCTGCTTTCCATCTGGTTACTGGGAATGTATAATCCTTCAGACGAAGTTACCATATTCATTCCTTATAAAACCGATGCTGTTTCCGATTATATTGTAAAAGACGACTATTTTGGAAAAATTCCCGGTGATCGGCTGGTGGTTAAAGACGGCGTTATCTTTTTCCGTGGTGATGGAAAGCAACGGGGTAAAATCGGTATTCCGCCGCAAAGGGCATTGCCTTTCCTGGGGAGTTATGACGCTGCCAACAAGATTTTAACTATAGTGAAATGTGAAGTTCCGGAAGGTGTGGTTGATTATGTAAATTCAGCCTGGGAGTTGCAGGAATTCCCGTATAAAGGCGATGCCATAAATTCGTATAATGACGGGCCGCTGGAAGACGGTACGCAAATGGGACCTTTTTATGAATTGGAAACTTCATCACCAGCGCTTGCTTTGCAACCCGGTGAAACAACCGTTTTTAATCAGTCAACTTTCCATTTTCAGGGAACAGAGGAGCAACTGAATGCTATTTGCCAGCAGTTATTCGATATTTCGCTGGATGAAGTAAAGGCTGTTTTTTGATGGTTACGAATAATTAAATCAGAATTCATAAAAAACGGACAGCTGTTGAAAAAAATATTACCAACATTTTTAACTTTACGCTAATCATTATAAATTTTAAACAAATGAAAAAACTAAACCTGATTGTTATCGCATTTTTACTCATGTCTTTTTCATCACATGCACAGCAAATGTTTCAAAAATATTCCGGACAGGATATTGGGAATCCGAAGTTAAAAGGCGGGTTTACATTTGATCAAAAGCTTCAAAAGTTTACCCTTTCGGGTGCCGGTTACAATTTGTGGTTTGCCCGCGACGAATTTTATTTTGTATCGCAGGAAATGACTGGTGATTTTATTATTACGGCTAATCTGAAGTTTTTAGGGGAAGGAGTTGAACAGCACCGAAAAATTGGATTGATGATTCGTAATTCAGCTGATGAAGACGCGGTTTATATGGACGGAGCAGTACACGGTGATGGATTGACATCATTGCAGTACCGGGAATCAAAAGGTGCAGAAACACTTGAAAAAGCTTCTGAATTAAAAGCTCCTGAAATAGTTCAGTTGGAGCGCAAAGGCAATGAATTCTTTTTTCGCATTTCAAAAGATGGCCAGCCAATGGTAGAAGTTGGAAAAGTTACTCTGGATATGGATGACAAAGTTCTGACCGGTATGTTTATTGGATCGCACAATCCTGATGTGGTTGAAAAAGCTGAATTCTGGAACGTAAGAATTGAAGTTCCTGCCGCAGAGGGCGTTGACGGTTATCAGACACCTTCGCCAAGCAGACTTGAAATTATGGATGTTGAGACCGGAATGAGAAAAGTGATTTATGAGACAGATACACATATTGAAGCTCCCAACTGGTCGCGCGACGGTAAATTTCTGATTTATAACTCGGGTGGTAAACTTTACAAATTTGATCTAAAAAAGCGGGTTCCTGAATTAATTAATACAGGTGATGTAGTTTCAAGTAATAATGATCACGGTATTTCATTTGATGGAAAAATGATTGCCATGAGCAGCGGAACCCAGGTTGATGGTAATAATGTATCTATCGTTTATACACTTCCATTGGAAGGAGGAAATCCAAAGAGAATAACAGCGAAGGGGCCATCTTACTGGCATGGTTGGTCTCCCGACGGCAAATGGCTGAGTTACTGTGCAGAACGAAACGGAAATTATGATGTATATAAAATTCCGGCCGAAAAAGGAGAAGAAATAAGGTTAACAACTGCTGAAGGGTTGGATGACGGACCGGAGTATTCGCCCGATGGGAAATACATTTATTTTAATTCTACAAGAACAGGTAAAATGCAAATATGGAGAATGCAAACCAACGGTTCGGATCAGGAACAAATAACAAAAGATAATTTTCAGAACTGGTTTGCTCATCCGGCGCCTAATGGAAAACAAATGATTATGATCTCATATCCATTAACGGTCCCGGCAAATTCGCATCCGCATAATAAGCATGTTATGTTACGTTTGATGTCTCCCGAGGGCAGTAATATAAAAACAGTTGCATTTTTGTATGGCGGACAGGGTACGCTTAATGTTCCTTCCTGGAGTCCAGATTCTAAAAAAGTGGCATTTGTATCATATACTTATTAGATAGAAAAATAATTCCCAAACAACATTTTTTTAACCGCTAAAACTTAAACGTTATGAAAAGGATATGGATTTGTATGACCTTTTTGGCGCTTTGTGTCACTGTTTCTGTAAAAGCTCAGGAATACAACGGGTTAAATAGTAATCTTGGAAATTTATACCGGCTTTCTGATGCAAAAACCCGTTCAATAAGCCCAGAGAATTTTACCGGAGAAAAAGGAAAAGGCGGCATGGCAACTCTTGAAGAGGGAAGTGCAAAAAATGCTGCCAGGGATTTGGGGCAGGGATGGAAAGTAAATCCGTTTGTTAGAATTGAGGCTGGTCAGACTTTTACGCTGGCTGAAATTGATGAATCAGGGTGTATTCAGCATATTTGGATGACACCTACAGGAACATGGCGGTTTTCCATTCTTCGGATTTACTGGGATGATGAAAAAGAGCCTTCTGTAGAGTGTCCTGTCGGCGACTTTTTTGGCATGGGTTGGGGAGAATATGCTCATCTTAATTCACTGGCAGTGTGTGTAAATCCGGGAAGTGCTTTTAATTGTTACTGGCAGATGCCATTTCGGAAAAAGTGCAAAATCACGATGGAAAATATCGATGAAAAAACAATGACACTTTATTATCAGGTAGATTATTGTTTAACTGAAGTGCCGGATGATGCTGCATATTTTCATGCACAGTTTCGCAGGACGAATCCGAACGTTTATAAGCAGCCTTATACCATTGTCGATGGAATTAAAGGCAAAGGTCAGTATGTGGGAACTTATTTGGCCTGGCGGGTAAATAATAATGGCTGGTGGGGTGAAGGTGAAATTAAATTTTACATGGACGGCGATAAAGATTTCCCAACCATTTGCGGAACAGGAACCGAGGATTATTTCTGTGGCTCGTATGATTTTGATACCCGATCGAAAAATGCTGCAGGTGTTGAAGAAGTAAATTACACCGAGTTTTGCACTCCATACAGTGGCCTGCACCAGGTTATCAGGGGAGACGGGCATTACAATGCAATGCAGCGCTTTGGATTGTATCGTTGGCATATAACTGATCCGATTCGGTTTGAAAAAGATCTGAAAGTTACGATCCAGGATTTGGGTTGGAGAAGCGGTGGAAGATATTTACCGCAAAAAAGTGACATTGCTTCAGTGGCATACTGGTATCAGGCCGAACCACATAATCCATTTCCAAAACTTTTGTCGAAAGATGAATTGGAAGTGCGCTAATGACGGGGGAATTACAAAAATGTTTTCACAAATTAATTCAACGTAATTTTGTCGATTGTGCTTGAATCTGCAAGTGTTGATTTGTACATTTTTTCAGGAGCGGGGAGTGTAAAATAAAACCTTGATCCATCACCGTTTCCCTGGCTTTCAATGCCGACTTTGCCATTAAGTTTCTCTGTGATTTTTTTAACGATGGTGAGTCCGAGGCCGTAACCATCTGCTCTTCTCGGATCCAGACGTACAAAATTTTTAAACAGTTTCTTTTGATCCTCTAAAGTTAATCCTATTCCATTATCTTTTACCCAGAACATAACTTCTCCGTTTGTTAATTCCCGGGCACCGATTTCAACTGTAGGAGGTATTCCACCATATTTTATGGCGTTACTGATATAGTTAGTCCAGATTTCTTCTACCCATGGAGAATAGCCAATAGATTCGGGCCATTTTGAAGGAGAAATAATTTTTGCTTCCGATTTTTTTATCAGTTCAGCCAACTGTCTTAATGAGTGAGAAAGTATCTCATTCATGTTCAGCCGTTGAATATCAATATCCTGTTTGTCGGTGGTAGCAAGTAATAAAAGCTCATGAGTGATCTGAATCGATTTTCCGGCCGAATCGTTAATGAGGTTGGTAAGTTCAAAAAGCAGGTTTTTATCGTTCTGTTTTATAATTTCCTCCATAATCTCGCTGGCAGAAAAAATGGAACCTAACGAGTTTCGCAGGTCGTGTGCAACCGTATGAGCAAATGCATCAAGTTCATCGATCAGTCTTTCCCGTTTTTCAATTTCACTTAGTAACCGCTTGTTTGTTTGTTTCAACTCTTCTTCTGCTTTGCGAACTGAAGTTATATCGTGAAACAGTAACAGGCTGCCTGAGTATTTCCCTTTTCTATAGATAGGGGAGATGTTAACCTGAAAATAATTAACTACTTTCCTAAATTGAATTTCGAGATGAATACTGGCAAGTTTATTTTCAAGTCCTTCAGTAAGATTATTATACTCTTTAAAAGCATCCTTAAAAGAATTTTTTACCAGCGTAGGATACTGACGGTTAAAGATTTTGTAAACAGCCGGATTACAGTCTTCAATAAAACCTTCAGAATTAACAACAATTACTCCGTCGTTCATTATATCCAGTAGTTTGGTCTTTGCCATCGGAACCAAATCGAATATTCGGTAGTGTAATATCCCAAATGCTATAATTAAACCGGTTAGAACAAAAGAAACCGGTGTCCAGTCAAAACCTGGATAGGGACTGATATTAGTGATGTACATTAAATTTCCTACGATTGGGAAAATAGAAGCAACCAGCAAAATACCGATTTGCGATTTATAATAGGCTGTAAATTTATAAATGGAACGCACAAGGTTATACAAGCCCATAAAAATTAGTATTTCTGTAAATGCGAAAAACAGCCAGAACCAAGGCCCGTGTTCATAATGCGCCAGATTTTTTACTGGATCGGCATATACATTAGTCCATATAAGGTGGTGTGTGTCATTTGTGAATATCAAAAATATGGTGATGATCGGTATAATAAATAGCAGAATGATATTGTGTGATTGAATAAATTTTGTTTTCTGGCTATATGCAGTAGTAAAAAGAAAATAAAATACTGGTAAAAATGCAATGCCCAAATACGACATTTTTGACCAGAAAATTTTGGTGCCCAGATCGTGGGTGGCAAATTCCATACAGTAAGTAAATGCCCACACGGCCACAAAAAATTCAAGATATACCAGAAATTTTACTTCAAGCGACCGCCTGAACTTCCATAGCAAAACAATAGTTACTAACGCAGCAATTGCAGTCAGAAATTGTATTAAACTACCAGTTGTAAAATGATACAGCATTTTATTTACGAAAGAGATGATTTAATAGTTGGCATAAATATAGAATAAAATTTTCAATTTCAAAACGTATCAGCAACATCATTTATCACCAAAATCCACGTGTTTTTAGCAAAGTTGCATCAGTAATTTAATAAACAGATAATCAAATTGTTAATAACTTCGCTATTTCAAAAAAGAATAAATAAAAATTAAACATAAGATTAGCATTGAAATCTCCTTTTATTCAGGACAATTTTAAATAAGTCTGAACCGATTTTTTAATGAATTTCAGAATGAATAGATCGTTTTATCATAATTATTAAAGAGAATAAAATGATAATTATTCCCACAAGTGAAGATTCCCCATGAATAATGAGTTGGGTACGAAAGTGGTCAATATGGCTAGAAAATCAGGATTTTCAGGGAGGGAAACTAATTTTCCAAGAAAATCGCCCCTGACTGATTATTTTTCCAAAATCGAACATAAAAGTGAACAGGATTACCAAAGCTCCCAAAATCAGTAACGACAATTCATGGATTTTAAAACCGTCTATTTTTTTGTGAAATAAAGCCCATTCAAAAAATACGGCTATCCCGATCATTATTACCGAACAAATAACGGTGCGCAAGAACAGGTCCAATCCATGTTATCGGGATAAGGAAAAGAATATCCCATGTGAACAACGATTCCGGCCAGTTAAGGAAAATCTTTAACCCGATGTAATAGAAAATATCCCAGACACCAAAAATGAATAGAAAAACAGCAAGTCGCTGAAAGAGATACTCTTGCCTGAAATCCAGGCCACATCCTCCTAACATTAACAGAGTACAAAGTTCGCGGACAAGTTCGACAGCAATAAGCCAGCCAGGCATTGGTTTTAACGGAAAATTAAATCCATCAGGATAATAAAGTTCACGTACATAAACCACGACAATAGCTTCCAGAAACCCCATGGCAACAGCAAAAATATAAGAGGGGGATATATTTTTTATACAGGATTTCACGATAAAAACTCATGGCTAATTTTTTTTACCAATTTCAGATTAAATCACTCAAATTGCAAATGGATTAAGATTCGATATTTATAGTTTTTTTGATTTTAATTTAGATTCTATTCAATACAAATTTTGAAATTAATCAAAAATCAATAGACTTTATCTTATGTTAAAAACGATAGGATGGAATTTATTATTGTTCTTTAAAATTGGTACGTCTTTTAATTTGCTTTTTGATAAACAGTAAATTGATTTGTTGAAAAAATGTCATTGTTTTTACTCTGATATTTTATATCCATTTGTAAAAAAATTATTGTCTAACCTGAAATCTTTCATCATGTTTAAAAAAGTACTTCTAAGTCTATTGTCCATTTTCCTTTTAATCTCAGTTATTTCGGCAAAAGAGGGGATGTGGATTCCGCTTCTTTTAAAGAAGTACAACCTGGCAGAAATGCAGCAAATGGGTTTTAAACTTACCGCTGAAGATATTTACGATGTAAATCACGCCAGCATGAAAGATGCTGTGGTAATTTTTGGCGGAGGTTGTACTGCTGAACTTATTTCAGACGATGGGCTGCTAATTACCAATCATCATTGCGGATACAGCAGCATTCAATCACATAGTTCGGTGGAGCACGATTACCTGACCAATGGTTTTTGGGCAAAAAACAGAAGCGAAGAATTGCCAAATCCACGCCTGACGGTGAGTTTTCTTGATTATATGAAAGACGTGACTGATGACGTTTTAAAAGATACTCAAGGCACTTTCAGAAAGTGATAAAGCTGAAAAAATAAGAAGTAATTCAGCACAACTTGAAACAGAAGCTGCGCAGGATGGAAAATTCAGGGCACAGGTTAAACCACTATTTTACGGGAACCAGTATTTTTTGTATGTATATAAAATCTATCGCGATGTACGTTTGGTTGGAGCGCCTCCATCGTCAATCGGAAAATTTGGCGGCGATACCGACAACTGGATTTGGCCAAGACATACAGGCGATTTTTCATTGTTTCGGATTTACGCCGGAAAAGACAATGAACCGGCGGATTATTCGCCTGATAATGTTCCTTATAAACCAAAAAAGTTTTTCCCGATTTCTTTAAAAGGAATAAATCCGGGCGATTTCACCATGGTTTTTGGAAATCCGGGACGAACTATGGAATATATTCCGTCGCAGGAAGTAGATATTATTATGAATCAACGCGATCCTGACAGGATTAAAATACGGGATAAAAAGCTGGAAATTATTGGTGCCGACATGAATAAAGATCCAAAAATAAGGATCCAGTATTCAGCAAAATACCAGGGAATCAGCAATTCATGGAAAAAATGGCAGGGTGAAATTAAAGGATTGCAACGATTAAATGCTGTTGCTGAAAAACAAAAATTTGAAGAGGAGTTTAAACAATGGGCACAACAAAACGGTACCTGGGAAAATGAGTATCGGCAGGTATTTGCAAATTTTGATTCACTTTATACACAATATAAGAAGTATATTAAGGCATGCGATTATTACAGCGAAATTGTTTTTCGTGGCATTGAAATGTTTGGCATTGGCCGCACAGGCTGATGCTATAATTAATAATCTTGAGAATCATCAGGATGAAAGAGCAAATAGGTTGAAAGGATCAATCCAGAGAAGATTGCCGGTGTTTCTACAAGGATTTTAACCAGCCAACAGATGAAAAATTGTTTGAAGTCCTTTTACCTATGCTGTTGACTGATCTTGACAGGGAATTTTTACCGACAGAATTCAAAGCCTTTTTGGAAAAATATAACCCTGAACAGTGGATCAGTAAAATTTATCGCAAATCGGTTTTAACAGATACATTAAAACTGAAAAACCTTTTGGAAAAAGGATCGAACAAACAGTGGCTCAAATTGCGGAAAGATCCAATGGTTCATCTATACAACATGTTAAAAGTATATGATGAAATTCATATCGCTCCTGAAGTAACTTCGGCAATGATGGAAATTAATGAGTAACATGGAAAAATATATGGCAGGAATCATGGCCATGAAAAAAGGAGAGGCTTTATTCCTGATGCCAATATGACTTTGCGGGTTACTTATGGAAAAGTGGAAGGTTATCATCCTGCTGATGGTGTTACATACAAATATTATACAACACTAACGGGAATAATGGAAAAAGATAATCCGGAAATTTATGATTACGATGTGCCTGACACGATTAAAAGAATTGTACATAAATAAAGATTTTGGCAGGTACGAGGTAAATGGTGACGTGCCGGTTTGTTTTACAGCTTCGAATCATACTTCGGGTGGAAATTCGGGAAGTCCGGTGATTAATGGAAATGGCGAGTTGATTGGTGTTAATTTCGATCGTTGCTGGGAAGGAACCATGAGCGACATTATGTTCGATCCGGAAATGTGCCGCAACATTTCGCTGGATATTCGTTATGCACTTTTTATCATCGACAAATTTGCCGGAGCAGGTTATTTGCTGGATGAAATGAAGATTGTGGAGTAGAGTGTGGCGGATTCCAATCCGGAAGGAGGACAACAAAAGGATGGCATCTCTTCAAGGGATGCCATCCTTTTGTTTATTTTCCAAAAACATAAATAATCGAAAGTTGCTGCTGCTGGTCGAGATATTTCCAGTCAACTACATGAAATGAAAGATTGAATGTTCCTTTAACTTTTTCATAATTGATAAAATACCAGATTACATCGGTGCGTAAGTAGTTTTTTACCCGGTAAAAGCGGTCGCCCATTTTAAAATTGTGTCCGGCTCCGGCATTTAAAACCGATTTGATACCATAGTTTTTATATCTTCCTTTTGCTTCGGCAAACAAACTGGTAGCAGTTTCAAATCCGTCTTCAACCTGCCGTTCACGATAATCAGAATTTAAAATGCCTGCTTTTATATAACCTGTCACTGGTGATTTTTCTGACGTTCGTATGCCTGCCTGCAACGCAAATCCAAGGTAGTCTTTAACATGATCACCTGGAATATGGATACCAGGCCCGGCATCGTGGTACATCAAAAGATAATTCTGAAAAAACAGATTCTTATAAGCTATTTCTCCTGAAAAGCCAGCCATAAAGTTTTCACGTTTGGTATCGGTTTGGCGGATCACCCAATCCACAAATCCATTTTCATGTCCCCATTCCCAGCGCACTTCGCCAAACATTCCTTCAATATTTGGGCGGTAATACAAAAGTGTATCCGTTAACATAGCCAGCGGAAAATCAATTCTTCCACGACGGGGAAAAGCTCCGAACAGAAAATCTTTTTGCTCGTCACTGTACTGGTAATACAAGGTGAGTTTTGGTTTATGATAATCAATGTCGCTGCCAAATTCCAGTAAATGGCTCAATCCAACACGAATACGATGATTATCATTTTTCAATCCTATTTCAAATGCTCCGCGGCTGCCCAAAATAGTTTGCGACATAGCTTTGTTGCTGTTGGAATATTCACGGTTATCGCCAATTCCTTCAAATAAAACCTGGTATTCAAAATTTTGTGATTTTGCCGCAAAAGCAATCAAAACAAACAGTATAAGTATTGATTTTTTCATGAGTCAGATTTTCATTGAGCGAAAGTAATAAAATAGCTGAAAACTATCACTGCGAATGTCAACTGTTTTTTATCACAAAACTGCGACTGATTACTGAGACTGCAACTGAATTCTTAGTCGCACAAAATATAGTTGTCTATTCTTGGATTTACAACAAGAACCGGTAATGCCCCGGCTTTTTTAATATTTTTCGTTCCGGTAAACCAACCAGCCAATCCAGCGGCGTAATGGTTGAACTCCCAAGTATAATTAACAAATCACTCCCGGATGAATGCGCCAGATCAAGCGCTTCAAAGGCATTTCCAAGGCTCGACTTTTGTTCCTTTAAAGATTTTATGTGTCAATCTTAAATTTATTGAAAAAGTGTTTTGAAAATACCATATTTTTTGCCACTTTTTGTTGTCCTGTCTTTTGATCGGTCATTGGCAGCCACAACTATAATTTCCGATTTGTTAAAACGACCAAAATAGGAACTCCAAAGAGCACTGTCTTTATTTTCTGTACGAAGATCGATGCCGTAATATAATTTTTCTGAATGCTGAAATATCCGACTTTTTTCATCCACAAAAAGAAATGGAACGGACTGCCAGCGAGTGCATTTGAATAATTTGAAAACTGCAGATGGAACAACGATAAGGATGGCTTCATAATCATCAGCAAGTCGTTCAGGAAGTCTTTTTTTTGATCCAGAAAAAACTTTGTTTGAAACTTTTAAATTCGGGTTTTCAGTTTGAACTGTTATCACATAATCGTCAAGTTGATGAATTTGCTTATCTGTATTTTCTGCTTCGTTTTTGGATATGAATGAGCAAACAAAGTTCTTTCCTGAAAATGGTTGCCAGTTGAATCCCGTTACGGATCAGATTTTTATCCGATTCAGTCATCGTGAGGATTACAACAATTTTTTGTTCTTTGATTTCGCCCATGAAAGAAACTTTTTTTAAAACTAACCATTTTTTAAGAAATTAAATTAAAATATCAGGAATCATTGGATGCAAAATTGCATAATTTTACACCACCAAAAAGGGGCGAATGATTCATAAAAAATTGCTGCAACCGGAAAGTATTGCAATAATCGGGGCATCGAACAATATCTCGAAGCCGGGAGGAAAAATTCTTAAAAACCTTAATAGACCATCGATTTTAAGGGAAATTATATCCTGTAAATCCGAATCATTCGAGATTCAGGGAATAAAAGCTTTTCGAATGTTGAAGGGTCTTCCGTAGCTGATTTGGCTGTTTTGGCAATTCCGGCACAATTTTGTCTTTCTGCAGTAAAAGTGCTGGCAGAAGAAAAGAATACAAAAGCATTTATTATTATTTCTGCAGGATTTGGCGAGGCTGGTGAAGAAGGGAAACAGTTGGAAAAGGAAATTGCCGAAATTGTTAGATAAACACAATGGAACATTAATAGGTCCAAATTCCATTGGAGTAATGACTCCTTATCACACCAGCGTTTTTACCACTCCTATTCCTGAACTTACAACCAAGGGCTGCGATTTTATTTCTGGTTCCGGGGCAACTGCAGTTTTTATCATCGAATCCGGAATACCAAAAGGTTTGCGGTTTGCCAATGT
Organism: uncultured Prolixibacteraceae bacterium; assembly: GCA_963769925.1. Taxonomy (GTDB): domain Bacteria; phylum Bacteroidota; class Bacteroidia; order Bacteroidales; family Prolixibacteraceae; genus Draconibacterium. The sequence continues at coordinate 111,874 of CAVYOB010000020.1, forward strand.
TTTTTCTGTTGGAAACAGTGCCCAGACCGGTGTTGAAGAAGTGCTTGCGTACCTTGATGAGAACTACGAAGAAGGAATCAGCCCCAAAGTAAAATTGCTGTATATCGAAAATATTGCCGATCCTGATAAATTGTTGTTCCATGCAACTTCACTTATAGAAAAAGGATGTAAAATAGCGGCAATAAAAGCGGGAAGCTCATCGGCAGGCAGTCGTGCTGCTTCTTCTCATACCGGAGCGTTAACCAGTTCAGATGCAGCTGTTGATGCGCTTTTCAGAAAAGCAGGAATTGTTCGTTGTTATGGGCGAGAAGAGTTGACAACTGTTGCCTGTGTTTTTATGTGCAAAGAACTCAAAGGGAAGTAAACTGGCAATTATTACACATGCCGGCGGTCCGGGAGTGATGCTAACCGATGCGTTGGAAGACGGCGGTTTAAAAATTCCGCGCATTGAAGATTCTCCTGAAAAATCGGCATTAAAAGAAAAATTATTTCCGGGTTCCTCAGTGGAAAATCCCGATTGATTTTCTGGCAACAGGTACAGCTGAACAATTGGGTGAAATTATCGATGCATGTGAAAATCATTTTGATGTGGATGGAATGGCTGTGATTTATGGTAGTCCCGGGCTTATTTCCAATTGGAGATGTGTATGATATGCTGAACAAAAAAATGAAAACCTGCAAAAAGCCAATTTATCCGATTTTGCCATCGCTGATCAATGTAAAAGAAGATGTTACTGAATTTATTTCGCATGGAAATGTAAATTTTCCTGACGAAGTTTTGCTGGGACGGGCACTTACAAAAGTGATGAATACACCGGGACCTTCGAAAAATGAAGCTTTTCTTGAAGGTATTAAAGTAGAAGAGATTCGGAAAATCATTGAAAAATCAACAAATGGTTATCAGTCTCCCGAAATGATCCATAATTTATTTGATGCTGCAGGGATTCCACGGGTAAAAGAAATGGTTGCAACAACCGAAACTGAAGCAGTTTTGGCTGCAATGAAAATTGGTTTTCCGCTGGTAATGAAAGTGGTTGGGCCGGTTCATAAAACTGAAGTTGGAGGGGTGGTGCTAAATATTCAGAAATGTTGGCGAAGTTCGAAAAGAGTTTCATCATTTAAATGAAATTAAAGGTGCAGAAGGAGTGTTGTGGCTCAAATGGCTTCCGGGACTGAATTGTTTTTGGGAGCAACATATGAACATAAATTTGGTCATGTAGTTTTATGCGGAATGGGCGGAATTTATGTGGAGGTTTTAAAAGATGTGGCTTCCGGACTTGCGCCATTTTCGCATGAGGATGCTTTGTCGATGATAAAAAGCCTGAAATCATATACGATTTTAAAAGGATATCAGAAAACAGCCCGGAGTTAATATTGAAAAATTTGCGGATATTATTGGTTCGGCTTTCCAGCTTAGTTCGTTTTGCCACTGAAATCAAGGAAATGGATATTAATCCGTTGCTGGGAAATGAAAATGAGATTTTTGCCGTGGATGCACGGGTAAGGATAGAGAAGTGATCAGAATTCAGGCGCAGTTTTCAGTTTTATGTTCATTTAGAATCCTTTACAAGACGGGGAGAAATCTTTTGCTAAAAGTGGTGTTTGAACTTTGGCTACAATAGGTGTGGAAGTTTTTAACTTCCGGTTTTTATCGGCGGTTAAAAACCGCGTCACCCGAATTGTATCACCTTTTCCTTCTAAATGCTTTCCACCAAAGCAGCACGCCGCTAATTAAAACCAGCAAAATGCAGATTCCGGCCAGTGGAACATACAAGATATAAAATGGCCCCAAAATATTCTCAAAAATTCGTCCGGTATGAACTTCCAGTGCCGTATCTCCATAAGCGACATTGGCGAAGCTTTCCTGATTTCTTCAGGCATATTCAGGAATTCGGATGAAGTTCCGTTTGAGATGCCAATCTGCCCGCTGAGTTATAATCGAACCAGAAAGTTGCGTTGTTTCCTTCTACCAAGCCGGCTGCCATATTATCGGCGATCGGACTTTGCATTCCTTCCGGCTTAACGTAAGGATTTCGGTTAAAAAAATCGAATACTGAACCCGTAGTAATGTTCCATAAAAACATTCCGCTAAATGAACCTACCAAATAATTTCCGTTGCCCAGTTGATTTTAAAACATTGCATCCCATAACACTAACAGGAGGCTGATAATATGCCGGTTGCAACGTGTTTTGGTCAAAGATTCATCAGCAAAATAAAAACCTTCGGAAGTGGAAAAAATATATCGATTTGCAATTCTTCGTCCCATTGAACCCTGCGAAGTTTATCGAACCAGGGGATTTGGATTGTCGAGATGCGTTCCTGGAATAATTCCTACCTGTTTGTTGGCAATTGCAATCAGCAGCGGAGGTCGCAAATGCATTCCTGAAAATGTATTGATCATCAGGAAAAATGCAAAAATATAGCCTGACCACATTATGCCAACGCAGGTTTTTCTTTTTTACTGAAACAAGAGTCCCAACCGCTTTTTCTTTCTTTTTTCTTTTTCGAATAATTTTGGGAAAGAAGAAATGTAATAATCCGGTTATGGAAAGTAAAATGGTTACAAGTCCGAGCAGATCGACAATCAGTTTTCCGGGAAGGCCCCATAATTCACCGCTGTGAAGTTGCCAGAAAGTATCAAACAATCCTGTTTTTCGTACGTAGCCTATTGGCGCAGGAAGTTGGATGGTTTCAAAGTGTTCCCCATCAACACTTTTCAGTAAATAATTTCGTGTTAAAACCACAAGTGTATCTTCTTTAAATCTAAGATCGGCAATGCGATCTTTCCTGCACAGGCAGAGCAACTTTTTCCACTTTTCCTGTTTATTTTTCGTTCAAATAATCCAAAGTTGTGTGCCGGCAAAAATCTGATTTCTAATAGTTTACAATGAATAGATTTTCCGGTTATCGATTCCTTTTGGAAATCCGCTGATTAAATTCAGAAAATGTTGAAAATCGTCCATTTGTTTTCCAAATCCCAATATTCCCATAAATCAGAATTTCATCATCTAATATGCTCGGAACCTCTGACTGCTGCCAGATTCCAGTTCTTGTAGGTGTAATTCGGGGTAGAAGTTTTTGTGAAACATCCACTGAAGAAAACAGTTGCCTGTGATTCATCACAATTCCCGATAAGGCAAAAATCACGGCAAAAAAAGCAATGATAATTGCAGGCCATTTATGAAGTTTTTTAAGGTTTTTAACAAACGTTTTTTCTTTTCATCGTAAAAATCATTTTCAGAAATTTCAGAATCAGGGGTGGAAATTGTCAATTCTATTCTGAGTCGAATTGTAACAGATGTTACATTTTCGATTATAAAAAGAATCAATTTTTAAGATTATTTAAAATCAGAATAAATAAGCAAAGTATGTTTTTCAGCAATTAATTTAAATGTTGAATAACCACTGTTTTGCTAAATTTGAAAAGTGAAGATTGCAATTTTTGTGAAATTGTGATCATGAAAATTAAACTAAAACCATTTCAATTACCAAATTATGAAGACAATTTTTTCATTTTTATTTCTTGTTTTATGGCTTCAGTTTATTCCCAGGGATTGCTTACAGTTAAAGGCATTAACGTGGATTTTACAGGTTTCGTTCGAAACGATTTTATTTTTGATTCCAGACGCAATTTAGATGCGTGTGACGATTTATTTGATTATTTCCATTGAAACCGCTGTTTGATAACAATGGTAACGATATTAAACGCCGTGTCGAGCGCTAAGTTTCTGAATACTTTTTCCAGATTGGGTTCCCGTTTTACAGGCTTCGAAATTGGAAAAGCCAAAATCAGCGGGTACATTGAATTTGATTTTACGGGAAGCACCATGACACCCACCTTCCGATTACGCCATGCTTACACACAGATTGAATGGCCAACATCAAAATTGCTAATCGGGAGGACCTGGCATCCTATGTTTATCGAAAAAGTATATCCTGCAACATTAAACGAAAATACAGGCTTGCCTTTTCAGGTTTTTAACCGGAGTCCGCAAGTTAGGTTTACGCACACACTGACCAAAGGATTGGATATGATTCTGGGGGCGGTTTATCAGTATGATTACAGTAATACTGGACCGTAGGGAAAACATATCAATACCAGCGTGATGGCCTTCATTCCTGATTTAAGCGGACAACTACAGTTTTACAATGAAAACTGGATTCTTGGTGCAGCAATCGATTTTAAATCAATTCAACCGACGGATTTTCACTACAGGGACAGATGGAATATTTAAAACTTCTGAAAAGTTAAATACAATATCTGCGCTGGCTTACCTGAAATATACAAAGGAAAGTTTGAATTTAAAGCAAAATCGATGTATGGACAAAATGTGTGCGAAAGTTTGCTTCCGAGTGGTTATGCTGTTGCATCGGTCGATGTTGTCACAGGTGCAGAAACATATACTCCATTTAAGTCATTTGTACAACTGGGTTAATTTTACTTATGGCAAAGCATTGAAGGTTGGAATATACATCGGTTATCTAAAAAATTTGGGTACTTGAAAAATCCGATGACTGACAGTCCTTTTTACGGTATGACATATGCTTCCGGAATCGATATGGTTTACAAAATATCGCCACAGTTGATTTATAATTACAAGAATTTTATGTTTGGTATGAGTTGAGTTTAACCACTGTTGCATATGGTCACCGTATTACAATAAAGCGAAAGTGTTTAAACAAAGACAATCAGGTTAGTAATTTCAGAAATATGATTTCAGTGGCTTATAAATTTTAAGGAATATTTAATTTTACGAAAATACTTTAAAGGCTGTCGTTTTATGATGGCCTTTTTAATTTCTAAAATATTACATCATGGCATTTGAAATTTCTGTATTTCTCGAAAACAAAATTGCCCATTTTGAAGAGATCACAAGTCGTCTTCGCGAAGCAAAAATAAATATTCGATCCCTGTCGCTAAGCAATATTTTCCATGGTTGGGGCGTGCTGAATATACTGGTGGACGAACCAGAGAAAGCATATAATATTCTGTCTGCTGGTGGAAATTCAGTAGTAATGCGCGAAGTAATTGCGCTGAAAATGAAAGATAAAGCTGGTGGCCTGGATGAATTGCTGATTATAATCTCAAGAGCCGGAATTCACATTGAAAGCGCATATAGCCGCGTTATTGAGAAAGATAAAATGGCGATTCTAATCATTGAAGTTCCTGATGTGCTGGAGGCAAAAAGAAGACTTGAAAATAACAATATTCATTTGCTGGAAGATAATGTTGTTTATGGAAAATAGTTGCATAAAACAACTATTTTTTTGTGACAATAAGGGTTGAAAATGTGGTTTTACATTTTTGCATAATCCTGATTTAATTCATTTGCCGTTTCACACAAGAACAAATCAATAAATTATCCAATTAACAATTTAGAATTTATATCTTTGAACTCTTTAAAAACAATCGAATGAAGCGTATTGCAATACAGGGAATAGCCGGGTCATTTCATGAAGATGCTGCCAGAAAATATTTTGGTGACGAAGAGATTGAAATTGTTGAATGCCGGTCGTTTCAAAGTGTTTGCGAACTAATTGATACGGATAAGGTTGACATTGCTGTAATGGCCATTGAAAATTCAATCGCAGGAAGCTTGCTTCAGAATTATACGTTGATAAGAAATTATCATCTCCGAATTATTGGCGAAATATATGTTCATATTCAAATGAACCTGATGGTTTTGCCCGGGATTAAAAAGAAGGATATCAGGGAAATATATTCTCATCCGGTTTCTTTTTTACAATGTAATGAATACCTGGAAAAATATTTCCCAAAAGCTGAAAGAAAGGAACTTGGAGACAATGCCAAAGTGGCTAAAATCATAAGTACCGAGAAAATTGATTATGCTGCGGCAATCAGTAACCTTCGTTCTGCTGAACTTTACGGTTTACAGGTGATTGACAAGGGTATTGAAACCAATAAAAAGAATTATACCCGTTTCTGGATTCTTTCAAAACAGTCGAATGCAAGCGAAAAAAATAACAAAGCTTCTATCTGTTTTGAGGTTGGGCATTATTATGGAGCACTTGCCCATGTGTTGGACATTTTTGCTGAAAATAAAATCAACCTGAATAAAATTCAGTCGGTGCCTATTGTTGGCAAACCAAATGAATATACCATTCATGTGGATATTGAATGGGAAGATTTGATAAATTACGACCATGCAATCCATATGGTGTTGAAAAGTGCATCCAGTTTATCTATTTTGGGTGAATATATAAAAGGAGAATTAGATATAACATAATCAGAAAATTAATTAAAAACATAGTAGAAATGAGTAAGACAGCAATATTCTTTGGCCCTTTAAAAGGCGCTGTTAACCGGGTGGCCGATAAAATAAAAGATGCCATCGGCGAAGATAAAGTTGTAATGGTTCCGGTAAAAGATGCGACTGTGGCTGACCTTGAAAAATACGATAAAATAATATTCGGGATTTCCACTGTAGGAAAGGAAACCTGGCATGCAACTTATTCGAATGTCGATTGGGCAAAGTTTCTGCCTGAAATCGGAAAAACAAGTTACGAAGGTAAAACGTTGGCCATTTTTGGATTGGGTGATCATATCACATACGCAGCTACCTTTGTCGATCATATTGGCTTACTTGGACGTGAATTATTAAAGAATGGGGCGGAACTGGTTGGGCAGGTGCCGGTTGATGATTATGAATTTGACGATTCAAAAGCCGTTGTCGATGGCAAATTTCTAGGTTTGCCAGTTGATGAAGATTTTGAACCGGAACTTACTGACGAAAGGGTTGAGAAGTGGGTAGCTCAAATTAAACCAGCGTTTGGTTTCTAATATTCCTTTTTACTCTTAAAATTTGTCATTTCGACGATCCTGATAGCTATCGGGAGAGGAGAAATCGATTTCCAGAATGAGAATTCCGATAATTCTTCATTCAAAAGTGACAACGTCTTTTTGAAATTTAGTAATGAAAAACTCTCCTTTAGATCAAGAAATTGTCGATCAAAAAATTAGGGAACTTCGTATCCCCGATGTTGGAAAGGCATCTATTCGCGAAATCGTTGCCCTAGTTAATTTGGTTGAAGAAGCTACAGGCTTTAAATATATTCGGATGGAAATGGGTGTTCCCGGCCTGCCACCGGCAAAAGTAGGCGTGGATGCCGAAATTGAGGCCTTGAAAAGGGGAGTGGCATCCATCTATCCAATGGTTGATGGCATTCAGCCACTAAAAAAGGAAACATCAAGATTTGTAAAGAATTTTATGAATGTAGATGTTAATCCGCAGGGATGTATCCCAACAGTGGGATCGATGCAGGGAACTTTTTCCGCTTTTCTTGCTGCAGCCAATCTTGACAAGAAAAAAGATACCACGTTGTTTATCGACCCCGGATTTCCGGTTCAGAAGCAGCAAATGATGGTTCTTGGACTGAAATACGAAACGTTTGATGTTTTTAATTATCGAGGAGAAAAGCTTCAGGAAAAGCTGGAAAGTTATCTTTCAAAAGGAAATATAAACTCCATAATTTATTCAAATCCAAACAATCCGGCGCTGGATTTGTTTCAATGAAGACGAACTTAAAATTATTGGTGAGCTGGCCAATAAATACGATGTAATTGTAATGGAAGACCTGGCTTATTTCGGCATGGATTTTCGAAAAAAATTGTCAAAACCGGGAGAAGCCCCTTTCCAGCCAACAGTTGCACATTACACAAACAATTTTATCTTGTTTATTTCGAGTTCAAAAATTTTTTCTTATGCCGGCCAACGATGTGGATTGATGGTTATTTCCGATCAGCTTTACAATCGTGAATTTCCTGATTTGCAGCAACGGTTTGCCAGCCCTACATTTGGCAGCACCATTACTTTGCGGTTGTTGTATTCTATTTCTTCGGGCACCAGTCACTCGGCACAGTGGGCTGTTGCAGCCATGTTAAAAGCTGCTAATGAGGGAGAATTTGATTTTGTTGAAGGTGTAAAAGAGTATGGTGAAAAAGCAAAAGTGATGAAACGTTTGTTCCTGGAAAACGGATTCGACATCGTTTATAAAACTGATTTGGGTGTTCCGATTGCCGATGGTTTTTATTTTACGATTTCTTATCCTGTAATGACTGGAAATGAGCTGGTTGCTAATTTGCTTTATTACGGAATCAGTGCAATTGCTCTTGATAATACAGGCAGCGATGAGGAAGGAATAAGAGCTTGTGTATCATTTGTTCAGCGCGATCAGTTTGGAGAACTGGAAAACAGGCTTCGTTTGTTTCATCAGAATTTTCGGTTAATGAAAGGAAGGATTTTCCAACATGGATAAAAACAAAATCATTTCAAGATATCAGCTTACCCTCGAAGTGATTGACCAACTAAATCTGAAAAATAAACCGGTTACGCTTAATAAAAGGAGACTCATTTATCGATTACGGTGAAAAAACAAAACGAATCGGAATTTTACTGAATGGCCTGTTATATGCCACTTATCTTTCCGATGAAGGAACCGAGTGGATTTCCCGTTTTTTTTACCCGCCTAATAATTTCATTGTAAGTAATCACGAAGGATTTTATTTTGGTAAGGATTCAACGGAATGTATTCGTGCATACGAAGATTCTGAAATCATTTATATTGAAAAAGAAGAGTTTAAGCGTTTGCTTGATATCAAATCGCAGATTCGAGAGAACCGTACGAATTCTCGCGGAGGAAAGTTATATTCAGGCTATGTCGCGTGTTCATTCTTTTCAATCGTTGAATGCCGAACAAAGAATTCGTAAATTTTTTGCTGAAAACCCGGAGTTGGGAAAAAAACTTCAGCGGCAACATATTGCATCGTACCTTGGAATTCACCGGAACATTTTAACCCGGTTTCTTTATAAAATCTGAATCTGATTTACTTTTTGATTCGGATGGAAATTCAGTAGATAGAAGGGCTTCCTTATGGTTCTTTCCGAATTTAGAATGAAAACAAACTAGCGATCAAAACAAAATCGCAACATATGTTGCATTTCTTTCGGGGTGAAAAAATAGTTTTGCAAAGAAAAATCAATCGTTAACAAAATTTTAAAGAAGAGCAATAAACTGAAAGCAAATTAAGGGTTTGTTTTACAGATTTAAATGACTGGATTTTTTTTTGGAAATACCTGATTTTTATGGTCTTTTTTAATGTTTTAGCTTATTAGATTTACAGAAAAATTGGATAAAAATGGCGAAAGTTAGAGGAGCAGTTGTCGTTGACAAAGAAGGTTGCAAAGGATGCGGACTATGTGTTGAAGCTTGTCCGGAAGATGTGCTGGCACTGAATAACGAAGTAAACAGCAGAGGATACCATTACTCATACATGGAAAATCCCGAAGCGTGTATTGGGTGTTACAACTGTGGCGTGGTTTGCCCGGATACTTGTCTGACCATCTATCGGGTTAAGGTTTAAAGGAGATTGTGGAGGTGATTCACCTTTTATTCCTACTTTGTTCCGATTGTCTTTTTTAAGATGCAGTTGTTCAGAAAGGTAGACAGGAGGTAAGAAACTTCAAAAATAAAATACAAAAACAAAAATAATGGGAGAATTAAAGTTAATGAAAGGAAATGAGGTACTGGCTGAAGCTGCCATTCGTTGTGGATGCGACGGCTATTTCGGCTATCCCATTACACCTCAGTCCGAAGTAATGGAAACATTAATGGCGAGGGAACCCTGGAATCAAACCGGAATGACTGTTTTGCAGGCAGAAAGCGAAGTGGCTGCTATAAATATGGTTTACGGAGCTGCCGGATCAGGAAAAAAAGTGATGACATCTTCATCGAGTCCCGGGATAAGTTTAATGACTGAAGGAATTTCGTATATCGCGGGAGCGGAACTTCCCTGTTTAATTGTTAATGTGCAGCGAGGAGGCCCAGGGTCTGGGAACAATTCAGCCGTCGCAGGCCGATTATTTTCAGGCAGTAAAAGGTGGAGGACACGGTGATTATAAACTGATTGTGTTGGCGCCGGCTTCGGTTCAGGAAATGAACGACTTTGTAGATCTGGCATTTGAACTTGCTTTTAAATACCGAAATCCGGCTATGATATTAGCTGACGGAGCTATTGGGGCAGATGATGGAAAAGGTTGAACTTTCTGATTATAAGCCTCGTTGGACAAAGGAAGAAATCAAAGAGAAATGGGGTGGCTGGGCAACAATCGGAAAAACTGCCGATCGCGAAAAAGAATATCATAACCTCACTGGAACTGGATTCTGCAAAAATGGAGGTCAACAACCAGCGTTTCCAGAAGAAATACAGAAAAATGGAGGAAGAAGAAGCACGGTACGAAATGATTGCCTGCGAAGATGCTGAATTCATTTTGGTGGCATTTGGATCGTCCTCAAGAGTTTGCCAGAAGTCAGTGGAGCTGGCTCGAAGCAAAGGATTAAAAGTTGGTTTGTTGCGTCCAATCACACTTTACCCATTTCCAAAGACAGCAGTTAAAGAGCTGGTTTCAAAAGTAAAAGGATTTATGTCCGTAGAAATGAATGCCGGACAAATGGTAGAAGATATTAAACTGGCCGTGTATGAAGCTGGTAGCAACGCCCGTGTAAACTATTTTGGAAGAATGGGCGGTATTATTCCAACCCCGGAAGAGGTGGTTGAGGCATTGGAAGAAAAATTTTCATGGGAATTAAGTTATGGAGTTAAAAGATCTTATTAAACCTGAAAACCTGGTTTACGCAAAATCAAAATTGCAGGACGATGTTATTATGCACTACTGTCCGGGTTGTTCACACGGGGTGGTACATAAAATTCTTGCAGAAGTAATTGACGAGATGGGAATCCAGGAAAAAACCGTTGGTGTTGCACCAGTTGGTTGTGCAGTGTTTGCATATAATTATATAGATATCGACTGGCAGGAAGCAGCTCATGGCCGTGCTCCTGCAGTAGCTACCGGAATTTCGCGTGTGAATCCCGATAATTTTGTTTTTACTTATCAGGGCGACGGTGATCTTGCTTCGATCGGAACGGGAGAAATTATGCATGCCTGTAACCGCGGTGAAAACATCCTTGTAATATTTATCAATAACGGAATTTATGGAATGACCGGCGGTCAAATGGCTCCAACAACACTCGAAGGTATGGTAACATCGACAACGCCCAATGGTCGTAATGTCGATTTAAATGGTTATCCGATGAAAATAACCCCGCTTATCGCTCAGTTGCCTGGAACTTCTTATGTAACGCGCCAGGCCGTTCATACTGCTGCTTCAGTGCGCAAATGTAAACGCGCCATTAAAAAAGGCAGTTCAAAATGTACTTGAACAAAAAAGGGACATCATTTATTGAAGTCGTTTCTACCTGTAATTCAGGCTGGAAAATGACACCGGTTGCTGCAAATAAATGGATGGAAGAAAACATGATCCCGTATTATCCGCTGGGTGATTTAAAAGATAGTGTAAAAGGCGAGCCCGTTTCAGAAAATTAATTGAACTAATTATGACAGAAGAAATAATTATCGCTGGTTTTGGTGGACAAGGAGTACTTTCCATGGGTAAAATTCTGGCCTATTCCGGGATTATGGAAGATAAGGAAGTAACCTGGTTTCCATCTTACGGACCGGAAATGCGCGGAGGAACTGCAAATGTTACTGTAATTTTGAGCGACACACGGATTAGTTCGCCTATTTTAAAGCTTTTTGATACAGCCATTATCCTGAACCAGCAAAGTATGGACAAATTTGAAGAGGCGGTAAAACCGGGTGGAACTTTGGTTTATGATCCAAACGGAATTGTGAATCCTCCAAAACGGACAGATATCAATGTTTACAGGGTAGAAGCTACAAAGGCAGCTGTTGAGATGGGGAATCCCAAAGTGTTTAATATGATTGTTTTTGGAAGTTTCCTGAAAGTAAAACCTATTTTATTGCTGGATAATGTTGAAAAGGGACTGGAAAAATCGCTGCCTGAAAGGTATCATAAATTGATTCCGTTAAATCTTGATGCTATTAAAAAAGGACAGGAGATCGTTGAAACATTGCAGGAAGTTTAAGAAATCAAGCGAGCGCAACGCACGAAATTATTGAGATAGTTTCCTGGTTGTAGGAGTAATAATATAAAGTGAGGGTCTGTCTAAAAGTCGGGCCCTCGCTGGTTTTGTAGATTTATATATATTCAGTCTCTTTCTACGGAATCCTGCATTGTTGGTTAAGACAGATTGTTTACAATGTTAAAGTCACATGCTTTAAATTAAAATTTGTGCTTAACCTTTTTGATTTTTGTTCTTCTCTTATTTCTTTATATAATTTTTTACAAAATCCATTAAAGCCTTTCCATGAACATTTTTAGCTATAACAACCCCCTTGTCATTAAGAATAAAGTTGGCCGGAATAGTATGAACACGGATTCTTTTTAAGAAAGGTGCATCATCTCCCTGCAAATCTGATGCCTGGAGCCAGCGATTTGCCCCATCACTCTTCGCAGCAGCTTTCCATGTAGTTTCATCACTTTCCAGGGCATAAGCAATAATTTGTAATCCTTCGTCATGATATTCATTCCAGATAAGTACTAAAACCTCACGGTTTTCTTTTCGGCAGGGAGCGCACCATGATGCCCATAAGTCTATAATTGTGAGCTTTTTGCCTAACAGGTCTTTAAGCGAAAGTGTATCTTTTGTAATCATGGGAAATTTGAAATCCGGAAATACGTCTCCTGTTAAAACAGGTAAATGAGCGGGATCACTTTCTTTACAAAGCTCTTTTACCCATGGATGATCGGGTTGTTTTTTCTTCCATTTATTACATTGACGCACTAAAAATTCAGGCACTCGTTCATAATCGTTTTCCGGACTTACCCATCTTAATGCTACCAAAGCCGGCATAAGATACTGTGTGCTATCTGCAAACTTTATTAACTGCGTCTGATATTGTAATATAGCGTGTTCCTTTTCCAGCAGCTGACCGCCATCTTCCAATTCCCAATGTTTTCCTGCCAGATAGGTTTGGTAAGCTTTCTCGTTAATGTCTCTTAAGCCAAGTAAAGCTTTATTAATTTCTGAAGGGTTTTCAACTGAAAAACTTTTTTGAAATTCATCTATTTTTGCAGTGATTTGCAAAGGCTCTCCCGGTTGCCAAAGAACTGGCATATAGTTAGACCCGGTTGGAGCATCAGTTTGTAAATAATTAGGAGCCTTTCCGGATGGCTGTACGACTAATTCCAACAATACTGGTTCTTTAGTTTTTGGCGGGTTACGAAACTCAAAGCTGCCATCAGAATTTACTACAGCAGAATCTATTACTTTTCCAAGATATGAAGCAGCTATATCCCGTAAGGTTTCGGGCTTAATCAGATAAATCTTTGTGTCTTTCTTTTCTGCGCCCTCCAATTTTCCTGATATATACGCTGGAGAATTACAAGCTATCAGAGTTAAGGTAATTAAAATAAGGCTAATAGTATTTTTTACAGGGATAGTTCTCATCTTTGTCAAATTAATGCCATGGTATTTGTAATAACACTTTTATTCCTATTATACTTTCTATATAAGTTGTAACAGAAGAAAAGTTAGCGATGCTATGTATTCAATATCTAGCAGGTAAATTAAGTTTAAAGTTCAACAAACGGTACCTGTTTAAATTCAAATTAGCTTAAATAATAGACTGCAATTACTTTACGATGGCACTAATTACAAATTACTTCCAATTTTATCGTTAAATCTTTTTTCCTTTCTTTCTTCCGATTTTAACTCCCGCTTTTCTTCTTTTTGTTCCAGCTTATTCAAATCATAATGAATTCGGTTAATCATTACCGGGAAATCTTTTTGGGTTATGATGCGATCATTTAAATCTGCAAACATGGATTTCACAGGGAAATGATAATTTAGTTTGATTTGCAACTCATAATAATCTGAATACGATTTGTCAGGCTTATTCAGAACATAGGGCGTGTAAACACCTTTATCTTCAGGAATAAGCCACGGACTTAACGCCGATTCAGTATCTAAAAAACGCTTGATGGTAACTTTTTTATTGGGAAACCGTTTATCTCCGTCAAACCAAATCTTATTCACTTTCTCCAAAGCATTAAAAGTGTCATCCCATGTTGATACTACATCCAGATCTTTGAGCATTTTGTTTAAATAAAATGTCATTGCTTCGTCATAATCCATGTCGCTTTCAATAGCCTGAATGGCGAGATGCGTGCCCATAAGGTTGGAGTAAATATCTTCGGGTGAGAAACTTGAATATCTTTCCGGCAGCAAAGGTACATAACGTGCACCAAACCATGTTGATATTTCATGCCAGACAGATTCATCGTAAGCAATTTTTGCTGCCAGTTCAGCAACTTCATCGTCACAAAGTTCTTTTGGTAATTTCAATAACAGCGATTTTGATCCGCCTTCAAATCCAAGATGAATAGATGAAAGGCTCGAATCTTCTTTACAAGCCTGAATAAGGTTGTATAAATAGGCAGTCCAGTCGGCACAATCACGCAGGTGGCCCAAATCGAGGAATCCGCCACGGTGGGTATAAACAAGACCATTATTTTCTCTGCTATCACCCATGTACTTATGCGGCCCGATAGCATCAACCGATGTTATGTCGTTTCGTTTTGCAAAAGGAATACCGGCATAACCAATGTTGGCACCAAATGCACAACAAATCCTGATGATTTTTGGCGGCGGATTTTTAATTTGTTCGAGTGTCAGGTGTGGCGCTTTTGAAAAAGCCGGAAAGGCTAACACAAAAATTATAATCGTTATTACCGATTTTTTAAACTGCTGTAATATCATAAATTTAACTGTCTGCAATTGAATTAGGCGACAAATATAATCGGTTTAACATTTGAGTTGGCAAACTGGTTTACATTTTATTATTAATTAACAGGTAAATGTAACTCTTCAATAGTGCAAAATTTATGTTCTGTTAATTTGATGTATCCTGTTAATATCCTGCAGCCTGCCCATCTTTCCGCGACTCAGAAGCACCAAAATAAACTTTATTTTTTCCGTCCCACTATAATGGCCTGGTAACCACCGTAAGGTCCGTAATCATATCCGATTTTGTGTCCCATTTGCATTAATCTGCGAATGGTTTCATACGGAAATCCTGTTTCCAGTGTTACTTCGCCGCCATCGGTCATTATTCCTCCGGTAGGATCGCTTGATCCAACATGCTGGATTCTTGGTGCGTCGCCGGCTTCCTGGATGTTCATTCCAAAATCAATGATATTGCAAATAATCTGTACGTGGCCCTGTGGTTGCATGGCGCCACCCATCACATCCAAAACTTAAAAATGGTTGGCCATCTTTTGTGATAAAAGCCGGAATTATGGTGTGAAACGGCCTTTTGTGTGGTTCATAAACATTCAGATGATCCTTCTTCCAAGCGAAAATAATTCGCCGCGATCCTGCAAAATAAAACCAAGTTTACCGGGTGTCATTCCGGAACCCATTCCCCTGAAATTACTTTGTATCAGCGAAACCATGTTTCCTTCTTTGTCGGCAGTGGTCAGATAAATGGTATTCTCCGTGTTCCATTCCCCGGCCGGATAGCTGAGCGCTGCATGATTTGGATTGATTAATTGCTGCCTGTTTTTTCCCATATTCTTTTGAGATTAACTGTGCGATCGGCAGATCATTAAAATCCGGATCAGAATAATATTTTGCCCGGTCTTCAAAAGCCAGCTTTTTTGCTTCAACAAACAGATGAACATATTCCGGCGAGCCAAAACCCATGGAGGCCACATCAAAGTTTTTCATGATATTCAGCATTTCCAATGCAGCCGTTCCCTGTCCGTTGGGCGGAAACTCCCAAACATCATAACCTCGGTAATTGACTGAAATCGGCTCCACCCATTCCGAAGTGATGATCTTCAAAATCTCGCATACTTAAAAAACCTCCCTGTTCGCTGCATATATTTGACAATTTTTTCTGCAATTTCTCCTTTATAAAATACATCGCGTCCTTTGTTGCCAATTAATTCCAGCGTATTTGCCAGATATGGATTTTTAAAGATTTCACCTTTTTCAGGTGCTTTTCCATTTGGCATATAAATTTCTTCAAAACCCGGATATTTTTTCAGAATATTCGGCACTTCCTCCCCAGATAATATGCAATAAGTTCGGTTACCGGAAATCCGTTCTCGGCATAGATAATTGCAGGCTTTAATATATCTGAAATCGGCATCGATCCAAATTTTTTATTGAGTTCAAACCAACCATCAACACAACCGGGCACTGAAACCGGCAGCGGCCCGAGTGGAGGTATTTTTTTGTAACCATTTTTTTTGAAATAATCAATGTTAAATCATAAGGAGATCTTCCACTGGCATTCAATCCGTAAAGTTTTTTTGTTTTGGCATCCCAGACAATGGCAAAAAATCGCCCCCAATTCCATTGCTGGCGGGCTCAACAAGTCCGAGAACAGCGTTGGCAGCAATGGCTGCATCAACGGCATTACCTCCGGCTTTTAAAATATCCAGCGCTGCTTGTGTTGCCAAAGGCTGACTGGTACAGGCCATTCCATGCTGAGCAATTACTTCGCTACGGGTAGCAAAAAGTTTTCCGGTAATCCTGTCCTGTGCAAATGTGGTTATGCTGTAATTCCAAGAAATACAGCAATTATCAGTTTTTTCATTGAGAATATTTTATTCTGGTTAATTTCATGAGAAATCTAAAATATTAAAAATTGATTTCATTCCGGCTAAATTTCAAAGTAAATCTAATATTGAATCGTTATCTTCGATAAAATTTCTGAAAATGGAACGTTTTCTCGCCCAATGCGCGAAATACATTTATAATAAACATGTTGATGAATTAAAAGATATCTGCCTGGTTTTTCCCAACCGGAGATCGGGTGTATTTTTTACTTCATACCTGCAGGATCAGACAGAACGGCGGTAATTGGACCAGTTTATTACTACTAATCGGACAATTCATTTCAAAAGATTCGCAATGGCAGTCAGGGGACAAGTTGCAATTGATTTCAATTTTTATGATGTTTTCAGAAAACACACCCAAACAAATGAAACTTTTGATGAATTTTATTTCTGGGGCGAAATTTTGCTGGCCGATTTTAATGATATCGATCGCTACCTGGTGAATGCGAAAGATCTGTTTCGAAATATTGCGGATATTAAAGAAATAGAAACCGTTTTTGATTATTTAACACCGGAACAAAAAGAAGCGATCCGGTTTTTCTGGGGTACAGTCAGCGGACCAGGACAAAAAGAAATTCAACAAAACATGTGTTGATCTGGGAAAAACTTTACCCTGTTTATGCTGAATTTAAAGAAGAATTAAAAAAGAAAAATCTGGCTTATCCCGGAATGATTGATCGAAATGTTGCCGAAGCACTCGAAACAAATCCTTCCGAACTTCCTTATAAAAAGATTTATTTTATTGGATTGAATGCGCTGAATGCCTGCGAAGAAAAATATTTTAGGTTTCTGCAGCAACAGAAAAAGGCTGTATTTCTGTGGGATTTTGATCAGTTTTATCTGAATGACCAGGTGAATGAAGCCGGTAAATTTATGCGGCAAAACCTACGTCATTTTCCACCTCCCGAAGATTTTTATTTCAATGATCAAACGTTCGACGTAAAAAAGAACATTAAACTGGTTGCAGTTTCTTCCAATTTCGGGCAGGCACAGCAAATCCCCAATTTCTTGGATGAAGCTGATAATTCAGAAAATAACTTTGATAATACTGCCATTGTTTTGGCCGATGAATCGTTGTTACTGGCGGCGTTGGGAGCAATTTCTCCTGAATGGGGAACCGTTAATATTACAATGGGTTACCCAGTGAAAAATTCAGTGATTTACGGGTTTTTGACGTTGTTGGTTAGCCTGATTAGGAATGTGAGACACGATGCAGAGCGTGGAGATTTAGTCTATTATCGTTATGTGACCGACATTTTGAACCACCAGTTAATGAGAGGGTGGGAGAACGAGAAAAATAAAGCTTTTCTTCAGGAAGTTCAGGTAAAGAACAGGATTACCATTCCTTTGTCTGGAATTGATTTTTCGTTGCTGCATCAGCTTATTTTTAATATACCCAAAAGCACTTCAGAATACGGAAGCTATTTTTTGCAAATCCTTGGAGAAATTTATAAAAAGCTGAATGTGCCTGATTCAGGAAATGAAATGCTGCTTGAGATTCTATACGGTATTTATCAATCGGTAGAAAAGCTGGATTCGGTAATAAAAAACGTGATATCAGAGCAAGGTCGGGAAATCAGCGATACAGTTTATTTCAGGTTATTTTCGCAATATCTGTCTGGTGTTTCAGTCGCTTTTGAAGGCGAACCTTTAAGCGGTATTCAGGTAATGGGAATACTGGAGACCCGTTGTCTCGATTTTAAGAACCTGGTAATTTTAGGGTTGAACGAAAATCATTGGCCGCGCACTTTTACTGCACCATCGTTTATTCCGGCAAATATCAGGCGAGGTTTTGGGCTACCCGGAATTGATGATCAGGATGCTATGTATGCCTATTATTTTTATCGGTTGATACAGCGGGCAGAAAATGTAACTGCCACTTACAGTGTAATCAAAGAGGGAATCAGCACCGGTGAACTTAGTCGATACGGGTATCAGTTACTTTACGACTCGAATCAAACTCCGCAAAAGTTAAATCTCGATTTTCAGTTTGCCAACGATCCGGCTACCCCGATTGCCATTAACAGTTCAGACATTAATTGCTCAAAAACTACTGGAACGAAATTCTGCCGACCATCCGCTATCGCCCAGTGCAATAAATATTTATCTGTCGTGCAGTTTGCGGTTTTATTTCCGATATGTTGCCAACTTGCCTGAACCGGATGAAGTCAGCGAGGAAATTGATGGAAGAATTTTTGGATCCATTTTTCATGACTTGGTTGAAACACTTTACAGTCCGTTTATCGGTAATACAATTGAGAAGAGTGATTTGGAGCGATTGATAAAGGACAAAATAAATATTGAAAATGAGATCAGAAAAAAAATAGCAAAACACTATTTCAGGGAAAATGAAAATTCAGGAAAGCAGGTTGTTTTGGAAGGTAAGACATTGTTAATCAGTGAAAATCTGAAAACATATATCAACCGGCTTTTTCATATTGATATGGAAATAGCACCTTTTACACTTGTAGGCCTTGAACAGAAATATACTTCTCTCATTGAAATTGGCGTGAACGGGAAAAAATCAGAAGTTCATATTGGAGGAATTGCTGATAGAATTGATCGTGTGAACGGAATTACCCGTATCATCGATTATAAAACCGGAAATGTAAAATCAACAGGATTTTCATCTGTTGAGGAACTCTTTGAAAGAGAACCCAGGCATGCAAAAAAAGAAGTTTTGCAGGCGCTGATTTATTCCTGGATATTTGATCGACAATCAACTGAAAAAAGTGTTTTTTCCGGGATTTATGGCCTACGAAATTTTTTTAGTGAAAATCATGATCCATCCATTAAATTCAATCGCGATGAATTTTTGTTTCAGGATATAAAAACGGAGTTTGAAGAAAAAATAACGGAGTTAGTTACAGAAATTTACAGCGGTGAAAATAGTTTTACGCAAACACAGCACATCGAAAATTGCAAATATTGCCCGTTTCGGGAGATTTGCCAACGTTTTTAACAGGGTAGGAGTACTTGAAAATCTTTTGTTACTTTTGCACCGTTTAACAGGGTCGATTCATGGAAACGAATGAGATTGTTTATTCCAAAAATGTGGTTGAATTTGTAACCGTTGCCAATGAATATTGTGGTTTGATGGAACAGGTTTCTAAATTCTCTGCCCTTGAAACCCTTCAAAGGCTCCAGAAAATATTGCCTTTATTATACCTGAAAGCTACATTATTACCCAAAAACGAAAAGGTTCTCGACGAAGAACTGGAGAGATATATAACAGAACTGGATTATAATATGTTGCATCAGAAATGGCTGCAGTTGCTAAATGAGAATGACGATTTCTATGAAGTTTTTGATCCAAGTATCCAGTTCGGACAGGAAACGGTAACGGCCAGTATTTCTGAGAATTTGATGGACATTTATCAGGATTTGAAAAATTTTCTGATTTCTTATAGTTTGGGAAATGAGGAAGTTATGAATGATGTACTTTATGAATGCACCTTGCATTTTGAAGAATTTTGGGGACAGCAACTGGTTAATGTTCTGCGTGCAGTTCACATGCTGGTTTACAGCGGGACTGATTTTAATGAAGACAAAAAAAATGACGATATTCAACCCGGAAAGGGAAACCCGAAATGGCTCGATCAATTTTGGGGAACAGATGAAGATTTAGAAAATGTTTAAAGAAAGTATTACAAAAGAGGAACTTACTGACTTACCATTGCGTTGGTTCGAAGGGGAGATTACAGTTGTGGATTCATTGACAAAGTTAACCCGCGCCATAGAAATACTTCAGGTTGAATCTGTTATCGGGTTCGATACAGAGACAAAGCCATCATTTAAAAAGGGTGTGATTAACAAGGTAGCTTTATTGCAACTTTCAACCCGAAAATATGCTTTTTTATTCCGGCTGAATAAAATAGGGCTACCGGGCGAGATAAAAAATCTTCTTGCAAATCCTAATATCATTAAACCCGGAGTTGCTATTCGTGATGATATAAAAGTGTTAAAGAAACTTGGAAGTTTTATGCCCGCCGGATTTGTTGAATTACAGGATCATGCCAAAGAAAGGGGAATTCTGAATTTCAGTCTTAAAAAATTAACCGCTATTGCCTGCGGTTTCCGAATTTCCAAAGGGCAGCAACTTTCAAACTGGGAAGCAGAAGTCTTGACAGAAGCTCAGCAGATTTATGCTGCCACTGACGCATGGGCTGCGTTGGAAATTTACAACAATTTTTCGCAAAACTAAGAATGTCGCAAAACTATACTAAAATAGTACTGAAATCGGGGAAGGATCAGTCAGTCAAACGTTTTCATCCCTGGATTTTTTCCGGTGCCATAAAAAAAACTTATGGTTCACTTGCAGAAGGTGATTTGGTGGAAGTATTTTCAAATCAGGACGAATTTTTAGGGATCGGCCATTACCAGATTGGTTCCATTGCGGTTAGAATTGTTTCTTTTGAAAAAGTAGATCCCGATTATAACTTCTGGAGAAATAAGATAGAAAGTGCCTGGAACCTGCGCAAAATGCTGGGTTTTACTGAAAATACTGAAACCAATGTTTTTCGTGTTATTCATGCCGAAGGCGACGGAATGCCAGGACTGATAGTTGATTTTTACAATGGAACTGCAGTGATGCAAATGCATTCAGTTGGGATGTTTCTTATCAGGGATGTGTTGGTAAAAGCCCTGAAAGAAGTTATTGGAGACAAGCTAAAAGCGGTTTATGACAAAAGTGCCAAAACGTTGCCTTTTAAGGCAGATATAAATCCTGAAGATGGCTTTTTATTTGGTGAAGAATCTACTAAAAGCGAAGTACTGGAATATGGCCTTAAATTTAAAGTTGACTGTGAGGAAGGTCAAAAAACCGGATTTTTTATTGATCAGCGCGAAAACAGGAGACTGGTACAACAATATTCAGCCAATCGTGATGTGTTAAACATGTTTTGTTACACCGGCGGTTTTTCATTTTATGCCATGAAAGGTGGAGCAAAGTCGGTTCATTCGGTAGATGCATCGGCAAAAGCTATCGATCTGACAAACGAAAATGTAGTTTTGAACTTTGGCGATGATCCCCGACACGAGGCTTTTGTGGCCGATGGTTTTGAATATCTGAAAGACATAAAAGATAAATACGATTGTATCATTCTCGATCCGCCGGCATTTGCCAAACACCGCGATACCTTGCCACAGGCATTGAAAGGATACAAAAGAATTAATACCAGGGCATTCGAGCAAATCAGAAGTGGAGGAATCTTGTTTACATTTTCCTGTTCACAAGTGGTTTCGAAAGATAAATTCAGGGAAGCAGTTTTTTCTGCTGCTGCCATTTCTGGCAGAAATGTCCGTATCCTTCACCAGTTAACGCAACCTTCCGATCATCCGGTAAATATTTATCATCCTGAAAGTGAATACCTGAAAGGATTGGTTTTATATGTTGAATAATCAAGAAAGAGAGAGATGAACCAAAAAGAAATTGTTGAAAAATTGAACAAAGAGTTTTCAGAAATATCGGTTGTGGAAACGATGAAATACCTGGTAGAGAATTATCCTGGCAAAGTAGTATTTACTACCAGCTTTGGATATGAGGACCAGGTGATTACGGACATTGTTTTCAAAAATAATATTGATCCTGAAGTGATTACTCTTGATACCGGGCGACTTTTCCCGGAAACATATAAAGTTTACCGGAGTACGCTTGAAAAATACAAAAAACCGATCAAGGCTTATTTTCCTCCGGCCGACAAAGTAGAAGAATTGTTGCTTAAAAAGGGACCATTCAGCTTTTACGAATCAATTGAAAACCGTAAAGAGTGTTGTCATATCCGAAAAGTCATTCCCCTGAAAAGGGCGTTAAAAGGAAAAGCGATTTGGATAACCGGATTGCGTGCTTCTCAATCGGAAAACCGAAGCGATTTAAATCTTTTTGAGTGGGATTCAGGAAATGAAATCATAAAATATAACCCTTTGCTTCACTGGAGCCTGGATGAAGTCAATGCTTATGTTCGTCAACACAACGTTCCGTACAATGTTCTCCACGATAAAGGTTTTGTAAGCATCGGATGCGAACCATGTACTCGCGCTATCAAACCTGGTGAGGACTTCCGTGCCGGCCGGTGGTGGTGGGAGCAGAATTCAGGCAAAGAATGTGGTTTACACATTTCTGAATAGATTTTACTTAACCAGGTTACATTAAATTTTCATTAGTATAAAAGCTGTTTATACTAAAACTTATAATACATAGATTGTACATCTCTGCGTTTCTTTTTGTATATAATTCTTCATCATCCAAATTTATTATCTGACATTTTTCCAGAATCAGATTTAAATACCAGTGATAAAAATGTCATTCATCACTCGAAATGCGGTTTAATCTCTGCAAAATAATCTTTTTGACAGTCAACGACAGTTTAAAACGGGTTAATGACCATAAATCAGACTTGCAGGTCATTTATTCCTTTTGGTCAGTAAAACAGTGCAGGTAATTGAAATAAAATGAATTGCGTTTGGCTGTTCTTTATATTTGATTCATTGAAACATTAAACAATAAACAATTATTATCATGAAAACAAAAATTTTAGTTCTTACGATTTGTGTCGCACTTCTTAGCGTAGTTGCTTCAGCAAAGATTAAAGATGGTAGGGCATTAACAGGAAACTCGCTCACCGATTTTGGGAAATATACCATTGTAAATTCAGAGATGCCTATGGTTATTGATAATCAGGCAGTTCCGACTTATGACCTGACATACGAAAATACTTCTGAAACTGTTCGGATAGGATTGGTGAAAGAAAAAGACTGTACGCACTTTATTGTTAAAACAGATGAATTTGAAATACAATATGCCTGTAACAAAGGAGTTTTTGGAGTCAAAAAAATGGAACCGCGTTTCCAGGATATCTCCAGGGAAGAAATAAATACCAAACTGAACAGGGTAAGTTATTATTCACAACGTGTAATTTGCCAGAACAAAAAGTCGGAAGACGAACTATTAGGATTAATTGCCTGCTATTTCCCGTCATTGATTAACGAAGAATACCAGGCAAGCTTTTAAAATATATTTAGATTAGTATTAAACAGCGCAATTTTTTTCATGGAAACATGAAATAAGCCTCCGCCAGAGGGTGGGGGCTTTTATTTATATAAATTTTGAAGGATATCAATATAAAAAGGAAGATAATTCATTAAAACTGATTTTTCAGTCAACAACTTGTTTTGGGGGGCAGGAGATAATTTATGATCTGCCAAATGGCTGTTTTACTCCGTAACTGTCTGTTGTTTAAAGATCACAAAGTTTCTGAATCACAGGTAAGTTCTTATCTTTAGTTCATAAACATTCGTCAACAGAAAAAAGAAACAAATGAAAGCTGAAAAGTTATCGCGTGCTTTCCCCTGGAAAAGGATTCTTTTGCATGTGTCGTTCTGGTTGTTTTATGTTATTTTCTTCGGGTTGATATATGGTAAATATGGAAACGATTACAGCTGGTATTTTTTTGAGTCGTTATGTATGCTTCCGTTTATTATGTTAGCTACTTATACTACTATTTACGGAATCCTGCCGTTCTATCTGAAAAAGAGAAAACTCCTGATAAGCGTATTTTTTGTTGTAGTGCTCATATTTGGTGTTACACTTGGTGAGCGTATCTTTCTTCGAAAGCTGAATTCACTTCCCATCACTTTTGACAAGTTGTTTGGAATCACTTTTTTGTACCTCATGCTTGAAACCAATTTTATGGTTGGTATTGCATTTGCCATAAAAACGGTTCAAAAGTGGCTTGACCAACAAAAAGAAAAACACGAGATGGAAAAGCAAAATCTGGAAACTGAATTAAACCTGTTAAAATCGCAATTGCATCCGCATTTTTTATTCAATACAATGAATAATTTATATGCACTTTCACTGGAACAGTCATCGAAAACATCGGAAGGAATTGCCAAAATATCGGCATTGTTGCGTTCAGTATTATACGAATGTAATGAAACTGAAATACCACTTACTAAAGAAATAGAATTACTTAGAAATTATATCGATCTGGAAAAAATGCGATACGATAATTCAGTTGATTTTTCATTTGAAGTTTCAGGCCCTTTAGAAAACGTAAAAGTTGCTCCTATGTTACTGTTTACATTTGCTGAGAATTGCTTTAAACATAGTGGTATAAAGAAAAACAAATCACATTACATTAAAATGAGAATTGATGTTGCTGAAAATAAATTCGACTTTTATACCGAGAATAGCAAACCACAAACTCCTGAATCACGCAATAAAAAGGAGGGGATTGGACTCAATAACGTTAGAAAAAGGCTTGAAATATTATACGCCGGAAAATATTCACTCGAAATAAACGATTTGGATACTAAATTTACAGTCGGTTTATCCATCGATTATACATGAATCGTCTTTTATTTGATAATGCGCTGAAATACCGTTTGACCAGACATATTCTGTTTTTTCTGGTTACGGTGGTTGCTTTTGCTGTTATATTATATTTACAAAACAGTGAAGGCAAATTTATTTATTCACTTTTCGACACTTTTATCAATTCTCTTTTCTTTTTCGGTTATGCATATCTCACTATTTTTCTGCTGATTCCCGAGTTTTTACTAAAAGGCAAAATTTTTCGGTTTATTGTGTTCTTTTTATTGGCTGGCGTTGCTCTTTCAGCTTTAAAACTTGTTGTTTCCGACCAGATTTTTTATTCCGCCATTTCCCCGGAAAATATTCAACGCAAGGGAATAATGAACCTGCATTATATCGTAATGAATACAAAAGATATGACCTTTATTGTGGCTTTGTTCTGTATTGCAAAATATGTAAAAGACTTCATGTACATTGAAAGGTTTAGAAAAGAATTGGAGGTGCAGACACAGGAAGCTCAACGTAAACTTTTTCAGTCGCAGTTCGACCCGCACTTTTTGTTCAATACCATCAATAATATGTATGCATTATCAATGTTAAATCCACAAAGAACGAAGGAGGTTATTCACCGCATAAAAATTGTTTTGAATTATATTATCCAGGAAATTCAGAAGGAATTTGTAAACCTGCTGGACGAAATTTCGCTGGTTGAAAATTACATTCAACTGGAAAAATTAAGGTACGGACAACGGCTTAAAGTAAATATTAATACAACCGGCAATCTTACCACAAGCAAAATTCCGCCTATGATCCTTTTCTTCCTGGTAGAAAACTGTTTTAAACACGGCAGTAGTCTGGATGCCGGCACACCCTGGATTAAAGTTGATATTAAAGCAACGGATGAAAAAATAGTTATTGCTACCGAAAACAGTAAACCTGCAACCCAACTGAATAAGTTAGAACAAGACAAAATAAAGTATCAGCTACCGAATCTGGAGAGACGGTTGAAAATCATGTATTCGCCAAACGGATTCGATTTAAAAATTACGGATAGCAAAGCGGCTTTTAAAGTAGAACTTGAATTAAGAGAAGAAGTTGAAATTCAGCGAAATAAATATCGATAGAAAAGAAATATTGCTGCATGTCCTTTTCTGGATTTTGTGGATTATTTCATTTACCTTGATTCAAAGCCTGGGAAGCAATTTCAGGCAGTACTTTGTTTGGCTGATGTATTACATCATAACATTACCCATTTTTGTGACACACACTTATTTAATTGCATATTGGTTACTCCCTGAAACATTTTTTAAACGAAAATACGTTTTGGCTTTTCTTGGCCTTTTGGGTTTTCTTATTGTTTTTTCAACCATCGAACTCGGGGTGAGTAACGAGATTGTTTTTCGTCTGTTCGATCGGCAGAAGATGTTTCACGGGAATTATTTAAACCTTAAAAATATTGTTATCAGTGGAATAGGAAATCACTATATAATTCTCATTTTTTTAGCGATAAAGGTGGGCAGATCGTGGTATTTTGCCCAAAACCGAAAAGAGGAATTATTGCAGATGAAAACAGAAACCGAGCTGGAAATTTACCGTTATCAATTGCAACCGCGGTTGATTCTTTCGCTGATAGAAGAACTGGAGATTGTTTCAGAAACAGATGTGCAAAAAATGCCGGATATGATTATTAAATTGTCGAATTTTCTAAACCATTTTCTTTTTGAAGGTAAAGAAGATCTTATTCCGCTTAGTCTGGATGTAAAATTACTGGAAGAATTTCTTGACATTCACAAGCACGCACTTGGCGAACGTTTTGTAAATAATTTTGTGGTTAACGGAAAGCTTCAACTGTTTGTGGTTCCGCCACTTTTGTTACTTCCGTTTATAAACAGTGCAATAAAAATCGCATATCAGTGTAACAATTCCTTTGAAAATACAGTCATTATTAAAGCGGAAAAGAAATACCTGCTTTTCACGTTTACATTTTGGAGCGAAAAACCGTTCCGGTTTATTGATGACGAGGAAACAGAAATTACCAAAAAAAGGTTGAAATACGATTTTCAGGGAAAACATCGGTTAATAGAGAACATCGATGAAAACTTTGTTGAAATCAGCCTCGAAATTTTTAAATAATTACTGTAATTAAGAACAAAGAAAGATTACAAATAATTTTATCAGAGCCAGAAAAAAGTATAACAATTATGTAGCCATTGAAAATTAAACAGCAGAGAAAACATGAAAACCAATTGCCTCATTATTGATGATGAGCCTCTTGCACGTGATTTGATTAGAAGCCATATCAATAAGCTGGAAAACTTTGAAGTTGTTGCCGAATGTGGAGATGCGATGAAAGCGCTGCAGGAACTTCGTAACAGACATGTCGATTTAATGTTTATGGATATTCAAATGCCTCAAATTACTGGCATAGAATTCCTTAAAACATTAAAAAACCCGCCTAAAGTAGTTATAACAACTGCTTATCGCGAATATGCATTGGAAGGATTTGAACTGGATGTTGTCGATTATCTTTTAAAGCCGATCACTTTTGAGCGTTTCCTGAAGTCGGTGAACAAATATTATCAGGTAGCCCAGGAAGAAACAACAACTGTTACTCCATCGGCAGAGCCTAATCAACAGGAAGAAGCATTTATTTATGTGAAAGAGAACAAACGGGTAATTAAAGTTCATTTAAATGAAATCCTGTATGTAGAAGGTTTAAGTGAATATGTGCAGATATACACGGATAAACGGAAGATCATCACAAAAACAAGCATGACCAATATGGTTGAAAAACTTCCCACTGACGGATTTTTGCGTATTCACAAATCTTATATTATTTCACTATCGAAGATTGAAGCATTTACAGCACACAGTATTGAAGTACCGGGGAAGGAACTTCCTATAGGCCGGAGTTATAAAAATACAGTGTTAGACACGTTGCAATACAACGGAAGTATAGCAGGATAAACCCATACAGCAGAGAAACATTTTGGACCGGGAATGATGCAAATCCTGTTTCTTTGAATACATTTGTCGGAAAAATTTTAGAATGGCTGTTTTTCCGATTCTTGATTATTTTGCGTTTAATTGCCAGACAGGGCCCGTAAATCAATATCTGTCAGAGGAAAATAAGGACAGTGTTTATGAAGTATTACGTGTAATACGAGGTGTACCACTGTTTCTTACTGACCATTTAAAACGTTTGTCTCAATCTGCAAAGCTGGCTAATCTCGAAATTCGTTATTCTGAAAAGGAAATTGAAGATTCACTTTCAGATTTAATTCAGAAAAATCAGGTTTCAGAAGGGAATATTCTGATTTCATGCAAGGAAAATTTAATTGCTTTTTTTATACCTTACAAATATCCCGGACAAGCATTGTATGAAAATGGAATTCGCGCCGGAATTTTACGGGCAGAACGGCAAAATCCAGGTGCAAAAGTATTTCAGACCACAGTTCGTCAACAGGCGGATGAAATGATGCTTAATGACGATTTTTATGAAGTTTTGCTGGTCGATCAAAAAGAGCGGGTTACAGAAGGTAGCCGGAGTAATGTGTTTTTTGTTGAACAGAATAAAATTATAACCCCACCCTCTAATGAGGTGCTTTTGGGTGTTACCCGTAACAAAACTATTCTTCTGTCGAAGGAATTAAACATTAATGTGGAAGAAAGAAGTGTTTATCTGACTGAATTAGCTTCATTTAATGGTGTTTTTGTTACAGGAACTTCACCAAAAATATTACCCGTGAAACAAATCGGTGAAATAAATTTTGATCCTAAAGACCCTTTGATACGGCAAGTAATAAACGCATATGATGACTTGATCGAAGAATATATTTCTGGAAAATAAAAAGGCACCTTTCCAATAGAAAAGTGCCCTTCTGGAAATTGGTGAAGAATTTTAAATTCTGCCTTCCAGAATTTCTTCAATTTCTATATACCCAATATCCTTAAGTTCACCAAGTTTGTAATCCCTGCCTTTAAATCTTTCCTTTATTTTGTGAATAGTTTCAGGCGGAACCTGGTATTCTGTTAATGTGGTCTGAATTCCAACCGATTCAAAAAAATGAATAGTATTTTCAGTGGCAGCGTCAATTCTCTCATCTTCACTTCCTTCTGTAATTCCCCATACTCTTTCAGCATATTGCAAAATTTTATCCTTTTTACTTCCCCTTTTTTTATTCATAATTCCGGGTAAAACAATGGCCAGTGTTCTTGCATGATCGATACCGTGAAACGCAGTAAGTTCGTGTCCGATATCATGCGTAGCCCAGTCTTGAGGTACACCGGCCCCGATCAAACCATTCAGGGCTACTGTTGCACTCCACATAAAATTTGCAGCGGCGTCATAATCAGTACGATCAGCCAACACTTTTGGACCCTCTTCAACTAGCGTAACCAGGATACTCTCCGCAAAACGATCCTGAATAGGAGAGTTCACCGGAAAAGTAAGGTATTGTTCCATAACGTGCACAAAAGCGTCAACAATACCATTGGCAACCTGGCGATCAGGGAGGCTGAAAACACATTCCGGGTCGAGAATAGAGAATTTCGGCATCACCTTTGGTGAACTAAAAGCGAGTTTTTCGGTTGTTGAAACACGCGAAATTACAGAGTTTCCATTCATTTCTGAACCTGTAGCCGGCAACGTTAAAACATCGCCTAACGGAACCGCGTTTTTTACTTTTCCCCTTTTAGCCAGAATGTCCCACGGATTACCATCGGAATAGCATGCTGCCGCAGCAATAAATTTTGTAGCGTCCAAAACCGAGCCCCCGCCAATCGATAGTAGAAAATCAATTTTTTCACGATGGATAATATCTACCGCTTTCATGCAGGTTTCATAATGTGGATTCGCTTCAATTCCTCCAAATTCGATAACATTGAAACCGGCCAGGGCATTTTTAACCTGATCATAAACGCCGTTTCTTTTAATGCTTCCTCCACCATATGTTAACAGTACTTTTGCATTTTCAGGAATTTCTTTTGCTACATTGGCAATAGTATTTTTCCCAAAAATAATTTTCGTCGGATTTTTATATTCAAAATTGTACATTGTTAATTGATTTGGTTTTTATTTGTATTCTTATAACTTAAATGCAAAAAAGGAAAACAAAGGTATTTTAAAATGGCGGGAAAATCAAAAGAAAAGCATTCCGACATCGATTTTAAACAATTGTTTAAAGGTCCTTCAGATGATGAAATTATGGAAGTACTGAAGAAAAGAAAACATTATCAGGCAGAAGCAGCTGAAGCGGCAATAAATGAGGCTATTGAAAGAGGGTTGATTCATTCGGAACAAGACTTGTTTGCTGAAAAATACCGGGTTGAGCCATTAAAGTTTTCACTTTTCCCGAACATCGAAAATAAGGTCAGTCGCTTAAAGCTCACGAGAAGTCTGACACGATCACTGCTTTTCCTGGGGGCAATTATAATTATTTGGGGAGCGTGGGAAATTTATCGTCACCAGTTTGCTGAAGGAATTGGGTTTGTTTTAGCTGGTACCGTTTGGAATCTCATTTCATTTTCCTTTTTTAAATCCGTAAAACACCATCGAATTAATATCCTTTTTGTAATTGAGGGAATTGCATCTGTTTACGCAGCTATAAAATTGGCTACCTTTAAAGGGCTCATTTTTATGGATATTTTTATTGTGGTCGTTCTGTTTGGTTTTGTTCTCTACGGATTAATTTACATGAAAAAATTACAGGATTAGTTTTTCAGTCTTTTCCTGAATTCTTCTCATAAATACTTATTCGTCTATAAAATAAGGTGATTTATCGAATATAGAAACCAGCCTGCCTGAACATTTTTTAATTTTAACATCGTAACTTTTAAAGTAATAAAATGAAAAGATCAGCTATAATATTTACGGTATTTGTTTTGTTTGTTACTTCTGCAGCGTTTGCTCAGAATGATGACTGGGATACAAAAAAATATGATGTTGGCGAGTTTTCCGCAATTTATCTTGAAGGGGGATTTAAAGTTTATCTGATCCAGGATAAAACATGTGGATTAACAGCAAAGGCAAAGGACAATGATGTTTTCGATGATTTGATTGTCAAAAATGAAAACGGTAAACTTCACATAAAAATGGATCGTGATTTTTTCCATTATGAAAAAGTAACTCTTTACATTACGTTTGATCAGTTAAAGCAACTGGAAATAGAAGGGGGCGCTAATCTGAAAACAAGGGGATATATAGATCTTCGGGATTTTTCGATGAGTGCGGAAGGTGGAGCCAAAGTTGAAATGAATATAAAAGCGGAGGATATTGATATTACAGGTGAAGGTGGATTTTTATTTGAACTTGAAGGAGTGACGAGGAACCTCGAAGTTAAAATTTCCGGAGCAGGACACGTAGATGCTGGTGAACTGGAAGCACAAAATGTTGATTTCCAGATTGAAGGTGTTGGTACGGGAAGTGTTCATGCCGTAAAAGAGTTAAATGCAAGAATTGAGGGCGTTGGTAAAATACGTTATAAAGGCGATCCGAAAGTCACGCAGTATATCGATGGATTGGGTTCCGTAAAAAGAGATTAAAAGGAAAATTAAGCTGGAAACAAAAAAGGGTAAAATTAAATTTTTACCCTTTTTTGTTTCTCAACGAGCTTGTTTTTTTATCAGACGCTTATCGAAATCATTGATAATCAATTCGCGTTTATAAGCATCGTATTTGGAAAATCCACGATCGAAAATATTAAATGACTGGGTAATTTTTGCACTTTTCTTAGCAACAATCTCCATTCCGGTGATATCTTCAATTGCTGCTTTCAGCAATGGTTCGTTTACATCTCCCAGCGGAATTCCATTTACAATGGTGTCGCCAACTTCAATATCAGGAGTCAACCCATTAACAAAATCGGTATATCCTTCTGTATTTTTATAACGGAACATAATAGCATAAATTCCCCAATTTTTAAAGTCAGCATAATAGGTACTATCCGTGTAGAAATCTTCCGGTTTCCATGATATTGCTCCTCCGGTATATTTTCCATAGGTTGTTTCGCCAACAGTTACAACATCCATATAAGGCTCTAACCCGACAATAGATAATTCGGAAGCTGAAGCTGTTCCCTGCCCCGTAAGGATATAAAGTTTATTGAGGCCCATTTTTACCGGTACAGAGTTAATAAGCCTAACTTCCAGTTGGTTCTGGACTGCATGTTGTTCCCAGTATTGCTGGTATTTATCGTTCCATTGTAAAGTTACCAATACGTCACCATCTGAAACTACATTTGCCGGTGCTAAAGCACTGCACAAATACTGTGCTGCTACAGATGTTCCTCCCGGATTGTAACGTAAATCAAGAACTACATCCTGAACTCCTTCATCAATAAAATGCTGAAGGACGGTATCAATGCTGCTATCGAAGTTGTCAATAAACTGAGCATACAGAAAATACCCGATTTTGTGCCCGCCTTCATCAATAATTTTAGTAAATAATACAGGATTTAGTTCTAACTGTTTTGAACTCAGTGTTGTTGTAACTGTGTTTGTAATTCCCTGGTCAGTATATTTCCCGTATGTAAAGGTCACATTATCACTATTAAGCAAATCGGTATAATTATTCTCTGTAATATCTGCATCATTCATCTGATAAATCATATCTCCCCGCTTAATTCCGGCTATTTCAGCAGGTGAACCAGGATAAACAAATTCTACTAACGCGTAAATGGTACCCGTGTCAAAAAATTTACCAAAAGCCAATGACCATCCGTACGATGTTTCTTTACCTTCTATACTGTTTTCATAAGATTTAATGTCATCTGTTATAAACGACCATTTATCATCTTTGTAAAGCAATTTTTTAAAATAGTTTTTTGAATCAAATTCATAACGAATGTCGATGTCTGGTAATTCTTTGTACCACAGATAAACCTGATCCATAACATCCTTAATAAACTGATTGATGTTTTGTGTTAACTGTGGAGCTTCATCATTAGCAGGAGTGGGGTCTTCTTTTTTACATCCCGACAATATCATTACTGATAAAAATATCAGCATGATAACCTTAATATGAGTCTTCATCTTTTCTGAACTTTAAAATTTTATGAATCAATATCTGCACAAAAATAATTTCATTTTTCTATTTTTCTTCTTTCGGGTACTCAATTCTAACGTGGTATATGTTAATTAACTTTTGTAATAATGTTTCCTTAATAATATTTATATCACTGAATGTTAAAGCCGACTGATCAAGTTGTTTTGATTTTATTTTATTGTCGATCATGTTATCAATCAGCTCTTTAAACTTTTCGTAATTTTTTTCTGGCAGGCTTCTCGAGGCAGCTTCAATGCCATCAACCAACATCACAACCGCTGCTTCTTTCGACCGTGGCAACGGACCCGGATACATAAACGAATTTTCATCTGTTTTGGTATCTGGATGCTCCTGTGCATGTTTTATATAAAAATAGTTGGCTTTTGTTGTACCGTGATGCGTGGCGATAAATTCAATAATTGGCTCGGGAAGTTTGTGTTTCTGAGCCATTTTTACTCCGTTTTTTACATGGTCAATAACTATTTCGGCACTTTTTATATAACTGATTTCATCGTGTGGATTTAATCCTGCTACCTGGTTTTCAATAAAAAAATTAGGCTTTGAAATTTTCCCGATATCATGATATAATGCTCCGGCACGCACCAGGAAAGGATTTCCGCCGATTTTCAAAATTACTTCTTCGGCAAGGTTGGCAATCTGCATGGAATGTTGAAAAGTTCCCGGCGCCTCTTCAGCAAGCTTTCTTAACAATGGCTGGTTGCTATCTGAAATTTCAATTAGAGTTACATCCGAAATAAAACCAAATATTTTCTCGAAAATGTAAATCAGTGGGTAAACTATTAATAAAAGGCCACTGCTGATAACAAACCATTTATACATGTCAAAACTGAAGGTAAACATAGAGCCTTCGTGGATGAGGTTTATTGCTGTATAAACAACAAGGTAGGTTAAAAGCACCCACATTGTTGCAAGCACCAGATGAACACGCCGGTGCATTTTGTTTAAACTGAAAACCGCTACAATCCCGGCAGAAACCTCTAAAAGGATATACTCATAATTATTAGGCGCGTAAAATCCAATCAGAATTGTGGTTATTATGAGCATAAAAATGGCTGTACGCGAATCGAAAAAAGTTCGGACGATAATGGGGAAAATGGCTATTGGAACCAGATAAATATGAAGGTTGGGAAAAGTATTTATAAAGCTGGCTATAAAGACAGTTCCAATCATAAAAAGCATCAGAAAAGTCAGCTTTCGCAATTGCCGTAATACATCATGCCGATAGATGTATAAAAAGGTAAAAATCAGCGCAAGAAGAGAAACAATAAATAACGCCTTCCCAAAAGAAACGGTGTATTGGCTGATGCCCTTTCCTCGCTCCATGGCGTAACTGGCTTTTAAAGACTCCAGTACCTGGAATTTTTCAGCATCTACAATTTCGCCCTGAAGAATAATTCGCTCGCCCTGTTGCACCATTCCCCTCGAAGGTAAAATGCCTGCAACTGCCTCCTGCATTTCCTTTTCGGTAGTTTCCTTATCATAAACAAGGTTGTCAACAATGTATTTTTCGGGAGAGATAGGTAGAAGCCACATTTTTACAGTTGGGCCAATCTTTTCAGCTTCCTGAAACATCCGACTCAATTCATTATAAGCGGTCTTTTCTGAGTAAAGCTTACTGATTTCAATTTTTGAAACATTTTGACCAACCCTTTTTTTGATTTCTGTTTTACTTGTCAGTTCAGGATAGGAATCGATAGAACGTTGCAAAATTCCGCTTTGGTAAATTTCTGTTAACACGTCCTTTATCATTGCAAAGGCAATTGCTTTTTTACTATCGGATGAGTCGGCTGCAATATTTAAATCTGTTTCGAGTTGTGCCAGATGCGTATTTAATGTCGTTGTATCATACACAAAATAGGGAACCACTGTTTTTAGTTGTTCCGCTTTCTCTGCGTCCAGTTCAGCAGGCGATTTTAAAATTGCAAAATTAAACGGAGCCACCAGGTTTTCGTGGCGCCAGGGCATTCCTTTCTGATATTCATATTTAAATTTGGGTTCACCAGGAAGAATAAGAAAAAGTACCACTGCCGTAAACAGAAAAATAAAAATCCAGTAAAAAATCTGGGTATATTTTTTTAACCTGTTTTTAAAATTTTCAGCCATAAATCAAAATATTTAAAAAAACAATTTTAATTATGATCAGTTTCCCGTATTCTTTTGAACAAAATCGTGTAAAATTAGATGAATTCAGCATTTTACAAACTCCATTTTTTTCATAGTTTTGCAGGTACGGGCATGTAATGCACAAAATTTCTTTTTCGATAAAATTAAGAATTTATTTTGATGAACTACGGAATTTCGAATCTCAGTATTATTCCTGTCAGAAAAGATCCTTCGGAAAAAAGTGAAATGGTGACCCAGATCCTGTTTGGTGAACACTTTGAACTGCGTGAACAAATGGTTGGTTGGACAAATGTTAAGCTTGATTATGACGAATACGAAGGCTGGGTCGATTCAAAAATGATAATACCGCTCTATGATCGTTCCGTGGGAAAAATTTCAAATAACCCTATTGCAGTAACTACCGATATAATCACGATTATTCCGGTTAACGAAGAGCAGAATCTAATGCTGGTGGCCGGCAGTACATTGCCTGTTTGGCGTCCGTATTTGAAAGAATTCAGTGTTGGGAAGGAAACTTACTCAGCCAGTGGCGAAGTAAGTTACGGTGAACTTGAAAATCCACGCGAATTTGCTATTAAGCAGGCGCTAAAGTACTTTAATGCGCCATATCTTTGGGGGGGACGTACACCTTTTGGTATTGATTGTAGCGGACTGACACAGATTATTTACAAAATGATCGGGATTAAATTACCCCGCGATGCCAGTGAGCAGGTAAAAATGGGTACTGCCATGAGTTTTGTCGACGAAGCTGAACCAGGCGATCTTGCTTTTTTTGATGATGAAGAAGGAAATATAGTGCACGTCGGGATCATCTGGAAGCGAAACAAAATAATTCATGCATCTGGTAAAGTGAGGATCGATAATGTTGATCAATTTGGTATTTTTAACGTCGATACACAACGTTATACCCACAAAATGCGTGTAATGAAAAAGATTATCAATTCAAATGGAACGCACTGAGCTATTGATCTATATTGTCATATTTGTGGTGCTGATTTTATTGGTGCTGAGGTACTGGAGAACCGGCAGGAAAAAGTAAACAGTTCTTAGTCGCAGTATTCACTAAAGCAAAAATATAACTGAATAAAAAAATGATCTCACTTTTACCTTTTTTATTTTTGCCTTTGAACTTTAAACTTTATCCTTGATTTATGTACACTTATCCATATCCACGCGCTGCTTTAACGGTTGATGCCATTGTTTATGTCAGGGAACGGATTCCTGTGCTTACTGACAACAAGAACTCTGATGGCATAGTAAATGAAACGCTGGTTCTTCTTATCAGGCGGGGAAATGAACCATTTAAAAATATGTGGGCTTTGCCGGGCGGTTTTATCGAAATGGAAGAATTGCTGGAAGAAGCCTGTAAACGTGAGTTGCTGGAGGAAACCGGGATAAAAGTGGAAAAAATGACCCAGTTCAAAACCTATGACGAAGTGGACCGTGATCCGCGACACCGAACAATTTCAGTAGTTTTCCTCGCAGAACTGGAAGATCGGGTAGAAGTGGAAGGAGGCGACGATGCAATTCAGGCTGACTGGTTTTGTCTGGATAGTCTTCCACAATTGGCTTTTGACCATCAACGGATTCTGGAGGATTTTAAAACGATGCTGAAAGAGAAAACTCAGTAATTTATCTTAGATCTTCGGTTTTATTCTTTAATAATTTTTGCACTTAAAATACGAACATCTTTCAACGGACGATCCATGCCATCGGTTTGTACCGATGCAATTGAATCGACTACCGGTAATCCTGAAACTACTTCGCCAAAAACTGTATAGTTTTGATCCAAATGTGGAGCGCCTCCAATGGTTTTATAAACCTTTCGATGCGATTCTGGAATTCGGTAATGCTCAAAAGCTGTGTAGTTTTTTGCTAATGCTGCGAATCTGTTGTTGATTTTTGCAAAAGTTGCCCAATCTTCCGTTTTCATCGCTTTATTTAACGAATCCAACTGATTTTTATACAATGAATCATGTTTGATGTTGAATTGGGCGAGCCACCCGTTAATACGTTTTTCGGCTACATCGAGCAGACTGTCGTTAAACACTTTCCCCTGGACAATATAAAATTGGGTACTGCTGGACTCTCTTTCCGGGGTATCGCTTCTGGCAGCTGCCAGTGCTCCCTTTTTATGAAACAATTCCGGAGTTATTTCTGCAGGAACAGTGTATGGAAGATCTCCGTTGCCAAGTGTATCGTCAGGTTGGGCATATTTGCTGTTTATATCACCTCCCTGTATCATAAAAGTTTTAATTACACGGTGAAATAACGAACTGTCCAGAACACCATCGTTCACGATTTTTATAAAATTATCCCGATGCAGGGGCGTTTCATTGTAAAGTTTGAGTACAATATTGCCATAATTGGTAACCAATTCAACTTTAGTTGATGATGTTTTTGGCTCTTCCTTCTTTTGCCGTGAAACACAGGAAGTGATCAGAACAAAAAGTAAAAGCAACAGTCCTGTATATCTTTTCATATTTATATTTTAACGTCAAATATATTTTACCATCTAAAAATGTTGTATATGCCAATTACTTCAACAAATATTGTGATGCAACAATGATTACAATTATTAAAACAACCAATATATAGGCGTACGGACTTGCAAAATTGAAAGTCCATC
Source organism: uncultured Prolixibacteraceae bacterium (assembly GCA_963769925.1). Taxonomy (GTDB): domain Bacteria; phylum Bacteroidota; class Bacteroidia; order Bacteroidales; family Prolixibacteraceae; genus Draconibacterium. The sequence continues at coordinate 149,576 of CAVYOB010000020.1, forward strand.
CCATCGAATTAATTTTCGGAACTGTAAGCCGTGGATCTTTGGGATTAAAATAAAATACACCTCTCCAGTTAGAAGGATTTTTGTGCATTGTTTCGAGTAGTTCTTTATCAATTTTTCTTTTCATTTTTCTTACGTTGATATTTAGTTCTATTTATTTTTCCATTGCCCTGACTTTTAAATCTTTGGGCATTTTTTCAATGGCATATCTCAATGCAGTGCGCGGCATTACCGCTTTATTTTTCATTACGAAGTTAAATATTTCCTGCTGATTTCCCTGGCTTGCAGCTTTTAACATCCATCCGTAACCTTTTTGAACCAGATCATCTTTATCCTGAAGCAGTATGTTTGCGATTTCCAATATGTCTTTCAGGAACTTCCCTTTTCTTGCAGGAATTATCAATGTTACTGCAGAAGCTCTTCGCACCCATCGGTTATCCGATCTTGCAAAGTTTTTCAGATGAGCCAAATATTCAGGATACATTTCAATAAACTCGCCAACGGTATGATTACAAAGGGTATCACAGGAAGCCCAGTTAGTAACATAGTTGTTTATCCATCGTTCAAAGGTTTGAAAATCTTCAGGCTCGAATTGTTTATGCAAGTAGTATGACCAGTTGCATGCAACAAACGACTCTTCGATGTACCCTGATTTCCATAACGTTTCGCACAAATCAAATATTTCTGACTTAGTTTTGGCATTTACCAGTTTGAATAACTCTTTGCTGATTTTGTGTACCGTTGGTACCTTTACACCATATGATTTTATCTCCTCCTTAAAAAAATTCTGGCTGCTTGCCAGGGTTTTTTCATCGGCCTTGTTTTTGAACTCTTTCCGAATTATTTTAACTATATCTTCCTGTTGATTATGCATGTTTTTTTGCTTTAATAACTTCCGAAGGAAAAGTATTCTGACTGACTTCTACAATTTCTGTTATGCTAAAACCTGCATTTTCCAGATAAGTTTTAAATGAAACAGGCCGGCAACCGGTTAACAAATCCGGAAAATGTTTGGCGATCCAAGGCCAGATACCATTAATTTTCTTTTTCCCAAACGAGAATGTAGATATAACAACTGTTCCGCCAGGTTTTAATACCCGGTGAAACTCATTCGCAATATTATCAAAAGCCGCCACAGGCATTAAATCAACCATGAAATTATTAACGACGATGTCAAATGTATTATCTTCAAAATCGAGTTGTAAAGCATCACCTTCCATTAGTTTAAATTTACCGGTGTTTTTTCGCAATCGTTTTCTCGCTTTGTTCAGCATATCCGGCGACAAATCTATACCGATATTTGTTCCATTTGGATTTCTGTGTACAATTTGTTCAAACAATACACCGGTACCGCAGGCTATCTCTAAGATCTTTTCACTTCCTTTAATATCTGAAAGACGAATCACTTCCCTGGCTGCTTTACTTTCGGTAAGTCGGCTCCAGAAATCATAAAACCAAACTACTTTCTTAAAACTTTTTTTCGTTTTGGCTTTGTCCAGAGTTCGTTCTAATATTTCCATGATAGTTATAAAATAACTGTATCTATTTTTCAGTATTAAAATAAACGACAGGTGGTTTCCATGTTTCCGAATTGCTGGTAATACCATCCCTGTAACTTATAACTTCCATCGATGCCGGGATAACTTTTATTAAAAGATAATCTTCGGATTTATTTGGGTAGAACGAATTCCACTCGGTTTTCCAGTGTTTTTCTTTCTCTTTTTGATCATTTATTAAATGGGCTGTTCCGTGAATTACCACGTATCCAGAGGCAGCATTATCAAAATAATATAGCGCTACATTCGGATTATTTTTGATTTGATGGACTTTCCTGCTTTTGGGATTTGTTCCCAGCCAAACGGTAAAATCACTTTCGGGCAAAAAGGGATCCATTGTTCTGGCCGTGGGAAGACCTTTTTCATCAATTGTGATCAGCGCACAGGTTTTTACTTCAGAAATGATTTCTCTTGCTGCCTTTATTAAATTATTTCTTATTGAATCCTTTTGTTCGGTATTCTGACTAAAACACTGTAAATGCATAATCAGAAGAGTAGGAATAATAATCGCGATCCGCTTTATTAATTTTCTTGTATTCATGATGTTAAATGCTTTAAATTATTATTTATAATAATTACATAAGTCAATAAGTTACTTGATAACTATCTTCTTTGAAATTACTTGGTCCCGACCTCTCAGACGAAGAATATATATGCCGGAATTAATAGTAATTGATAATTCAAGATTTGATTGAAAACCAAATTCTTTTGAATAAACAGTTTTGCCAGCTAAATCAATAAATTCTAATTTATTAAATTTCCAGTTACCAGTTTCAATGGTAATATATTTTGATGCAGGTAATGGATAAATCTTCAGATTACGGTTTTCATATATTTCTGCTCCTGAAGTTGATGTAATTAAAAAATCAATATAATTGATATTGAATCCACCATTGGTAGCAACTATTTTTATATAGTGTTTCCCTGGCTCAATTTTTAAATTGAATAACACCGATCTCCAGTTTTGCCATGAACCGGTATTTGGCACATGTATTTCACCTATTTTATTAGAGTCGGCATACAAAGTGATAAGCCCACCATTATTTGGTGAACTTACTCGGAATGAGGCAGAAAAATAATTGCTTTCAGAATTGTTTATGACAGGATAAAGCAACCAATCTTCGTTGTCAATCCATCCAACATTTAGTCCTCCATTTACATCGCTGCAATTTTCGGTTTGTACTCCCGATTGCTTTACGAAATATTCTGCTTCAACCTTACCGGGGATTTCAATCCACTGTGGTTCTACATTTATGATACTTTTTGCTTCAAAACAACCGTCTTCTGTAAATGCAGTAATTATGGCTTTTCCTGTTAAAGGTCCTGCTATAACAAATCCGGTTGAATCAGCAGAAGCAGTGGAAGGATGATCAGATATCCAGATAACATTTTTATTATTTGCATCAATAGGAGTTACACTAGAAGATATTTCGAGTTTATCTCCAACAGTCATTGTAACTGAATCTGTCGAAATTGAAATCCCTGAAACACGGACCGAAGCAATGCCGCTATTACCATCCGATATTGTTATTTCACCCAAAGTAAGCCAACCTGTTGAATCTGCATCTTGTGTTGTATTGGCAAAACGGAATGGTTTTGCTTTCGACGAATATTTTTCCATCGGATTGATAACTCGAAGCAACACTTTATAAGTTCCATCACTAATTGATTTGGAAGCACTTATTGCTCTGTAATTATTAGTATTACCCGGTAAAATATAGTTGATATTGCATTTTTCTTTTCCGACAGATTGAAATTGTCTGTTTGAATTAAGTACACCAAGCTCGATTTTCCAATTCGCATAGATTGGTGCAATTCCTTTATTTTGAACTCCCAGTTCAACCGTTATTTTTCCATCGTTTGCCGTAAGTTTATATTTGCTAATGTAAAATGTATAGCCGAGCATTTTTTGACAACGAATAGCATTGTTCCATTCATTCGAACCAGGTTGCGAACTCATAGTGAGTACATAATGAGAAAATAACCATGTTGGATGTATAGAATCCAAACACATCGTAACATCCTGACCAACAGTATTTGGCCACGATTTCCAGATTTCATTTTGTAGTCCGGGATCAATTTCACCGCCAATGGCATGTAGCTTCCAATTCTTATCAGCATGGGCAGATTTAAGCTGATTATAAAAGAACCAGGGAGTATCTGGTTGTATTGATTGTCCAAAAAATAATCCATCACTATATCCAACAACTTCGTTGTCAGGCAACGTTCCAGGATATCTTGCTAATAATTGTTTATCAGGAAAAGCTTTTATATAGGCATTGGAAAGGCGCTGTTGATTATATGCTGTCATCGCAAAGTTTCCGCCATATTCACCAACATGCCATTCACCCCACATACCATAAAGCCCAAAGTGAACTAAAAAAACTCTAGAATCATTATTGTATTTTTCACCAAAAGCTGAAATAAAGTTAAACATGGCCTGCATAAGAATTTCATTGTTCCAGTCAGGACAAAGGTCATCAGGATTTTCCTTCCAATCCACCTGGTCAATTAAAAAGCTTGGCATATCAGTTTTTCCTGCTATTGCCGGGTCGATATTTACCTGAATATAGGAAAAATTACCGTTAGAAGCATCATTGGCAATTGCCTGATCAATTATTGTCCAGTCGAATGTATTCATTCCGGTCATAATGTCATCCAACCCAAATAAATGTCCCTGAATACTATGTGGAAAATTATTGCTCGGATTCCAAAGCGAGGCAAAGCCTTTTAACGGATTGTTTTCCAAACCCTGTTGGTCTGGACTATAATCCAGATAGCTCCAGTTTTGAGCAAAATTTTTTATGGTGTAAATTAACATTGTTATTATTATGAGCACAACTCTTATTTTCATATAACGAAAGATTTATTCTTGTTTTTAGTGACACATATCGTAAGGATAATCCAGATTGTCTAGTCCTAGAATACGGCTACAGGTTAAACATTAATTTTAAGCTACATTATTAAACACACTATTTGGTGTTTTGTACCTTAAAGATACATGAAGCCTTTTATTATTATAAATTTTAATTGCACTTTTTGTTGCCCGCTTTGCATGGGCTGTAGAAAAAAAGCATTGGTCGAGGTAGAACTCGTCTTTCAATATGCCGTTAACCCTTTCAGCAATAGCATTTTCATAGCAATGTTTTTCTTCTGTCATGCTGATTTTTATGCCTTTCCTTTTTAGTTCATTTACATACATATGGCTACAATACTGCACCCATCTGTCGGAGTGGTGTATAAGTCCGGCCGCTGGACGGACATGCCACAGGGCCTTTCGGAGGGCCCGTAGGCAGCCCGCCAGCTCCAGCGAATCGCTGAGGTCATAACCTACTATTTTGCGTGAATACATGTCAGTTATTAAGGGCTAAATAGCAAAAGCCTTTCACCGTTCGGATGTATGTTATGTCAGACACCCACACTTGGTTGGGCTTAGTAACTTCCATCTCTTTAATAAGGTTGTTGTATTTATGGAAATGGTGGTAGGAGTTGGTTGTTTTAGCATAAGCCCTTTTCCTTTTTACCAGCATTTCATTTGTCCTTAAAATACCAAATAATGAATCTCTTCCGACCTTAATATGCGCAGCTTTAAAAGAAGGCAGTAAGGCTTCATACAACTTACGTATGCCAACCCTTGGCTGCACTTTGCGTTCTTCTTTTACCAGCTGTATTACCTTCGATTCAACTGACTTGTAACGTTTCCACCGTTGCTGGTATTTATAGTATGCATCGCGTCTCAGGTTAAAGCAAGCACATACTTTTGACATGCTTGCTATACCTGTTTGTTTCGTAATCGCAGCAGCCTTCATCAGGGCTTGATGTTTAAATTTTTTTTTAATTCATCCACGTTCTTATACCCCAGTTTTTCTGCTGCCACTTCCAGGTATGAATCCAAAGCCAACTTGTCAAGGTCTTTCTTGATCAACAACTCTTTTAGTTGCTTGATTTCCTTTTGTAAGGCTTTCAGTCGTGATGTTTCTCCTTCTGTTTCCACTAGAATCCTTGTGTTCATTAAATCTTTCCGGTTGTACTTTTTTACCCATTCATTTATGGTAGTCCGGTTAACGCCATAAATGTCCCCTAGTTCTCTCTTGGAATATTTTCCTGTACTAAGTTCGGCTAAAATTTTGAGTTTGAAACTCTCGCTGTATCTTCTTAAGATACCATCATTTTTATACATATTTGCTACATTTTGTGTAGCCTTTTTTTAGGACGGGTCATTAGACAGTCTGACGGTTGGCGGTAAGAAATCGTTGGGGTGAACGGGCTGCGTTCGTATCCACCGTTACTGATGCTGGGGCGAGGCAGTATGTTGACTGACCCACTGCACCCCCAATGTTTTTTACCGCGTGTTGTAAGCTGGTGTTCATTGTTCAAAGTCAATCTGTATCAAGTTTTTACAAATCTAATATATTATCTTAATCAATCTGCACTGACCTTGATACGGAGCACGAATTTATTTTGTTTTTTGTGGGAGGGCAAACCCCAAACCGCCCTTAAAGGCGGTAACAGGGCAAGCATTTGTTAGCTCTTTGGCAAGTTTTGGTTGGAGCGTGGCTCGTGTGACTTGCCAATGTGCTAAGAAATAGGGACGGCAATTATTTTATACCATTTAAATATTTTTCCAGCATTGTATATCCATCTGAAGCAATATTGTTTCTATCATCAGGATTTGATTTATCAAGTTTGTTTTTATCTTCCCAGTTGTCTGGCATACCATCATGGTCGGAATCCTTTGGTGCTGGAATGCTTTTTAATTCTGGCCATCCACCTACATCATCCTGTGTATCAATGATGCCACAAACCATTGTAGTGTCGGCAATAGTATGTGTTCTTTTGTAGCTTTTGCCTTCATAAGTAGCAAAACCGCCTTCGACTTCTTTAATTATCCTTAAATCTACCACATCACGTTTTGGCAAAAGTGCTCCAGCATTTTCAAGAACAAGTTTATAAGCTTCTTCTGCTGTTTGCTGATGTATAGGCATAGATATCCATGGATTATCAAGTTTAATTTTGTCAAGTAATATTTTTGTTTGAACACCTCCATTCCAGTTGTCGGTAGTAACTTCTTTATTGCCTTCCATAAAATTATCAGCAATGTACCATTTGCCAAAATCATCTGTTTCATTTCGAAACGAAGGATTTGCAATGCGATAAGAAACTTTTCCCGGTTCTGTTGCAGGGCCAGGTTTATAATAGTTGGCTACAAATTAATTTCGAAAAAATGAATTTTTCACTTCCTTTTTGTTAATGCTTCACCTCCATAGCAGCTATTATAGCCCCAATTATAAATTACATTGTTACTATAATCTGTATATCCTGAACCTGAAGCCATACGGGGATTTCGACTTGAATGATGTGCCAATAAGATTGTGATGATATGTTCCATAATTACTGCCCCAAATTCCTCCAAATCCGTGTGAACCTTTAATGTGATTGGAATTGATCATACTTTCCGAGATGATACACCATTGAACAGTAATACTATCACAATGATAAATGGACATGCATTCATCAACACTCCAACTGGCAGATACATGGTCTAGAATAATGTGTTTTAAAATACCTGCTGATATTGCATCATAATCTTTACCTGATAAATCACCCAACCTGACCCTTATGTATCGGATAATAACATGGTCTGCATCAATATTAAGTGGATGATTTTTAATACAAATCCCATCGCCAGGGGCAGTTTGTCCAGCAATAGTAATATATGGGATTTTTAATATTCTAAGGGCTTTCAAGTTCAATATTCCCAGAAACCCTGAAAAACAACGGTTCGTGGTTCAGAAGCTTCAATTGCTGCCCTAAAACTACCTTTTCCGCTATCGTTTAAATTGGTCACTTCGTAAACACCACCACCACGACCACCTTTGGAATATTTTCCATAACCTTCGGCTGTAGGAAATGCTAATTGCTGAGCATAACAATTAAAACCTATTAATATTGATAATATGATTGTTAAATTTTTCATCATGTAATTTTTTACAGTTCTACATTTATTATTACCCGTTTATACCTTGTTAATTGTGGTGTACCTTCATCTTTAACTTCACAAACGATATGAATAGTTTTATTTTCGGCAATATCATCAGGTATCCTGAATGATAGCATTTTGATCATTTGAATATTCAATTTCAATATTTCCTTTATATGAACTTGGTTCTTTATAAAACCACCAGTTGTAAGTGAGTTGGTTTTTATCAGGGTCGAAAGTACCTTTTGCACTTAATTGAATTTTGGAACCGGGTTTAGCGTTTATATCTAATCTGTTATTTAGTTTTACAACAGGGGGGTGATTCGCTTCATCAAATGGTTTAACACACCAGTCTGCCCTTGCTGCAAAATCGTTTTGAAAAGCATCAGACCAACGCCAAATTGGTTTAAGGTATTCTAAAAGAACTGAGTCATTTGGAATCTTCTCCTTTAAACGTTGACGTCCCCATGCCGAACTGCCATACCATCTTCCATCCGGATACTGATAAGAACTATCCGCAACAGGGTCAAGCCATGTGTTTTCACGAATCAAAACGTACCTGCCACCCCAACCTCCATAGTTTGGCGATTCCATATTTCTAAGTCCAGTTTCTATATTATGAAGAAAAGAAGGCGAATCTCCTTCTGACCTGAAATCACCATTGTCAAATCCTTTTTTATCTCCTAAATGAGATTTATACAATGAACATAATGCGCCATGATTCTGTAAAATGTTTGACTTCATCCATTCACCTGAAAAGTATTTTTGCTGCTCCTGAGGTAAGGTTTGTTTCCAGTAATACATAATCGCAATGAACTGGTCGGAAATAATGGTTGGAATATTAAATTTCCCCCAATGAGGCCTGATGTATGATTGGTAAGTAGAATCTTGTTCCCAAATAAAAAAGAAGCGTAGTTTGTTAGCAACATACTCCATTTTATCAGTATGTTCTTCCTCAATGGTTTTGAGTGCCCTTGCAATGGTATTTGTTCCACCCCATGCCTGAACCCAAATAGGTTGATTGTCGGATTCATCAAGAAGTACTTTAACGATATGTTGAGAACCGGGAGTAATTGAATCCATTTCACCTTCTGTTTCCACATTTCCAAGAAAAGAAACTGATTTTAAATATTCGGGAGTTGGGTAATCTTTATCGTGCAAAATTAGATTTGGATATACTTCTGAATAAGCTTCAAGATATGGGTCGAGCCAGTCATCACCCGCCCATTTGTGTCCGTGCCAATGATACTGAGAACTTGATGTAACGATGCCCTCAATATTCCATTCGTTTGCATACAATAAAAACCGCACCATAGAGCATTCGTCGTCTATTTCTCCATCGGAGGTTACTATTACACGAGGTTTTAGAATTTCCTTATTCTGATTTTGGCCAGCTATTGCAGGTACAAAAACTATGGTTAATACAGCTAATATTAATCTTTTTAACATCATAATACTTTGTTTTATAAAACCTTTAATTTAATAAAAAGTACGGGTGTGCTGGCAAAAAAACAACTTTTTTGCAAACTTTGGTTTGAAGGTCTGGGTTGCAGCGGTTTGCAAATGTGTTGTTTTGTGGGTGGGGTTTCCACTTTCTTTGAGCGAGTGGAGAAAAAACAAAATAAATTCCCCTCAAACTGCACCGCACTATCAACGGAGTACCAATCCAATCAGTCCGTTTTTTGTAATTATTTCAATTTTCTATTATCGTATCAATGTGTCGAGTTGGTTCTCCACACTTGCTTACAACGTTGTTGTAACGAAACCTTTGTTCACGTTATTTTTTCTATATGTGTAACAAAAGTTGTCATTTCCAATAAAATAGTATTGTAAACAGAATATTTCATGTTTTACATCCAGTTTCATCAGGTTGTCAAAATCATTTCCGGGAAAATGCGTTTTAAAAGAATGCGCTATTTGAGGCCGGGTTATCAATTTATTTTAGGTTTTGATGATAAAAATAACCATAATTTCAAAAAAATGATAAGACTCCAATAAATATTTACAACCTTTTTTAGCCGCTTTCTTTTATCGGTGTCGCATAAACATACGCTGAATCTATTTGTCAATGTTGGTTGGCTGGTTATAAACTTTAAACGCTGAACGCTGAACTTTGAACCCAGAACTTCTATCTTTGTTCCTCTTTTTTAAAATGAAATTATGCATGTAATATTATTTTGGGTCATTATCGCGATCATTGTTCTGGATTTTCTATTCGAGAAATACCTCGATTACCTGAATACCACTACCATGAGCGATGTTATTCCCGAGGAAGCAAAAGGTATTTACGACCCGGATAAATATAAGCAGCAGCAGGCTTATCAGCGCGAGAATAACCGGTTTGGAATGATTACCGACAGTGTAAGTTTTGTTGTTACGCTATGTATGTTCCTGTTCTTTGGTTTTGCCCTTGTTAATGGCTGGGCGTGGAGTTTTACGTCTAGTTCTATTCTGGCAGCGCTCATTTTCTTTGGCATCCTGATGTTTGCGTCCGACCTGCTTCAAACGCCGTTCTCGGTGTACGATACTTTTGTTATCGAAGAAAAATACGGGTTTAACAAAACCACACCAAAAACGTTCGTCTTAGACAAGTTAAAAGGATGGATGCTTGGTGCTGTCATCGGCGGTGGATTGCTGGCACTCATTATTTTTATTTACCAGAAAACCCAAAATATGTTCTGGGTTTATGCCTGGTTGCTGGTAGCCGCTTTTTCCATTTTTATGTCGATGTTTTATTCCAGCATTATCGTTCCACTGTTTAACAAACAAACTCCGCTGGAGGCGGGCGAACTCCGCGATTCCATTGAAGAATTTGCCGGGAAAGTGGGGTTTAAACTCAACAATATTTTTGTGATCAACGGGTCAAAACGATCCACAAAAGCCAATGCTTATTTTACCGGTTTGGGAGCTAAAAAACGTATCGTTTTATACGACACGTTGATCGAAGATATGACCACCGAAGAACTGGTTGCAGTTCTTGCACACGAAATCGGTCATTATAAAAAGAAACATGTTATTCAGGGGCTTGCGATTTCAATCGTTCAAACCGGAGTAGTGCTCTTTATTTTCTCGCTGCTGATCGGAAATCCAAATCTAAGCAAAGCGCTGGGAGTGGAACAACCCAACTTCCACATCGGGCTGGTGGCGTTCGGAATTTTATATTCGCCGGTTTCGTTTGTGTTAGGCATTTTCATGAATATGCTATCACGCAAAAATGAATACCAGGCCGATGAATTCGCAGCTGTGAATTACAAACCTGAAGCATTGGCGTCGGCATTAAAAAAGCTTTCGGTGAAAAACCTGAGTAATCTGACGCCCCACAAAACGTATGTGTTTTTTCACTATTCGCATCCCACATTACTACAACGACTGGCATACCTGAAAACTTTTGAAAAGAAATAACAGCTATCTTCGGGGTCAACTTTTGACTTTATCCTTTTACCTTTTGACTTAATTTGGCATGAAAGCAGAGATAATTACCATTGGCGATGAAATACTGATCGGGCAGATTGTTGATACAAATTCGGCATGGATAGGAGAACAACTTAATAAAAACGGTATTGAAGTTTACCAGATTACATCGGTACACGACGAAAGTAAACAGATTATGGAAGCGCTTGACAAAGCTGCCGAAAAAGTTGATTTGGTGCTGATTACCGGAGGGTTGGGCCCAACAAAAGATGATATTACGAAAAACACATTGTGTGAATATTTTCAGACTGAACTGGTTTTTCACGAACCCACATTTGAACACATCAAAGAACGTTTCAGTCGCTGGAATATCGATATAAATAAACTCAACCGCGATCAGGCGTTGGTTCCGAAAAACTGCACCGTACTTTTTAATAAAACCGGAACTGCACCGGGAATGTGGTTTGAAAAAGACGACACTATTTTTGTCTCGGTACCCGGTGTGCCCTTCGAAATGGAATATTTGGTTGAATTTGAAGTCATTCCACGATTGGTACGAACAGGAAGAACGAAAGCCATTTTGCATAAAACTGTTTTGACGCAGGGATTACCGGAGTCGATGCTGGCGATGAAAATTGAAGATTGGGAAAATGAGTTGCCCGGAAATATTAAACTTGCGTATTTGCCCAATCCGATGTCAGTACGGTTACGACTTTCGGCTATGGGAGACAATTTATCAGCGTTGGAAAACAGCGTGGATCAGGAAATTAATAAGCTTCAAAAGCTGATACCGGAACACATTTATGGTTACGACAATGATACCATGGCCGAAGTTGTTGGTCGTTTGCTAAAAGCTAAAAATAAGAAACTGGCGGTGGCTGAAAGTTGTACGGGCGGGTTTATTTCGCATCAAATTACGCTGGTTCCCGGCAGTTCTGATTATTACCAGGGTTCTGTAACTTCTTATTCCAACGAAGTGAAACAAAATTTACTTGGAGTAAGTGAGGAAACGCTAAAAACATTTGGTGCAGTCAGCGAGCAGGTTGCCCGTGAAATGGCAGAAGGTGTGAAAAAGGCTTTACACTCAGATTACGCTATAGCTACTACCGGAGTTGCAGGCCCAACCGGAGGAACCAAAGAAAAACCCGTGGGAACAGTTTGGATTGCTGTGGCCGGTCAAAATCATGTGATCGCCAAAAAGTTTGTGTTTGGTGATAACCGGGAAAGAAACATTGTCCGATCCGGTCAAACTGCGTTGCAATTGCTGCGAAGAGTAATATTGATGGAAGATTAGCGTTTCAGATAAAAGCTAAAACACATCGTTGTACCATTTAAATACTTTTACAATTGAGTTCTAATGTCATATTGAGTGTAGTCGAAGTATGTTCAAAATATTAAACATGATTTAAGTAAATTCAACATCCGTTAATATTTGATTTGCTTATATTTACGAAAACAGAAAATGAAAAAAATAATCATAATTATAGTTGTAGCAATCGCACTCGTAATAGGGGCTCTTGTTGCGATTCCCGTATTTTTTAAACCTGCATTGCTGGAAGCAACCCGTAATACGTTAAATAAGAAACTTAACGCCGAGGTAAATTTTAAGGATTTGAAGATTTCCCTTTTTCAACATTTCCCGAAGGCCGACCTCATTCTGGAGGACTTGACAATTACCGGGAAAGGTGAATTCTCAAACGATACATTGTTACGAGTTTCATCAGTTCAGACAAAAATGAACATGGCATCTCTGTTTAAAAAGCATGGAAAAGGGATCAGTGAGTTGACAATTGTAAAACCCGAACTGAATTTTATTGTTGGCGAATCGGGTGCCGAAAACTGGAATATTGAAAAGGAAGCGGAACCTGTAACTTCTCCCAAAACTAATGCTGAAAATAACCCGAAAAGCAGCGATGTTTTTGAATTCCAGCTTGATAAAATAAAGATTGAAAACGCAAAGCTGATTTATCAGGATAAAACTTCGGGGATGAAACTGGACTTTTCAGGAATGAATTTCGATTTAACCGGCGATCTGTATGGTTCGTCGGCCAAACTGAATTTGACGGGAAAAGTAAACGATTTTCTGTTTCATTATGATGGCGCAGACCTTATTTCGCATTCCACGCTGGAAACGCAGACTGTACTGGAAATGGACTACGATAAAATGATTTTTTCAGTTAGTGAGAATGAGTTTTACATTAACCGGCTTCCGCTTGAGTTGACCGGAGATATCAGAATGCCGGAAGACACCGTATTTTTTAATCTGGATTATAAAACCAAAGCTTCCGATTTTGGAAATTTCCTGGCATTAATTCCGCCTGCTTACGAAAGTTACTTAAAAGATGTAACAACAGATGGTACTGCCTCTGTGAGTGGTAAGTTAAAAGGATATTATTTTGGTGATGATTATCCTGATTTTGAATTCGATGCGGTTGTAAATAACGGATCGTTTCAAATGAAAGGATTACCGGAAAAGATCGCTAATATCAAAGCTCAGATTCAGGTGAAAAAGCCGCAGGGAAAACTTGACCTTTCCACCGTTAATATTAGTGAAGCTCATGCTGAGATCAGGAATAACCCGGTGGATTTAACACTGAAGTTGACCAACCTGTTTTCTGATGCCTATTTTGATGGTTTGCTGGTTGGCAGAGTTAACTTCAGTGACCTGAAAAATGCTTTACCGCTGGACAGTGTAAATCTGTCGGGGACGGTAGATGCCAATCTTGTTCTGAAAGGAAATTATTCATCCATTGAAAATGAAACTTACGATAAGATAAAATCGGACGGCATTGTATTGCTCGATCGTTTTATTTACCAGTCGGCAGATTTAACCCAGCCTGTGTTTGTACCTGTTGGAAGGCTGGAGTTTACTCCCCGGAACATTACATTAAAAGAATGCAAAGTAAAAATAGGGCAGAGTGATTTTAATCTTACCGGTAAAGTAGGCGACTACCTTAATTATTTTTTGAAAGATGGTACGCTTTCCGGCGAAATGCAGCTGCATTCAAATTTTGTAAATTTGAATGAATTGTTGCTTTTGCAGAAACACAATCCTGCCGGGGAGAGTAAAACAACACAGGCGAACCCTGCTCCGGATACACAGGAAAGCACAAATACAAAGGCGGAAGAAAAAGAAGAAGTTTTGGCTTTTAACGTTCCCAAAAATCTTGATCTGGTATTTCGTTCTTCGGTTCAACGGGCAGTAATTGATCAGATTCCGGTTTCAAATATGAGCGGTTTAATTACGGTGAAAAACGGAAAGTTAAACCTCAACGGATTGACAATGAACATGCTCGACGGAAGTGTGAAATTAACAGGTTCATATCAGAATACACTTCAAAATCAGCCGCTGTTTGATTTTGGCTTTGATGTTAGAAACATCGATATAGCAACGGCTTATCAAACGTTGACGTCGTTGAAGAAAATTGCCCCGGTTGCCGGAAGCAGCCAGGGGAAAATTAACAGCCGGTTCGATATTGCCGGTCAGTTAACACCCGATCATAAAATTATCGGGCCGTCATTGAATGGTAAAGGAACATTTGGAACGATTGGACTTCGTATAAATAATTCACCTTTATTCAGCCAGTTAAAAGGAATACTGAAATCGGAAAAGCTGAGAAATGTTTCTGTTGATGATTTTAATGCCGACTTTGCAATTAAAAACGGTAACATGGATTTAAAACCTTTTAAGACAAAAGTTGCCGATCAGGAAGCTACAGTTTACGGTTCGCTGAGTGCAGAAAACCTGTTGGATATGAAACTTGATTTTAAGGTTAAACGTGATGCATTCGGGCCTGATATTCAAAACATTCTGAGCATTCTTCCGGGAAATGAAAAAATAACTGTTCTTCCGGCGGGGGTGATGATTGAAGGACCGGTGGATAACCCTGAAGTAAAAATGGATTTGACAGACACCCGCAAAGCTATAACAGACGCAACTAAAGGAGAACTTCAGAATACATTGGATAAAATTGGTAAAGGACTGAAGAAAATATTTAAATAACCAATGCTTGTTGTATAATATGTTTCATTTGTCTTTTTAATCCTTGTCAACTACTATCTTTTCCCTAAATTTGGTCATTCGTTAAAATCTTGCTACAGGTTAAAATTTATGCATAAAAAGGTTGTAGTTATAACCGGAGCTTCGTCAGGAATAGGAAAAGCATTAGCTGAAAAATACGCATCAGAGGGATGGAATGTTGTGGTGGCAGCCAGGAGACTGGATCGGCTTGAAGAACTGGAAAAACAGTTCGGAAAAGAGGTAATGTTACCTGTTAAAACCGATGTTACACAGGAATCAGACTGTAAAAATCTCGTTGAAAAAGCAATAGAAAAATACGGACGGATTGATGTTTTGATTAACAATGCGGGGATTTCAATGCGGGCATCATTCGAGGATGTTGAAGTAAATGTTCTTCGCCAACTCATGGACGTTAATTACTGGGGGACAGTTTACTGTACTAAATATGCTTTGCCACACCTTCTGGATAGTAAAGGATCGCTGGTGGGAGTAATTTCTACTGGTGGTTATATCGGACTACCGGGAAGAACCGGGTATTCAGCCTCAAAATTTGCCGTTCGGGGATTTCTCGACACAGTCAGGATTGAATATTTAAGAGCTGATTTAAATGTGTTGGTTGCCGCACCTGGATTTACTGCATCTGAAATACGAAAAACGGCATTAACGGCAAATGGCAATAAACAGGGCGAAACGCCTCGTGACGAAAGCAAAATGATGTCAGCGGAAAAGTGTGCATCTATTATTTACCGGGCTATTAAACGAAGAAAACGTAAAATGATCATTTCATTCTGGGATGGGAAAGTAGTGGTTCTGGTTGCCAAGTTATGGGCATGGTTTGTCGATCAGATTTTGTATCGGGTGTTTGCAAACGAACCAGACTCGCCACTAAAAGGGTAAAGGTTTTTATTTCCAGGATATTTAGGAAGATTATTTATGGGCTAGTAAATCAACCAATAAAAAGGACAATTTAAAAGTGTAGAAAATGGAAGAGTTAACTGTTGGAACAAGGGTAGACCACCCTCGTTACGGTGAAGGAATCGTAAGCAAAAATAATTTAACGGCTTACGAGATTTTTTTTGAACGTGGAGGGAAAATTGAAATTACTAAAAGAAACACTGATCTTACTGTTCTAAAGAAGAATGAAGATGCTCCGAGAACCGGTATTTCAGTAAAAGATTTCGAAAAGGTGCTTACTTATGTTTTGGATCAGTACGGAGCATTATCCGAGATCGTTCCGTTAGGTGATAAGTGGATTGGGGGAACTATGATTATACAGCCAGCCAACCCGGAACTGAAACCCAAAGAAATTCCTGTTGAAACTTTCTTTCACAAAGTTGTGATGCTGCGCGACCGGTTACGTGTTCTGGAACAAAATATAAACAGCAACAGTACGCTTACCGATGAAGAGAAAGTAGATTTGCAACAGTATATTACCCGCATTTATGGTTCGTTAACAACATTTAATGTTCTTTTTTCGGAAAAGGATCATTATTTTGTAGGAATTAAAACAAAATAAGATGAAAAAAATAAAGCTTGTTTTTATTCTCATACTGGCCGTTATTACTGTAACAGCGCAGGATAAAACACTTAAAGTGTGGCCGGATGGCGCACCTAACGATAATGGAATGACACAGCCGGAAGAAAAATATGATGGTGTGCGCGTTCGTAACGTTTCGGAAGCAGAAATGTATGTTTATCTGCCTGAAAAAAATAATAGTGGCGCGGCAGTAGTTATTTGTCCTGGCGGAGGATACTGGATTGAGGCGATGGACCATGAAGGTTATGATATGGCTAAATGGCTAAAAGAAAAAGGCGTTGCAGGAATAGTATTGAAATACAGGTTGCCTTATGGGCATGATAAAGTGCCTTCCAGCGATTTAAAACGCGCTATTCGTATTGTTCGTAGCCATGCAAAAGAGTGGGGGATTGACCCAAATAAAGTCGGTATTGCCGGGTCTTCTGCAGGAGGACATTTGGCATCCACGGTTGGAACTCATTTTGACTACGGAGATAAAAACAGTGATGATCCGCTTGAAAAGTTGAGTTGTCGTCCTGATTTTATGTTGCTGCTTTATCCGGTAGTTACTTTTCGTGAATCGTTTGGGCACATGGGGTCGCGAAAGAATCTGATTGGCGAAACTAACGACTGGAAATTGGTAAAAGAGTACAGCAACGAAATGCATGTAACACCGGAAACTCCGCCTACTTTTCTTGTTCTTGCTGATGATGACAAAACTGTTCCTCCTAAAAATTCGGTGGAATTTTACCTGGCGCTAAAAGAAAATAAAGTGCCGGCTGAAATGCACATTTTCAGAGAAGGCGGCCATGGTTTTGGAATGACAAAGAAAAACCTGCCGGTTGATCAGTGGCCGGATCTTTTCTACAACTGGTTGAAAGCGCAGAAAATAGTTGAATAAATGCAGCACACACATCCACTGGAGATATTAAAATATTGTCCAAAGTGTGGTTCTTCTCCGTTTGACGTTTCAGGGGAGCGCTCCCTGAAATGCAATTCATGCGGATTCCATTTTTTCATCAATTCATCGGCTGCTGTTGCAGCATTAGTTTCTGATGGAAACGGGAAACTGATGTTGGTTAACCGTGGTGTTGAACCTAATTACGGTAAGCTTGATCTTCCCGGTGGATTTGTTGATCCCGGAGAGAGTGCGGAAAATGCGGTAAAAAGAGAACTCTATGAAGAACTGGGAATGAAAACGGTCTCGGTTAAATATCTTGGTTCAGCTCCCAATGAATACGTCTTTTCTGAATACAGTGTTTTTACTCTGGATCTGGCGTTTGAAGTCGTGCCTGAAAGTATTATTGGGTTGAAGCCGATGGACGATATTCTGGAATACCGGTTTTATTCTGAAGAAGAAATTGATTATAAAAATATTCCGGCCCCCTCAATACGGAGATTTGTACAAGAATTTTTTAAACAATGAACGAAATACAACAAAGAATTACAGCATTGCGCGAGGAGATGAAAAAATATCATCTCGACGCCTATTACATATCAGGAACCGACCCGCATTCCAGTGAATATTTACCCGACAGGTGGCAAACGCGTAAATATATTTCCGGTTTTACCGGTTCTTACGGAATGGTAGTTGTAACCCGTGAAGAAGCATTGTTATGGACGGATACTCGTTATTTTTTGCAGGCTGAAGAGCAATTAAAGGACACAGGGATACAAATGCAGAAACTTCGGGTACCTGGTGCAATACCTCCTGAAAAATGGTTATTACAACATCTTCTTCCCGGTAACCGGGTTGGAATCGATGCGCAAACGGTATCTGTTTCTTCGTTTCGTTCATTTCAACAGGTATTAATAGAAAAGAATATTGCTTTAGTTGAGGTACCGGATTTACTAAATTTAATATGGGAAAACCGACCTGAAATACCAAAGGAACCTGTTTTTGAACTTTCCGTTGAGTATGCAGGATTTTCAAGAAAAGAGAAGCACGGCATTTTAATGGACAAATTGAGAGAGCTGGACACTGATGCTCATGTAATTACAACGCTTGATGAACTTGCCTGGTTGCTCAATTTACGTGGTTCAGATATCATGTACAATCCTGTATTTACGGGTTTTGGATGGGTTGAAAAAGACAGAACTTTTCTTTTTATTGATAAGGAAAAACTGTCAAAAGAAGTAAGCGTAGATCTTAACAGGGATAATGTTGTCATTGACGATTATGAGAATTTCTATCCCTTTTTGCAAACGGTGAAAAGCAAAAAGGTCTTTCTGGATACCGGGACAGCAGCACATTCTGTTTTTAATAATTTGAATGCTGAGAATGAAATTATTGAAGGGACATCACTCGTTGCTCATTTAAAGGCGCGGAAAAATGAAGTTGAAATAGCGGGATTCAGAAAAGCAATGGTAAAAGACGGGGTTGCACTTGTTGAATTTCTGGCCTGGCTGAGAGATAATCTGGGTAAAACTGAAATCACTGAATATACTGTTGGAAGAAAGTTGGCTGAGTTTCGTTCGAAACAGTCCGGTTTTATGGGCGAAAGTTTCCAACCTATAGTAGGATATAAAAATCACGGGGCCATCGTTCATTTAAGTGTTGGCCCTGATGATGCGTTACCATTACTGCCGAATGGAATTTTGCTTTTTGATTCCGGAGGACAATATTTGGACGGAACTACGGATATAACGCGAACAGTGGTTCTTGGTCAAATAACAGAGCAGCAAAAGAAAGATTTTACGTTGGTATTGAAAGGAATGATTGCATTAACAAACGCAGTTTTTCCGGCCGGAACCAAAGGTTGTCATCTCGATATTCTGGCTCGTAAAGCCATGTGGGAAAACGGGTTAAATTATGGACATGGAACAGGGCACGGAGTGGGGCACTTTCTGAATGTTCATGAAGGACCTATGGCAATCAGGCAGGAATATAATGAAAATTCGATTGAGCCGGGAATGGTAATGTCGAATGAACCGGCATTTTACCGGGAAGGCGAATACGGGATCAGAACAGAAAATATGATGGTTTGTGTTGAAATAGAGAAAACGGAATATGGAACTTTCTTCGGATTTGATACATTAACGCTTTGCCCGATTGATACTAAACTAATTCAAACTAATTTGCTTACAGTGGAAGAAAAAAGTTGGTTGAATGAATATCATAACAAAGTAAATAAAGCATTGAAACCTGCATTAAAGGAGGAATTACATAGCTTTTTTAGATGAACTGACCTGCGAAATTTAATAGGCAGGAAGCGTAAAAAAGAATTTGCTTCCAACCCCTTTTTGAGTTTCGAGCCATATTTTGCCTCCACTGCGTTCCACAAAATCTTTACATAATAACAGGCCTAAACCGTGACCCCTTGTTTTTCCGTTTCCATTGTTACAAGAATGTCCGTTTCCGTTGTGGTTGGTATGTGATTTACTGGTTTTGAACAGCTTAAGTATATCCGGCTTATCGATACCTATTCCGTTATCAGCTACGCAGAATGTAAAATAATTTTTATTCTCTTTTGCAGTTATTTTTACATTTCCTCCGGGTTGTGTAAATTTTACTGCGTTGGAAATCAGGTTTCTGAAAACCGTTGCTACCATGTGTTCATCAGCATTAACTTTCAGATTATCATTGATTTTGTTATGAACCTTAATCCCTTTTGGGATGGCACAATATTGGTTTATCTGGATACTGGTATTCACCAGGTTATGAATCTTTATTTCGTTAATTGAAACTTCAAGTTTTTCCTTTTGATTTTTTGTCCAGCCCAGAAGATCTTCAAGAAACTTCAATGTTTCTTTCGAAGTTTCCCTGGTATCTGAAATAAGTTTTATTTTTTCTGATTCTTCAAGATCGTTCCACTCATTTAACAAAATATCAGTGAGTCCGAGCAATCCAAGGAAAGGACTTTTTAAATCATGGGCGATAACTGACAAAAACTTGTCTTTTGCTACATTTGAATCAATGAGCTCATGAAAACGTACTGCAACTTCTTCTTCTACTTTTTTGATTAGCAGGTTTGCCTCGTTTTCAAGCAATGTTTTTTTAAGTACTGAATTTTGAACTTTAGCTGCTTTAACAGCCAATTCAAGTTCATATTCATTCCATGAATCTCTTAAAAAGTGCAAAGACTCTTTTTGGGAAATTTGAGACTGTAGCGAAAGTAAATTTTTAGTTTCGGCTATTAACAGCTTTACTGTTGAGGGAGCTAATTGGTTAACAGTATTAATCAACCTGACAGTGTTGTGATCAACATCTTTTAAATTCAACACAATCAATTCCGTCGATGGATTTACAAAATTTTCTATAGAATACAGAAATGAATCTTTGTCATGTGTAAAATTGCGGTTAGCTTCATTTTTGTACCATTTTTTTAATGTTTCCATCAATGGAATCAGATCCCTATTTTCCTGAGAATAACAAAATAATGTAAACTCGTCCATGGGATTTATCTAATGGTTCCAAAACAAATTTATAATATTATTTTGAGAAAAGTACTCTATTTTACATAGATTTTTTCTTTCTTATTTCTAAAGTCAGGGACAAAAAGAAACATGATTGAAATTAAATAGGTAATTATAATTATGATATTTCCGGTCATTTCATTATAAAAGTCATGAATTATTTTTCCAGTCAGAGCAATAATTCCTCCAAATATAATTGCACCAATTACCCTGCTCTTTATCACTTTTAATCGCAATAATCCGGCAATTACAGGGACAAAGAAAGCACCTGAAAAAACAGTTAAAGCGAATAAAAGCGCCTGTACAATAGAAGTGATATACATGGAAATAAGGATGCTAAGTGCGCCGGTAATGATTATAAATATGCGTGTTTGTTTCAGAGCATTTTTACGATTTAGATCGCCATACACTAATTCACTCAAAATAATAGAAGAGGTAAGTAATGTTGTGTCAGCCGATGACATGACTGCTGATAACAAAGCCGCAATAAACAATCCGTAAGCCCATTCAGGCAATAAATTTTGAGCAAAACCAATGATTCCGGGAGATCCGCTCTTAATGGAAAATATGCCTAACCAGGTAAGAGCAAATGAAACAGGAATCAGGATTAGTGCAACCGTAATAATACTGAATTTGGCAATTTTCTCATTTTTGGCACAAAATATCCGGGAATAAATATCGGGCCCAACAATAAAAGTTACCGAGTAAGTCAGGATTAAAATAAATAAATCGCCTAGGGTAAATGATTCATTAAAAATTGATTTTACAGACAATTGAGGTATTTGAGCGGCTAAATGACTTCTGAAAGAAAATATCACAAGTACAATCAACCCAACTATGATTAATAAAGCCTGCACGCGATCGGTCTTAAGGATACTTAATTGACCTCCGAATAAGGTATAAATTATAAAAACTATTCCGCTTACAAGTGCCCCGGTGTTGTAACTGATAAACCCAAGTCCCTGAAGAATTTTAGCTGCTGCAATAATCTGTGCTGCCACAATCCCGGTCCAGGCAATTGGGATAATTACAGAAGATGTAATTTCTGCCCGTTTCCCGTAAAAATTTCCCAACATTTCAGGTAAGGTAAAGTTTCCGAACCTTTTCACATGTTTCGAAAGCGGAACTAAAATGATCAGTCCAAATGCAGCGGAAAACAGAAACCAAAGTGCCGGCCATCCGGTGTTTCTGCTAAGTTCAATAGTTCCTAAAATTGCAGATCCGCCTAAAATCGTTGCAAGCAGACTTCCGGCAACTGAGCTGAATCCTGCTTTTTTGCCTGCAACAAAATAATCGGCTGTTGATTTAATCCTGAAATAAGAAACAAAACCAATTAATAGAATCACTAGAAAATAAGCTGCTATTATAACTTTTACAATCATAATGAGGTTGTAAATATCGGAATTTCTCCTACAAAATTGTACTTTCGTTAGTTGTTAAAGAAGAATAGACAAAGAAGAACTTTTTGAACAGATTACAATTTTAATCTGTGAATCTGATATAAATTTTTAAATCAACTTAAACTTACATTTTTACGATGAATAAAATTGGAACACTTCTTTTTATCATTTTCTTTTCAGTTGTAACATTTGCTCAAACTAATACAAAACCCAATGTTTTATTTATTGCAGTTGATGATCTAAGACCTGAATTGGGATGCTATGGGCAAGATCAGATTAAGTCACCAAATATTGACCGGTTGGCTGAATCAGGTATCATGTTTAACCGGGCTTATTGTAATATTCCGGTATGTGGTGCTTCGCGTGCCAGCATTTTGTCAGGAATTCGTCCAAACCGACATCGTTTCCTTAATTATGATTGCTGGCAGGATAAAGATGTTCCTGGCATTGTAAGTTTGCCGATGCATTTTAAAAATAACGGTTATGTTACTGTTTCATTGGGGAAAGTCTATCATCATATTACTGATGGAGAGGGAAGTTGGTCAGAGAAACCATGGTTTCCCCAAGGTGACTGGATGGGGTGGCAAGCTTATCTGACCCCCGAAGCAAAAGAGCAGTTTCAAAAGAATGAGAACGGCAAAAAGGGTAGTGGTCCATCTCATGAATCTTTTGAAGGTCCGGATCACTTATATCCTGACGGGATGATTGCTGAAGAGGCTATTCGACAGTTGAGAAACCTAAAAAATAATAGAAACCCTTTTTTCCTGGCTGTGGGATTTCTAAAACCTCATTTACCATTTAATGCTCCACAAAAATACTGGGACATGTATGATTTCGATTCAATTGAATTACCCGATTATATGCAAAAACCCAAAGATGCACCAGATGTTTGTATGCATAACTTTGGAGAGTTAAGGAGTTATAATGATGTTCCGGACACTGGTCCTCTTGATGAGCACCTCATGCGTAAGCTGATCCAGGGATATTATGCATGTGTTAGCTATACAGATGCTCAAATTGGAAAAGTACTTAATAGTTTGGATCAGTTAGGACTCGCAGAAAATACAATTATTATATTATGGGGAGATCATGGGTGGCATCTTGGTGAGCATAATTTATGGTGTAAACACTGTAACTTCGAAAAAGTACTTCATACTCCGGTAATTCTAAGAGCTCCCGGAAAACCAGCGAATCTGAAATCTGATGCGCTTATAGAATATGTTGATGTTTATCCAACATTGTGTGATTTGGCAGGACTGCAAAAACCATTCTTTTTACAGGGAAAAAGTTTTGCTCCGCTGACTGAGAATCCCGATCTTCCCGGAAAGAATGAAGTTTTTTGTCGCTGGATAAGGGGAGAGACAATCGTTACCCGTACAAACACTTATACAGAATGGTATGATAATAATGGAAACAGAACTGACCGCATGATGTACGATCTTCAAAAAGATCCGGAAGAAACTGTAAATATTGCTGAAATAAAGAAAAACAAACAACTTGCAGATGAGCTATCATCAAAATTAAAACAACATATACAGGAACGTGATAAATTAATCATCCCGTAGAGTTGCTTTTGCAAGTTTGATTTATTCGATTTGAAAAAATTAATTGTAATAATAGGAGCATTTTTTTTCTGTGCAAATATTCTCATTGCTCAGCAGGAAAGCATTCCTGATTTTATATGGGGAAATACATCATATTTCAACTTGAATACCGGTGAAAGTATATGGTATGATCAACATGAAATAAAATTACTGTTATTAAATAACCAATGCAATAAAATTAAAGTAGGTAGCGATACAGTGGTAGTAAAAGTAAGCCAACGCTCTCTTCCGCGATTTGTTGATGGATTGAAGTTGTTTGTTGCTGACAACAAAAATATATCTTCTTTAACTGTGAATACATCTGCACATGGCCTTTTAACAAAAGATGCATTGATTGCGGTATGTAACATCACCAGGCCATTTTTGAATGATAAGGATTACGTTTTTCCGGTAAGCTTTAATGAAGGATTTATTTGGAGATTGGGTGAAGAAGATTATGTATTTTCTCTTTTGCAGGCAACCGGTGGAAAAAAGTTTGAAGCTTGCGATGGAATCGATTTTGATATGCGCGATTCGAAAGGAATTGAAAAACACTGGATGGTTGCAATAGAAAATAGCAAGGTAGTGCGATTGTGGGAAAATCGTGAAGATGAAAATCGCCATGAGGTAAGTGTACTGCTTGAAAGTGAATCACAACCGGGAATTTTCTATTTCTACGGAAATTTGTACCGAAGGTCCCTGGCAGTGAGAGAAGGACAAAAAGTATTTCAGGGTGAACTGATAGGAACGCCTTGGGGAAACGATGAATGGGGCTTTATTCATTTTTCGGTAATAAAAAACGATACTGTACCCGGAATTGAAGATGCCGGCGCCAATGTGATTAACTTTTTTCCTCAACTATTTGAACTTTACTTTAACAAATCATACAATTTTTCCAAGTTATTTTCCAAAGGAACTATTGAGTTTGGAAGGAAAAATATGATTAGCGGTAACGAAGAAAATAATCTTGCTTTTGAAGAATATGATGGAAATGGCTGGGTTTTGGGTTGCTGGAACATTGTAAATAAAATTCCTTTTGTTTCAAAAGGCGAACAGGGAAATGTGAGATTATATAAAAAATTATTTGCCGGTACTAAAGCAGAAGCTGTAAATCCGAATGATTTTTATGATTACGAAATTAATGTAAAAAACGGAACTTACCGGATAAGGGCAAAAGTAGGGGATGTTAACATGGAAACCTGGCAGAAAGTGCAATTTGAAAATGTAAATGCAGGCGAATTTTCACTTGAAAGGGGAAAACAGGATTGGACAACGGAACGTATTGTAAAAGTTAACGATGGAAAATTGACGGTTAGAATTTATGTTGATCTGAAAAATAAACCTGCCGGGCTTAGTGATATTGTTTTTCAACGCGCGTTGTAAACTTTTGAGAAGATAAAATCCTGAATAGAATCAAAAAGAAAAAACCATGCCTGTTTTTACATTCCCGATTTTGAAATGACAATAAAATTCAGCTAATGCCGGTAATTCAGTACAATGAGAAGGCAGCAAGTTTTTCACCGAGTTGATCTTAAAATATTCAATGGTTTTTTTAGTTTGAAAATTATCTTCTTTTAAATGAAAACCACCGATCACTACTTTAATTTGTTTTTTGCCGGTTACTTTTTTTGCCTGTTCACAAATGTTGCAAATTCCTGAATGTGAGCAACCCGTGATAACAGCAATTTGCTGCCCTAGTACAACGGCTATTGCAGAATCATCGGGAATAAAATCTTCGTTTCCGTATTCATCAACAAAAGAAGTTGCTTTGGCTTCAAAATCGTTTATCCGTGGAATTTCCCCGAGATAGAACATATTTCTCGTAACCTGATATGCTTCTTTTTTAGTAATTATCCTGAATTTTGATTGTGCTTCTTCAAAAGTTTGATTAAGTCCGACAGGTGAATTATCTTTTTTTCGGTATCGTTTGATAAATGAAGACGGGTGCGTAATTAACGTTTTGTTTTCCAGGTTAATTAACCCGTTCCCGTGATCCCAATGACCGTGGCTTAAAACCACTTTTTCAATTTCATTATGGATAGAAATTCCAAGTTTTTCTGCATTTTTTATAAAAACATCCGAATGCCCGGTATCAAACAAAATTTTTTCACCATCAATTTCAATTAAATAGGAAAGGCCATGTTCTGCGCCGAAATGACTTCCTGCTGTATTTTCGGTTAAAACGGTAAGTTTCATTTTTATTTTTTACAGTCGATTTTGTAAATAAACCATGCGGCCAGCCCGATGATGACCATAAACAACACAAAGAACGTATTAAACCCAAATGCAGTGATAATACTTCCGCCTATTATTGGAAAAACAGCCGGCACAATATTTCCGGCACCAGCAAAACCGGCATACAAAGCGCGGTTTTCGTTTCCCGACACTTCAAGAAGCAATCCGTTCATTGTCATGGTATAAAGAGAATAAACAATGCCGCCAACGACAAAAATATATTTTATGGCTGAGACATCGCTGATTAACATGACCATGATTGCCAATAGCAACGACAAAAAGATATTACTATACATCAGAACATTATACCTGATTTTTTTTGCACCAAGCAAAACAAGCAGGCTGACAAGTACAATTCCTGCTACTTTGTAAATCAGGAAAATACCGGTATCGTTACTCTGTGTTTGAAAAGTTTGTTTTGCATATAAAATAACAAACGGTAGAAACGAAATGGCGATTCCCTGGCTGTTAATAAATCCAAGAAAATAAGCCAGTTTGCGATTTTGTTTAAGTTCAGTTTTTAAAACCCGAAAAAAAGCATTGAAATTTTTTATTTTCATTGTTGAGGGAACAACTTCACGAATGCTCCAGAAACCACCAGAAGCAATCAAAAGCAACAAAGCACCAAGGAAAAACATATACCCGAAGTTTACAGGAAAAGGTTTCCATACAAGTACAAGTTTTACAAGAAATGCTGCCCCCAAAACAACAATCCCTGAAATGATCTGGTTAGCAGAGAAAAATGTCTTTCGCTTGTTGGCATTGACGGATTTCCCAATTATATCGGTATAACTGATATTTGCAAAAGCACCGGCAAGTGAAAACATGGTGATAAAAAAGAATACCAGGTAAAGCACGTGGCTTTTTTGTTCACTCTGTAGCAGAAAAAGCAAACCTCCCAATCCAAACAGTGCAAGAATCCGGACGTTAATGCCTGCTATTAAATAACCTTTTTTATAATTTTTATTACTTAACCAGGGAGCAAAAAACAATTGAGTGAAACTCGATCCACCCAACATTATTGCTGTTAAAATACCGATGTGTATAGCACCACCACCGGCTTCAATAAGCATCGCCGGAATAACAGTATCAACATCCATAAAGTTTTTTGCGAATGCCAGAAAAGTAGCATGCCACAAAAATGCTTTAAAGTTGTGTGAAGAGATTTTATTTGTTAGTGTCATTCCTTGGTTTTAAAACTTCGGAATTTTAATCATAATTATTGAAACTGGTTGCTATTTTTTTTCATATTTATTAACTGTGGTGATGATTGTGATGGTGGTGATGTTCGTGTTCATGATCATGATGGTGATGATCGCAAAGCTTAGGGTCAAATTCCAGTTTTCCAGCAAGGAACTTTTCCATTAATTCATCGGCAGCCATTGTTGGCGTTCCCAGGTTAACTTCGATATTAAAGTAATCAAGAATTTTTTTGGCCCGCTCTCCCATTGTGGAAGCCAAAATTTCAGTTATTCCGTTTTCGTTCAGCCATTTGGGTAAAACACCAGGAGCGTGGGGCGGGGGAGTCAGTATTTCTTTTGCAGCAATTTTATTGTCTTCAAGCTGGTAAAAAACAAACGACTGTGTATGTCCGAAGTGACTTTCAAGCACTTCATTTTCATTTATAGGAATTGCAACTTTTCTGTTCATGATCCTTCTGTTTAGATATTTATCCTTGTAAAAAATTAATTCGCAAATGTATTTAATTTATTTGATTAAGCAAATATAATAAAGAACAAATGTTTGTAATTGTTCTTTTGGTCTTATGCAAAATTTTGAGAAAGTTATTTTTTGTGGATTGAGTTATATATTATAAAAAAAGCCGGCAGGAACCGACTTTTACATTTTGATTGTCGGGGTGACAAGATTTGAACTTGCGACCCCTCGCCCCCCAGACGAGTACGCTACCAGGCTGCGCCACACCCCGAATAATTATGCAAAATGCTTTTTGCGCCTGCAAATGTAATAGTTGATTCTTCATTTACAAAACTTTTTTTTGTATTTCACATCGTTGATATTTTTGTAAATAGTTTTTGTCTATGTGTAGTTAATTTTTATTGATAACTCGAATAGGGATAGATTAAAGATGTTTTGTACATTTGTGCGCTAAAAATTAAAAGCTATGTTTAAATCACTGGATATTAAAGAAAGCGAAGAAAAAACTAACCTTGAACCTGCTGAAGTTGAAAAAGTAAAGTGTTTGATTATTGGTTCGGGGCCCGCTGGTTATACAGCAGCTGTTTATGCTGCACGTGCCAATCTTAATCCTGTAATGTATGAAGGATTACAACCCGGCGGGCAATTAACTACAACAACTGAGGTGGAAAATTATCCCGGTTATCCGGAAGGTGTTACAGGACCGGTAATGATGGAAGATTTTAAAAAACAGGCGCAGCGTTTTGGTACTGATGTTCGTTGGGGATTAGCTTCTAAATCTGATTTCTCGGGCGATGTGCATAAGGTTTGGATAGATGATAACAAAGCTTATTGAAGCTGAAACAGTTATTATTGCTACTGGTGCAACTGCAAAATATCTTGGGTTTGGAAGATGAAAAGAAATATGCCGGGGGAGGTGTTTCTGCCTGTGCTACTTGTGATGGATTTTTCTACCGTGGAAAAGATGTTGCAGTTGTTGGAGGCGGAGATACTGCCGCTGAAGAAGCCATGTATCTTGCAGGTTTATGTAATAAAGTTTATATGATTGTTCGTCGCGATGAGCTTCGTGCTTCAAAGGTAATGGCTGAACGTGTGATGAAAACTCCAAATATTGAAGTACTTTGGAAACATCAGACAAAAGGGCTTTTTGGTGACAATGGAGTGGTTGAAGGTGCCACATTGGTAAAAAATATGGGCGAAGAAGGAGAAGAAGAAGTAAAAATTAAAATTGATGGTTTCTTCCTTGCTATTGGACATACACCAAATTCTGAAGTATTTAAAGATTTTCTGGATACGGACGAATGTAGGTTATATTAAAACTATTCCCGGAACATCAAAAACAAAGGTTCCCGGAGTATTTGCCTGTGGTGATGTTCAGGATTCTATTTACCGGCAGGCTGTTACCGCGGCTGGTTCGGGTTGTATGGCAGCAATTGATGCAGAACGATATTTATCTGAAAAGAATGCATAAACAAAAAAGGGAGCTTCTGGCTCCCTTTTTTGTTCACAATATATTTTTTAAATTACATATCTACTTTTACGCTCGCCATTTCGGTTTTTGAATAAGCTCCGCCTTCCAGTCTTTTGCGCACTTCTTTAAAAGCTTTCAACGTATATTCTACATCTTCCAATGTGTGCATTGCTGTTGGGATTAAACGCAGAATGAGTTCTCCCTTTGGAATAACCGGGTAAACTACAATCGAACAGAAAACACCGTAGTTTTCGCGAAGGTCGTAAACCAGGTTGGTAGCTTCCGCTTCACCGCCTTGCATATATACAGGCGTTACCGGAGAATTGGTTTTACCTATGTTGAACCCGGCTTCTTTTAAACCTTTCTGCAGCGCATTTACGACAGTCCATAACTTTTCTCTCAATTCCGGCATGGTGCGGATCATTTCCAGACGTTTTAAACCTCCGAGCACCATTGTCATTGGCAATGATTTGGCAAATGTCTGCGAACGCATATTATATCTTAAGTAATAACAAATGTCGGTTTCACCGGCAATAAAGCCACCGATACCTGCCATTGCTTTAGCAAAGGTACCAAAGTGAAGATCAACGCCATCCTGAACACCAAAATGCTCAGGCGCACCAGCTCCTGTTTTTCCCATCACACCAAAACCATGAGCGTCATCAACCAAAAGACGGAATTGAAAATCGCTTTTTAATTTGACAATCTCATCAAGTTTTCCCATATCTCCCGACATTCCAAAAACACCTTCTGTAATAACCAGAATTCCGCCATTTTGCTTTTCAGCCAACTTAGTAGCTCGTTCCAATTGTTTTGTCAGGTTTTCCATGTTATTATGCGGGTAAACAAAACGTTTTCCCATGTGCAGACGAACACCGTCAAGAATACAGGCATGTGATTCGGAATCATAAACGATAACATCATTCCTCCCAACAATGGCATCAATTACTGAAACCATTCCCTGGTAACCGTAATTCAAAAGAAAAGTGTCTTGTTTGCCAACAAATGATGCCAATTCGCGTTCCAGTTCTTCATGCTTTGTTGTTTGTCCCGACATCATTCTTGCTCCCATCGGGTAAGCCATCCCATATTTAGCTGCAGCTTCAGCATCCACTTTCCTTACCTCAGGATGGTTTCCCAGCCCCAAATAATTATTCAAACTCCAGGTAAGTACTTCTTTCCCTCTGAATTTCATCCTGGCGCTTATTTCACCCTCCAGCTTAGGAAAGGCAAAATATCCATGAATCTGTTTCATGTATTTACCAATGTCACCCTGATTGGTCCTGAATTTTGCAAATATATCCACTCTCTTAGATTTAAGTTTATTAATGTGCAAATGTAAACTTTTTTAAATTGCCGCCAAATGAGTTAAATTACTCTAAATAGACGTTGTTCCAATTGCGTTTACGTTTAAATTCGCAATCTGGTTTTGTTTGATACGAATCGTACAAAACTCAAAATGAAGAAAGTACAATAACATTTTAACAACAAATACGTTGAAATTAAACCGAACAATTAGTTTCAGAAATATAAAAAAAGTATATTTTTGCGCCATGTTAATGAAAATGAGAAATATTGGTCTGGGAATCGTGTTGGGAGCACTGCTTTTAAGTTCGTGCGGTGATTACAATAAAATAGTAAAAAGTAAAGACTACGAATTTAAATACAAAAAAGCAGTTGAATATTACGAAGATGGTGAATATGTAAAAGCCGGAACAATATTTCAGGAACTGGTAAATATTTTCCGTGGAACCACAAGGGCGGATAAGGTATATTATTACTATGCAAAAAGTATGATCGGGCAAAAAGATTATCTGATGGCCGGTCATTATTTTAAAACCCTTGTTAAGGAATTTCCTGGAAGTGAATATGCTGAAGAATCGTATTTTATGGTGGGTTATTGTTCGTATTTGTTGTCACCAAACGCACGGCTCGACCAATCGATTACTAAAGAAGCCATTGATGCTTTACAGTTATACATTAACCTTTACCCATACAGTAAAAGAGTTGACGAAGCAAACAGGCTAATCGATGAATTAGATGAGAAACTGGAATATAAATCGTACCTAAACGCCAAATTGTATTACGATTTTGATAATTATAAGGCTGCAGTTGTTGCGTTAACAAACAGTTTAAATAAATATCCTGACAGCAAATACAGGGAAGATCTAATGTATATGCTTCTGAAATCTAAATATTTGCTGGCTATGAACAGTGTTATTGAAAAGAAACAGGAGCGACTTTCAAGTGCTCTCGATGAATATTTTAATTTCGTTGATGAGTTTCCTGAGAGTAAGTATAAAAAAGAGGTGGAGAAATTTTACAAAACCACTTCAGAACTATTGAATTATAAAGAAGAAACAAGTAATAATTGACAAAATGGATTACAAAAAGACAAAAGCATCACAAACAACTATTCCTCGCGATTTGGAAGTGCTTACAGAGGAAACAGGAAACATTTATGAAACGGTGATGATTCTGGCTAAAAGAGCCAACCAAATATCATCCGAACTTAAAGAAGAGTTGAATCAGAAATTACAGGAATTCGCTTCATATACCGATAACCTGGAAGAAATTTTTGAAAATCGCGAGCAGATTGAAATATCAAAATTCTATGAAAGGCTTCCAAAACCAACATTAATTGCCTTTGAAGAATTAAAGGACGGTGAAATTTACCATCGTAATCCGAACAGGGAAAGCAAACCGCGTGTTTAAAAACAAAGCCCATGAGGCTTGAGAATAAAAAAATAATATTAGGAGTTACCGGAAGCATAGCTGCTTATAAATCAGCTGTGCTTTTGCGTTTATTGATAAAGGAAGGAGCTGAAGTTCAGGTTGTTATAACAGAAGCAGGAAAACAATTTATAACTCCGGTAACGCTTTCTGCATTGTCTGGAAAACCAGTAATAAGTGAATTTTTTGGTTCTCGCGACGGAACCTGGAACAGCCATGTTGATTTGGGCATATGGGCTGATTTAATGCTTGTTGCACCGGCTACTGCATCGACGCTTGGGAAGATGGCAAACGGTATAGCCGATAATATGCTGGTAACCACTTACCTCTCTGCTAAATGTCCTGTTTTCGTTGCTCCGGCAATGGACCTCGACATGTTTTCCCACCCTTCAACACAAAAGAAACATCTCGGTTTTGAAAGAATACGGAAATTTTATCATTGATCCTGCTTCAGGTGAGTTGGCCAGCGGCCTTGAAGGAAAAGGGCGGATGCAAGAACCTGAAAATATTGTCGAAATTATTATCGATTATTTCAGCAGAAAAAAAAAACTCCTCAATAAAACCTTTCTAGTAACGGCAGGACCTACTTACGAAAAAATTGATCCGGTTCGTTTTATCGGTAATTATTCATCGGGAAAAATGGGGTATGCAATTGCGGAGGAATTAGCTGATGAAGGTGCCAGCATTATTCTCGTTTCAGGCCCTGTATCGGTTTCAACAAGCAACAAAAATATCAAAGTAATTCAGGTAGAATCGGCATTCGAAATGTATTCCCGGTGTATGGAACATTTTCCCAATGTTGATGGGGCAGTAATGAGCGCTGCTGTAGCTGATTTTACACCTTTAAATGTTGATGCTCAGAAAACAAAATGGGGCAAAACGGATTGGGAGTTAAAATTAAAACCAACGGAAGATATTGCGAAAAGGCTGGGCGAACAAAAATCAGAAGAACAGATACTTGTGGGCTTCGCACTCGAAACCGTAAATGAAAAGGAAAATGCTCAAAAGAAACTTCGTTCAAAAAATTTCGATTTTATCGTTCTGAACTCATTAAATGATAGTGGTGCAGGATTTGGCGTAGATACCAATAAAATTACTATTATAGGTAAAGACAATAATCAGGAAGTTTTTGAGTTAAAATCTAAGAAAGAAGTGGCTCGCGATATTGTGCGAAAAATAATTTCACTGATGGCATAAAACCAGCAGTTTATTTAAAAGGTTTTTTTACGATTGATTTTATATAGTTATGAAATACATTATCATTAGTATATTTTCAATATTTATTGTTTTACAAAGTGCTTTTGCCCAGGAACTACGTTGTAATGTAGCTATTTCGCATCAGAAAATACAAGGTGCCAACCAAACCATGTTTAATACCATGAGGTCGGATATTTATGAGTTTATGAATAACCGGAAATGGACGGATAATGTATTCACTTACGATGAAAAAATCCGGTGTAACATTACGATTCAACTAACAGAACAACTTTCGGCCGATGAATTTAAGGGTTCTATACAGGTGCAACTAGTTCGTCCCGTTTTTAATTCCAGTTATGAGACTACAATATTACGATTAAAAGACAACGATTTTCGTTGTAAGTATGTTGAATATCAGCCACTTGAATTTAATGAAACTTCCAATCGTGATAATCTGACCAATATTCTTGCTTATTATGCTTATATTATTCTTGGGTTCGATTACGATACTTTTTCTCAGGAGGGAGGAACTCAATTTTTTCAAAAGGCGCAGGCAATTGTAAACAACTCTCAAAATGCAGTGGAAAAGGGTTGGAAATCCTTTGAGAGCGAACGGAATCGTTACTGGTTGGTAGAAAATATTTTAAATAAGTCTTATTCCGATTTCCGTAAGTGTATGTATGAGTACCACCGCGACGGGTTGGATATTATGGCCGATCGTGTTGAAGAAGGAAGGGCAAATATTGCCCAATCATTGCGTGATTTACAGAAAGTATTTCGTCGTAAACCATCGCTTTACATTCTTCAAATATTTTTCGATGCCAAATCGGATGAATTGGTAAATATATTCTCAAAATCATTTCCTGATGAAAGAAATCGGGTACTCACCATTCTTAATGAAATAGACCCTTCGAATGGTAATAAGTACGAT
Source organism: uncultured Prolixibacteraceae bacterium (assembly GCA_963769925.1). Taxonomy (GTDB): domain Bacteria; phylum Bacteroidota; class Bacteroidia; order Bacteroidales; family Prolixibacteraceae; genus Draconibacterium. The sequence continues at coordinate 183,679 of CAVYOB010000020.1, forward strand.
AAAATCAAGCGAAAGCGATTCTGAAGGACTATGTGATATTTCCATTATTTTCATCTCCGAAACCAGAGTTGATTGTTCATTTTATTTAGTTTTGGAAATTTGATTTCTGAGAATTTTACACCATTTTCGTAGTGTAAAATTTTACAGAAAAAAAATTCAAATATGCTCACCCGATTATCCATTTCAAACTATGCACTGATCGACAAACTTACGGTTGATTTTGATGCAGGCTTAAATACAGTTACCGGGGAAACCGGGGCGGGAAAGTCTATTATTCTTGGGAGCACTTGGACTGATCCTCGGCAATCGTGCCGATTTATCGGTATTAAAGGAAAAAATGCAAAATGCATTGTTGAAGGTATTTTTGAAATAGGAAATTATAATCTTCATTCGTTTTTCGAAAAGAATGATCTGGATTACGAAAATCCTGCCATATTAAGACGAGAAATTACACCATCAGGAAAATCGAGAGCTTTTGTAAACGATACCCCGGTCAATCTGAAAACATTACAGGAACTTGGTTTGAAATTATTGATATTCATTCACAACATCAAAACCTGGAACTTTCCAACCAGAAATTTCAGCTTAATTTAGTTGATACTGTTTCGGCTGCTCCAACTCTTTTGGAAGAATATAAAAAGTCGTATAAAGAATATCGACGAATTGCGAAGGAACTTGAAGAACTGAAGCAAATGTCGGAAAAGGCTAATGCCGATCTCGATTATTTTCAGTTTCAGTATGACCAGTTAAAGGAAGCTTCGTTACAAGATGACGAACAAAACAAGCTGGAGGCAGAGTTGGAAGTTCTGACTCATTCTGAAGAAATAAAAAGTGCCCTAAGCCATGTGCATGAATTGCTTGAAAATGAACGGTTATCTGTTGTTCAGAATTTGAAAGATAGTCAGAAAACAATGGAAAAGATTCGGAGTTATATTTCAGCTGCTCCTGAACTGGCAGATCGTTTACAAAGCAGTTTCCTGGAAATAAAAGATATTTTGAATGAAATTGAGATACAATCAGAGAATATAGAATATAATCCGGCCAGGATTGAGCAAATCAACGACAGGCTGAACCTGATTTACGGTTTGCAGCAAAAACATCATGCGACAAGTGTTGAGGAATTAATTGTATTACGTGATTCGTTTGATGAAAAGATTTCCAAGGTTGTTGGTTATGCTGATGATATTAAAAAAACAGAAACAGAGCTGGAATATTGTTATGAACAGATGAAAAAAAAGGCTGCAATATTGAGCCAGGCGCGTAAAAAGGTTTTCCCTGAAATAGAAAAAGCTATCATTATCGATTTACAGCAACTTGGTATGAATAAATCAAAATTTTCTGTTCAGCATCAGGAATTGACTGATTTTACTGCAAGTGGAAAAGATGCTGTTTCTTTCCAGTTTTCAGCAAACAACGATATTCAGCCCGCTGAAATTTCAAAAATTGCTTCAGGTGGGGAAATGTCCCGATTGATGTTAGCGATTAAGAATCTGTTACGAAAATCCAAATCGTTGCCTACCGTTATTTTCGATGAGATTGACTCGGGTGTTTCCGGTGAAATTGCCTTAAAAATGGGAACGATTATTAAATCATTTTCAACAACTACACAAATTATTAATATCACGCACTTACCTCAAATTGCAGCCAAAGGCGATGCACATTTTGTAGTTTACAAATATGAATCGGAAGGTAAAACCTACACATCAATTAAACGTTTGGAAGAAAATGAACGGGTTGAAGAACTGGCTAAAATGGTTGGTGGAGATAATGTTACGGAGTCTATCTTGAAAGCTGCCAAAGAATTGTTTGAAAACTAAAACTATTGTATCAAAAAGCAAAAAAAAGGTCTCTTGATTAAGAGACCTTTTATTATTACTTAAATCCTAATTAAATTCTTCTTTCTTTGATTCTTGCTTTCTTTCCCGTAAGTTCACGCAGATAAAACAATCTTTTCCTGCGTACTTTACCTCGTTTGTTAACTTCGATGCTGTCAATAAAAGGGGAGAAAAAAGGAAAAATCCTTTCCACACCAATATTTCCCGACATTTTACGAACAGTGAAAGTTTTTGTAGCTTCCCGTCCACGAATTTGGATTACAACACCACGGAAGTTCTGAATACGTTCCTTGTTTCCTTCTCTAATTTTATAACTTACCGTTACTGTATCTCCGGCGCCAAACTGCGGATGATTGTGTCCTGCAGTAAATTCCTTTTCAACAATTTTAATTAAATCTTCCATTTCAATAATTTTTAGTTGGCAATGTAATCCGTCGCTCGACGAATAAGAGATTGCTTAAAAAGTCGCGCAAAAATAACAAAAAATATGAATAACCAAACGAAAATGATCTTCAAATTAAAATTAGTTTGCTGATTCACAGAAACTAATTATCAGTGTCCTGCCTCGCCAATCACTTTAAAATGATCTCCTGTGCTTTTAACAATAGCTTTGTACCACCATTCCGGATAGCCTGCAAAAATAGGAGAGGGTGCCATACCTGTTTCAGTGCGTTCAAATTTTCCGTCTTTTTCCCGTTTTATATTACCATCCATATATTTTACCAGTAAATACTGCCCAAGTTCTTTCCAGCGTTTAGTCATATTATTGGCTTCATTTACCGAGAATTCTGATAAGAATTTACGTGCCTGTTTTTCCCCGTCCTGTTTGTAAATATCCTGCGCAGCTTTGTCAACTGCCGGCACATAAGTAACAAACTTATTTTCCAATTTCTGTTGAACTTTTTGAACATCTTTAATCATGTCATCATAACGCAAATAGGCAAAATTGGATACCCAGTTAAATGTCCAGAAAGCGGAAGTTTCACTGTAGGTGAGCATGTCGCCGTTACCAACACGGAAACATTCAGGAATCTCGGTAATTCCGCAGTACATCGGAACATAGCACGTACTGTAAGTATCATCAACGCCAAACCAGAGAATTCCACCAATTGGATTAGGCAACCAATTTCTGCTTTGTGCTACAAACGAAAAACCGGTTTGCTGGGTAGAAATTGCTCTTTCATTGCAATATTCTACTGAATCGACTTCCCATGTTAGTCCACGCCAGCGGTAAGGCAAGCGGTATGGACCGGCACCTAAATCTTTTGTCATATCCAGTTCAGTTCCTTCAAAATGATCGCGCATCATTCCCATCACATCCTGAACTGTAAGTTTTTTATCGAGTTTTACCCACAACGGCATCCGATTGGTGGCAAAGTTATTTGCACCGCCATGTTTTACGATTCCATCAACATAATCTTCGTATTTATCCATTCCTTTGGCTACCTTTCTAAAACCTGACCAAACCCGGGCTTCGCAGAAACGGGCTCCTTCAAAATCAACCGGTGCATAAACATCTGAAAAGCTGAAATCTTTGTCATTTCCTGTAAACCATCCTTTCTTTTGCGCAAAAGTAATTACATCTTCAGCATACAGACAGTTTTCAGAATCATCTTTTGGAAAGGTGGTAATTCTGGCTTGGTTGGCATGTCCGCAAACATATCCATCAGGAACTCGAAGAGCGACCCAAACAGCCCCTTTTTCACCTTCACCTTTTCCAATCATTTCCATAATCCATACTTCGTTCGGATCGCTGATGGAAAAAGATTCACCCTCGCTGTAATAACCATATTCTTTTACCAGGCTGGTCATTACTTCAATGGCTTCGCGGGCTGTTTTGGCTCTTTGTAAAGCCACATAAATCAAACTTCCGTAATCCATAATAGCCCTCGCCTGATGGTATAAGTCACTTCGTCCGCCAAACGTGGTTTCACCAATGGCTACCTGAAATTCGTTCATGTTTCCAATTACACTGTATGTGTGAGCCGGCTGAGGAATTTGTCCCAAATATTTTCCGGTGTCCCATTCGTAAATATCGCGCATGGAGCCTGCAGGATAATCCTGAGCCGGCTGATAATACAATTCACCATATAGAGTGTGAGAATCAGCCGCATAAGTGATCATGGTAGAACCATCGACAGTGGCGCCTTTTGAAATTAAGAAATTGGTACATCCGTTGGAAACCTGGTAATTAACAAGTGTGAATACAAAAAATAATATTCCTGAAATTGCAATCTTTCTCTTCATATCTGCGATTTTAATTTTTCAAAGTTGACAAAGATAATCAATTCCGTTTTCAGGATTATGATTTTTATCGTGAAGTGGGGAATAGAAATGATTAATCAATACAACCTTTTATCAGTTCCAGCGTCTCTTCGATATTATTGTCGAGACCTACAGAAAACCTGACTAATCCTTCGGAAAGTCCCATTTCTCTTTGCACATCAATCGGTATTTCAGAAGAGGTACTATGCCCAGAACAACTAAAAAGAGTTCGAAAATAACCCAGACTTACTGCCAGATAACCAACGCCGGCATCCTGCATTTTTTGCATTACCCGGTAAGCATTTTCCATGGTATCGAAATCAATGGCCATCATTCCGCCAAAACCGAATTCTTCATTCATCATGCTTTTATGCAACTCATATTGAGGATGTTTTGGTAATCCCGGATAAATGATTTTCAATCCCATCTTTTCGAAATTATCAGCCAGAAACTGAGCGTTTTTGCTGTGTTGTTTCATTCGTATGTGCAGTGTATTCAAATTCTTTAAGATACTTGATGAACGCAGCGGATCGAGCACCGGACCTAGTAACATTGCAGTTCCATCGTTTACATTTGAAAGTTCATGAATAAACTGATTACTTCCGCAAATAGCTCCCGCAACACAATCGTTTTTACCATTGATAAATTTGGTCATGCTGTAAACAACCAGATCAGCACCCAGCACTGCCGGAGAAAAAATCATTGGAGTAAAAGTATTGTCCACCATAAGTTTTGCACCTGCCTCGTGCGCAATTTCAGCCAGCAACGGAATATTTGAAACCTGTAACAGCGGGTTGGTTACACTTTCGGTGTAAATTACTTTTGTATTGGGTTTTAAAGCTGCTTTTACCTCTTCAATATTTGTGATATTTACAAATGAAACTTCGATTTGATAACAGGGAAGCCAGTTTTTTAGGAATGCATAGGTTCCACCATAAGTAGTAACGCTGGTAATAATATGATCTCCGGCTTTACATATCTCAAGTAGCGCACACGTAATGGCAGCCATTCCCGAGGCAGTTATCCATGCCGATTCAGTATTTTCCATGGCAGCAATAGCTTCAGCAAGATACTTGTTGCTTGGATTCCAGTGTCGTGAATAAAGAAAACAACCTTCCTGCTGTCCGAGGAATGTTTCTTCCATGGTTTCTCCCTGCAAAAAAGTGTAAGTCGAAGAATCGGTAATTGAGGGATTTACATCTCCGAATTCTCCAAATTGTTTCAGGTCGTGGATTGCCCGGGCCGGATTAAATTTCATAATACTGACGGTTTAAAGTTTGGCCTTAAAGTACCACTTTTTAAAACCATCAGAAATGACTAAAATCTTATTTGAGTTTATTTCCGAAAAGTGGCTTCGTAAACTGCAATATTGTTTTTGTTGTCGGAAACAATCAGTTTTAACTGGTGCTGGCGGTTCATCTTAAATCGTTTTGAGTCAAAATAATGAACAATTTGATTAATCCTGGGATCGTATTCAAATAATGCCCATTTGCCATCGAGATAACCTTCATATTTATTAATACCAGAAAGATCGTCCTTAACGATAAATCGAATTCTTTCTTTTTCTGTGAGTGTATTTTTGTTCGAAATACTTAACGGCTTTATTGTTGGCGGCACTGTATCGACACGAATTGCATATAATCCTAAAACATTGATTTTTGAACTTACCCATCCATCTTCATATTTACCGCCTGCCGACCAGTATTGTCCTGTTACTGAATCAATACTTACCAGCAGTGCCTTATCTTCCAGATTTTCGCTTAAATTAACCGGTATAATTTTTAGGATTGCCCCTGAATGAAAAGGAACTGTATTGTCTTCCAATTGATGGAGATTGGAAAAATAACCTGATTCAATGGGGAATTTTTCATAATGAAAATTAAGTGAGTGATATAAACTTCCTTCCGGTATTTCAAGATCAACATCACTGGTTGAAAAACGATTTTCAGTGTTCCATTCAAAACGGATGATTTCTCTCATCCGGAATTGGCGAAATTTCTTTATACTTGCTTTCAATTCTGAAGGTTAAAACAGAACGATTTCCATAAGCATCTTCGGCTTCAATATCAACCTGGTGTGTTTTTCCGTCAGTGGCAAAAAATACCCCGTTATTCCGGTTGAAATCATACATGCTTAGTTGGTTTCCCGGATCAATCCATGTTTTTTGAAACCGGCGGTTTTGCCTAACCAAATCTTCATAATCGATAAAATTGTTAATATCCCGGGATTCATCAAACGAAAACCGGTGAAGATTCATTGAAAAGTACAATTCTCCATCAATTTTAAGCTGAATGAAACTCAACCCGCAACGATTACGCGAATCATCAAAATAATCGTAGGCTTCAAAAGCAAAGCCAATGTTCCCGTAAACTGGAATTGCAGGGTTGTTTAAAATATGATACTTCCCATCGTAAAATACTAGATGGTAGATTTTTTTTGTTGGCTGAAACTCAACTTGTGATGATTCAGAAAGTGGCATTATTTCAAGCCCGCTGAAAGTCGGCGGGGTGCGATCTGCAATGTTGAATCCAAAATCCAACGGATTTAGCGGCTCTTCAGTTTTGGTGTCCCTGATTTCAAAATGCAAATGCGGCCCACCGGAACTTCCTGTATTTCCGCTTAATGCAATCCATTCATCTTTTTCTACCGGGAAAATGCCTGGAAGTACCGGTACATCAACTCGAAAAGATTTTTTTTCATACTGAATGTTTCTGATATATTCCTGAATATCATCGCGAAATTTCATTAAATGGCCGTAAACTGTTGTTGTTCCGTTCGGATGATTAATGTAAAGCGCATTTCCAAATCCGGTAGGAGAGATGGAAATCCTGGAAATATAACCTTTAGCAGCAGCAGATACCACCTGACCGGTAACTCCCTGGGTCTTTATATCCATTCCTGAATGAAAATGATTACTGCGTAATTCCGCAAAACTTCCGCTTAAAATCAACGGGATTTTCATAGGAGCCGAAAAGTATTTCTCCTGTGCTGATATATGAACAGAACTGCAAACAATAAAAATCAATAAAAGCTTTTTCATATATTTCCTTTATCACTATTCCTAACAAGAACGACAAATTTAAACTTTTAGCCACTTATTGAACAGTAGTATGTTTGTAATATTTCAATTCAATAATTTCCAATTGCTTTTACAATAGGTTAAAAATATTAACTTTGTCCGTGAAATGCAGCTACAATGACTGAGGAAGAACGATTGTTTCTGGTTGATTTAAAGTCAAATACACACAGGTTATTTCAGGAAGTCACCGAACTGGAATCGGAAAAAGAACAGCTTGAAAAACATGTGACAGTACTTAACAGGGAAATAGAAACACGGAAACAGGAAAATTCGGAATTAAGTCAAAAGATAGAACAACTGAAACTGGCAACCCACCTTTTATCAGGAGTTGATGAAAACAAGGAAGCCAGGCAGAAATTAAATAAATTAATACGGGAAATTGACAAATGTATTGCATTACTCAATAAGTAATGGCAGGTGACAATAACAATTTTAGAATAAATATTAAAATCGATGGGCGGAATTATCCGTTGCAAATCGATCGGGACGATGAGGAGAAATACCGTTTAGCTGCAAAGATTGTTAACGATATAGTGCGGAAATACCGCGAAATGTATCGTGATATGGAATCGACGGATATTTTATCGATGGCTGCTTTCCAGATTGCACTTGGCAATGCGGAAATGAAACAGCGCGAGAATGATAATCTCTTTATCGAAGAGTTGAAGAATTTAAACGATGATATTTCAGACTTTGTAAAGGAAAGACTGAAGAAATAGCATCATTTAGTGTAAATATATTTATCAAGACCCGTATCAAGTTGTTCATACCATTCAAAGGATGAGCAACTTCTTACGGGTTTTTTAGTAATTAATAATTTAAATTGGAAATATGATAAATTTAATAATCGGAATTGCTGCCGGTTTTATAGGTGGAGGAGCTTTGTCCTATGTAATTTGGAACAAAGCGCTGACCAAAAAGAAAACCGGTATAATAGCTGAAGCACAGGCAGAAGGCGAAGTCATAAAAAAAGATAAGATTCTTCAGGCCAAGGAGAAATTCCTTCAGCTAAAATCTGATCATGAAAAATACATCCAGGAGAAGAACTCGGAAATCAATAATATTGAAAACCGTGCTAAACAAAAGGATGCAGCTGTTAACCAGCGTAGAGATGAGTTGCAGCGTAAGATCAAGGAATTTGAGACCTCAAAGCGCGAAGTTGAAATTATTCGTGAAAATCTGAATGCACAGATGCAACGGCTGGAACACAAAAGTGAAGAACTGGACAAAATGCACCGGCAGAACCTGGAAAAATTGGAACAGATTTCGGGAATATCGGCTGAAGAAGCCAGGGCACAATTGGTAGAATCGTTACAGGAAGAGGCAAAAACGGAAGCTATTTCGTATATCAACGAAATAATGGAGGAAGCCAAATTAACTGCCAATAAGGAAGCTAAAAAGATTGTGGTCAAGTCCATTCAAAGAGTGGCAACTGAAACAGCAATAGAAAATGCGGTTACCATCTTTCATATTGAAAGCGATGAAATTAAAGGCCGGATTATTGGTCGTGAGGGACGTAATATCAGGGCACTGGAAGCAGCTACCGGAGTAGAAATCGTTGTTGATGATACGCCGGAAGCAATTGTGCTTTCTGCATTTGACCCGGTTCGCCGTGAAATTGCACGTCTGGCATTGCACCAACTGGTAACTGACGGACGTATTCACCCAGCGCGAATTGAAGAAGTGGTTGCAAAGGTGAAAAAACAGATTGAAGAGGAAATTATTGAAACAGGGAAACGTACAACAATCGACCTTGGAATTCACGGATTGCATCCTGAACTTGTGCGATTGATCGGTAAAATGAAATACCGTTCGTCTTACGGACAGAACTTGTTGCAACACTCTCGCGAAGTTGCCAATTTATCAGCTATTATGGCCTCAGAACTGGGACTCAATCCTAAAAAAGCAAAACGTGCCGGATTACTTCACGATATTGGTAAAGTGCCTGATGATGAACCTGAATTGCCACACGCAGTTTTAGGGATGAAACTGGCTGAAAAATACAAGGAAAAACCGGATATTACCAATGCGATTGGTGCACACCACGATGAAGTTGAAATGGAGTCGTTGTTTGCGCCAATTGTCCAGGTTTGTGACGCTATTTCCGGTGCCCGTCCGGGTGCCCGTCGCGAGGTGGTAGAATCGTACATTAAAAGGTTAAAAGATTTGGAAGATTTAGCTCTTTCATACCCGGGTGTAATGAAAACATACGCTATTCAAGCCGGGCGTGAACTGAGAGTTATTGTGGGTGCCGATAAAATGAGCGACCAGGAAACCGAACAGTTGTCTTATGATATTTCAAAACGAATTCAGGATGAGATGACGTATCCGGGACAAATAAAAATTACGGTAATCCGCGAAACACGTGCTGTAAGCTACGCAAAATAATTTTTGACTATTGATATAAAAAAGAAAAGCCTTCTTAACGGAAGGCTTTTTCTTTTAAAACAATTCAAGTAACTTTTGAATGCGTTCTTTTTTATCAGTATAATTCACTGAATTATACGATATTTCCAGTGTTTCGAGTAAAAGTCGTATTAAATAAACATCCGATTTTGGTTCCGTATAACTGCGAACCGGCAGATATTCATTTGTTTTTAAATGGTATTCAATTTCTTTGATGCTGGTAATCGAACCTCTGTTGGCCGGATTAATATAAAATAGTACGTCCGACATGGCTTTCTCGCCGTGTACTTTTCGGGCCAATTTAGGATCAACAATAGCTACCAGCGGATTTTTGGGAAAATCGATAAACTGTGCAGGCAGTTCGAGTTGCCGTGCAATAATAGTGTAAAGAATACAAAGCGAAACCGGGTTTCCTTTTTTTGTGTCAAGTAGCTGGTTCACGAAACAATTCTGTGGCGATTGAATGTTTTGATGATTAACCGTAAATCCATTCATATTGTACAGGAAATGATTTAAAATGGTCGTTTTTTCCAAAAGAGTCAGCGAGTTATTTAATTCAAGCCATATTTTTTTCCTGATATTTTCAATTTTCATCTGAACCATCATTGGATTCAGATCCGGGTACTGAAAACGGTCAATGATCACAAAGCCTGAAAGGAGATCACGTTCATCAGCATCCGTAATAAGCCATGATTCCAGCATTTTTTTTGTTTCATTGAACTGCAGGTTCTGAATAATATTTTCAATTCTTTCCTGGCTGTGTCCGTCAAAACTGGTTTCCCATTTTTCTTCCAGGGCAGGAATAATATTATTCTTTTCCTTGAGTAGCTCTTTTTCCACGATTTTGTAAACCATTTGATCGGGATCGTCGAGCAGTTCAATCAAAGCATTTAATTTGCTTTTTTTCATAAGGGTTTTAATTTGTTAAATGATCCAAAACAATTTTTATCAGTTTTTTCATTTCTTCCCTGTAATTTTCGTTGGCTGTTTTACTTACCCGGTTAGCAATAATCAGGCAAACGGTCAGTGCGTTGTGTCCAAGCATTTTAGACAAACCGTAAATTGCCGAACTTTCCATCTCAAAATTGGTGATTTTCAACCCCTCAAAATCAAACTCTTCAACTTGCTGGTTTAGTTCAGGTACTGCAAGCGGTAATCTCAGTACACGTCCCTGTGGACCATAAAATCCAGGTGCTGAAATGGTTACACCATAATGAAAATTTCCTTTGCTGAATTTGTCCATCATTTCTTTTGAAGCATCAACCACATAAATGGTTGGCAATGATTTATTCCAATTCGTAAATTCTTTAAATGCTTTTTCAAAATCCAGATCGCTAATCTGTTCACGGTTAGCGTAATAATTCAGCATTCCATCGAATCCGATCGACTTTTGTGAAATAACAAAAGAGTTCACAGGCAAGTCAGGTTGCAATCCGCCTGAAGTGCCAATTCTGACAATATTCAACGAAGTAAGTTGATCTTTTACAGTCCTCGTTTTAAGATCGATATTTACAAGCGCATCCAGTTCGTTCATCACAATATCGATGTTATCGGTGCCGATTCCTGTAGAAGTAACGGTTATTTTTTTCTGGTGATACCAGCCTGTAACTGTTTTAAATTCACGATTTTGAACTGAAAATTCAATTTCATCGAAATAAGATGCGATGGTATCTACACGTTGCGGATCACCAACAAGTATTACCTGGCTGGCAACGTTCTCCGGTTTTAAATGTAAATGAAAAATTGTACCGTCGCTATTTAATATAAGTTCTGAATTCGGAATCATCTGTATTTATTAGATCTTAATCAAAACTATTCAAAATAAGGAGAATAGGCAATTTTGCAGGCGGGAAAATATAAACAGTCAAGGATTAAAAAAATTGCTTTTACTGCAAAAATTGTTTAAAACTTATAAAAATACCCCTAAAATTTTGGTTATGTTCGTAATAAGATGTTTCAAAATTCAGATTTGATGACTGTTTATATGAGTTAAATTTTTATTTTTGAGAAAAATAAACGAAACTCAAACCAATGTCATTTAAAATCTTCTCTCTACAGCTTTTTGGAAAAATAAAATCAACCGAATCAATCGAAAAAAAGCGAAAATCACTTCTTGATGATTATCAGGAGTTTAACCGGGTTGAAAAATCAGAGGAATTGAAAAAGTACCTTGATCTCGAAAAATGGGTAAACTCTGAAGAATTTAAAAAGAAGAAGGCGGAAATTGAATCATTACAATTCAAAGGAAGCAAGGAATACAACGAACTGATGGAACTGGAACGCCTAAATAAATCTAAACCGATTAAGAATTATTTTAAGGTGGTCAATTCTTCTGATCTTAAGAAATTTGAAAGTCTTAAAAAGTCGGAGAAAATGAAGGAATATGATGCCTTGCGGGATTATGTAAAAGAGGGGCAGTTTGAAAAAGAAAAAGAAGAAATAACTAAGCAGGTATTTAAAGGATCGGTAGAAGAAAAACATTTAAAGGATTTTCAAAGCCTTGATAAATCAGCAGGAATAAAGGCATTTAAAGAGTTACATCAATCGGATGGTTTAAAAAAACATGAAGCTTTTTCAAAATCGGAAAAACTGAAAAAATTTAATCAGTTGAGTACAGAGCCGGGAACAGACAAACAAAAGCAAAAAGAATTAAAAACGTTAAAGCATGATCCTGAGATAAAGGCCTATTTCAAATTTGAAAAATCGAAAAAATTAAAATTGTATCGCGAAACAGCTGGAAGTCATGATCTTAAAAGGTATGAAGAGCTAAAAGTATTTGTAGGTAAAAAGGAGTTTAAAGAGCATGAGCAATTCCTGAAAGACAAAAAGAAATTTGAAAAAAGTGAAGCTTACAAAAAATATTCGCGTTTTAAACAATTGTCCGGTGATTCTGAAGTGAAATTTTTTCTGAAATTTGATAAATCAGCTTTATATAAAAATTACCTTAATGTAAAAGATTCAGGCGATTTAAAACGTTATAACGAACTCACAGAAATTATTGCTTCTGAAGAATTCAAACAAAGAAAAGCCTACCTGGAAGATAAAAATAAATGGCAAAAAACAGAGGAATACGCAAAACAGCAGGAGTTTCTGGCAATGAAAAAACTGCCGCATCTGGTAAAATATTTTTCTTATAAAGGAGGCAAAGCTTTTGATTTTTTCCAGAAGTGGGAAGTATCGTTTGAAGATGACTTCAATGCTGCAAAACCAGATAAAAACAAGTGGTCGAATAAAACATATGTGGCAGATAAATTGCTTGGCGACAACTATTCACTGGCTGGCGATTTGCAAGTTTACACCGATGGTGCAAACGTAAAGACCGGAGGCAAACTGACAATTGAGGTCCGCAAGGAGAAAAAGACCGGTAAGGTTTGGCAACTTTCTTCCGGATTTTTACCGGTTGAGTTGGATTATACTTCCGGCGTGGTTTCATCGTGGCCGGGATTTTGGCAGGAAAACGGGATTTTTGAAGCTAAAATAAAATTTAACCCATCAAAACAAATGGTTGGCTCTTTTTATCTGGCAGGAGAACAAAATACACCAAGACTAAATCTTGTTGAGGCAGGTGCTAAAAATCGTGTAGGAATTGTTTCTACTGTCAACGGTAAAACAGATGTTACCGGACTCGATATATCAAACCTTAAAAAAGGGCAGTGGTATATTTTTACGGTTGAAAAAGAAGGAAGTAATTTTACCTGGAAAATCAATGAGTCGGAAATATTCAGTACGCAAAATACATCTCTTGCAGGAAAGTTGCATTTAAATGCGTCTGTTTTACTGGTAGAAGAAATTCCGGCGTCGCAATTGCCTGCAACCTTTGAGGTGGAATGGGTAAAATGCTATCGTAAGATATGATTTTAAAAGGCCGGGATGTTGAATGGGCCGAAGAGTTTAACGGCGCAATAACGATTTGCGATAAACAGGGGATCATCGTTTACATGAATCAGTATTCCATTCGTCAGTTCAAAAAGTATGGTGGTGATAAGTTGCTGGGAACAAATATACTCGATTGTCATCCCGAACCTTCAAAATCGAAACTGAAAAAAATGCTTGAATCGCCTAAAGAAAACATGTACACAACAGAATCTGAAGGCGTTAAAAAGATCATTCTTCAAACACCATGGAAGAAGAAAGATGAATTCTACGGAATTATTGAAATATCTTTTCGACTCGATAAGGGACTATCTAATTTTATTCGATAGTATGATCAAAATCCACGTTTGTTAAACAGAATATATCCAAAATTCAGTGAAAAATATAATTGGGTATTATCCTTTTCGTAGTAATTTACTGATAAACTGATTGGGCCGACTCCGGTTTGATATACCAGAGCTGCCGCTCCCTGTAAATAATAATTTTTGAAATATTCAGTAGAAACAACTGCTTTATTATCGATTGATTGTACTTCTTTTATGGGAACAAATCCAAATCCTTCCAACCTTAAGTTCAGAGAAGGGTTGAAAAGAATAATGGCACTCAGACCACCTGCCAAATAATTATTGGCATGATATTTTTCTAAAAATAAAGATTTACTGTGCGGTGTAGGATAGAATCCGGGAGCTGCCAGTAATGTTGACCTATAATTTTTAAATAATCCCTTATTACTGAAAACCGCTTCTGCCTGTGTACCCAAAGTGAAAACGCGAGCTAATTTGAAATACCGTGTTGTATGAGCTTTTACCAGAAAATAGTCATGATTTGTCTTTGTTTTTTGGATTTCTTTTGAGGTTGAGCCAGGAACATTAATTTCCCGTCCTGTAATATACTTTCCTGTTAGGCAACGATATGCACCTTCTGTTGCATATTCTTTGTAGTTCAGCGAATTATATTCCAGTCCCAATTGGGAAACAAAAGCTTTGAACGTGGTTTCATCGGGCTGGTCGGCTTTATTGAAAACGTCGGTCAGATAGTATTCATCTTTGGAGCTTGAATATGCCAAACCTCCGTATAATTTACCATGTAACCCAAGGGGAAATCCTGTTTCAAGACGCTGGTTGGTTTCGTTTTGAATGATGTATGGAGGCCGAACATCTTCAAAAAAAAGTTCGCTGCTGGAAGTAAAAAAATCCCAACGGTTAAACGTTGAATAACCTGCAAGATAAAATGGTAGTAGCGTGGGGTAATCTATCCTGCCGCCTATTTTAAATGAGCTGTAAAACCGTCCGAAGTAAATATTGGATGTGAGCGTGTAAGCGCGGCTTTTATAATTTCTATAATCAAAACTTGCAAAACCCTGGTTAATTGGTTTGGTAGAAATATTTCCACCAACTTTAACTTCAAACTTTTTATTTGGCTCGACTTTTAAGTTTAAATCGAAATAGCCAGTTTCAGGGTTATACCGTGCAATTGGCAAAATGGATTTAATATGCTCATCAGCAATAAGTTTAAAATACTCTTTTTTCAGCGATTGCAGGGTTATTACGTTGTACTTGTGTTTAATCGACTGAATGATGTATTTTCGCTGCATCGGATCTTTAACGCCTTCAATTTGTATATTCTGAAAATAGAGTTCAGGCTTTTTACTGTTAAATTCATCTCTTTTCTTTTGCACTTCTTCAGAAGTAACTCTTCTTTTAACAAGGCCTTTTATGCTGTCAATGGCATTGTTAGCTGTTTGAATTCCTTCGCTTAAAATAAAATCAATTTTATTAAAGTCGAGCAATCCTACATTCTTGAAGTTGGTCTCCAATAATATTCCATCTTTGGGTGAAATTTTGAAGTTAGTAGGACGCATTACAAGGTTAGATAACTGTTGAAGCAAATCATCGGAATCAGCTTTCCTTTTATCGTCAGCTACTTTATGTCCAATAATGATATCCGGCTTAAACGTTTTCTTCATAATATCGGCAGGAAAGTTGTTTAAAATTCCGCCGTCATATAAAAGTTCTCCGTTGATTTTAATCGGCCTGAAAACAAGTGGAACTGTCATGGAAGCCCGGATTGCAGAGCCAAGATCTCCTTTTCTCAGAACTACAGGCTGATTTTTGTAGATATCCGCAGCCACGCAAAAAAACGGAACCATCAAACTGTCGAAATCGTAATTACAGGCCGCATTGGTAGTTGTCATCAATTCCATAAAAGCAAAGTCCATTTGATCTTCCGGAACAAGATTGGTTGGGGGGAGTATTTTTACTTTATCTTCTTTTCGTTCAACATTTAAATCGATCCAGGCCGGATCTTCCTCTTGTTGCATAAAATAATATCGATATTCTTTCTGAATTTTTCCGGTTGACCAGAAATAGAAATCGTCTGATCTAAATAGGTTTTCCATTTCGTCGGTAGAATAGCCGGCTGCATATAATCCAGCTACAATTGCACCAATCGAGGTTCCCGCAATATAATCGATAGGAATGTTGTTTTCTTCCAGAACTTTTATTACGCCAATATGTGCAAGGCCTTTGGCGCCACCTCCGCTCAACACGAGACCAACCGATTGTGCATTAGAAACAACACCGGAAAGGACAAAAAAAATGCAAAGGAGCAGTGGTTTATTCATGTCATGGCTTGAATTTACTACATCTGGTCGTAACCAAAATTACAAAAATTGCCATATACAAAAGTTAGTTTTTTGTTAAATGTTAAATTTTACCGGTGAATAGCGAAATGCTACGGATAACTGAAGATCAGGTAGTTTTAGGGGGTCAACAAATCAATAACATTGTGTTAATCGTTACTCACTTTTAACTTCAGATTTTGAAATCCTTCGCCCAATATTTCTTTTGCATCCATAATAGTTATAAAAGCATCCGGATCGATTTTGCTGATGAATTCTTCAAGTATGGCAACTTCGCGGCGACTAACCACGGTGTAAATGATCCTTTTCCTGTCGCCAGTGTACATTCCTTCACCGTCAAGATAAGTTCCACCACGTTCCAAATCGTGCAGTAACTTGTGTTTTATTTCTTCATATTTATCTGATACAATCAGTAATGCTTTGTTGTAATCGGCGCCTTCCAGCGTCATGTCGATTGCACGGCCGGCAACATAAATTACGATCCAGGAATAAAGCGGAATGTGCCAGTCTTTAAATGCAACCAGTGAAAGTAAAACAATGGTGGAGTCAACATAAATCATCAGTTTCCCCAGTTGCAGGTGGGTATATTTGGCAATGATCATGGCAATAATATCCGACCCACCTGAAGTAGCTCTCGATTTGAAAATCAACCCCAGTCCGAAACCTATCAACACACCTCCAAAAACACTTGACAGTAATACATCGTCGACCAAAGGTGCATTTCCAACGGGTCGCAACCAAGTTATCCCGTCCATAAATGCCGAGGTAAGCACAAAGCCAATTATGGTTTTGACCCCAAAGCGCGGCCCCAAAATTTTTATTCCGGCAATTGTCAGCGGGATGTTCAGCAACAAGCCAAATAATCCTATTGGAAAACCATCAGGCCAGAAAGAAAATATACCGGGAGTAAGATAATGAACAACAATTGCGATACCATAAACTCCACCGGGAACAATTTTGTGCGGTGTTATAAAATAAACAAATCCTGCAGCCAGAATGAAAGAGCCAACCAGAATCAGTGAATAGTCAGTGAGCCATTTTTTGCTGAAAATCCGATCGTTTGTAATAAATGCCATAATCTCTAAATTTTTTGCAAATCACCTAAAATTCGGAGAAATAATCTGTGATAATTATCAGTTTAAAAGGGGGGTAATTGAAGATTTTAAATTGAGATAATACGATTAATCGAGCGTAAACCGATAAGTTATTGTACCTTGTTGAAATGCAGGAGCCTTATCATCGGCGTTAAAATTTGCTTTTAATGCAGCCTGTTTGGCTTCGTTCCAGAAGCTTTCGTTCATAATTGTCGTTCCTCTGGTACCGGGCTCAGCAGCAGTAACCTTCCCATATTTATCAACGGTAATTTTTACCACCACAATACCTTCATCGTCACCGGGA
Source organism: uncultured Prolixibacteraceae bacterium (assembly GCA_963769925.1). Taxonomy (GTDB): domain Bacteria; phylum Bacteroidota; class Bacteroidia; order Bacteroidales; family Prolixibacteraceae; genus Draconibacterium. The sequence goes on from CAVYOB010000020.1 coordinate 201,176, forward strand.
TATTTTGGACGTGGAAGTGACATGGCCGACCTACCTGACAGGCTAAATGAAGGCCCCGAGCCCTGATTTCCTGAACCGCTGCCTCCCGGTCCAAATTTACCGGCATTTGGATCTCCGGTAGGTACTCCCTGGTTTCCACCGGGAAATGTGACTCCCTGGCTTTTTCCATCACCTTTTCCTTCTCCGCCGGCTCCTGAACTTTTATTGCTGAATGCTCCCTGAACACGTGAGTTAATTTCGTTTATTTTGCGGTCCTGTTCCTCTTTTGCTTTTCTTGCTTCTTCCTCTTTTCTGATGCGTTCTGCTTCTTCCTGTTGCTTGCGAATACGTTCAGCCTCTTCTGCTTTTTTTCGCTCATTTTCTATTTGCTGCTGTCTTCTTTGTTCCTCCAGCTGTTCTATACGTTTCTTGTCTTCTTCACGTTTTTTTGCAGCTGCAGCTTCAATAGCAGCCGTTTTTTCATAGTCTTGCGTCATCGCAACTTCTTTGGATTCCTGTGGTTGACTTGTTTTTGGCTTTGGCTGAGGAGGAAGGGGTGGAGGAACTTCTTTCTTTTTTTCTTCCTGAACCGGTTGTACTGGTGTTGGTTTTTTTCGTGCCGGACTGGGTTCGCGTTCGCCAAGCCCATTATTACTGGTGCCAAAGTTTACCAGGATCCCTTCTTCTCCCGGAAGTGGAAGAGGTGTAAAAAAACCAAGAAGTAAAAGCAAAATCAGAACCACGGTATGAAATATAACCGTGCCAATAATTCCGCGCTTATGTTTCCTGATATACTCTTCCATTATTATCTGTTTTCTTTCACCATCAATTCCATCATCGGAATAAAACCAGTTTAATTTTCCGGCGCAGTATTCGCTATCATTTTATACTTGTTTCGGCGTGCAATGTTCATAATTTTTACTATTTCATTCCATGGAACCGTTTTATCGGCGTGCAATGAAATATAAATATCATCATTTCCTGTTCCGTAACGTGACTGCAGAAACGGTTCAATTTCCTGAAAAGCAACTCTTTTTAAAGCCCCATTGTCATTGACATAGTATTTCAGGTCCCGCGTTATCGAAATGGTTGTAATTGGCTTTGCCGACGTTTGATTATTGCTTTGCGGGAGCAATAATTTAAGCGCATTTGGTGCCACTAATGTAGATGTTACCATGAAGAATATCAATAAAAGAAAAACGATATCAGTCATGGAAGACATGCTGAAAGCAGCATTAACTTTGTTTCTTCGTTTTAGTGCCATTTTATAAAACTATGCAGGTTCGTTCAGTAGATCCATAAAATCGGACGTGGTAGCCTCCATTTTGAACACTACTTTTTCCACATTTGAAACCAGTATGTTGTAAGCAAAATAGGCTATAATACCAACAATAAGTCCTGCTACTGTGGTTACCATTGCCTGGTAAATACCGGTTGAGAGCAACGTCACGTCAATATTATTTCCTGCATTCGACATATCGTAAAATGCCTGAATCATTCCCATAACTGTTCCCAGGAAACCAAGCATTGGGGCTCCCCCGGCTACAGACGCTAAAACAGGAAGTCCTTTTTCGAGTTTTGAAATCTCAAGATTTCCAACATTCTCAATGGCTGCATTTACATCGGTAAGCGGCCTTCCAATTCTGCTGATTCCTTTTTCAAGCATACGTGCTGCCGGAGAATAATTGCTTTTACAAAGCGCAAGAGCAGCGTCAATTTTGCCTCCTGTTATGTACACTTTTACTTTTTCTAAAAGCCCGGTATCAAATCTTCCAGCCTTTTTAATAGCAAAGTATCGATCGAAAAAAATGTAAACCCCAATTACAGATAAAAGTAATATGGGAATCATAATCCATCCACCTTTCAGTGCTAAATCAATAAACTTTGTGGAGATTCCCTGAGGTTCGTTTACCAGCGTATCTACCCCTGCAGGGAGATCTGTCTGGATCATTAATAATTTCAACATGAGCATTTATAAATTATCCTTTTTTTACTTAAAACAAAACGAGGTATAACATTAAATATTATACCTCGCTAAAATAACGATTATTTCTGGACACTTTTAGATAAACAGCCCTGACTGTTAGCTGAGTTATGAACAATCAGTTATTGAAATATGACGTCTGTTTTATTGTTTTTCAGAATTATTTTTTTAATAATTCATAACCGTTTTACATTTTAAAAATGATTAATTCCTGCACCCAGTAAATGAAAATACCGCCAAAGTAGCCGATCATTGCCAACCATGAAATTTTTTTCATATACCAGATAAAATCGATCTTTTCCAGTCCCATAGCTGCCACACCAGCTGCTGAACCAATGATCAGGATACTTCCACCTGTACCAGCTGCGTATGCTAATAATTCCCAGAAAGCACCGTCCTGAACAAAATGATGCATATAAGTTGGTTCAATGGATGCGTGTACCATAGCTTCTGTCATTACCGGGTACATTCCCATTGCACCGGCAGTAAGCGGAACGTTATCAACAATGGCAGATAAAATCCCAATTGCGGCATTGATTCCGTATATATCGTGAACATTTTTATCCAGGTATCCTGCCAATAAATGTAAATGACCTGCTACCTGTAAAGCAGCAACTGCCGACAATATACCAAGAAAGAAAAATATAGTAGGAACGTCAACTCTTCTTAGAACACCAACAATTGCCAGCTTTCTTTTATCTTCATGACTTTTATTACGGTGCATAACTTCTGTAGTAACCCACAAAACACCTAACCCGAACAGCATTCCCATGTATGGCGGCAGGTGTGTAGTTGTTTTGAAAACGGGAACAAAAAGCAAAGCTCCAATCCCCATTATAAGCATCAATTTCCGTTCAAAAGGAGTGGTAAAGTTTTCCGAATCATCGTCTTTTACTTCGGGCTTTTCAACGTGTCCTTTCATGTAAATGGAAACGATAAGCAACGGGAAAATCATATTGAATAAACTGGGTAAAAATACCATTGCTATAATGTTACCGGCGGTAACCTGTTTGCCAATCCACAACATGATTGTAGTAACATCTCCTATTGGCGACCAGGCACCACCTGCATTTGCTGCAATTATAATCATACTTGCGAAAAACCACCTTGACTTTTTATCTTCAATAAGTTTGCGCAATAAGGCAACCATAACAATAGTAGTAGTCAGGTTATCAAGAAGTGCCGACATGAAGAATGTCAAAACACTGATGATCCATAAGAGTTTTACTTTGTTTGTGGTTGTAATTTTATCGGTAATAATTTTAAAACCTTCATGCTGGTCAACTGTTTCAACAATAGTCATGGCGCCAAGCAGAAAGAATAAAATCTCAGAGATATCACCCAAATGTTCAACAATTTGATTATCAACAACAAAATATTTCATTTGTTCCAGCAGGCTTGCTTCCGGGTTATTTTTGAGAAAATCCGTTAATAGCGAACTGTTTCTGAAATGTTCCCATGCCTGACTATAACCTAAACTGAGGATGCCTGATACATCAAGAATAAGTACTGTCCAGACAACTACTCCAAGTATTAAGGCTGAAGCAGCTTTGTCAACTTTTAGTGGATGTTCAAGGGCAATAGCTACATACCCTAAAACAAAAACAACTACCATTAAAATAAACATAGTTTCAGAATTTTATTTGATTTAATTCATTCAGTTTTTTGATTTGCAAATGTATAAGTTGAATCCAATATTAATAATAAATCTTATAGTTTTTTATAATGAAAATCATTAATTAGTCGATTTAACAAAAGAAAAATATAGAGCTACTGGTTATGAGGGTTTTATTATTTCTTCTTTTTAAACAACGATCCAATCTTTCTTAGTAATTCATGGAAAGTATTATATTCTTCTTTAAATGAAAGTCCAACCCCTTGCGTGTAAGGTGCTGTTTCATAAATCAAATTATTGTTGGAATGATTATATGCTTTAAACTGAATTTTACCGCTTGGCACTAATTTTACCCTAATGTCAAAATCACCTACAATCTGGCTACTACTGTTTGATTCAGGGTTTACATTGTTTCCTATGTTCCCATTCAACATTACACGGTCGTTAAAAATCTGAGTGCTAAGTGCCAACTCAAGTTCGTCGTTGGTAATGCTGTTTCCGGGACGGTAGTTAAACCCTACATCAACATTGTTACTTATTTGCGAAAGCCAGTTGCTCAACTGGTTGGAGAACAGCTCGCTGGCTGTTGTACCAAACATGTTTGGATTTTGAGATTCATATTGTCCCCGCATATATTCAGGTGTATAAAATTTTCCCAGTACGATGAGCGAAAGAATTTGCTTATTTTTTTCCTCATCTGTATTAAAATACTGGAGCAGTTCATTTTTTACGCCTTCATTTTCATCGGGAAAATTTATATCAAATCCAATGGTTGGGTTAGTTAATTCATCGGTTAAATGTATAATACATTCAACAGGTATTCGCACGTAAAGGTTGTTATTGATTGTCGTACTGTTGTTTAAAAATAAATCACTAAGCGAGGCTTTTAATTTATATATAGCTTTAAGGTCAATGATGGCATTATATGGATCTCCTGACCAAACAATAGTCCCGCCGGGAGCAATAGTGAACCGCTTATTTATTACATTCTGCAGCGTAAACAGATAATCTCCTTTATCTATGGTATAATTACCGGAAAGAGTTATGTCTCCATCCTTATCCACGTTGAATAGCAAGATTCCTTCTCCTTCGGTTTTGATAACATCGCCAATTTGAGAATTATAAATCAGTTGCACTTTAGCATCCGGGGTGGCTTCAATTGTTAATCCAAGATTAAAATCGGAATTCGATTCCGTGTCAAAAAAGTATTTTTTATCTTTTGTATCTGTATTATTTATAAACTGAAGAAAATCATATTGTTCAAGTTCACTTTCGTATTCCATGTTGATGTTCACATTTGTTCCCGGAAGGGTTGTGGCTGACCCATTTAGGTACACAGTGTTACCTTGCCCGTTAACTTGCAGCTTACAATTTGCAAATGCATCGCCATAAAAAATCTGGTTGTCAGCATAAGTGGTTTTTAACACTTGAATATTTGGTGAATTAACGGTGATATTATATTTCATATTTGCAAAATTATCGTGGACCAGTGTCCCGTTAAATTTGCCTGTATTATTTTTAATGTCGTGAATAGTTATGTTATCGAACAAAATGGTGTCGGTTTTAAAATAGACACTATCATCCAGAAAATATTTTACCTGTGTATAATCAATCTTGATACCACCATTGTGAGCTCTCATCGCTCCATCCATGGTAATTTTTGAAAGATTTCCGCCAATTTTTACGGTGCCGGAGGCTGTTCCCGAAAAATCTGAAAACTCGGATAATATAACTGTCTCCAGCAATTTTATGGGAAGACTGTCTGCTGTTGCTGTATAATTTATTTCACCACTTTGAGGCACGTAATATCCACTGGCCCGTAAACTTTTCCGGCTATTATTTACGATTTCCAGCCAGGTATTAACGGATGAATTTACAGGATCCCAGTGGCTTGAAAGTAAAACGGTACCCACAGCCTGATTTTTAAATTCCAGACCAGTAATATCGACATCAGCTATAATAACCGGAGTTTTATATACATTCGAAAGATTTACCGATCCGTTAAGCATTCCTTTTAGCGGACGCTCAATCTGGGTATTTCCAAACAATTTTTCGAGGTCAATGTTTTTAATCTTCATTGCCAGAATATCAGTGCTGTCTCTTGATATTTTTCCGTCAATAGCAATGCTTTGCGTGTTTTTGTGCAGTTTGAAATTTTGAATTACAATAGCAGAAGAATCGATTTTAGCGTTGAACTTCTCAAACTGCCATACGGAATTATTCAGCAGAATTTCGCTTGGAAGAAACTCGATATCAATTGTCGGATAAATTGAAGACGCATTCTGTGTAAATATCGTTTGTGTTTTAAGTAAACTATATTTTGTTGAACCTTTCTTGTTTCTCCAGTTGATTTCATTATTCAGGGAGTTGTCCGCAATTTCCGAATCAATAGAAAGATCATAAATACTGTTTCCGCTTGCATGCGCTATTTCAGCAATGTTAAACTTTGACGCATAGTGATTTCCAACTATTTTATTTCCAATAAAGATATTTTTAAACTGTAGCTTGTCATACTGAAATCCAGGAATACTGCCTTCGAGACTGAAGTCAGCCTTTTCTGAATTCATTTTACCGTAAAGAAAAAATGGCTCCTCGAACTTCAGCTTTGGATAAAAAACAGTAGCAAGAGGGTTAAGATTTTTTGCATTTATTTTAAATTCGAAAATGTTTGGAGCTATATTATTTTGAGATTCAAAATTAAAAGCAGGAAGAAACTGGTCGATATTTCGCTGGAACGCATATTCAATATCCTGAAAATGATAGTTTCCTTTAATTTCAACATCAAAATATTCGGAATTGAATGTTAATTCAGGCACATCTCCCGGGACTGATATTAACTGAAGCCCTTTTAAACTGAAATTGCCGTACCTGTTTTTGTAATATCCGTCATCAACTAAAATTAAGCCTTTGAGATTGTCGAGTTTGTTCCCGGCAAACTTTGCTTTCATGGTAAAACCGAGTTCAGAATTTGGGTAGTTCTTAAACAGGTTTAATTTAGCGGGAAGTATTTTATCTACTTTAAGGTTGAAATCGAATTGTGGTAGTTCTCCATTCAGATTAAGATTTCCGAGAAATGTAAACTGCAGGTTAGAGTCATTCATACTTGCCATTCCATCGAACATTTTTTCGGTAAAAAGCCCGTCGAGTTTAATATTTCTATATACATAGTCGTTAGCGTCAAGTTTTGATACATCACCTTTAAATAAACCTTCGATTGCTTTGGTTTTAATGGCATAATTTCCGTCTACACTGGCATTAAAACTAATTTTGCCAATGTTGTTGATATTAAGGAACTCGCCAAGCGCAAAATTGGTAGTCGATACACGACCGTTGTAATGAAATTTTTTATCTTTTTTTGGAACGACGGAAAGGTCTGTTTTTACAATTCCTAACGAACTTTTTAACGTCCCGAAGGTTACAAAATCGGACAGGAATCCACTAAAGTTCCCGTTAAACTGAAGCAATCCTGCATCATAAAACGATTCAGGAAATTCCAGATTGGCGATTTTTGTTTGTATCGGGAAATTAAAAGCACTGATATCATCAAAAGTTGTTTCAAGGTTTTTTAAATCCAGAAAAAGATACATGGTTTCCGGATCGTTAAGTCCGTTGATATAAAAATCAAGTCGGGCATTGGTATTGTTTCCTGTTCTTATAATTACATCCTTTCCCTTTACGTCGTTCATATTTCCATAAATCCGACCTGTAAATTCAACTAATTGATCCATTCCCTTTAACCCCGTGAAAAAATCTGATAATTCGGCAAAATCAATAACTGATGGAGCAAGTCGTAAATCAAAATCAGGAAGCGTTTTTTCTCCGTTTTTATTTTCTGCAAATTTCAGCGTGAAATCGAGTTGATTTATTTCCGATCGCTGTGTTTTTACGTTTAGGTTCTTAATTTTTATTTCCTTTTTTGTTGCAACAAATTCTGCTGATTTGCTTTCAACTTTAAAGTCTTTGCCCATGTATAAACCAACTTCATCGAGATTGAAACGGAGCGAATCATTATAATTTGAAAAATCGGTAATATTCGTATTTAACTGATGAATAAAAATCTTATTCCGGGTATCAGATAAGCTGTTCTGATAAGTTATTTTGGTATTTTTAAGGTTGAATTTCTGACAACTGAAATTCCAGAATACGGTTGAAGTGGTATCTTTTTGGGTTCGTAGTGAATCAAGGATAAAACTGAAATTAAAATGATTGGAAGAGTCACGAATTATATTCGCCTGATTTTCCTCTATAATCTAGTTCACCAATACTCAACCGGTGCTTCTTCAAACTAAAACTGTCAATTTTGGCCGAAACCCACTGCGAATAAAAAATGGTATCATTGTTAGGTTCAGCAATCAATACGTCGTTTAAAATTACTTTTTTAAAAAATGCAATATCAACTTTACCAATACTAATTTTGGCATTTGACTTTCTTGAAAGCTGAATGGCAATTTTCTTAATAATGTATGTCTGTACTTTTGGACTTTGTAAAAGAATATACCCGGTTCCCGGCAAAGCAATTAACAGTACCACAATAATGATCGCTATTTTCCACCCTTTTTTGATAATTTTGTCTTTTTAAAAAAACGAACTTAAACTTTTTAAGCAACATAAATGTATGCTTATTCCAAATTTTGTTAACGATTAAGGTTTAATAAAACCATTCAGTAAACCATAATGTTAACTTGCTGTTTTAACAACGTACAAGAAGAACGAGAAAAATATATGGAATCGGAAAATATTACGATATTAGGAATAGAATCTTCCTGTGACGATACTTCGGCAGCCATAATCCGGAATGAAGTGATTTTATCCAATGTAGTGGCAAATCAAAAAGTACATGAAGAATACGGAGGAGTAGTGCCCGAACTTGCTTCGCGGGCACACCAGCAGAATATTATTCCAGTGGTTGACATGGCCATAAAAAAGGCAGGAATCTGCTAAAAAAGAAATTTCGGCAGTAGCCTTTACCCGTGGCCCGGGTTTGCTTGGTTCGTTGCTGGTAGGAACTTCCTTTGCCAAAGGATTTTCTTTAGCTTCAGGAATTCCGCTTATTGAAGTAAATCATTTGCAGGGACACGTGCTTGCACTTTTTATCCGGGAAAAAGAAGGTGAATATAAACCACCGAAATTCCCTTTTTTGTGTCTTTTGGTTTCGGGCGGAAATTCACAGATAATTCTTGTTCGCGATTACCTTGATATGGAAGTAATAGGACAGACGATAGATGATGCTGCCGGCGAAGCGTTTGATAAATGTGCCAAAGTGATGGGATTGCCTTATCCGGGAGGGCCACATGTTGACAGGCTGGCTAAATTGGGTGATCCAAATCGGTTTGAGTTTTCAAAACCACGAATTCCAAATCTGGATTACAGTTTTAGCGGACTGAAAACTAATTTCCTTTATTTCCTTCGTGACAATCTGAAAGTCAATGAAAACTTTATTGAAGAGAACCTGAATGATTTATGTGCATCGTTACAATCCACAATTATCGATATTCTTTTAAATAAACTGAAAAGAGCTGCCCGTGAGACCGACATCAGAGAAATTACAGTTGCCGGCGGTGTTTCGGCTAATTCCGGTTTGAGAAATGCGTTGCAACAAAATGCGAAAAAGCTGCATTGGAATCTTTTGATTCCCAAATTTGAATATACAATGGATAATGCAGCTATGATTGCGATTACAGGTTATTACAAATACCTGAACAAAGAGTTTGCAAGTCAAAATGTTGTTCCTTTCGCCCGTACCCAGCTTTAATTGAAACATGAAGTTTAAACAAAAACTGGTACACGGAAGATTAATTAAGCGATACAAGCGTTTCCTTGCGGACGTAAAACTCGATGATGATTCGTTAGTTGTTGCTCACTGTACCAATTCAGGGTCGATGAAAAGTTGCCTGGAAAATGATGCAGAAGTATATCTTACTCCGGTTACTGACCCAAAAAGAAGGACAAAATTTACCTGGGAAATGATCAGAATAAATGGAGACTGGGTTGGAATTAATACTTTAATTCCGAATCAACTGGCCTATGAAGCTGTGGTTAATGGAAAAATCGAAGGATTGAACGGCTATACAACAGTTCAAAGAGAAGTAAAATTTGGAGATTCAAGGTTTGATCTTTACGCTGAGAATGAATCAGAAAAGTGCTTCATTGAAGTTAAAAATGTTACTCTTAAAGGAAGGGAAATATGCGCTTTTCCCTGATGCAGTTACCGTTCGCGGACAAAAACATCTTCGTACTTTAATGGAGGTGAAATTAGCAGGAATCAGGGCAGTTATGCTATATGTCATTCAGCGAAGCGATGTTGAAGTTTTTGCTCCTGCAGAAAAAATTGATCCTGATTACGCTAAAACATTAAAACAGGCTGTAAATGATGGTGTTGAAATATATTGCATTGCAGGCGAAAGTCACACCACAAAGATATTGAGTTGATAAAAAAACTTACCCATTAGAAATCTGATCCAGCAAAGCTATTTCCTTCCGTTAAATGTCCCGTAGAATGAAATTGATTGTCGTCAGTGTGCTCCCAACAGTAAGTGTAGTATACCTGTTTTTGAAATATAAAAAGTGAAATTCATAAGATCAGTGCCGTTATGAACTTTAAAGCCGGCTTTATATCCCGATTTTCTTTCTTTAAAATAATAATCACTCATTGGAAGCGTAAAATCTAGCCCTGAATTTTGAATGTCAGGGCTTAACACTAATATGCCTTTCCAATAAAGGGTAAATATGAAATCACAGTTCTTTTTAATAACCTGAACATCACAATCATAACTTAATGTCATATTACCTCCACCCACGAACCATCATATCAGTTGCATTAAATACAAAAAAAGTATCATCAAGCATTTTGCCAATCTTTTCCAGAATTAGCTTCTTCTTTGCTTTTTTCTTTGGTTTTTTGTTTTGTTTGTTTGACATTATTTGTTCCCTCTGCATTAGCAGAAAAAGCTAAATAAACACCATCAGAAATACGAAAAATACTTTCTTCATTTTAGTTAATTATTGGTGAGCTCCAAATCTACTTTCATTCAATAGGATAACTAAAATATCAAAATTAAAATAACTTTCAAAGTTTTTCATGTTATTGTATTATCACCCGCACTCCTCCACTTTTAGTAAATAGGAACTAAGCAACATTAAGTGCATAAAAAGGTCGCTGTAAATGACCTTTTTGCAATACAGTTGTATTTTTAATCTCGCTTCTCCGTGGTATCAATTTCACCGTAGAAACTAATTACCTGCCGGTCCGAACTGTTTACCGAGAGCAAAGTTGATCCTGTTTCTGTGACATTAAAACTGTAGTCAGATTATCGGATCCGTTTTTTACTTTAACTTTTACGAGGTAGCCATTTTTTGTTTTTTCCGAACTTACAATCTGAATTGGCGCATCAAAATTCAGTGGTGAATTAAGGCTTCCGTATTCAACCCTGATATGCTCTTCCGTAATATGGGAGATAGGAAAAAATTGAATCTTTTTCCAGCCTTACATTGTAAAGAGAGGTTAGATTTATGGTATTTCCCGTTAAAGGATTAGCTGTCCTTGCATCAAAAACAAATACCTTCCCATCTACAAGTTTCTTTACTTTTTTCATCAATTGAGCTTGTTTTTCAGCTCTTCGTTCTTTTTTCGACTTTTTGTTTTGACCCTGTGCATTTGCAGTAATCACCGAGAATATCAGCAAAATGATTACAAATATATTTTTCATGGCTTTCTATTATTAAATATCATATTTTACTATACGATATATCTTAATTTCTTGTTCTTATAACAAAGATAACAAACTGTTGATTAATGTTTTCCCTTATTTAACCATTTTTCACAGATGTACAGGTTGACAGGAATTATATTATTTTTTTATTGCATTTATTAATCTTATTTTCGGTTTTGTTTTTACAGTTCAATTTACCATTCGATAATTTTTAAAATTTGTTTATGATGAAATATATTGGCGCCCATGTAAGTGCATCTGGAGGAGTAGAAAATGCTCCTGTAAATGCCCATGAAATAGGGGCTACAGCGTTTGCATTATTTACAAAAAATCAGCGTCAGTGGGTTGCGAAGCCACTAACCAATGAAAGTATAAGTGCTTTTAAAGCTAATTGTGAAAAATATGGGTATAAACCACACCAGATTTTACCACACGACAGTTACTTAATAAATCTTGGGAACCCTGATAAAGAGGTGCTTCAGAAATCAAGGAATGCTTTTCAGGATGAAATGCAGCGATGTGAACAACTCGGTCTGGACAGGTTGAATTTTCACCCGGGAAGTCATTTAAACAAAATATCCGAAGAGGAATGTATTTCAATTATTGCCGATTCAATTAACCTGACTTTGGAGCAAACTTCTGGTGTAATTGCGGTAATTGAAAATACTGCAGGGCAGGGGTCAAATGTTGGATATTCTTTTCACCATTTAAAAAAAATGATCGATCGGGTTGATGATAAAAGCAGGGTTGGCGTTTGTATTGATACATGTCATGCTTATTCTGCCGGGTATAACATTAAAACAAAGGAGGAGTTTGAGAAAGTTTTTCAGGAATTTGAAGAAATAATCGGTTTTGAGTATTTAAAAGGAATGCACCTGAATGACTCAAAGAAAGAGCATGGTTCACGCGTTGATCGACATGACAGTCTGGGAGTTGGAACACTTGGGCTCGAACCTTTCAAATTTATTATGAGTGACAATCGTTTTGATGGAATTCCTCTCATCCTGGAAACCCCAAATGACGCACTTTGGGCAAAAGAAATTAACCTTCTGAAAAAAATGCAGAAATGAGAGAAACCGTATATTTAAACGGGCAATTTCTTCCGGTGGAAGAAGCCCGAATTTCGCCTAACGACCGTGGATTTATTTTTGCCGATGGTGTTTATGAAGTAGTGAAATATTATAACGGGATGCCGTTTCGGTTTAATGATCACCTTCAACGATTGGAGAGAAGTCTGGGTGAACTGGAACTTGAATATGCTGATCTTTCCAAATTAAAAGAGATTTTTCAAAAATTGGTGATGGAAAACAGCCTGCAAGAAAAACATGCCGGAGTTTATGTGCAAATCACACGCGGTGTAAACAAACGGGTACACCATTTTCCACAGGAAATTCAGCCAACCGTTTATGCTTTTGCTTTCGATCTTCCGTCATCAACTGAAAATTTGGAAAAAGGTATTAAAGTGATTACAGAAGCAGACATACGATGGCAACGTTGTGATATAAAATCGGTTTCCTTGCTTCCCAATACAATGTTGTTTAACAAGGCAGTAAAAAATGGTGCGGGTGAATGTATCCTTTTACGCGACGGAGTTGTTACTGAGGCCACTCATTCCAGTGTTTTAATGATCAAAGATGGTGTTGTTATCACACATCCGTTGTCAGATTTGATTTTACCCGGGATTACGCGAAAAGTGGTTTTGGAAATTTGTGCGGAAAACAACATTCCTTTTGAGGAAAAGGCAATCTCTGAAAAAGATCTTTTTGAAATGGATGAAATTATTATTGCTGGCACAGGAAGCGAAATTACACCTGTTATTCAGGTTGATGATGTTGCTGTTGGAAATAAAATTCCGGGAAAGATCACTCGTTTTATTCAGCAAAAGTTTTTTGAGAAAGTGGAATCCAGACTTATAACATTAAACTTCCGGGAATAATTTAACTGATAAAGCTCCAGTCGAATTCAGTTGATTTGGAGGCCAGCAGGTTTTTACGCAACATTTTATTTTCTTCTTTCTGGAGGCGGGGATCGTCGTCAAGGATCGCTATGGCGATGTCTCTGGCTAACTGAAGAATTTTTCCGTCTTTTCCTAGATTTGCAATTTTCAGATCGAAACCAATGCCACTTTGTTGTGTTCCTTCAATATCTCCGGGGCCGCGTAACTTCATGTCCATTTCAGCTATTTCAAATCCATCGTTAGTTCTGACCATGGTTTCCAGACGCTTTCTACTTTCGTTTCCAATCTTATACGAAGACATTAAAATGCAAAAAGATTGCTCTGGCACCTCGCCCAACCCTGCCACGTAATTGGTGAAGTTGTGATAATCCAAATCTTTCTGCACTTTCGATAACCATAACCGATGCATTTGGAACGTCAACACCAACTTCGATGACCGTTGTAGCAACCATTATCTTGGTTTCGCCCTTTTTAAAAGCCTGCATGGCATTCTCTTTGATTGCTGGTTTCATTTTTCCGTGAACCATGCTGACTTTTACATCAGGAAAAACTTCTGAAATATTACGGTAACCTTCTTCCAGGTTTTTCAGGTCCATCTTTTCCGATTCAGTGATCAACGGGTAAACAATGTAAATCTGGGTTCCTTTTTCAAGTTGCTGGCGTAAAAATCCGTAAACTTGTTTCCGCCGGTTTTCAAAATAATGCATGGTTTGGATAGGTTTTCGTCCTGGCGGAAGTTCATCAATTACAGAAACATCAAGATCACCATAAACGGTCATTGCAAGTGTTCTCGGAATAGGAGTTGCTGTCATTACCAGCACATGTGGCGGGATCAAATCGTTTTTTTGCCAGAGTTTTGCCCGTTGTGCCACTCCAAACCGATGCTGCTCGTCGATGACAACAAAACCCAGGTTTTTAAAATTTACCGTGTCCTCAATTAAAGCATGTGTCCCGATTAAAATCTGCATTTGGCCCGATTCCAGTTCCTCGTGCAAACGGGTTCTCTCGCTTTTTTTTGTGGAACCTGTCAGCAATCCAACCGTGACATTCATTCCGTTCAAAAAGCGAGTAACAGACTGGTAATGCTGTTGTGCGAGAATTTCCGTTGGAGCCATTAAGGCACACTGGAATTCATTATCCAAGGCCATTAGCATTACCATTAAGGCTACCAGTGTTTTGCCGCTGCCAACATCGCCCTGCAAAAGCCGGTTCATTTGCACATTTCTGTTCACATCGCGGCGAATTTCTTTGATGACTCTTTTCTGTGCATCCGTCAGTTCAAAAGGTAAAAAATCGCTATAAAATGTGTTGAAATTATATCCTATCTTTTCAAATTTGTATCCTTTAAACTTATTTTCGCGGTTGTGTTTTAAAGCCAGAATTTTCAACTGGATAAAAAACAGCTCTTCAAATTTCAACCGAAAAGTTGCATTTCGTAAATCCAGCGAATTTTCAGGTTTATGAATGGTGATCAGCGCTTCCTCCAGCGAAACAAGTTTTAACTTTTTTACCAGACTCTCCGGCAGTGTTTCGGGGATTTTTCCCTTCACAATATTGCTTAGCGTAAGTTGTAGCTTGTTGATGGTTTTGGAGTTTAAATAGGCATTTTTCATGCCTTCGGAAGTAATGTAATACCCCTGGAATAATCCGGATGGTTTCAGCAATTTTTCGTCTTGAGTTTCCAGTTCAGGATGCACCACATTCATCACACCGTTAAAATCTGAGGGTTTTCCAAAAACAATATACTCTTTATTCAGCTTCAGATTTTCCTTCTGCCATTTAATGCCTCTAAACCAAACCAGTTCAATGCTGCCGGTATCGTCGTACAAACGGGCGGTTAATCGTTGTTTGTTTCCGGAACCCACAACTTCAACCGATCGAATCGTTCCTTTTACCTGAATATGGGGCATTTGCGAGTGGATTTCAGCTATTTTGTAAAACTTAGTCCGATCGATATACTTAAAAGGGAAGTAATAGATTAAATCTCTGAAAGTACCTATTTTCAGCTCTTTGTATAAGAGTTCGGCCCTTTTAGGTCCTACTCCGGGAAGAAATTTTATTTCCTGATCGAGAAATTCAGTCATAAAACAAATATACTCAGAGCCGCAAAATATACCATAATAAATTTGTTTTATAACTTTTGTTAAATGCACTTCGAATATTTCAGATTACACGGTTTTTCCGCTACATTCGTATTTTCGATTTATAGTCTGGAATTTTAAAATAATTTTATTCCGAAGTCTGTTTTATCTTTGGGACGATTTTTGTGTGACATGGATTTGTAACATATTTAAATTTCCGGTTACTGATTAATAAACTATTTTCATGAAAGAAAAAATTATCCATTTAGAGTCGATCGTTAAAAACTACAAGGTCGGAATACAGGTAGTGCGTGCGTTACGTTCAGTATCTCTTGATATTTACAAGGGAGAATATGTTGCTATTATGGGAGCATCGGGTTCGGGAAAATCAACCCTGATGAATATCCTGGGCTGTCTTGACACTGCAACCAGTGGAACATATATATTGAACGGAACAGATGTTAGCCGCATGTCGGATGATAAGTTAGCGGAGATAAGGAATTCAGAAATTGGTTTTGTTTTTCAGGTGTTTAATCTTTTACCCCGTAGCACCGCTCTTGAAAATGTGATGTTACCGCTGATTTATGCAGGAAAAAGAAAAAATGCCCGTAAAGAACAGGCAGAAAAAACGCTGACAGACGTTGGTCTGGAAGATCGTATGACACACCGCCCAAATGAACTTTCAGGTGGGCAGCGACAGCGTGTTGCCATTGCGAGGGCGTTGGTAAATAATCCTGCAATTCTATTGGCTGATGAACCTACCGGAAACCTCGATTCAGTTATTTCAGAAGAGATTATGCGGTTGTTTTCAGAGATTCATAAAAGCGGGAATACATTGGTGATGGTAACACATGAAGCTGATATTTCCCGCCACGCACATCGCATAATTCATTTGAAGGATGGTGAAGTGGAATCGGATGAAATAAATCCAAATCCTGTGTATTAAAATGGCAAAAAACATAAAGTTATATACTAAAACCGGCGATGACGGAACAACGGGATTAGTGGGAGGAACCCGGGTAAAAAAATATGACTTACGTTTGGAAGCTTACGGAACGGTTGATGAATTGAATGCTGCTATAGGACTGATCAGATCGAATGAATTAGCTGAAGAAATTTCAAAATTACTGATAAGGATCCAGAATAAGCTTTTTAATATTGGCTCACGTCTGGCTTCCGATGAAAAAGGTGAGGCGTTGACCGCTGGTTTGGCAATTTTGCCAAAACACATTGAAGAGCTGGAAAAAGCTATTGATGAATTTGAAGGGCATGTTCCGGAAATTACCCATTTTGTTCTACCCGGTGGCGAACAGGTTTCAGCACAATGTCATGTAGCACGTACAATTTGCCGGCGGGCCGAGCGAAGAATTTTGGAGTTTGCTGAAAAAAACAAAGTTCAAACCGAAATTATTATTTATATCAATCGTCTTTCCGATTTTCTGTTTGCATTGGCGAGGAAAATAACATACGACAAAAACTCGAATGAAGTTAAATGGGAAAAAGATTGATTTAGTAGTCATTCTTTTTTGTAAACTCTAAAATTTTCTTTCTTTTGTAATTAGCTCATTAATAGCGTGTTGAGCTGATAGTTTTTATTTCTTTTATGGCAAAAAACATCAAAAATTTTAATTCAAAAAAGCCGCCTGTTTTTTTGTTTAATAATATCATTTTTTTATTATATTCGCGCCATTGTTAAAATGAGTTAAATCACTTTAAAATAAAGGAAATGTATTGGACTCTTGAATTGGCCTCAAAATTAGAAGACGCTCCCTGGCCAGCGACGAAAGATGAGTTGATAGACTTTGCAATACGTTCAGGTGCTCCGCTGGAAGTTATTGAAAATCTTCAGGAAATTGAAGATGAAGGGGAAATGTATGAAAGTATTGAAGACATTTGGCCGGATTATCCAAGCAAAGATGACTTCTTTTTTAATGAAGATGAATATTAATTGTTAAAAGTAAAAAATGATACGAAAAGCATCTGCCACTGGTAGATGCTTTTTTGTTTCACAAGATCCAAGCTATTATTTTTACTCAATATAGATAAGTAAAAAATCACTATAATTCAACTAATTCGACTACACCAATTTTTATCTTTTTTTTAGTTTTGTTGCTTATGAAAAAGATACTTTTTACACTAGTTTTGGCATTGATTTTTACAGGAGCCTATTCACAAAAAAAGAGTTATAAACGAGGTGTGGCTTACGGGCATCACTCTGCGGCAGATATTCAGGAATTTTCAAAATTCCTTTCCTGGTGGTATAACTGGGGGACACAGCCCGAATCAGCAGTTCGAAGTATTTATCGGGATTACGATATGGATTTTACACCAATGGCATGGAACAGAAGTGGAATTAGTGGTGTGAAAAGCTGGGTGGAGCAAGATACTACTGTAAAATATATCCTTGGATTTAACGAACCAAATTTTAAGGAACAGTCAAACATAACGCCTTCACAGGCTGCTGCTGCATGGCCGGCATTTCAGCAAATAGCTGAAGACCATAATCTGAAAATTGTTAGTCCTGCAGTAAATTATTGTGGAAATTGTGTCTCTGAAAACGGCACAACTTACACAAATCCTTTTACCTATCTCGACGATTTTTTTGATGCTTGTACAGATTGTCAGGTTGATTATATTGCCTTGCACTGGTATGGAGGGGGAAGTTCAATGATGGGTTATATCGATGATGGACGAAAATATGGCAAACCAATTTGGGTTACTGAGTTTGCAGCCTGGGATGGTTCGGTTAGCAAATTGAGTGATCAAATGAAATACCTTGCAGGAACGGTGAACTTTTTAGAACGTGATCCTGATGTTTACCGTTATTCGTGGTTTATTGGAAGAACTTCCGGAGGAATTGGTGACTATCCGTATATCGATCTTTATGGAGCCAGTGGAATGTTAACTGAATTGGGGCAATTATATGCGGATATTCCTGTTTACGATCCGGATATGAGATATACTGTTCCATGCAGAATAGAAGCAGAAGAATACTACCTGATGTCAGGGCTTTTCTCAGAACCAACTGCCGATGAGGATGGCTTTTTAAATATTGGCTGGACCGATGTGGGGGATTGGGCTGAATATAAAATCACCGTTGAGAAAAGCGGTACATACAGCTTAGATGCAAGAATTTCAGGTTCCAACGGCGGTGCAATTGATTTTCTGGTTGATGATGTATCGGTTGGACGATTATCGACTCCTTCAACCGGCGGATGGCAAAACTGGAAAACCGTTTCAATGGATGTTGATCTGGAAGCCGGGGAACATATGCTGAAGATGCTTGTCAGAGATGCCGGGTTTAATATTAACTGGATTGAATTATCGAATCCAACTGCCACCGCACCTGAGTTCAAAATTGTTGATGCAGATGTTTATCCAAATCCGGTTAATAACGGAATAATAACCATTACCTTAAATGGCGTAAATGCGGGTGAAGATTATATATGCTTGCTTTATGACATAAACGGGAGAACTGTTTTCAGTGAGCCGGTAGAACCGGAGCGGGTTATATTTCAGCTTAACTTGAACCGGGATGGAAAAATCAACCCCGGAATATATTACCTGACGATTACAGGGAAAGATATTCAAGCCAGGAAAAAGTTGGTAGTTCAGTAGGCCGGAAAAATATGTTGAACTTAATTACAGGCTCAATGTTTTCCAGCCTTCTTTAAGATAGGTAGTTAACGGAACTCCCATTCCTTTTACATCAATTCCCATATCTTTTAGTTTTTCATCTACTCCGTACATGCTGGCACAGGCAATGCATGCTTCTACTTTAACACCGGCTTCCTGCATTTTTTTGACATAATCCTGAAGCATTTTATTTTCTGAAAGCAATTTTGCCGATGGCCCCCAAACGATCAGAACCACTTCGTCGTACCAACCCTGCTTCTTGGCGTTGTAGGTGTACATAAATGCCATTTTTTCTGCAACATCCGGATCACCGCTTGTCCATAGTACTGCCAGCTTATTTGAATTATCCTCTTTCATATCGCTTTTGTTTTGTGCTACTGTTCTTCCAAAACTAAACAGCAACAAAATAATTAAAATGTAATTCTTCATAATTTTAGTTTTTATGTTATTAATGTTTTTTAAAATCAAAAATTGTTTTACAGATCAATGAATTCATCCAGTTTCTTCAACGGAATTAATTCGGTTTCATCATATTTATTTTCGTGAAAATCAGAAATGAACTCTTTGTTCAGCATAAATAGCTTGCTGTTATATTTATCCTGCGGAAAGGTTTTCTGAACAGTAAATCGGTTAAAATCAGAAGTTTTGAAATTCAGTTCACAATTCGAGAGTTCCCACTCATTGTCATCATTCATATACAGCAAGGGCAGACCATGTGTCCGGCAAATTACCGGGCGATTTTCATAAATCATACAGGAATGATCTTTTAAAAAAACACATGCATTTTCATCCGGGTTTTTATTGGTATTAGGGGCAACAGCATTTGATTTTAGTTTTTCATAGATAGCATAAAATTCCACCGGAAAGATACTGTAATCCATGCAGCACAAATCGCAGCCATTTCTACATTGCAGTTGATTACGGTGCATTTTGTTCAATCGTTCAGTCTCCTGATCAATTTCCTCAACTAACTCATCATATTTTTTTAACATTGTTTTATGCTGAATATCCATTTCAGTTATAAATTTAGGGCAAATTACTTGAAATTTTATTGCAAATAAAATCTAAATGCTATTTTTGACCGATCAGACCAGAACAGATAAATCGAACTAAAATGAGAAAAGCTTTTATCCATCTCACATTTTTATTTTTAAGTATTACAGCGTGGTCGCAGACCGAGAATTTTGAATTTCTGAATACCAATTTACCAATCGAAGAACGCGTTGATTTGCTGGTTTCACAAATGACAATTCAGGAAAAAGTGGATCAACTGGAATATACCGCAAAAGCGATTGACCGCTTAAAAGTGCCGGAATACAACTGGTGGAATGAATGCTTACACGGCGTTGCCAGGGCTGGTTATGCAACTGTTTTTCCGCAGTCAATAACCATTGCGGGTTCCTGGGACACAGAACTGATGCATCGTGTGGCTACTGCTATCTCGGATGAAGCAAGGGCAAAACACAATGAATTTGTACGGCGTGGGAAAAGAGGAATTTACCAGGGACTCACTTTCTGGTCACCTAACATAAATATATTCCGTGATCCAAGATGGGGAAGAGGCCACGAAACCTATGGAGAGGATCCATATCTGACCGGACAAATGGGAGTTCAGTTTGTAAAAGGACTACAGGGAAACGATCCAAATTATTTAAAAGTGGTTGCAACAGCCAAACATTATGCTGTTCATTCCGGGCCTGAACCTTTACGTCATCAGTTTAATGCAAAAGTCAGTGAACGCGATCTTCGCGAAACATATTTGCCGGCTTTTCGCGAACTTGTTGTCGATGGCGGTGCATATTCGGTAATGGGCGCTTACAACCAGTTTCGGGATTATCCGTGCTGTGCAAACCCGGAATTAATGCATATTTTAAGAGGAGAGTGGGGATTTAAAGGTTATGTTGTTTCCGATTGCTGGGCAATTTCTGATTTTTATGCCTTTCAAAATTTCTCAAAAGATGCTGCTTCCGCTGCTGCGATAGCTGTTAAAACGGGTACCGATTTAAATTGTGGCGTTTCTTATTCTCATTTAGTCGAAGCTTACAATAAGGGATTAATAACGGAAGATGAGCTGGATGTCGCTGTAAAAAGGCTTTTCACGGCACGTTTTAAACTGGGTATGTTTGATGGAAATAAAGTACCGTATGCAAAAATTCCTTATTCGGTAAACTGTTCAAAAGAAAATGATGAACTGGCGCTTGAAGCAGCCAGAAAAAGTATCATCTTATTAAAGAACAAGGATAATGTTCTTCCGCTTTCAAAAGATATTAAAACCCTTGCTGTAATTGGCCCCAATGCTGATAACTGGGAAGCTCTAATCGGGAATTACAATGGAATTCCTAAACATCCGTTTACTGTGCTTGACGGAATAAAAAACAAGCTTAAAAACACAGAAATCTTGTTTGCTGAAGGCTCTCATTTGGCAGATGGAGTGCATAATCTTCACCCGATACCGGGAAATTGCCTGGTTACAGCAGATGGAAATCCGGGTGTTACAGGTGAATACTTTGTAAATGCAAAGCTGGAGGGAAAACCCGCATTTACCCGTGTTGACGAGAATGTAAATTTCTATTGGGAAACAGGGTCACCGGCTCCGGAACTGCCGGATGATAATTTCAGTGTTCGATGGACAGGATATATCGTGCCACCGGTTTCAGGAATATACAACATTGGCTGCTGGGGAATGCCGCAATTAAATATCTGGCTTGAAGGAGAAAATATACTTTCCTATAGCTCTGAACATCATGCGTTTCATCATGAAAAAGCAGTTCAACTGGAAGCAGGGAAAAAATACAAATTTGTGTATGAATACTACAATAATTTTGGCGATGGAGATGCCAAACTGCTGTGGTCCGTTCCAAATCCGAATATGCAACAGGAGGCGGTTGATCTGGCAAAAAAGGCAGATGCTACTGTTGTGGTTCTTGGGTTATCGCAACGTCTGGAAGGAGAGGAAATGCCCATTCAGGTGGACGGTTTCTCGGGAGGCGACAGAACACATTTAAAACTGCCGAAAACCCAACGGGAATTGGTACAGACTATTTATAAAACAGGTAAACCGGTTATTTTGGTGTTGATGAACGGAAGCGCCCTTGCCGTAAACTGGGCAAATGAACATCTGGACGCAATTATTTCTGCTGGCTATCCCGGACAGGAAGGTGGTAATGCTGTTGCCGATGTTTTATTTGGGGATTACAACCCTGCGGGCAGGCTTCCGGTGACTTACTATAAATCTGTTGACCAACTGCCACCATTTGAAGACTACGACATGAAAGGAAGGACTTATCGTTATTTTGACGGAGAACCCTTATATCCTTTTGGTTATGGATTAAGTTATACAACCTTTGAATATTCAACTCCGGATATAGCGGAAAAAGCCAAAATTGGGAAGAATGTTATGGTAAGTGTTAAAGTTACCAACTCCGGGGAAAGAGCTGGTGAAGAAGTGGTTCAGCTTTATTTAAAAGACGAAGAAGCTTCAACACCGCGTCCAAAAGTACAACTGGAAGGTTTTAAACGAATCTGGTTAGATAAAGGAGAATCTAAAGTAGTGGAATTTGAACTCACGCCCCGACAATTTTCAATGATCGGGAAAGATGATAAAAGAGTAATAGAACCGGGATGGTTTACTATTTCGGTAGGAGGTGGCCAGCCAAATGACCCGAATGCACAAGCAGTTTCAGGTCGTATTGAATTAAAAGGAAAGATTATGGAAATCCCCAATTAATTTTTTTCAGTTACTTCGAACGGGCTGTTTCTTTTTTTCATCCTCTTTTTGCGGTAAGCGAAACCGGAAGCAGTAAAAAAATAGAAGCGCAAATGCAACAATTATAGAAAGCGTAAAATTGGAAATTCCTACGGGATTGCCTGTTAACGCCCAAAAACTCATTAAAAGCGGGAGCCCAAATATCACACCCTCAAAAGTTGACAAAACTTTTCTTCCCAATGTTTTGACTGAGAACAGAGCAAAAATAATAGCCAGTCCTCCCCATTTTATCCAGGTAACGATATGTAACATATTCAAAACTGATGATAGCAGCTCTCCCTGAAGTTCACGAGAATATAAATGGGTGATTCGTAAAAGAAAAATATTTTCAGAAACATCAGCCAAAAAAACAATCACAGCCAGAAGTATACCCCACAAGGGCCATTTATGGTGAAATATTCTTAACGCCTTCCTAAAAAACAATATCAGGAACAGTGAATATGTCATCATAAAACCAAAATCGATAGTATTGCCAGAGTCAATTCTGCTTAATGTTTTTGGAGTATATCCCTTAAATAAGTTATAAAGTTGCTCCGGTGTTTTTGTAAACTCAAAAGCAACGATAAAACTCTTATACCCTTCAGGAGCATTAACAGGAAACAGCATTTCCATAAGTATTGTGAAAATCAGAAGTGGCACTCCAAAAAGTCCAAGCTGCGCAAAAGGACGATTTTCAAAAAACGTAATTTTCATTGTTCTGAAAAAGTTGACGGGAAAGTTTTAAGTTATCCACGTTAAATTAAAAAAAAATAATTAATTATGAAACTTAACAAATGTTTCCATCTTTTTAAATCAGTGCGACTATGATTTTGTGTGCAAAATCATTTAGCCGAATTGATCCCGTACTTGAGTCAAGGATATCTTGGGTCTTAACTTGCCTGACGGCAGTCAGTTTCCCCAAATCTTAATGGTATTGAAAAATTATACCTTCCGCTGATATACCCTGTCTCCCGATTAATATCGGGATGCTGCGAGGAGTTTCACTCATATATATTTTTTGATTTCATGTTTTGAATAAAATGCCTGATTTTTGATTTATCTCCCCAACCTGTATGATAGTTTAACCAGAAAAATATCATGTCCTTTTTTGTTAAATAGGTCACTAAGGTTTTCGCTGAAATCAAAACTTCCATCGTTGACATAATGATTTCTGTTTTGCGACCAGACAAGATAAAGCGTCGATCCGGGTCGGTATTCCCAGCGAATTACCAGATTTGAAAGAAATTCTTTCACATTAAAATCAGGTTTGTCAAAACTATAGTCCGTAACGCCGTCCCTGTTATCATCAACCATATATAATTCGGTATCAGCATTGTAATTTATCTGATTTTCATTATAAATCTGATAGCGATCGGTTAATTTATCTGCAAGGCTGTTGGTAATGTATTTATATTCCGAATATTTTCCTGTTGCGATAAACGGTTGTCCCCAGTATTGAATAGTCAGATCAGGAGTAATATTGTAATTGATCCGTACCGACATATTTATCGTATTCCTGTCGATGTGAGCCATAACATATCTTTTATCGTTTGCATAGTCTTGCTGAGTCACATACTGAAGATCTTCATGATATTTGGATATTCCCGGATTCAAATTAATGCTCAGTGTTTTCATAGGACGGTATCCAACTCCAAAACTTAGATAGTTATTTTTCCGGTAATCTTTTTCAAAGCTGGTATAAATTGATGTCGAAAACTGAGTAGTAAATTTTTTCTGTTGATTACTGTGAAAACCAAAATTGAAATTTGTATATCCCGGGATTTTTAATGTAGGACCACCTCTTAACACGGCATTCATTCGCTGCATTCCGCTTACATTGAAACTGGTAAATAAACCCCAGTAATTTTTTAATTGAGCATTGGCATTTATATTACCGCCAGGTTCAGTAACGTTTCCCCCAAAATCCCATACAACCCATTGGTTTAAATTCAAGTTGGCATCGCGGAAAATTAAAAATGGTTTATAAAAACGGTAGCCAGTCCAAAATACTTCCATAATATTATCGGCCGACTGAAGATATCCGGCGTCATTTAGTTCAAGCCCGGGAGATTTCCACGAAACCGCAAACATAAATTTCTGATTTCCTGCAAATTCTCCTAAAAGCAGTTTCCCTCCCTGTCCTGTCAGCGATGTTCGGTTGGTATCCAGTTTCATATAATTTTGTCCGGGTCGCTGAAAGGTCCTTAAAAAAGACTCTTGCGTTTGTGTGATCGCCTCTGTTGTTCCTGTTACATGGCTAAAATATGCACTGGCATCGAATTCCCATTTTTTATCGTTCCATTTGTGAACCAGGTCGAAGCCGCCGGAATAAGCTCCTTTATGTAAAAAATCAAGATGTGGATCGTTCAAATTTCTGTTTACTGAAGTAACCATCCCACCAATGTATGTATTGCCTTCATTAAAGTCTTTCTGCAACCGACCAATAAAATAATTGGTAAAAGGTTCAACGGTTTCTGTTCGGTCAACTTCGGCGCCTTTTATTTCGGCATTTTCTTTGGCAGTAATACTTTCAAGTACACCTACCGACCATCCGTCTTTATTTTTACCGGTTACTTTTGCTGCTCCAATAATACTTGTTGTGTTGGGTACATCAGCATATTCACCGTCATTCAGTTCTGGATCATACGAAGGTCTTCTTCCGATTCTCCGGGAGTAAAAAAGGCCATCGTAGGCAAGGTCACCGTCACCAAAATTTAGTTTGTAGGTAAGAATATTTTTCCCTTCAATAAAGAAGGGGCGTTTTTCCTCAAAAAATGTTTCGTAAGTACTCAGATTTACCTCTGAAGGATCGGCTTCAACCTGTCCAAAGTCAGGGTTTACGGTTAAATCCAGTGTCAGATAATTGGTAAGTCCTATTTTTGCGTCGAGCCCGGCATCCAGCCCATTTTTTTTACCTGTCTTCATAAACGGATTATCCTGCTCTTTTTCAAATCGTTCTGTCCGTGCAACTACATAAGGCATTACATCTAAAGTCCTTTTAGGGTGAATATTATTAATGCCGTCAATGGTGCCGAATTGCGATACAAAACCATTTTTTTCCCTTTTCATGGGCTGCCATGCCGACATTTCTTCTTTACGGAAAATAAATCGCAGTACCTGCAAACCCCAAATATGTTTATCAGAATCATCAAAACGAAGCTGCGTTAAAGGAATTCTCATCTCGGCATTCCATCCTTCATTTGTTTTTGATGTTTCTACCCACCATATCGGGTTCCAGTTATTATCTTCATTTTCTCCATCATTACTATCGGTAAAATCTGATTTTACCCCCGCTGCGGAAACCACAAATCCAAATGAGGTTCTTTTGTCGTAATATGTATCAAAAAAAACGCCAACCAAGTCACCATCTGTTTCATCGCGTTTTGTAACGCGCATCGAAATACTGTCCGGACTTTTATCGAGTGCTTTAATTGCCACATAAACGTTGTTATCATCATAAAGAATGGCAAATTCGGTTTGTTGGTAGGGTGAAGCTCCTTCATCAGGTTCGTGCTGAATAAAATGATCTTCCCATCCAACCGTCTGCCACACAGGCTCGTCGAACTTGCCATCGATGGTTATATTTTGATCATTTATATGCTTTGTAGTGTAATTTTTCTTTTGTAATTCCTGCGAAAAGACAATTTCTGCAAAAAGAATAAAAACAGCAAACAGTACAATCCTCATAAATATGTTTTACAATAAGACTAAGTCGAGGCAAAAGTGTTACACAAAAAATGATGACTTTTCTTAGAATTTGGGTCATATTGCTGCATTGACCTGACACTAAGGTATCAGAGAAGGGAATATTAAGTGGTTTTTCGTTCTACAACTGACATATCAATTCTTTTGGCTCCCTGGTAAAAGAACGCAGCTGCAATAGCCATAAATGTATGACTAACAGCTATATAGTTAAACCATTGGTGAGGCGATATTTTGTTCATGAAAAAGAGTGCGGCCACAGCAGCAAAGCCAATACCAGTCAACATATATTTTCCAGCCGTATTTTTTGTTTTAAGAAACAGAAATCCTTCCAGTGAAAATACTACGAACAGTAATCCATAACCGGAATGAAATTCAACAAAAAAGAAATTAAGCGTAGTTACTGTAAGTGTTAAAAAAGTTAGAAACTCAAGGATGTTAATGACTTTAAAAACCCTGATAATAGATTGACGCAGCCAAATACGGTTGTGTTCTATTGCGGCTCGTTCAACAAACATAATGGAAATCATACTCATAATCCAGCCCGGCAGTTTCCAGTAAAAATTAAAAGCATATAAAAAGGCATGCCCGATTATTCCACCGAGAAATGTAGCGATTCCCATGATTAGGAAATAAATTTTAAAGAACAGAATCGTTCTTTCTTTCCTGTTGGATCGATGCAAATGAAAAGAAAAGTAAATACATAAAAAAGAAACAACTAAATCGGTAATTGTTGCTATTGGTTCATCAATTCTTATCCCTGCAAGATATAATGTGTTTATTTGATCCATTATTTTAGATTGGAAATTTGCGTTTGATATTTGTATCTTAAAATATACACAAAATCAATGATTTAAAAAACATTTTTCAAAGGAATCGGACAGAGAAGAAATCAGATAATCTTTATTTTTCCTACATTTAAAGCATATTGTAACTTTAAAACAAAAACCATGTTATTCGGATCAATGAAAAAAAAGCTTTGTCTGTTAAGTGTTCTTTTATTTGTAACCCTGTTGAACTTACCCGTTTTGGCGCAGAAAGTTATTCAAAAAACACCTGCTGCCGACCGTCTCAAATGGTATAATCAGCAGGTTGAACTTACGAAAAAGTCGGTTTTTAAAAATCTTCCGTGGCAATTTGTGGGGCCAACCAACATTAGCGGGCGAATGACTGATATTGAAGTAGTTACGCCCAAAGGTAAAAATTATACCATTTATGTGGCCGGTGCTTCGGGTGGAATCTGGAAAACCGAAAACGAAGGGATTACATGGAAACCCGTTTTTGAGCATGCAATGTCAACCGCATTTGGTGATTTGGCACTCGATCCGCAGAATCAAAACGTGATTTGGGCAGGAACCGGGGAAGCTAATATTTTCAGAAGTTCGAATGCAGGAGCGGGAATTTACAGATCAAAAGATGGGGGAGAAAGCTGGGAACATTTGGGGCTGATAAATACAAATACGATTGCAAGAATTATCGTTCATCCCAAAAATTCGGATGTGGTGTTTGTGGCTGCCGGTGGAAATGAATGGACAAATGATGAAGAACGTGGAGTTTACAAAACTACGGATGGTGGTAAAACATGGGAGAAAATATTATACGTGGACGATAAAACCGGCGCTTACGATCTGGTTATGGATCCTTCAAATCCTGATGTTTTATATGCTGCAACCTGGCAGCGGATCCGCAAAAAATGGAACGATCCGAGAAATGAAGATGATTACACAGGAAGCGGTATTTTTAAAACTACTGACGGAGGAAAGACCTGGAAGAAAATTAACAAGGGTTTGCCCGAAGCAAAATACCGGGGAAGAATCGGGATTGATTTGTGTAAAAGCTCACCAAATGTAATTTATGCCTTTATTGATAATTATGAGAAACTGGCAGATGATCATCCGGTAAACCAGGAAGAAGATGCATACGGGAGGCCAAGCAGCGGTAGGATTAAAGGTGCCACAGTTTTTCGCTCTGACGATGGCGGAGAAAACTGGCGCCAGGTTAGCCAACAAAATGAATATATGGAAGGACTTTCCGGGACTTATGGCTGGGTGTTTGGCCAAGTACGCGTCGATCCGGTGAATCCAGACAAAATTTATGTAATGGGTTTGTACCTGAATGTTTCGGAAGATGGCGGCAAGACTTTCCGCACGCTTGACGGAATGCACATGGATCATCACGGTTTGTGGATAGACCCTAAAAATCCGAATTACCTGGTGAATGTGAATGATGGTGGCGTTGCCGTTTCTTACGACGGTAAAAATTTCAGGACATTTTACAACAATCTGCCGCTGGCGCAGTTTTTCAATATCACTTACGACATGGCTGAACCTTTTCATGTTTATGGCTCTGTTCAGGATCACGGCAGTTACCGCGGTGTAGTTGATTTAAGCCATGGAAGGGACAATATTCAGCCGGTTAACTTTGAGTCGGCTCCCGGTGGCGAGGGCAGTAACCAGGCCATTGATCTTAATGATCCGAACAAAGTATATTCTGCCGGATTTTACGGTACTATCACCAAAACCAATATGAAGACCGGCGAAAGCGCAACTATTATGCCAACAACTCCCGAAGGTGTAGACAAGCTGCGCGGGCAGTGGCTGGCGCCGTTTATTTTGTCACCCCACAATCCCGGAATTATTTACCACGGAACCCAGTTTGTGTTTCGCTCGATGAATGAAGGAAAAACCTGGGAACGCATTAGTCCGGATTTAACCTACAACGATCCTGCAAAAAAAGGTGATATCCCGTACCAGACTATTTTTACTATTTCAGAGTCGCCGTTGAAATTTGGTGTTCTTTATGCCGGTACCGACGATGGCCGTGTTTGGATGACAAAAAACAGCGGTACAACATGGCAGGAGATCAACAAAGGGTTGCCATACGGAAAGTGGGTTTCACGGATGGAAGCATCGCGGTTTGCAGAGGGTAGGGTTTACATGACTCAAAACGGTAAACGTGACGATGATTTTGCTCCCTATATCTGGCGTTCGGAAGACTACGGGAACACCTGGAAAAGCATTGTGGCCAACATTCCAACCGGTCCGGTGAATGTGATCCGCGAAGACCCGAAAAATGAAAACATTCTGTATGTAGGCACCGACTTTGGTGTTTATGTTTCGATGAATGGTGGCATTAGCTGGGAAAGCCTGCCGGGTAACCTGCCAACAACGTATGTTCACGATCTCATTATTCATCCGCGCGACGACATGGCTGTTATTGCTACACACGGAAGGGGAGTGTGGGCGATGGATGTTCGCTATATCCGCCAAATGACAGAAATGGATTCGGAGGCCGACTGCCGGATACTGGATATTGAGGATTGCCAGGTTCCACCCCGGCCCGAAAATTGGTATCGCCGGTTGTTGAAAGAATTGAATGCACCTTTTTATTTGATGAAAGGTGATAAAGTTGAAGCTACAGTTTCCGACGATGAAAATAATGTGGTCAGGACTTTTTCGATAGAAGCCGACAGGGGATTGAACTTTCTGCACTGGGATTTAATGACGGAAGAGGGAAATTATATTAATCCGGGAACCTATAAACTCATGTTAAAAGGCTCCAATTTTGAAGAAGAAAAAATCTTTGAAGTAAAGAAATTCAGCAGACGATAACAACAAGACATTCGAGGAACAGTTATAGCCCGGATGCATTTTATATTTTGCAAAACATATGCTAACCCGTTAACTATTAATAAGATTTGCTATCTTTGTTTTCGGAAACCCGGTGACACTTAAAAAAGATTCGTAGCGCAAGCCTGCCACTCCCGTTTTCAAAATTTTACTGGTTACAGAAATGTTGATGTAATTCACAGAACAGAAAAATATAAAGTGGTTATATAACGTGAATTAATCTTTAATCTGTTCAACAACTAATCTTTTAAACGGAATGGAAAACTTAATTTATAAAGATAAATCGCGACTTAAAAGTTTCCTTCTTGTTACAAAAGTGGTTTCTCTGATCTTTATTGGATTATACACACTCATTTTTATATTCCTGACAATACTTATGAAAAGGCCGGCAGCTGTAAGTGAATATATTTCCCCTGCAATTTGCAGTATTTATCTTATCGGATTATTGATCAGCTTAAAACGCCACGGGTTAGGGGCATTAATTAGTTCGGGTTTTGTAGTTATTGCAATTGTTTACCTGATTTTTTTTATAAAGCATGGAGATACGCACATCTTAAAAGTACTGGTACTGTTTATTCCATGTATTTTGAATTTCTTATCCTGGTATTTTCTTCGAAAATTAAAAACAACAGAATAAAACGGCCACAAAAGTGGCAGTGTATATTATTGCGCTCAAATCAATATTAACCTAAAAACAATAACATGAAAAACTTAAAACAAGTCCTGGTTGCAATCTTATTCTTAATAAGTATTATTTCCTGTAAAAAGGATGAGACCGAACCTGATTTTACATTGGAACAGGAAACGATTAGTGCGAAATGGGTCGTTAGCGGAACAAGCGATTTTAAATCGTTTGAGTTTAATAAAAGCGGCAACTATATTGTCGTAAAAAAAGGTACAAAAAGCTCGGAAACAGACGAGGTTCTCTTTGGAACATACCAAATTACGGATAATAAAACCGTTGTATTAAAAGATTTTGGAACCCTTGAAGTTTCCACCATTGAAGGCGAAACAATTCGTTTTAATCTAAAGGTTAACAGCAACCCGGGAACAAAAGTTAGCATAGATGCAAGTAAATCGGCCGTAATTTCAAATTCAACAAAAACTGAATTATTGTGCCGAACATGGGAGATGGTTTCAGCAAATGGCGAAGCTGTTTCAGGAACTGAATATGAATTAACGGTTTTATTTACAAATGCAGGAACTTATTTTGTTACGTTAACCAATCCGGATGAAGAAAGTGAAGGTGGTTTGGCTCAATGGAAATGGAAAGACGAAACGGAAACAAAATTTCTTTATTCGTGGGAGGAATATCCGATATGGGAGGAAGAAGATGAAGTTGAAATTATAGAGCTTTCAGAAAATTTACTGAAGATACTTGAAAAATATGATGATGATTATGAAGAGATTTATGTAATGCAACCTGTAAATAATTCAAAGTCGACAAGTATTAATGCTGATATTATGCCAATGGAAAATGGAATAAAAAGTGGATTGCTAAGGAAATGATCAGATTATAGTTACAAGCTATCGGATATTGCATAATGAATAGTACTTTTTTAAACCGAAAGGATTTTAGTTGTAATTTATTTCTGCCGGTTCTTTTTTTTATGATTTTTAGCGGTTTTAAAGTAAATGCACAACATGCCGGGACCGGAATTGATGGATATGCAATTAATCCCAAACTCGGTGTTTGTTATTGGCGCTCTGATGTCACTTGTTTTGGAGCTGGTGCCGAAGTCAGTATTTTTAAGAACAGGTTTATTTACAGTGCTGATTACTACAGTTTTGGTGAGTTTTCAATTATGGGCCCAAAACCTTACATCGGTTTTAACCAGGTGAGTGCAATGTTTGGGAGATACACGGGTGATGAATTTTTCCGCATTGAATACCAGGTAGGAGCAGGCATATTCTGGGGAACAGACAGACCGGAGGATGAGTGGGGTGGCGAGAAATTTACCAGCCCCGGGCTAACAGCAAAAATTGGGTTAAAACTGGTTCCGCTAAACTTTTTAAGTTTGGGAGTTGATTTGCAGACAAATCTGAATTTTAAGCATTCGGTGTTTTTCCCCATGCTAAGTATTGAAATTGGAAAATTAAGGTAAAACAAATTGGTTATTACCGCATTTTTATATTGCAAAGAATAAGTTAACCTGCTAATTTTTAACAACATTTGCTAAATTTGATCTCCGAGAACCCGGTAGTACAAAAAAGAACCGCAGCGCAGGATGCCACCCCTGTTTTCAAAAACTTTAAGATTAAGGTGAACACGAAATATTCTATTTATAATACTATTTTACTGGAAATGACACTTTTTGTAACACATATAACAAAAATAACGTGAACAAAGGTTTCGTTACAACAACGTTAGGCAAAATGTTATGAAACTTACTACTACTAATAAATTTATTATGAAAAAATCTCTACTTCTGACCGTTTTTTTAAGCTTGAATATGATGATTTTTGCTCAAAGTTTTCCATTGAAATCATCAAGATGGTATTATAGCAATAATGGTGGAAATCAGCCGCCTAATAGTTCCCTGAAAATCATAGAATTTGAAAAGGATACTGTTATAAATGATACTTTGTCAAGAAAACTTAGTAATGGACTGATGTTTTATTCTGAAAAGGAGTTGGTTTATTTTTATAATTCAGAACAAAACCGATTTGGCCTTATCTTTGATTTTAATGCAAAACCTAATGATACATTAACAATAATAGCACCGCCAAATATACCTAGTGAAAAGCTGTTGTTTAAAGTGAAAATTGACTCAGTGAAAAAAAAGGTGTATTCTAATGATACAATCGTTAAATTTTATAACACTTCACTAGATCCTGATTTCCATTTTGAGAACAATGTCTATATGACTAGGATTGGAGCATATGGATTTTTACCGCAATATGGATTTTCAATTCCGGAAGGAGATTACTTGAAATGTTATGAAGATTCGTCCTTATACATTAACTATTCGGGGATTCCATGTGATTCTGTTGTTACAGGAACAGTTATAACAAAACTTAACGGAAGATTTAGCATATTTCCAAATCCAGCAACTAATGAAATATTTATTAGCAATGAATTAAAAGAGAATCTCCAGATTGAGATATTCGATAATATTGGCAAACTATATTTTCAAACGAGATTGCATGATAATGAAGAAAGAATAGATATTTCAGAGTTAATATCTGGAATATATTTTATTCGAATAGAAAAAGAAAATGGGGAATTCTTTACCAGGAAATTAATAGTCGAATAACACATTTGCCTAACAAACAATAAAAAACAAAGCGCTGAAAAGTGCTAAATTTATAGGTAAATATTAGAAATAAACGTTTGGTGTATTTGGATACGGAAACGCATTAAATAGCGCTACGTTTCTTATTGCCATCCGTTATGCACTATGAATTAACACAGTTTAAACTCAATCAAATGAAAACAAAAATTATCAAAACCTTAATTATTGTTCAATGCATTTTAGCATTGTCGTTTGTTTCAAGAGCCCAGTTTCCCGAATTTACCAGAATTGATACTGGAGCAATATCCACAAGTACTGGCCAACATGTTTCCAGTGGATGGTTCGATATGGATAATGATAACGATATGGATTTGATAATCACAAATTCTTCAGGTGCGGGTTATACGAATCATCCAAACTTATTATTTAAAAATGAACTAAATGGATATTTTACTCAGGTAACAAATACTGATTATACCCTTCAGAAGGTAACTGTCGGACTTCCCGGCCCGTTTGGCGATATTGATAATGATGGTGATCTAGACCTTGTGAACCCGGATTGGCTTGGTACAAATTGTTTATTATATCTTAATGATGGGTATGGTAACTTTGAATATCTTAAAACCATAAATCAACTCTCTGGTGCCCCAATTGTCCTTTTTGACATAGATAACGATTCATTTCTTGACATCGTCCAATTTCATGAGGACGGTAGCAGAGTTTACATTAATGATGGTACAGGCAACTTTGTCAACCATGAAAGCTTAAAAATCACCTGCCAGGACCCAATTCCTGTGACGCATAGTATTGCATTGGGTGATGCTGATAACGATGGCGATTTTGATTTATATATGGGACGCACAAATTTTTCTGGAAAAGGCTTCAAAGCTAAAAACGAGTTCTTTCTCAACAATGGTTCCGGTAGCTTCGAAAGACAGTCGGATGAAGCAATAATTGTTCAGGACCTGGCTATGACTCCAAGCATAAATTGGATAGATTATGATAACGACGGGGATATGGACCTATATGTATTAAATTCTTTTGACCTTGAACCTGCTAATAGTGTATCCGGTGCATTGTTTGAAAACAAGGGTGAGTTGGTATTTGAAAAACATATTATCGAGCCAGCCGGATACCGTGATGCCCACCGGGTATCTTCGGTATGGGGAGACCTGGATAATGATGCCGACCTTGATTTATACATTACTATTGAAAAAAATGGCTCTAATGGGCACGCTTCACCAGTCAAGCATAATTTACTGCTGCAAAATAATGGCGATGGGACTTTTTCAGAAATTTCCGCTGGTCCGCTTGCCGAAGAAAGTTCTCACACAGCCACTTTAGAAGATTGTGATAACGATGGAGACCTGGATGTGTTGCTGGTAAGATTTTCATGGGCCAACAACGGGAATAACACCCTTTGTATGAATGAGGGGAATGACAATTCATGGGTGATATTGACCCTTAAAGGTACTATGTCAAACAGTACTGCTTTTGGAGCCCGTATTATAGCAAAGTCTACAATTAGTGGACAGCAAGTAACGCAAACCAAGGAAATAACACCTATGAGTGGACATGCAACCTTCAATTCGCCCCGGGTCCATTTTGGACTTGGTGATGCCGAAGTGATTGACACACTGGTTATCCGTTGGCCTTCGGGACATGTTGATAAACATCTAAATGTACAAGCTAACCAGATTTACGAGGTTATCGAGAATGAACTTCCTGTAGGAATCAAGTAAGTATCATAAAACCTATTAGAGGAAGACCTATAAATATACCCTAATCCATTCGCCACTTCAACGACGCTCATTTACCAATTACCGCAACCTGAAACTGTCCAAATAATTATCTGCAGTCAAATTGGGAAAAGTGAAAAGATTTAAAACATATACAAAAAGCAATCAACAGGAAAGCATTAATTTATTTGGAGTGCAGAAGGATTGCCAGCAGGAGTATATTTCTATCTATTGAAAACCAAAAGCCAAATACAAACGATGAAAATGATAAAACTTTAAAATTTCACAGTGCATAACATTTTGTAAATTGCATTGCGGGGTTTGTGGTGTGTCGTACGCTGGATTCTCGCAACATCGTTCCGTCCTGCCGGACAGGAACGAGCTCCGAAATCCGCAACGACCACATACAAGTGACCGTCAGACTGTCTTCTATGTTGAAAACCAAACTTCAAGGTAATTATTTTTGATTTGTCAAATATTCATGATGATATTTTTGTTGGAATTGTGGGTAACTCTGCAAGAGTTATCCATGATTTCAATAATACACCTATAAAATCAATCTTCTATTAACGGTCTTTATTAAAGCCGTAAGTTCACTTATTAAATTTTACAGGGCAAGACGTATACTAAAAATAGCAGTCCATTTTTCATGGCTGCAGACAGTCTCTAACGTTTACCTTGCAAAATGATTTTTATATGTTTATGCCAATCCAACCTGATATCTAACTTTTTCTGTTAATATTAATTTTATTCTGTTTAATAATTTTCGGGCAACTTTAATAATCGCCTTATTACTCTCCATTCGGGTAACTTGTTTTTTAAAATACATTAGGAGTCCCGGATCTTTCCTTATCGCCACCCATGCACACTCAACAATCTTGTGTTTTAGATATTTATTGCCCCTTTTCGTGTTTCTGCCAACATTATCTTTTTCTCCACTGCTATGTGTGGTGGGGATAAGCCCAAAATAGCAACAAAGCTGGTCTAACGACCTGAACCGTTTTATATCACCTATCTCAGAAAGGAATGTCATAGCCGTATTTATCCCAATTGACGGAATCTTTAATAATAAATCAACATTCTTTTTAAAGAATGGGCTTCCAGCCAAGTCTTTTATCGCTTTATCAAGTTCCTTTTTTTGTTGTTCAAGGAACTCTAGTTCATTGAGATATGCAGTAAAGCTTTGCTGGCCAGCAGCAGTTTTTAGTCTTACCTGTTTAAGTTCCGAAACAAACCTGTTTCCCCAATGCCTGTCTGAATAGTTTTCAAGTGAGAGACCATATTGCATTAAAAAGAACTTGATCCGATTCTTCACCCTCACCTGGTCCATAACTATTTTTACCCTGGAGCGAAGTAACGATTTGGCTTCTTGTAATTCAACTGTAGGGATGTATATTCCTTCAATCTCATTGTTTTTCAAAGAACGTGAAAGTTTTCTGCTATCAATTGCATCGCTTTTTTGTTTCTTCTCTTTATCCATGGTTGGAATATCAGCAGGATGGGCAACAATACATTCAATTCCTGCCTTTGCCAATTCCCGTTGCAGCCAAAAACCGGAAAAACCAGCTTCATAAACACATTTAAAACGGGCTCCTGGATAGTTGGTAGCTAAATGGTTTATCAACCCTTTGACATCAGGAAATTGATTGAAAGTCTTTAATTCAAATTCTTCTGTGCGAATAGTAATTTTCCAACTTCTTAAATGAACATCAATTCCAACATAGATGGTTTGTCCACCAAAATTTAATAACTTTATTTTTTTCATCGAGCTTCGAGTTTTAGTCCAACTGAAAGTTAAGTACTTTCCTCGAAGCTCTTTTTCAAACATACGAACTAAAAACCTAACTGCATTTTGTTAACAACTCAGGCATCTGTCAACAATAACAAAAACGGGCTTTTAGTATCTTCAGGCATGAAGTATATCAAAGGACAAAACAGAACACAAATAACCCTTTTCCCGGTTTCGCTCGATGATGCAGTTAGCGCAGATAACGAGGTTCGCCTTATCGACCTGTTTGTTGATAGCCTCAAATTACCCGAATTTGGTTTTAAGGTAGAACATACCGAAAATGGAAGACCGGCCTATCATCCTTCCGATTTGTTAAAACTGTACATCTACGGGTATTTAAACAAAATGCGTTCATCGCGCGATTTGGAAAAGGAGTGCATACGTAACATCGAGGTGATGTGGCTGCTCAAATGCCTGAAACCCGACCACAACACGATTTCCAACTTTCGGCGCGACAATCCGAAGGCCATAAAAAAAGTGTTTCGCGAAACGGTAAGAATTGCAAAATATTTTAATCTGATTGGCGGAACGCTTGTTGCCGGAGACAGTACCAAACTCAGGGCACAGAACAGCAAAAAGAACAACTTCAATCAAAAGAAGATAGACCGTCACCTGGAATACATCGAAAACAAACTGGCTGAATACAATAAAGCTCTGGCCGAATGTGATGGTGATAATAAAGAAAAAATTGAGAATGAAATCAAAAAGCAAAACCAGCGCAAAGACGGATATAAAAAGATTGAGCAACAATTAAAAGAATCGGGGCAGTCCCAGATTTCTACTTCCGATCCTGAAAGCCGCCAGCTGATTACCCGCAACAACATAACAGAAGTTGCCTACAATGCACAAACCACCGTTGACGACAAACATTACCTGCCCATCGATTATAAAGTAACCAATACAAACGATGCTAAGGCCATGGGCGACATGCTGCGAAGAGCAAAAACAATACTCCGCAGCAACGATTTTACAGTTCTTTATGACAAAGGCTACCACACAGGCAGCGAATTTAAAACTGCCAATGAGTTGGAAATAGATGTTATGGTAGCAATTCCAACGGTAGCTGCCAATGCCCCAACCCAAAAATACAATGTGGAAAATTTTGTCTTTGACATTATGAATGATTGTTATATCTGCCCGCAAGGTGAATTAATGACAACAAACGGAAGATGGCATCAGGCTAAAACTTACCGGTTCAAACGCTATACTACCAAGGCATGTAAAACATGCAAAGCAAAACCGGAGTGTTCCAAAGCTCATTGTGGAAAAGCCATTCAGCGCAGCGAATTCCAGGAATATGTCGATAGGAATAAATGCCGTATTGAAGAAAACAAACAACTTTACCGTAAACGGCAGCAAATTGTTGAACACCCTTATGGAATCATAAAACGCCAGTGGGGATTTAATTACATTATAACAAAAAAATTCATCGAAAGGGCCGAAGCCGACTTCGGTTTCATTATGACGGCCTATAACCTGCGAAGGATTATCAATATCATCGGGATAAAGGAACTGGGGAAATACCTGGCTAAAATTCGGGCTACTTTTTGCTTAATTATTGGTCATTTAAAGCTAATTTTAAACCAGATAAACCAAATACTCAAGCTAATGATGAAAAATCCTGAAAATTTAAACCCGCTTCTAAATACATCTAACAGTTTTCAAATAACAATAAACCAATTAAGTTTTTAGACAGACTGCCGTTATAACCTTGAATTTTAACAAACAAAAAAATGAGAAAATGAAACATTTAAAAAAATCAATTTGGTTAACATTTGTGATTCTGATATTTTTCTCTTCTCTTGGCTTCAGTCAAAGATCAGAATCAAGTGATTCGTTAAAAAATGAATTAAAAATTGCTGCACGAGAGATAATGAATTCAGCTCGTTATTGTGCATTAATTACCCTGGATAAAGAAGGCAATCCCGGGGTTAGAACTATGGAACCTTTTCCGCCCGAGAATGATTTTACCGTTTGGTTCGGAACAAGTCCTAAAAGTAGAAAAGTAAGCCAAATTAAAAATAATCCAATCGTAACTTTATATTATGTAGACAGTGATGAATCTGGTTATGTTGCAATGCATGGAATAGCTCAAATCGTGAATGACGAGTCGGAAAAAGAAAAAAGATGGAAAGAAGAATGGGGGGCTTATGATCAAAATAAAACGGATAATATTTTAATAAAAGCTTCTCCGACATGGATGGAAATTATTAGTTATTCCCGCGGTATTGTTGGCAATGCTACAACATGGGATCCGCCTGTTATTATGTTTAATTCAAAGTAAAATTTGATGATACAACAGTTACGGATAACTTAAGACAAAAGACATTTAATGATAAAACTACTACCGAAGACCACAATTCGTTGCTCGTTGGAAAAGCTCATGACAAAATTGGCAGTGAATATTTTATTTTAAAGGATTCAAACGGGAATGATAGTTTTTCAAAAGGTTTTATTTACATCTCTAAAGATTATTTAGCTTTAAAAACTATTTCGATAATTGTGTATAAAGATGGAATACCAGCAGATATTAAAAAGAAATTGATGATTAACAAATAAAGTCAGTGCACAACATGTTATATTCACCATGCGGGGCGGATTGTGGCATCTTAGTGTATGGTTTTTAGCAAAATTTGTATCGGGTGGATTCGGAAACGTCTTTGTAAAACCCACACGGTGCATATAGCTTTCCGTTGGCATTCATTCCCCACATAAAGAAACTCTATTAATTTCTTATGCTAACGAAGAAAATTTTAGTGTATTTTTAAAGTTAAAATTTTACCGTTAGTCAGAATTATAAACCGACCACATAAATGATAAAAATATTTCGGAAAATTCGACAAAAATTACTTGCTGAAAACAAATTCAGCAGATATTAAGTTTATGCAATAGGAGAAATTGTTCTTGTCGTTATTGGAATTTTGATTGCCCTGCAAGTCAATAATGCAAACGAAACACGCAAATCAAATTTGGAATTGGATAAAATTAATCAAAATCTAAAACAGGAATTTGAATCAAATAAAAAAGCACTGAAATCCGCGATGCAAAGTGTAAAATGGACAAAGGGTGGGGGTTTAGAGATACTATCGTTGATGGGTAGTGA
The DNA here is from genome assembly GCA_963769925.1 of uncultured Prolixibacteraceae bacterium. Taxonomy (GTDB): domain Bacteria; phylum Bacteroidota; class Bacteroidia; order Bacteroidales; family Prolixibacteraceae; genus Draconibacterium. The sequence continues at coordinate 241,080 of CAVYOB010000020.1, forward strand.
TGAAAGTAAACTCAATGGAAAAAATATTGATAGCTTAATTGAGACTTCCCTTTTTTGGCCAACCTGGAAACCAACCAATTTTGTCTTAAATGAACTAAAGAATTCAGGAAAATTATCATTACTCAAGGATAGTAAGATTAAGGAACTGCTTTTTGAATGGGAAAGACAATCGGAAATTGTAAACGATTGGAATAAACGTATGGAAAAAAGTTCTCAAGACATAGTAAATTACATAAAAAATAACGGCTCGTTAAGGAATGTAAATCACGGCCGAATTTCTATTGACAAATCAGTTTTGAATTTCAACAATGTAAACCTTTTTAATGATTTAAAGTTTGAAAATCAAGTTGATGAAAAAGTACTTTATTCTCAATTTTTAGAAGGAGTGTACGAAGACGCAGATGAATTAATAAAACAAATTTTAGAAGAATCAACCAAGAAATAACGAACGCATAACGCAGTGCATATTGCATAGCGGGTTCGATGGTACGCCAACTGCGCCCCGATAGCTATCGAGGACTCGTTTCGCAGTTCCGTGTTCTTCGAACAGGAACGCTCTCCGATCCCGAAGCGTCGGGACACTCCGCAGCATGTACCAACTGTTACAAACAATAGTAAAAAAAGAATTTCCAGCATAAAAATTAAAATAAAAAATTGATTCGTGTAAACTAATTAGTTAACTTTGCCGAATGATTAGAAGAATAATTGCTTACAAAAATTACTTCGTCGATTTTTATAAATCGCAAGAATTTAAAGAGCAAGAAAAAATTGAATACGTATTTGACTTAGTCCGATTTGAAAAGCAGGTTCCAAAGAAATTTTTTAAAAATCTGGAAAATACAGACGGAATTTATGAAATACGTGTTATTACAACTTTTAAAAGCATCAGAATTCTTTGCTTTTTCGACAAAGGTGAGTTAGTTGTCTTGACTAATTGTTTTATAAAAAAGACTCAAAAAACGCCAAGAAAAGAAATCAAAATGGCAGAGAAATTAAAAAAGGAATATATGAATGAAAAATATGGAGGAAATTAAAATGAAAAACATAACAGATTTTGAAGATATTTTAAAAGAAAAATACGGAGAAAAAGGAACGTCAACTCGAGACAAATATGATGCTGATTCTTTAGCATTTAGACTTGGAGTTATGCTTAAAGAAGCAAGAAATGAAGCAAGGATAACTCAAGACGAATTAGCACAAAGAACTGGAACAAAAAAAAGTTACATATCTCGAATTGAGAGAGGACAAAGCGATATTCAGATTTCAACTTATTATAAATTAATTGAAATAGGATTAGGTAAACATTTGAATATATCGATTGGATAAAAATTAAACTACAGTTTGTAACAAAGTGCAAATTGCATAGCGGGGTTTGGTGGTGTGCCATCCTCAGATTCTCGCATCGCCGTTCATTCCTCGCCGGACTTGAACGCTCTCCGATCCCGAAGCGTCGGGACACTCCGAAGCATGTACCAACTGTTACCACACAAAGAAACCGTGACATAGCGAAAACGTTAATAAAACTCGATAGATTATGACAGGACCAAGACTTGATAATGAATTACCTGAATCAATTCAGCAATGGGGATGGAAATATCATCATTTGGGGATTCCGACTAATATGGTTATGCCAAATGAAAGATATTTGCCTAAATTTAAGCTATATGTGTCTGGATTTAGTAGTAGTCCATTTGGGATAGAATGGATGCGATATGAGAAAGATAGTCCAGTAAATGAATTGATTCAAACTGTTCCTCATATTGCATTTGAGGTTGCAGACTTGGATTATGAGCTTGCAAATCATGATTTAAAAGTGATAACAGAACCAAATCCACCATCTGACGGAGTTAGGGTTGCAATGATTGAGCATAATGGTGCACCAATAGAATTGATTGAATTTGAGAAAAATAAATAATTGCCAGCCGCTAACAAACGCTAAATATAATGCGGGTTTCAGAAGGTAGCCAAATTCAGTGTGCCGATTCAACTTTTATCGGTGGATAGAGATGAAGCTCGCAAACCGCGCCTAAACTTACGCGCAACCATTAGTGTTCATTAAAAACTGAAATAAACAAATGATTCCAATTTTTAAAAAAATACGAAAGGAAATGGCAGATGATAATAAACCAATGAAGTATATGAGATATGCTGTTGGAGAGATAGTACTTGTAGTAATTGGAATATTGATTGCTTTGAGTATAAATAATTGGAATGAGCAACGCAAAAATCAAAATGAGGTGCACCAGTCATTGTTTCAAATCTTAAACGACTTAAAACAGGAAGGGCTCCTATTGCAGGGAAATAATTGATATGGGCAAGAAAAATATTGTCCATTTGACCAATGTTTCTCAAGGCAATTATAATGCAGTTCATTTAGACTCGCTCTTGATATACTTAGATAGGTATTTCTCTTTTTTCAAAAACAATAACACCTATTCCGGTTTAAAGGAGACAGGAAAATTTTCAAATATTAAGAACCCTGTGCTAAAAGCCGACATTACTTCTTATTATGAAAAGGATTATGAAACACTAATTGCTGATACCAAATACGGTGAGGCATACACCAATAACCAGGTAGTTCCCTATATAATTGCTAATTTAGAACCTGATAATAATTATTTGACACGTGGACGAATTGGTGCTAGAGAAATTAAAAACTTCAAATCTCAGGTATATTATTAATTACCAAATTGTCTTATTGAAATTCGTTGGAGAGCATTTGGAATCTGCCATTCATAATGAAGTTGTTTAAAGTTAACACATAGACGTAGTTAATAATGAGTTATAAATCAGAAAGTAATAGAGATAAAACAATGCTTTTTTTTGTTTTAATTTTCATTCTACAAAAATATCTGTTTGTCAACACTTTATAAAGTATATTTAAGTTTAACTTTAAACAAGTTCAATAATAATAAGTTGATAACCCAAATTGAAACAGCACTTAAAAAATCAAAATAAAGAAAGGCTAACAGTATATATAAGCCATTAAAAACGGCTCATATACTTGACATTATGCGTCAAATACGAAAACCTAAATGAGCAAATTACTAAAATTGACATATCTAGTACTTATATTAACTCTGACCTTTTCATGCGTTGAAAAGAAATCGCCCCAAAAAGAAATTAACAAATCAGAATTTGTAAACTCTTCAAAAACCGACTCCCTAAAATTTACTTCTGGGATTCGTTCTATCTTTCAAGACACTAAAGGGAATTATTGGTTTGGAAGTCATAATGAAGGAGTAAGCTATTACGATGGTAAATCATTTAATTACTTTAATAAAAGTGGCGGTTTATCAGATAATCAAATCCGTTCTATTCAAGAAGATACAAATGGAATTATTTGGTTTGGTACTGCAAATGGAGTTAGTAGTTATGATGGTAAAAAAATCACAAATCATACTCCAACAACAGATGATTATTCACAAAGTGAATGGATAAAAACAGACAATGACCTTTGGTTTAATGCTGGAAACAATGCCGGAGTATATAGATATGATGGTCAAAAATTAAATTATTTAGCATTCCATATACCAAAGAACGAAAATCTTAATAATTCATACGGAGTAACAGGCATTTCAAAAGGTCAAGATGGTAAAGTATGGATAGCAACTTATGCCGCATTATTCAATTTCGATGGCAAAACAATAAATATTTCTGATAAAAGTCAATTGCCACTTAAAAAGGGAGAAGAGTTGCATATACGAAGTGTGCTCGCTGATTCAAAAGGTCGAATTTGGGTAGGAAATAATGGAATTGGAGTTTTACTAATTCAGGAAAATTCCGCAATAAATTTTTCAGATAAAAACGGACTTATACACACAAACAGTAGTAAAAATGGCAGTGCTTCACCAGTTGGGACTTTAGAATGCGTTTTTGTTATTGAAGAAGATTCGGAAGGAAATATTTGGTTTGGAGATAGAGATACGGGAGCTTGGAAATTTGACGGCAAGACTATGACTAACTATATTATAGATGCCAAACTTTCGACACAGATGATTTGGGAGATATATGAAGACAATAATAAAAACTTACTTTTTGCAATGGAAAATGGTGGTGTTTACAAGTTTAACGGAAAATCATTTGATAAATGGTTTTGAAAAGAAATACGAACGCACAAAAATTAACAAGACTAAGCACTAATTTAGCGTAACTCATGTGCCTTTAACTTTGTTAACCATGTGCCTTAACGAACAGATTTTGGGGAAAAATTTATAATTTGGAAGTAATTTAAATTAAAAGTCAAAACAGTAATACAATCTTAAATTTTACATTATGAAGATAAATGAAAAAAGAATCCAAATCGTAGTGCAGATATTTGTAGTGTTACTCATTATTGCAGGGTGTACATCGGGGCAAGAGAGCTATTTGGAGCGTAACAAAGAACTTGTTCGCCGTATGGACGAAGAAGTCTGGAACAAAGGAAATCTTGAAATAATAGACGAGTTATACTCACCTAACTTTGTGTGGCATTTCCTTCCATCAGGTTCTGAAACTATTGGACTTGACAGCTTACAAGAACATGTTCGAAAACACAGAGAAGCCTTCCCGGATTGGACTGAAGAGATTAAGCATATCGTCGCTGAAGGAGATTTTGTTTCAATTCATTATGTATCCAGAGGAACTAATGAAGGTAGTTTCCAAGGTAATCCACCAACTGGAAAACAAATTGAGATCAATGAAATGTCAGTCTTTCGAATTGTTGATGGCAAAATTGCAGAACAATGGCTTATCCCAGATCTACTAAGTATGAATCAACAACTTGGGTTCATTTCACAGTCAAATTAAGTATGTTAATAATTAATAACCAATAATTGGATAACATTCATTTCAACTTGGGAAAAACCACATCAGCGAATATTTATATTTAAGGTTTGGTTTGTACTCTTGCAAGTTAAATGACGATTAAATTAAAGGTAAGAAGATAAGAAATCCAACTGATGACAATGTATAAAAATAATAGCCGGTTCAGTAGCAGATTCAAAGGTTGTAGCCCGCTTCAACTTTCTTGTAATTTGACAAGAAAGTGCCACACAGTCGGCTACTATTCATATACTAACCGTTATGCAGCATTTTGTGTCGTCCTAAAATATGTCTACACTAAATAAGTAGATATGTATAAAAACGATGGAGTAACACGGCGTTACAGTGAGAGTTTCAAACTCAAAATTTTAGCCGAACTTAGTACAGGAAAATATTCAAAAAGACAACTATCCCGGATTTATGGGATACAGTCAAGTACAATCAATGAGTGGGTGCGAAAGTACGACCGCAAAGATTTAATGAATACGCGTATTATGGTACAAACTAAAGATGAAATCAGCCGCTTAAAAGAACTTCAAAAAGAAATCGAACAGCTAAAAAAACTCTTGATTAAAAAGGATTTAGACAAGCTCGTACAAGATTCTTATTTGGAAGTGGCTGCCGAAAACTTAGGCTACAAAAATGTTGAGGAACTAAAAAAAAACTTAAACATCAAGCCCTGATGAAAGCTACCTCAACAACAAAACAAACTGGTATAGCAAGCATGTCGGAGGTATGTGCTTGCTTCCACCTAAAACGCGATGCATTCTATAAATACATTAAGCGTTGGGAACGCTACAAATCAGTTGAATCGCAAGTAATACAGCTTGTAAAAGAAGAACGGAAAGAGCAACCTAGAGTTGGCGTACGCAAGCTGCATGAAGCCCTGCTCCCCTCTTTTGAAGCTTCTCGCATTAAGGTCGGAAGGGACTCTTTGTTTGATATATTAAGGGCTAAAAACATGTTGGTTAAAAGGAAAAGGGCGTATGCCAAAACAACCAATTCGTACCACCATTTCCATAAATACAATAACCTGATTAAAGAGCTGGAAATCACAAAGCCAAACCAGGTTTGGGTGTCAGACATTACATACATCAGAACCGTAAAAGGCTTTTGTTATTTAGCACTGATTACAGACTTGTATTCACGGAAAATAATCGGACATGACATCAGCGATTCGCTGGAACTGTCGGGATGCCTACGGGCCCTCAAAAAGGCCCTGTGGCATGCAAGACCAGCGGCCGGTCTTATACATCACTCCGATAGAGGGGTGCAATATTGTAGCCATATGTATGTAAACGAGTTAAAAAGAAAAGGAATAGACATCAGCATGACAGAAGAAAACCACTGTTACGAAAATGCAGTAGCTGAAAGAGTTAACGGAATCTTGAAAGATGAGTTTTACCTCGACCAATGTTTCTTTTCAACTGCTCATGCAAAACGTGCTGCAAAAAATGCTATTAATCTATATAATAACAAAAGGCTTCATTTATCTTTAGGATATAAAACACCAAACGCGGTGTTTAAAAATGTAGCTTAAAAACAACGATTAACCTGTAGCCGTATTTTAGGACTAGACATTCCCCACATAAAGAAACTCTATTAATTTCTTATGCTAACGAAGAAAATTTTAGTGTATTTTTAAAGTTAAAATTTTACCGTTAGTCAGAATAGTAAGAAACCGCATCAATATGAGATGTTTTAAAATGTAAACCATTAACAGACAAAGCAATGAAAAAAATATTTTTCTTTTACATTCTGATAATCCCGACAATTGTATTTGGACAAAAGGATAGCGCCCAACTTTTTGAACCTATGCAAATAAAGGCAGATATAGATACTTTAATCTACAAATTAAAGGATGTTCATCCAACGTTTTTAAACTATTACAAAACCAATAATATAGAAAGTAAAGTAGACAGTATTAAAAATAACATTAATGGCCCAATGTCTGCGCTGGACTTCTTTAGGCTTATGCAACCCATTGTTACTATCGATGGGCATACAAGCCTTATTTACACCGGACCTCTGTGCCCCAATGAAGATTATCCTGTATTCCCATTTAAGGTGGTTATATATAAAGACTTACTTTATACAAAAGAAAACCTATCGACAAATGAACCCCTGTGTAAAGGTTCGATCATTGAAAAAATAAATGGTGTTTCGTCAGAAGAAATCATCACCAACCTAATCAGTTATATCCCAGGTGAAAAAGATTCTTATAAAACAAAAAAACTTGAAAAAGATTTTCATCTTTATATGGCATTGGTATATGGTTCGTTTTCTGATTTTGAAATTACTGTAAATAAATCTGAATATAATCTAAAGGGGACTAATTGGGATGCTTTTCACGAGATGTCAAAACCGAAATTTGAGTTGCGTTTTTATGATGATGACGTAGCCTACATCAATAAAAGAATGTATATGCCCCCGAAGGATTTTATGCATTTTATGGATTCTGCATTTACTGTAATATCCGGGAAACAAATAAATTATGTGATTATTGATAATCTTGGTGGCAGCGGTTTATCAGACCTCGCAGATTCCTTGATGTCGTATTTTACGAATGAGCCATATTGTATGATTGAAAAGAAGATGACAAAAATAAGTCCCTTAACAGAAGAATTTATAGAGAACAAAAAAACAGAAGGTATTATTCAGGACGGCTATTTTATTCAAGAATTCCCTGAGCATGGAGTTGATCGAGAAAATCGTTTTTCAGGTTTAACCTATATTCTAACCGGTCCACTGTCATATTCTACCGGAACCTGTTTCTCAGCCGCCGCCAAGTGCTATCAGAATGCCTTTATCGTTGGAGAAGAATCGGGGCAGCCATTATTGAGCAATGGTGATCGGAATCAATTTAGTTTACCAGAAACCAAAATGGTTTGTGTAACGGCCCTGTCAAAAGTTTATATGCCATGCAATAATAATGATCAGATCAACGGAGTGTTACCGGATTTTAATGTAACACCAACATTGGACGACCTGCTCAACGACAAGAAATACACTTTGGAGTACACTTTAAAATTGATTAGAGAAAATAAGGAAAAGAAATAATTACGCTGCTTAACAATGTGTAAAAATAATAGCCGAGACAGTATTAAATTTAAGGCTTGTAGCCCGCTTCAACTTTCTTGTAACTTGACAAGAAAGTACCCTGTAATCCGCACGGCGCATATAGCTGACCGTTGTGCTTCATTCCCCACATAAAGAAACTCTATTAATTTCTTATGCTAACGAAGAAAATTTTAGTGTATTTTTAAAGTTAAAATTTTACCGTTAGTCAGAATTATAAATAACTAATTCACTATGATAAAATTCTTTAGAAAAATTCGCCAAAAACTGCTATCCGAAAATAAGTTTGGAAACTATCTAAAGGATGATTTTAGAAACTGGAATTGATTTTGTATTAATTGAAAATTATTTAATTTGTGTGACAGAATCAGGTGTAACAAAAAGGTTATATCAATGAAAGGACTGACAATAATGCAAGACATAGCCCGTTCCATAGATTTTTCTAAAAAGCAGATACAGTTATACGAGATTAACGAAGGCATGGGCTGTTTAAAATATGACAATCATACAATATATAATATCATTTCACATGCAAGGATTGTATTACCATAAAATATTTAAAGAAATAGGATCAATCCTGTCCTAAATAAATTTTTAAAATTAAGAAACATATGCATTCATGGTGTTTAGTGCTCACAGAATAGCATATTTTAAAATAAAACCCCTTGCATTGCATCATTGGTTCTCTTGGGTGGTTCATCAAATGGTTTATCTAACCACTGCTGCAGTTCTATTTTTACAAAAAGGTTCAAGCGAATAAAAGCAACAAGGTTTGATAATCTCCAACCAAATTTCGAAAGAGCTTTCAAGTATTTTAGGACAAGTATTGTTATTAAGGCAGTCCAAATTTGTATCATAACTGCGTTCTCACTTGTTCCGATAAACGATTTAATGTGAAGGAGCTGTTTTATTTCCCTGAAAAATATTTCGATTTGCCACCTACTGCGGTAAAGTTCGCTGATTGTATTAGCAGTCCAAGACATTTGATTGGTAATAAGTTCGATCACCTGCTTGTTCTCATCGTCCCATATGGCGACTCTTCTAAGTCTTTTAGGGTATTTTTGTTTAGCTTGGACTCCTGTAAATTCAATAATTTCATCTTTTAGCACGTGTTGGTGTCTATTGTCGGGCAATTCATTTTCTTTTATTGTTTTAAACTTCAGGTTCTCTTTGTGCCGAATCACAAAATATACCGAGTTGCTGTCCCAAACGTTTAAAAGGGAAAAGTCATTATAATATCGGTCTGCAACAATTACGCTATTGGCAAGTAATGGTAAGTCGTATGCCCCTTTATTATCAGCTGTTTTGCCATCGGTAACATTTACATATGCAGGTAAGTTCCCGTCGTAATCAAGTAATGTGTGCATTTTTACGGCTCCCTTTGCTGTTTTGTATTTTGCCCAGTCAAACAAGCTTAAACAAAGGCTTATTGTTGACGAATCCAACAAGAATATTTTCGACTTTATTCGGAACTTTGTCTGCTTCACATTCATTTGCTGTCCTAATTGTGAAAGCAGTTTATAATAATAGTCCTTAAATAATTGCCAGTCACGATTCTTGTTTTGATAACTTATAGTGGACTTGGAAGGGGCTTTTTGAATCCCCAAATGATTTAGGTTCCCTGTGGCCGATTTTAAACCATTACTAATGTCTCGCACCGATTGACTTTTTGCAAACTGGCAAAACAACATCGATACAAGATGTGACCAACTGGTATAGCCTTTCTGATGCTTGTCGGTTTCTCTTTCCTTTACTAAGGATTTAAAGGAACTACGATCTAATTTTGATATTATCTGTGAGAATAAATTTATCTTTGACATGTGAGAAGTTTTTTTTGTTGTGCAACTCAAAGATAATTTGAGATATTTAAATATCTTCTCACATTTTTTTATCGTTTAGGACGCTATTGTTTCCGGATCTATTGCTTTTCTTTTATTCAATATTGGAAAGCATCTCTTCGGTTTGGTTTTAGCTTTTATAACAATTATTCATCATTCTTTAGTTTATATACTTGGTGAAAAGTTATTGAAATGAAATCATACCAATAGTTATAAATTTTTCCATTCAATATGTAAAGTCCAAACGTGCATCTCGCAGTAAAAAACATTGCACGGATTGTATTATATTTGAAGAACATAATATTTAATCAACGGCTTAGCGGGTTGGTAGGTTTGTGATTCAAAGTGCGCAACAATTTCTTACCGTCACCGTTGTGAGCAGTTTAATAAAAGTGCATCGTCCTGAAAATACATGATATTATGACAAAGAAACAAACAAAACGAATACTCAGAATAGTATTTATTATTGCAAGCATAAGCTCTTTGTACTTCGTACCATGGATTTTGGTAAGGGCTTGGATATTGCCACTACCTGATACGGTTCAGGAACAATTAAATGAAGCAATTGGTCATGGATTTGATGGAATGATTGTTTACGTGGACCAGGCCGGGAAGCCACCGGAGTTTTATGCCGCAGGCTGGCATGACCGAAAAAATAAAATACCTGCCTACCCGCAAGCCTTATTCAAGATTGCCAGTATTACAAAGCTATATATCGCTGTTGCTACCGCAAAATTAGTAAAAGCAGGGCGTTTGTCTTTGGATGAAACACTCGCTGAATACTTTCCGGAACTTGCGGGAAGAATTGAATATTCAGACAAAATAACCTTGAGAATGATGCTGCAACATCGGAGTGGCATTCCCAATTTTGTAGACCATCCTGATTATTGGAAAAAACCTCCAAAAAGCAGACAAGAAACACTTGATTACGCACTGGATTTACCAGCTGACTTTGAACCAGGTGAAGATTATGGCTATTCAAATACCAATTATATGTTGATTGAGGACCTCATTGATAAAACGTTGGGCTATCCCCATCAGCAATATATCAAGGAGGAAATTTTGATTCCACTTGGGCTGAAAAACACTTTCGGTTCGCTTAGTGAAGTGAATATAGACGATGTGATGAGTGGCTATTATGTTGGCGTTGATGAAGATTTTAAGTATGAAGACACAGGCTTAATGCTAGCTACAGCAGAGGATGTGGGTATATTCTTGCGAGCATTAAACGATGGTTCTGTATTTAATGAAGGTGAACAGGAAATCTATTCCTCCATTTACGTTTACGAACATACAGGCCTGCTTGTTGGCTATCAGAGTATTGCAAAATACTACAAAGACATGGATACGGTTGTTATTCAATTTAATAATACAACCAATTTTGATGGATATGACTGGAATTTAGCGGAAATCATATATAGTCGTATTGTTAAAATAGTGAGAGGTGAAACGAAATCATAACAATATAAAGGGCATAAATGCCCTTTATACGCAACGTTATCTTTAATTTAACTCAACCATGAGAATTACAATTATCTTACTTGCATTCTTCTTAATAACAAGTTGCAATAACGAAGTATCAAAAACTAAAAGTTTCAGCTTTCCCCCTGAATGGGAACCTCATGAAGCAATTTGGACAGATTTTGCATCCGAGAGTAGCATAATGCCCAATCAGCAGGCCAAATTGGAAATTATAGCAACCCTTTCAAATTATGTGAAAACTAATGTGGTTTATGCTGATGACTCTCTTAAGGATTTTGCAGTAAACAACCTCCCTCAGTTACAGGCAGACCTTTCAAATATTAGTTTCGTAAAAACATCATCACCAATGAATTGGATTCGTGATCCGAGTCCGATATTCGTCACATCTCGGAACCAGCTCAAAGTAGTTGATTTTAAATGGAGTTGCTATGGTGGAGTTTACAATTGTGAGAACGATTTTCACGATAAAGTTAGTGGTGAACTGGCGAAAGGAATGAATGTAGCAATTGATACGGTGCAATTATACCTTGAAGGTGGAGGCATAGAGGTTAGTAATAATACAATAATAGCCTACAAAGCCATGGCGCATCAGCGTAACCCTGACAAATCGCTGGAGGAGGTTACCAGTATATTAATAAATACTTTCGGAAAAGAGCAAATAATCTGGTTAGACGAATTCCCTTTAATTGATAAACCATGGAATAAGGTTTCTAACTATTTCGGCCAGGGTGCCAATGGCCACATCGATGTAACTACCCGGTTTTTAAATGACTCTACTATTTTAGCAACAATAATTGCTGAAGCCGATAAAGATAAATCAGAATTATTAAGTGAGGATTACCGGATTTTGAATGAAAACCTGGAACAATTGAAGCAAGCTAAAAGACCCGATGGAAAGCCATATCGGATAGTAACGGTGGAGGCCCCCGATTATTCACTTTTTGAGTATAAAACCACTATGTCAGATACTTATCTAAATTATTTACCGGCGGAAACCAGAAGTAAATTTGCTGTAGGAGATACTATAAAATATGTTCCTGTACTGGATTATGCTAACTATCTAATTACTAACGGAGCAGTTTTGGTTTCCAGCTACTGGAAAGAGGGCATGCCGGAAGCTGAAAGACAAAAAGATGAGAAAATTCAAAAAATATTAAAAGATTATTTTCCAAACAGAGAAATTATACCACTCGATGTATTGCCAATAAACTGGGGAGGCGGAGGAATTCACTGTCGAACACAACAACAACCAAAAATAAACTAAAGACTACAATGTATTGGCAGCAATAAAACTACCGCTTATGCTGAACCGTTATGGCACATATAGGAAAACGAAATATTAATAAAAAAAAAACAGAAATTATATTAGGAATTTGGCTTTCAAAAAAAGGAAAAACAAAAACATTGCAAATTTTACTAATCGCATCTTTATTACTCATCGGAATAGGAATGGCTTTATTAATGTGAAGTTATGAAAATCAAAAAACGCAATATTTTTAGGCTGATTTGGTTTAGCCTTGTTACCATATTTTTTATTTGGCAATGGACTACCTATCAGTCAAGGAATTTGCCGGAAAACACCTTTGATAACGATAGTAAAGTTACCGTTGAAGAATCGAGTGATGAAATAACATTTTTATCAAAAAATTCAAATTATCAAAACGAGATTATATTTTTTCAAGGCGGATTGACAGACCCAAAAGCATATGCGCCACTTTGCCGAAAGATTGCAGAAAATGGATTTACCTGTCATCTCATCAAAATGGATTGGAGAATGCCTCAATGGGAATATAAAAAAATTGAGACAATGTTCGACCTAAAGAATGGAATGTATATAATTGGTGGACATTCACAAGGAGCAAAAATGGCATCCCAATTCGTCTATGAAAATCCCGGACTAATGAAAGGACTTTTTCTATTAGGAACTTCCCATCCGAGAGATTTCGATTTATCAGACAGGAGCATTCCGACAATCAAGCTTTATGGAGAAATGGATGGATTAGCAAGTGTTTCTGAAGTAATGGAAAATAAAAATAAACTTCCGAAAAACACTGACCTAATAGAAATTAAAGGCGGAAACCATTCTCAATTTGGATATTTGGGAAAACTATTAACGGACAATACTGCCGAAATTGATTTAGTTGAACAACAGCGTTTGACATTAGATAAATTGATTGATTTTTTCCATAAAATAGAGAATGAAAATAAATGAGTGGCACAACAATGCATAAAAGTAATAGCCAAGATAGTGGTAATCCCGATAGCTATCGGGACAAGGACTGTAGCTCGCTCAAACTTACTTGCAAATTGACAGAAATGAAGCCCGAAATCGGCTACTATTCTTATTACCGAATGTTGTGCTTCATTATGATAAACCAATAACCAATGATAAAATTCTTTAGACGATTACGCTACGACCTTATGGAGAAAAGCAATACTGGTAAGTATTTGAAATACGCCATTGGAGAAATAATACTTGTGTAGTTATTGGGATTTTAATAGCCCTGCAAGTGAACAATTGGAATGAACAGAGAAAGAACACAAAGAAGGAACAAGCCATTTTGATGAAATCTGGAAAATGTTATTGTTGTGAAGTAGAACCACACGATACAATCGTGTAGCAGCGAGGGTCAGTCTTACCAGACATGAACGCTCTTCGAAATCCTAAAACAAAGAAACTGTACCGTATGTTATATCAAGGAATAAAATAAATAAGTATGTCAGATCACCGGGTAACACCAATCGAAATCAGCAGCGAAGATTTTCAAAAATTAGGTTATCAATTGATTGATAAAATCGCGGAATTTATTGATACCATTCATGAAAAGCCGGTTACAAAGGGGGAAACTCCCTCTGAATTACAAAAGGTATTGGGAAATTCCACCTTGCCTGAAAACGGCACATCTTCCGAAGAATTGTTGTCCCGGACTGCGGATTTACTTATAAATCATTCCTTATTTAACGGGCATCCTAAATTCCTGGGGTATATAACTTCTTCGGCAGCGCCGCTGGGTGCGCTGGCAGACTTGCTGGCAGCCGCAGTTAATCCAAATGTTGGTTCCCAGTTAACGGGTCCGATTGGTACTGAAATTGAAAAACAGACCATAAAATGGCTGACCGAATTTATTGGATTAACGCCAAACTACGGAGGAGTGTTGGTAAGTGGTGGAAACATGGCAAATTTTACCGGTTTCCTGGCTGGCAGAACGGCAAAAGCTCCTGAAAACTTTAAAGAAAACGGTGTTGAAAATGCTTCAGAAAGACTGACCGTTTACTGCTCCAAAGCAACACACATATGGATTGAAAAAGCGGCGATTCTGTTTGGCATGGGAACCAAATCTATTCGCTGGATCCCTACAAATCCTTCAAATAAAATGTACACGCAAATCCTGGAAGACACCATTAAAGAAGATATAAAACTAGGGTTAAAACCAATTATGGTTGTAGGTACAGCGGGCGATGTCAGTACCGGTGTGGTTGATGATTTGAAGAGTATTGCGACAATTTGCAAAAAGTATGATATGTGGTTTCATGTCGATGGCGCATATGGAATTCCTGCTGCAGTTGTTCCTTCGCTAAAAAGCTTGTTTGCGGGTGTCGAAGAAGCGGATTCCATTGCGCTCGATCCTCACAAATGGCTTTACAGTCCACTTGAGGCAGGTTGTATCCTGGTGAAGAACCCGCAGCATTTACTGGACACTTTCAGTTCGCATCCTGTGTATTACAATTTCGACAGTATCGAAGACGAACCTGCATTGAATTATTACGAATACGGACTTCAAAATTCGCGCGGTTTCAGAGCGTTAAAGGTCTGGTTAGTACTGCAGCAGGTGGGTAGGAGTGGTTATGAAAAATTAATCAGTGAAGATATTGAACTTTCAATATTCTTATTTCAACTCGCTGAAAGTCATCCTGAACTGGAAGCTGTTACACAAAATTTAAGTGTTGCTACCTTCAGATATATTCCTGCAGGTTATCAAAAAGATGGAAAAGGCAGCGATGATTATTTGAATCAACTGAATGAAGCCCTGTTAAATGAATTACAAACAGGAGGAGAAGCATTTATGTCAAATGCGATTGTCAATGAAAAATATTGTCTCAGGACTTGTGTAGTGAATTTCAGAACCTCAGAAAAGGATATGAAAGAAATTGTTGAAATTGTAGTGAGGGTGGGAAGAAAAGTTCATTCAGACTTGCAAAACAAGAAATTGAAGTAACTATGCATTCATCCTTCCTGTAACAGGTTCCCGTTCATCTTTTTATTGAATTCGTAAATTACACATTAAAAATCTTTTGTAAGAATAAATTCAAACACGGTTACCAAATTGGTAACTTTTATGTATCTTTGTATTGTAATTATCAAAAATGAGAGTAATTGCAAAAAAGGGGTTGCGCGAGTTCTGGGAAAAATATACTGATTCGGAACAATCGTTGAAAACATGGTATAAAGAAGCTTCAAAAGCGCATTGGAGTAGTCCGGGTGATATTAAAAATGAATATGTAAAAGCCAGTATTTTAAAAAGCGGGCGTGTTGTTTTCAATATCTGTAGTAATAGATATCGATTGATTGTAGATATAAACTACGAAAGACAATGGGTTTTTATTCGATTTATTGGAACACATACCGAGTATGACAATGTAGATGCAGATAAAATTTGAAATAATGAATATAAAAGCAATAAAAACGGAAGACGATTATAATCAGGCATTAAAAAGGTTGGAGGAAATTTTTCATGCATCGGCTAATTCAGCTGAAGGTGATGAGGCCGAAGTGCTTTCTATTCTGATTGAAAAATATGAAGAAGAAAATTATCCGATTGATGCACCGGATCCAATTGAAGCAATTCTTTTCCGTATGGATCAATTAAATATGAGCCAAAAAGATTTGGTGGAAATTATTGGGTATAAAAGCAGGGTTTCTGAGATTTTAAATAAAAAAAGAAAATTAAATATTGGCATGATTCGTAAACTACACGATAAACTGAAAATTCCATATGAATCTTTGATTGCTAATTATTAAAATTTCAGTCACTTTTGCTTCGAAAAACAAAGGTATAATTGGGTAAAAGAATGAAACAGCAGGGTTATTAATCTGCACTTATATAAGGAAAATACCTTTGGAAACACAATTCCCAGTAGTCATATTAAATCTGCATCTTGCCTGTAACAGGTTCCCGATCATCTTTTTCATTTCGCAACCGGGCAACGCTAAATAAAAAGCTGATTGTTACTTTATCGTCATCAAAAACACAGGTAAGCGTATCACCATGAACAGTTTCAATAAACCGCCAGGTAAGTATCAATGTATTTTTGTCTTTCCAGGTGGCGCTTGCTGCAACAATTGAATCAAAGTCGATGCGACGCAGCGAAAACAACGAATGTGGCCGTGGTTTGTAATTTCCTTTCCTGATCCAGGAATTTAATCCGTGCGTAATTTTTATATCCGGTTTTCCATCTTCTTTTAATGTAAAAATGCAGGTATCATCAGCAAAATCAAACGAAACCGATTTTGTATTGAACGGGTTTTTGTCGAGTACGAATTCTTTTCCGGAGATTTTAGCTGCAATTGCTGAGGCCCGGTTCATTAGCGGCGGAATATATTTTAACTCCTCCAGTTTGTGCTGAAGTTGAAGTTGTTCATTCACTTCTATGTCTATCTCCCCGGGTTCCATTGCCTGAACCAAGATGTCCCAAACCATCTGCATCGTGGTTTTTGTATCGATGCTTTCGCTTGTAATAGTTACTACTGCATCCTGTTCAGGGAAAACCATGCTGAACTGGCCGAAAGCACCGTCGGCGCGAAATCCTCCGGGAGGATTCAGCCAGAATTGATAACCGTAGCCGTAACCCCAGCTACTGTCATTATGCCCGTTTTCAATCTGTTTGGAAGAAGCTTCAGCAACCCATTTCTCGCTGATCACCTGTTTCCCGTTCCATTTTCCTTTTTGTAAATACAACTGGCCAAATTTTGCTAGGTTCTCGGTTTTCATCCGCAAATGCGATGCACCCATATTTATACCTTCAAAATTTTCTGTCCATGTGGCATCAGCTATATCCAGTGGAGCATACAATCGCGGGTGCAGGTATTCCTGGGCAGTATATCCGGTCACCCGTTTTACAATCGCACTCAGCATAAAACTTGCTCCCGAATTATAAAGGAATCGTGAGCCAGGCTCAAATGCTACGGGAATACTTAAAAAAGTTTTTTCCCAGGGAACTCCTTCCGGTGAGGCCTCCAGTGTTCTGATGGAATCCTGTGCATGTCCTACTGACATGGTCAGCAGATGTTTAACTTTTAAATGGGCTAAATTATCGCTGATTTTTTCCGGTAGCATGTCAGGGAAAATTTTGATAATCGGGGTGTTTACGGTTAAATAACCTTCAGAAACTGCAAAGCCAATGGCCGTACCGGTAAAACTTTTACTGGCTGAATACAATTGTTGCCGGTGTTCTGACGAATAAGGTGCCCACCATCCTTCAGCCACTACATTTCCATGTCTTAAAATCATCAGGCTGTGAAATTCCTGTCCGCTGTTTGCAATTGCATCCAGGAATTTCTGAATATCAGCAGAAGATATTCCTTGCTGCTCAGGAGTGCTGCGCGGTAACACAAATGGCCCGTATTCTAAATCATTTAAACCAAAACCGGGAATTGCGGGCAATAAGCCTAATCCCGCTGCACCAAAACCGGTATTTTTAATAAAACTTCTTCGATTGACCATATGGTATTTATTTAAACTTTTTACATCCAATCTTTAAATATAGTTATTCTGTCTAACTGATGATCTTATCTTTTGCAGGATGTTTTTCTGTTCTTGACATATTTATTTAGTTTTGTCCGCTTAATAAGCAAATTATGAGATTCGGAAAAATAGTATCAATTTCAATTTTAATGGTTGTGTTGGCTTCGTGTGGTGCTCCCAAAGTATTAGTTTCGGATAAACAAACTGCGGAAACGGCAGTGGCACAAGGAAATTATTCGGCTGCGGTACAAGCCTGGGAGCAGTATTTTCAGAAAACTCCCATCGAAGAAGTAGCAGGTGCAGATTTTGCTTCAGCTGCCAAAGCGGCTTTCAAGAGCGGTAACCCGGTTCAGGCAGCAAGCTGGTTTGATCAGGCACGGTATAAAAATTACAGCGATTTTGAAATGTATCAAACATTAGCTGAAATTTATCGGAAACAGCAAAATATCTCCAAAGAACTTACAGCTCTTGAATTTATAAAAGCTCATTTTCCTGAGCAATCAAATAAGATCAACGCTCGTCTTTTTGAAATTTACAATGAGATTGACGAACTGCAAAAAGCGCTTAACATTTGGGCTGAAATGGATAAAGCTGAAAAAAGTCAGGAATCAAATTTGTTGAATTATTTTCAGCTCAAAAAATCGCTTAACGACACACTTGTTTGTGACTCGGTTTCGAAGGTGCTGTTGAAACTAAATCCAAATCAGGTAGATGCGCTGGAATGGAATGCCTCGAAATATTACTGGATGGGTGAAAATCGCTACCAGCGTGAAACGGAAAAGTACAATCAGCATAAAACCAACAAGCAGTATAAAATTCTGCTAAAAGAACTTGATCAGTCAACTGCCGATTTTAAAAAGGCTTTGACCTATCTTGAGAAACTATGGAAAATTGAGCAGGGTAAAAAGTATGCGGGCTATTTTGCTAACATCTATGCCCGGTTTGGCGATGAGAAAAAATCAGCGTTTTACGAGAAGTATTTAAAATGAGCACTCTTTAAATGAATTAAGCCAATTATTGTTTCATTTATTTAAGGGAAGACGACGATCTGGCAACCGAATTAAAGGGACTAGTTAAAAGAGTTATTCAGAAGCTGCAGTTTCTGTTTCCGGTTTCACATGCCGGACATAGAAAACAAATCCATTCTTCTCATCAATCTTTTTAATATCCGGATAGTCATTCAACTGTTTTGCCCTGTGAACTTTAGTAACAAAATAAACATCCTTATCAATGTCGCCTGTTAAGAGCCATTTTTCATCGTAAAAATTCTTGTTTGCAGGTGGTTGTGTCTGCCCGTAAAAATAGGTGGCATACGATTTAAAGTAGATGTTTTTAATATAAACATCTTTCCCTTGTAACGACTGAAAAAACGCAACAAGTGCACCCTGTGTGTATTTCTCGACTTTAGGAACAATAACAGCCATTATCGAGAAAGTAAACAGCAAAACCGCCGCCCAAAGCAAAACTGCCCGCTTAAAAGCCTGTTCCTTTTTCAGCAAAACAAAAATCAGAATAACGACAATCAGAAATATCAATCCAGGCAGGAATTCGAAGCCAGTCCAACCACCGGTTGCCTGCAGATTTCCAACGGTAAACTGATCGTGAATAAGATTCTTTTCAATAATTATGGACTTAAATTTGTCGATGAACTGGATTAAGATCAGTACAACAGAAAGAATAGCTGATATGGTGATAATTACAATCGATTGCCAGCGACTCCAGGTTTGTTTTCCACTCCTAATCTGATAAATAGTATTTGCCGCCAGAAAAGTCAACGGGAAATAAGCCAGCGATGAATAATGGATAATCTTGGTTTTAACGATGGTAAAAAGAATTAGCACCACCCAGAATAAAATAACCATCCATTGTTTCATTAGCGCTGTGAGTGTATTCTCCAGTGTTTCTTTTCTGAAAGATTTAATTGCAATAACAGACGTTGGAAATGCCCCGAAAAACAGAACTACAAAATGATATCCTATAAATCCTCCGTGTCCCGCATCTTTTGTACTGAACAATCGGATCTGATATACTACAAACTCTTTGATTGTGTCAAGATTTCCATTTAAAATCTGAAGTATAAACCACGATCCGCCAACAGCAACTAAAACCACGAAAAAAGTTATGATTTCTGAGATTTTGACTTTTATTCTGAATCTTATTAATATCAGGTAAACGCCGCCGGTTAAAGCAATCAGCAAAAAACTTACTGGTCCTTTGGTTAAAAAGGCAAGACCGGCAAAAGTGGCCGAAAGAATAATATTACGAAACTTATTTTTGTTTTCCGGAAATGAATATAGCATCAGGAAATATGTTCCCAGAAAAATGAAAAGGTTAAACCACGGATCAATAATACCGGATTTAAAGTAGAAAAAGGGGAGGACTGCACCTGCAAAAGCCAGTGACCATAAAATGCCAAACCAGTTATCACGCAATTTACGACCGATGTTAAATACAACGAGTAAAGTTGTAATTCCGCAAATAGCATTGGGAAAACGTGCTGCAAATTCATTGATACCAAACACTTTCATCGATAAAACCTGCATCCAGATAAATAGCGGCGGTTTCTCCCAAAAAGGCAGAAAATTGATCTGCACGGTCAGATAGTTTTTGGTGACGATCATTTCGCGTGCAGCTTCAGCAAAATTGATTTCATCCCAGTCGAACAGATGAACACTGCCAAGAAACGGAATAAAGGCCATTGCAGCGAGAACCGCAATAATAACTTGTATTTTTATCGGATTGTATTTATTCATGTGCGATGTAAAACTGAACGGTCCAACCAATAAGATTTCATCCCGGAAAACCACCAAAAGCTTATTAAAATGCAGATGACCCCAATAAAAGAACCAACCGTAATATCAAATAAAAAATGTTGTGAGAGATAAACCCTTGAATAAGCTACCAGCGAGGCAAGCAAGAGAAATACAAATTTCAACGTTTTATTCTTCACAAGGACCGCCAACATAAAAAACACATTAAATGCCGTTGCTGAATGTCCCGAGGGAAAGCTTTGCAACTGATGTAAATTCACTCCTTCAACAAAATGAAGCTTGTAGGTTTCATACAATTCAAAATATTTCGAAGGGCGATACATGTCATGAAAAACAAGTTTTTTGAGCACATTTACAACTAACGATGCCGCCAGGCTACCGGTTAGAAAAGCAAATGCATAGCGATATTTTATCGCGAGAAGGCCGACAAATAAAATGGCGATCATTGTGCCGTCGCCCAGATTGGTGGCCCATTTGAAAAAAATATCAAAAAATGGATTATTGGCTTTGTTGAATGTAATATGAAGTTCAGTTTTTGAATATAACAGCAGCAAAGTTACACTGAACAAGATCAGTAAAATATAAGGGATCAAGAAGTACCTGTTTTCTTTAAAAAGTTTTTTCATGCTGTTCATATTGCCAGTCAAAGTAAAACCGGAGACTAAAAATTTCTGTAAATAAAATTTTGCTCAAATATAAAGAATTGCCTGTAAATGCGGAGTAAATTCAGTTTACAAAGGAAAGTTTTATCAATTAAAGCAAAAAGATAAATTTGGTTTTTTAAAAATCCTGTTGAATCTTCGTTTTTATGCAGGAAAAGGATTTGTACTTTTGTGGGTAATCGGTCTCAATTTATATCATAAGTTTATCTTATAGATACTATGAAAAGTTGCAAACCGTTTAGGCTAGACAAAAGTTAATTCGTTAGATATTGAAAACCAAATCAAAATTATAAGAGCAATCATTAATTATGAAAATTGTAGTTGTAGGTACAGGATATGTAGGCCTGGTTTCGGGCACTTGTCTCTCAGAAACAGGTGTTGATGTGGTTTGCGCAGATATTGATAAACGCAAAATAGACCTTTTAAATAACGGGCAAATTCCCATTTATGAGCCCGGTTTGGAAGCTATTTACAAAAAGAATGTGGAAAAAGGCAGGCTGTCGTTTACGGTTAATCTGGCTGAAGGTTTAAATGATGCGGATGCAGTTTTTATTGCTGTTGGTACCCCTCCTGATGAAGACGGTAGCGCTGATCTGAAGTATGTGCTGAATGTAGCGCGGGAAATAGGTCAGAATATCGATCATTACATGGTGATTGTAACCAAAAGTACTGTTCCTGTTGGTGCATCGCTTAAAGTTAAAAATACCATCCTGGAAGAGCTTGAAAAGAGGAATGCGGACATACCTTTTGACGTTGCATCGAATCCTGAGTTCTTAAAAGAAGGGAATGCCGTGCAGGATTTTCTGCGTCCTGACAGGATTGTGATCGGAACGGAATCGGAAAAAGCCAGGAAGGTGATGAGTCGCCTCTATAAGCCTTTTATACTGAATGGTCATCCGATTATTTTTATGGACATTACTTCATCAGAATTGACGAAATATGCGGCTAATTCGATGTTGGCTACAAAAATCAGTTTTATTAACGATATCGCCAATCTGTGTGAACTGGTTGGCGCTAATGTCGATTCGGTAAGAAAAGGGATAGGTTCTGATCCAAGGATCGGAAATAAGTTTATTTACCCCGGAACCGGTTACGGAGGTTCCTGTTTCCCGAAAGATGTACAGGCTTTGATTAGAACTGCTGATGGATTAGGATATTCCCTTGATATATTAAAAGCAGTAGAAAAAGTGAATGATCGGCAGAAAAGCATTCTTTTTAGCAAGATTTACAGCCATTTTGATGGAAACCTGAAAGGGAAGAAAATTGCGCTGTGGGGATTGTCATTTAAACCAAAAACCGACGATATGCGTGAAGCACCGGCTTTGGTAATTATTGACAAGTTGATTGAGGCCGGGGCTGAAATCGTAGCTTATGATCCTATTGCGATGGAGGAAGGAAAGCGAATTCTTGGCAACAAAATTAAATGGCAAAAGATGAATACGAAGCCTGCATCGATGCTGACGCATTGGTTTTAGTTACTGAATGGTCGGAATTCAGGTCGCCGAATTTTAAGATTCTTGGGAAGTTGTTAAAAAATAAGCTAATTTTCGATGGCAGAAATATTTATGATCCTGTGGAAATGGCCGAATTTGGTTTTGCATATTATTCCATAGGCAAAAAAACTGTCAAACCTTAAATTATGAAACGTATTTTGGTTACCGGTGGCGCTGGTTTTATAGGTTCTCATTTGTGTGAATGTCTTTTAAATCAAGGGAATGAAGTAGTTTGCCTTGACAATTTTTTTACCGGGAAAAAAGAAAACATCATTCATATGATTGACAACCCGTATTTTGAATTGGTAAGACACGATGTAACGATGCCCTACTATATGGAAGTGGATGAAATTTATAATTTGGCTTGTCCGGCGTCGCCAATTCAGTACCAGTATAACCCCATAAAAACTATTAAAACCTCCGTAATGGGAGCCATAAATATGCTGGGGCTGGCAAAACGTACCAAAGCAAAAATACTTCAGGCTTCTACCAGTGAGGTTTATGGTGATCCGGAAGTTCATCCACAACCTGAAACTTACTGGGGACATGTCAATCCGATTGGTATTCGTTCCTGTTATGATGAAGGTAAACGGTGCGCTGAATCACTGTTTATTAATTATTACAAGCAGAATAAAGTTAAAATTAAGATCATACGGATATTTAATACCTATGGACCTAAAATGGAGCCGGATGACGGTAGGGTGGTCTCCAATTTTATTGTTCAGGCTTTACAAGGAAAAGATATAACGATATTTGGAGATGGTCAACAAACACGCAGCTTTCAGTATGTAAGTGATTTGATTGAGGGTATGACGCGAATGATGGCAACAGAAGATGCGTGTATCGGGCCTGTAAATATTGGTAATCCGACTGAGTTTTCCATACTGGAACTTGCAAACCTGATTATTGATCTTACAGGCTCTAAATCTAATTTAATTTTTTTGCCATTGCCAAAAGATGACCCAGTTCAGCGACAACCGGATATTTCTCTGGCAAAAGAAAAACTCGGTGGATGGGAACCTACTGTTGAATTAAAAGATGGGCTAGTAAAGACAATCAAATATTTTGATCGTTTACTAAAAGAGGAAAAATAAAAGCTATCGATTGAATTCAGATGTATTTTTACATTTCATTCAGCGCTTTTTCAACCCGGCCTACATAATTATCAATTTGAGCGTTTTCTTCAAAACCGATAATCATCATGTCAACACAGCCAAGCCCAAGCACAAAACGTAGGGAATTGTTTATTTTTTTGCTGTCATCGCGAAGTTTTCCGTCACCAACCAGTTTCATACCAATCACGCCTTTCCCGGCTTTGTGTAATTGCTGAATTACTTCCACTACTTCTTCCG
Source organism: uncultured Prolixibacteraceae bacterium (assembly GCA_963769925.1). GTDB lineage: Bacteria > Bacteroidota > Bacteroidia > Bacteroidales > Prolixibacteraceae > Draconibacterium. The sequence goes on from CAVYOB010000020.1 coordinate 265,302, forward strand.
GGTCTGGTTTGTCCATCGCCATCCCGTAAGGATTGATCCGTACATGGCAAACATCAACCCATGGACTTTTTACGGCGTCTTTCATCGCATCAAGTGAATGCACAGAAACTCCGTGTGCCCTTATAATTCCTTTGGCTTTCAAGTCATCAAGGATGTCCATTTGCTTTTTCTGGGTCTCTGTCCAGTTTTCATCAACCATACAATGAATTTGTACCAGGTCAATATAATCGGTTTGAAGCTCTTTCCTGAAACGATCAACAACGATATTGGCATCCGGTCGTTCAGGTTCCGGTATTCCACCTCCTCTGACCCAAATTTTGGAAGTAATCGTCATCTTTTCCCTGTCCATTTTTTTCATTGCTTCTCCCATGAGCGGATGGGTACCATAAGTGTCAGCACAGTCAAAATTTCGAAATCCTCGGTCGTACGCATGACGCAGTAATGCAATACTTTTGCTGTGGTCCTGTCGGGTAAGGAATGAACTTCTGTTTGTTGCATGAACTCCTGTACCAACACCAAGAAGTGTTGTTTTTATTCCTGATTTTCCAAGCGTTATGGTTTGCAACGGATCGGTAGAAGCAAATCTTGAATTGGTTGCGTACAAAGGATTTGAAAACATCGCGTGGGCAGTTCCCATTCCGAGGGCAGTTAGAAAGTGACGACGATTCATTTTCATGACACAGTTGGTTTAAATTTTTATCAATATATGAAAATTTTACAGATTTTATGTACTTAAAAATACTAACAAGGTTGAGATCAAGATGTTTATAATGTCAAAAAGAAATTCTGTGATTAACAGGTTGATAATGCCGTTTCAACCAGCTCGCCAATCCATCGAGGCCGGGGAAAAGTACTCGCTCTGTTATATTTGCCTGATCCAGTTTATCTCGAATTTCCCATTTTAAATGAGCAGGAATAATAATTCTTCGGTAAACATCAGGATGTTGCGTAAGCCAATGGTCGAGCACTGAAGTTGCATCAGTCATTATCGAAAACAGTGCAAATTGGTTAACGATCCGGTCGTCGATGGAAGGAGGCTCAAAAAACAGCACATGATTTTTCCCAATTATTTCATCGAATTTTTGGAGGTTTGAAAATGCAGATTCCAGTATTTCAACCGTAAAAGCATTGCATTGTTCTTTGCTTAACAGAATTTTAAGCGGCTCAGGAATTAAGCTGTTCACCTTAACAAAATCGATTTTCCAGATTACGCCATCAATATCGAATTTTTCTGTATTTGATGTGGCAAAATGCATGGCAATAAAAGGCGAGTAGGTCCAGTCAAGTAACCGGGTTGGTAATCCATGATGCTGTGCAAGTACCAATGATCGTAGTTGTGTGTTGGTAAGATTCGGTTCACTGGTTCGGGCGTACTTTCTGAAATTCCTTAAAAGATGGTATTCAAGTTCGGGTCTTTCTCCGCAATTTCTTAAAAAACTGTTTTCAAGGCAGTAGTTTGCATCCGACAATCCACGGAAGGCATAATCGCTTCTGAAACGACCAAGCTGAGGTTTCCACGCATCATGGTACACTTCTTCAACCAGCTGTGTCCAGCTTTCTACAACAATATCGTTTGAAGTTATATTACAGTTCATAATCAGTTTTCAGGATGTTTTTTCTTCTAAAATAATAAAAACAAAAAAAAGGAAACCATATTTTGGTTTCCTTCGCTGTTTAATTAATTCTTATTTGCCGTTAAGCAGTTCTATTATTTTGCTTCCTGAAGCCCTATTCCTGAAGATCCACTGCTTTGTAGCGAATCTTTCTTGTCAATAAGATTTAATCCTTCTTTTAATGTGATGGACTTTGACTGTTCCGATTTTGTGTTTGGATTAATAGTTGCTATTTTATCGACATGGTTGCATCTTTTTATAAAGTCGATTTTGTGGCTGATCTTTAACCCGAGAATATAAAATATTGAAGAAATTAGAATGATCGCTTTCATTGGTTGTTTTCTGTATTGACTGTAACTAAAATCGACAACCAAATTATCGAATTACCTGTAAACGACGAAACAATATCTGCGAAATGCACGCTTTTTTCTGCCAACTACCAAATATTTTCTACTAAAGGCTTAAAACGAGATTATTAATAACGAGCTAATTTTTGATTTTCTGTTTGTTTCCCATAAAAAAATAGAGGATGGCCCCGATAATCCAGGAAAGTAAAACGACCAAAACCCAGACAATTTTATTGTTTCCGGTAAATTCGTTTCTTAAAATATCGATTAGTGCAATAATGGGTAAAATGAAAAAAACAGGAATTACGATCAAAATGACAATTATCTCCTGAGGTCCTATAAATCCGCAAATATTCATGATATAAGAATTGTTAGTTGATGCATAAATATAGACAAAATTTTCCACAACATCGAAAGGTGTTGCATGTTATAAAAGAGTTAATCTGGCAAGATAATCAGAATGATCCCCGGTCTCAACCAATGTATATTTTAATCCGGCTTTTTCAGCTATTTCTTTTAATTTATCTTCAGTCAACAAAAAGCCATTTGAACTGCGTTGTCGATTTTTTATACCGTACATTATAAATCATTTCACCGTAATAATCGGGATTCGCTAAATCGGTCCAGACCGAACCATCATCTTCTTTAAAAAGATATTTTATATCCGTGGAGTCAATAAGAATCTGACCATTTAATAGCAAGAAGCGTTTTCAGGTGTAGCAGTAATTTATTAAGTCCGTCAAGGGTTTCACCAATTCCGGCTCCGTTCATTAAAAGCAGAATGGTATTAAAACCGTCCTCGTTAAATTGATAAATATCCTGGTTTACTACCCGTTGAATTCCTCGTTTTGAAAGTATTTCTGCGGAAAGGGCTGATTTTTCAAGTGCAGTAACACTAAATCCTTTTTTTTGTAAGATCAATGAATGACAGCCGGCTGCAGCACCAACATCCAAAACTTTTCCCTTGCATATTTTCAACGCATCTTGTTCCAACTGCGGCATTTCTTTCTCTGACCTGAAAAAATAAGAAGGCAGAATCTCTTCGTTTTCAGTGTAATTGCTGTCAACCTTTATTTTCGGTGCTTTTCCTTTTTCAAAATAATCGCGGATCGATTCTCCAAACGGATCGTTCATAACAAATATTAATTATGCGAAGTTAGAATTTATTTTTTCTATTTTTGGGGCTTCATCAACTTAAACTAAACAATATGCTCCGATGGTATTTATTTCCGCTTTTTATAATGATTTTGATGGTTGGATGCACATCGAATAATGAGGAACAAATTAAGGATTATTCCGATTGGCGTGGTCCGAATCGGGATGGCATTTATCCGGCAAAGAATCTTTTAAAACAATGGCCTGAAAATGGTCCGAATCTGCTTTGGTCATATGAAGATCTCGGATTTGGACATAGCAGTGCTGCCGTTACCGGAAAAGGGTTTTTGTTACCGGAATTAAAGATACCATCGCTTCGCTGGGGACTTTATCTACTTTTGATATGTCAGGAAACCTATTATGGGAAAAAGAATATGGCCCTGATTTTACTGCCAATTTTCATGGCACGCGTTCAACGCCTGTTGTTGCAGGCAATTTTATTTATATAGAAAGTGGAATGGGGCAGGTTCATTGTTTAAATACGGAGAACGGCGACGAGGTATGGTCCATTGATTTTATTAAAGATTTGGGAGCAGATTCGGTCATTCAGTTTGGTTTTGCAGAATCCGTTTTAATTGATGGAGATCATCTTATTTGTGTCCCGGGAGGCAAAGTAAATAATGTGGTTGCCCTTAACCGGTTTACAGGAGAGAAAATATGGAGTTGTGAAGGAGAAAGAGAGAACGCAACTTACAGTTCTCCTATTTTAATTGAATACAACGGACATAAACTGGTTGTTGCCATGACTGCAAGCTCCATTTTAGGAATCGATGCGCAGACGGGTGAAAAATACTGGAGAGTTGAACATACACAACAAAATAATATTCATGCAGACACACCACTATATTTTGATGGCAAAATTGTAGTTGCCAGTGCCGATCCTACCAAAACATCAGGGATGGTTCAGCTACAACTGTCAGAAGATTGCAGAAGCGTAAAAGAAGTTTGGCGGAACCTGAAACTTCGGAGCTTTATGGGGGGCCTTATTCGAATTGATACATGTTTGTACGGATCGGCGTATTTAAGAAACGATTGGGAAGTGTTAAGCTGGAATACCGGAGAAATGCTGGTACAGAATAAAGAATTGGGTGGTGGACCAATTATTTATGCCGATGGTCTGTTTTACTGTTACGGGGAACGCGACGGTGAAATTGCCCTTGCTAATGCCGGGCCGGATCATTTTAATTTTATCAGCCGGTTTAAAATACCGCTTGGAGACAGTGAACACTGGGCGCATCCGGTAATTTCAGACGGAAAACTATTTATCCGCCATGGAAATGCACTGATGGTTTATAATATTTCTGTTAAATAAAAATTTCGCCGATTAAATAAGTAACTGCCTGGCCTCCAATTTCAACCCGTTCGCCAATATTTCTGCAATGCAGGATTCCACCGCGTTTTGAAATCTGTTTTGCTTTTAACACATTCTTGCCTAAAGTTTTTGCCCAGTATGGAATTAGCATTGTATGAGCCGAGCCTGTAACCGGATCTTCATTGACACCAACAGCAGGTCCAAAAAAGCGTGGAAACAAAATCAAATTCTTCTGAGGCTGCAGTGGCAATAATGCCGCTTGACTTTCTGATTTCAGTATGATGTTGAAAATCAGGGTTTAGGCTCAATGACATTCTTTCTCATTTTCAAAAACCAACATATAATCGTCGCGGCCTTTCAGGCACTTTGGTGATTGAATATGAAATGCTTTTTTTAGATTAGAAGGGATTTCCACTTTTGTTAAAGCAGAAGCCGGGAAATTCATGAATAATAAATCGTCTTTCGCGCTTGACCTTTAAAATGCCACTTCTGGACTCAAATTGGATTTCATTTTTACTGTAATTAAAATGCCGGAAAAGCACGTGAGCCGTGGCTAAGGGTGGCGTGTCCACACAAATCAACTTCTGCCAGCGGAGTAAACCAGCGAATGTGAAACCCATTTTCTTTAGGAATAAAAAAAGCTGTTTCAGAAAGATTATTCTCTAAGGCAATTTTTTGCATTTTTTCATCCGGAAGCCAATTTTCAAGGGGAACAACAGCTGCCGGATTACCTTCAAATATATTTGCCGCAAAAGCATCTACCTGATAGATTTTAAGAGCCATCTTTTTTGCAATAAAATTAATCAAAGAAATCAGAATTTTACTGTAAGCTTTAGATTGACTTTTCTTCCGGTAAGATAATTTGGAACGGCAAACTGATCGCCATAAATGCTGGAAACCCAAAAATAAGAAATTGTATTGTTAATGTTCAGCAAATTAAAAACTTCCAGACTGATCCACATATCATTAATGTGCTGCAGGAATCCGTGATCCACTTTATTGGAAGCACCGATAATAACTTTTGAAAATCCAAGGTCAATTCTTCGGTATGACGGCATTCTGAAAGTATCCTGATATCGTTTTGAATTGGGAGGCCCGGTTGGCAACCGTGATCCGTAAAAACCGGCAAGTTGCATTTTCCAGGTTGGGTTGCCGGGCAGGTAGTCCTGAAAATATAAGCTAAAATTAAACCGTTGATCTGTTGGCCGCGGAATAAAACCTTGATTTACCCATATCCTTTTACCCTCAAGCGTTGTTTCCCAATGATCGTCTCCAAAAATATTTTCCTGCGTTGACATGATCGACAGGCTGGCCCATGATTGCAGCCCACTCACAAACTCTCCGTTAACTTTCATGTCAATACCGGTAGCATATCCAACAGCCTTTTGTTCAGGCAAATAACGTATTCTAACATTATCAACCTGGTAAGGAATCAATCGGTCCATATATTTGTAATATGCTTCTGAAGTAAACCTGAACGGGCGGTCCCAGGCAGTAAAAATTAAATCGGAGCCTGCAACAAGCTGGTAAGAACGTTGTGCTCTGTTGTTGTAATTGATTGATCCGTCAGTAAACATTAACTCTTTAAAAAAAGCTGCCTGATAATAAGTTCCGGCAGATAAACGGAAAGAAATTTTCGTTTCCCATTCAGGATAATATCTGGCATTTACTCTCGGACTTAATAAAAGTTCGTTATTGAAATCCCAGTAATTAAACCGAACCCCACCTGTTAAATACAGATCACCACTACTGACGGGAAAATTCCATGTATCCTGTACAAAACCGGTAACACGGTTTGAATTAATGGAATGATTGCTGTTAAGTGAATAATATAGATTAACCTTCAGCATCGGAATATGGGATGGAATAACCGGTAGAATCACGGAAGATCCATTCATTAATTTTGTTGTTAATAGCTTCGTGCTGATATTTAATTCCCCAGTTTACCAAATGATCTTCAGAGTTATATGCTCCTCTGTGAGAGAAGTTAAAAACTGTTGCATCCAGATAATTACGGGCATGATTAATAAAAGAACCAACACCAAGATTTAATATACTGTCTCCGAACTCCTTTGTGTTCAGGTTTCTTTCCAACTGGTTAAGATAGTAGTCTCCCGAAATATCATAAGTTTCGCTTTCAGTGGCGTAATATGCCGATGCAATAAACTTCAGATTTAAGTTTACATTAGGATGATAATTGGCTGAAAGAGCACCCAGATAAGTTTTAAAATCATCCACTTCCTGTCCGTCGAAATAGATTTTTGTATTTAACGGAGCCTGCCATGTGCCAAAAGTAGTTTCACGGGTTTGCGGGATAAATTTATACCGGTTTTGCGAAATATTCCCCAGGAACGAAATATCAAATTTATCGGAAGCCTGATAGGTAATATAAGTTTGGAAGTCCAGAAATCTGGGATCATATTCGCCCTGTTCATCTAAGCTCCCAAGCAAATACCGGTTGGTTTTATAACGTATCCCGGAAATATGTGCCAGCTTTCCCTTCATAGCAACATCTTCAAAATGAGCAGTTCCACCCAGCAGACTTGCCGTTGCTGAGCCTCTGAATTCACTTGGTTTGCGGTATTTAATATCAAGAACAGATGACATTTTATCACCATATTTTGCATCGAATCCCCCTGCAGAAAACTCAATGGTTGAAACCATATCGCTGTTTATGAAACTCAAACCTTCCTGCTGGCCGGAGCGGATAAGAAAGGGCCGGTAAATCTCGATATCGTTAACATAAACCATGTTTTCGTCGAAATTGCCCCCGCGAACTGTATATTGAGAACTAAGTTCATTGTTTGATGAAACTCCGGGTTGAGTCTTTAAAAGGGCTTCAACAGCGCCGGTTCCCATGTTTATAATATTGTCGGTAACTTTTGGATCGAGCCTTGCAATGTTATTTCCGTTCCTGCGTTGTTGTGTTACCGTAACTTCAGCCAGTTTTAAATCCTTTTCTGTTAATACGATATTCCTGAAAACATTTTCTTCGCTGCCTGCAAAAATGGTATCTGCTACCGGATTGTACCCCACCGATGAGAAAATTACGATGATCTGCTTTTGTGCCGGAATACGTAGTGTAAATTTTCCTTCGCGGTTTGAACTGGTTCCCAGCACATAATCTTTCAGAGCAATATTTACCATGTCCAGCGGATTTCCATCCTGGTCGGATACAACACCTTTTAGCGTGGCATTATTACTCTGTCCGGAAGCCTGATAACAGAGAAAAATGGTAATTATGATCAGTGAAAAAAGTCTGGTTTTCTTCATCAGCACAAAACTAACAAACCAATTTTATTATGAACTTTTTATTGATAAATAAATTGTGGGAAATGTTAAATATTTTAAATCCGAAAAGAAGAAAATTCTTTAGCCCATAATAACCTGAACAGAACAATTTGTTTTGGTTTGCAAAGGAATTTTGTTTCCATCCGTTTTTTTACCGTCTATCCACAGTTCTTTTACTCCTTTTGAAACGTGTGTCGGGTTGGTTATCTCAATATGAAATGTTGTTCCCCTGAATTTACGATGAATCTTAAATCCATTCCAATCTTTTGGAACGCACGGATCAATGACCAGGCCGTCATAGGCAGGCTGAACACCGAGAATGAACTGAGTAATGGCAAAGAAATTCCATGCTGCTGTTCCTGTTAGCCAGGAATTCTTGGCTTCACCGGGTTTATAGGCATCTTTTCCAGCAATCATCTGCGAATAAACATAAGGTTCTGTTTTATGCAAATCGCTGATTTCTTCGAGGTAGGAGGGACATATTTTCCGATAGTAGTCCCATGCCATTTCACCGCGGCCAACAATAGTTTCAGCAATCATTATCCACGGATTATTATGACAAAATACCCCGGCATTTTCTTTGTAACCGGCAGGATAGCTTGAAATTTCACCATATTCGATATAATATTTGGTGAATGCTGGGTTATTTAAAACAATTCCATAGTCACTGTCAAGATATTTTTTTACTGAATTAAGCGCTTTTTCAGTGTGGCCTTTATTCTGGCCAATTTCTGCCATTCCGCACCAACCATTAGATTCGATAAATATTTTGCCTTCTTCATTTTCCGCGGAACCGATTTTATTTCCAAAATAGTCATAAGCCCGAAGAAACCATTCACCGTCCCAACCGTGCTTTTCAACTGCTTCAATCATTTGGTCAACATGCTGTTGAGCGCGTTTAGCTTCATCATTTTTGCCAAGTAATTTACACAACTCAATATACTCTCTTCCATAATAAACAAACAGCCCGGCAATCATAACCGATTCAGCTTTTGATCCTTCAGTTTTATTTTGTGTTGTTTGAAACGATTCGTCAGGATCATTTGAAAAACAATTCAGGTTAAGGCAATCATTCCAGTCTGCACGGCCGATCAAAGGAAGTCTGTGAGGCCCAAGGTTATTTATAACATGATCAAAAGAAACGGTTAAATGATCGAACAGCGTGCGTGCAACATTCCATTCATTATCAAAAGGCACCTTTTCATCCAGAATTTTCAAATCACCGGTTTCCTTAATATAACTAACGGTTCCGGCAATCAGCCACATCGGATCGTCGTTAAAACCCCCGCCAATATCATTGTTTCCTCTTTTGGTTAACGGCTGATACTGATGGTAGCAACCGCCATCGGGAAATTGTGTTGATGCAATATCAATTATTCTTTCACGTGCACGTTCCGGAATTTGATGAACAAACCCAATTAAATCCTGGTTTGAATCGCGAAATCCCATGCCGCGTCCGATTCCACTTTCGAAAAATGAAGCAGAACGCGAAAAATTAAAGGTGATCATACACTGGTACTGGTTCCAGATATTTACCATGCGATCCAGTTTTTCATCTCCCGAGTCTACTACATAATTACTAAGTAAACCATCCCAGTATTTTCTTAATTCATTAAAAGCATCATCAACCTTTTTTGATGAGTTGAATCTTTCAATGGTAGCTTTTGCATTTGTTTTATTAATGACATTTTTCGATTCCCATTTTTCTTCTTCGCTGTTTTCCACGTAACCAAGAACAAAAACAAAATCTTTCGACTCGCCGGCTTTCAATTCTATTTCAAGATAATGCGATGCAATTGGAGACCACCCATGTGCTTCGCTCATTCGTGGTTTCCCGTCCAAAACTACTTGTGGTTCATCAAACCCGTTGTATAATCCGAAGAACGTTTCACGGTCGGTATCGAATCCTTTAATTGGAGAATTCACTGAATAATAGGCATAATGATTTCGCCGTTCCTTATATTCGGTTTTATGATAGATTACTGAATCTTCAATTTCAACTTCCCCTGTTGAAAAGTTTCGTTGGAAGTTTTCCATATCGGTAGCGGCATTCCATAATGCCCATTCAACAAATGAAAAGAGTTTTATCTTCTTTGTTTCAAAAGTCTGATTTGTAAGGGTAAGTTTTTGTATTTCAGCATGAGTTTTAAGCGGAACAAAAAAGAGTACTTCAGCCTGCAATCCATTTTTTGATCCCATAATCCGTGTATAATTCATTCCATGCCGACATTCGTACTCGTCCAGTTTTGTTTTAGCCGGCTTCCATCCCGGCGACCAAACAGTTTCACTGTCTTTAATATAAAAATACCTGACCTCCATTATCCATTGGTACATTGTTGTAACGGTAACGCGTAATTCGACGAAATTTGGCGTCTTTATAATAAGAGTATCCTCCGGCAGTATTCGAAATTAGCGAGAAAAAGTCTTCGGTTCCAAGGTAATTTATCCAGGGCCAGGGAGTTTCCGGATTCGTAATCACATATTCGCGGTTCAAATCGTCAAAATAGCCGTATTTCATTGTTTTTGATTTAGCAAGAATAGTGTACAAATGTAGCTCATATTGTTATTCAAACAAAAAGAAATCTACATCAAAAAAGCCCGAAGAATATTCTTCGGGCAGCTTGATAAGTTTTGTTATTATTTTGTTATTCCGGGCCAGTCATCCGTACGAAAAGGAATTGCCGGCAATCCTTCTTTGTTATAAAGATTCAGATCATCCGGATTATCAGCCCACCCATATCGAACTGATGCAGGTTCTTTGACAACATCTGAATACACCACAACAGTTCCGTTATCAACTAATTCAGCCTTTGCCCAAACGAACTTTTTGTCGTCTCCTGCAATTGAAAATCCTTTCAGGTAGCCATATTTGTCTTTAACAACCAGTCCTGAGCCTTTCGCTGAAAAAGTTATGAAAGCCTTTCCATCTTTAAAGTCGCAAGATTGATACATAGGACCTGAGTTAACAACATCTTTTCCATAGGCAATTTTAAGTGCGTTTAATTCAAGTCTGTGCCCAACATCCTGCTTATTTTTCGGATGAATATCATTCGCATTGCCTATATCGATTGCAAGCGCCATTCCTGTATTTGGAAGTGCAAGAGTTTTCGTCTGAGCTTCTCTTAATTCAGCCCACTGGCTTTCAGACGGCTCTTTGACAGGCTGGAGATAATTAGCTAGTGAAACAAATAAGAATGGGAAATTTCCCTCGTTCCAATGCATTCTCCAATCATTAATAAGTTCAGGAAATACACGCTGGTACTGTTTTGCACGATCAGCATTGGATTCGCCCTGGTACCAAATCGCTCCTTTAATTCCGTAAGGCACAAGCGGGTTGATCATTGCGTTATACAATAAAGTAGGATAGGAGTTGGGTGCTATATTCAGGGCAGCAACCCTTGCTTTTGATATTTTAAATTTCCAGTTGCCGGAGATATCCATTTTTTCATTTCCGATAGTAATGAACTGATCTTTCGGATCACCCCACATTCCCCCGTTTCCACCGGTATCATCCACACGGACAACAATCATGTTTTTCCCCGGTTTTAAATATTTCTTATCGACCGTATAAACTCTTTCTTTATCATATTGATTCGTTTTTCCTATTTCGATTCCATTTAGGAACGTAATATCTGCATCATCGATTTTACCTAAATGAAGCGTGAGATTTGAGTTGGTTTCTGCTTCCGTTAATTGAATTTCTTTACGGTACCAGGCAATTCCGTCGATATCCATATAACCCTGTGCTTCCCAATACATAGGGGTTTTTATTGTTTTCCAGCTGTTGTCATTATAATCGAGGGCTGACCAAACAGGCTTTCCATTCACCAATCCAGAATCTTTTTCGGGTATAGTTCCACCTAAAATCTTCTTTATTTGTGCCATTTTTTCTTCGTGGTATTTTTTCATGTCCATTTGTTGAAGCTCATCTAACCGACTTTTAAAATCAGGATCTTCAGCAATGGAATTCCCGGATATCCATGTTTCGGCCACAGTTCCTCCCCAGGATGTGTGGATTAGCCCGATGGGAACATTGATGTCTTTGAAAAGATCACGGCCAAAAAAGTATCCGACAGCTGAAAATGCAGCCACTGTTTCAGGCGAACATTCTACCCAATTTCCGGAAGAAAGATCATCTTTTGGGAACTGAGCTACTTCAAGCGGAACCTGGAACAACCTTATATTTGGATAGTTGGCACTTGCTATTTCCTGCTCTGCATTGTTCCCCTGACTAACCTGAAACTGCATATTCGACTGACCGGAACAAATCCATACTTCACCAATTAAAACATTGTCAAAAACAAGCGTATTTTTCCCTTTTACCGTAAGTGTATAAGGACCGCCATACGACTGAACCGGTAGTTTTATCATCCATTTTCCAGTATCATTGCATTTTGTGCGAACGGTGTTGTTGTTAAATGTTACTGTAATTCGCTCGCCTTTGTCAGCCCAGCCCCAGACCGGTATCTCGATTCCTTGTTGTAATACCATGTTTGAGCTAAAAATACGTGGCATTTTTACTTCAGAACTGGCATTTTGTGCCAGGTAAAACAGAAAGGTTATAACTAACCCATAAAATTTTAGTGTTTTCATTTTGATAAAATTCCTTTCTTCAAAACTATCAAAAAAATGAGTTACACTAAAGGAAAGTATTTAATCTTTGTTTCGTTTTTTTAAATATTCGGAAATCACATCTACATATTTTTCGTACGCATCAATACCGGCAGGAGTAATTTTTACCGTAGTTAAAGGATAATTTCCCCGAAACGATTTTTTTGTTTGAATATATCCGGCTTCTTTCAATTTTCCAAGTTGAAAACTCAGGTTGCCTTTTGTTGTTTCAATATTTTCCAGCAAAAATGAAAATTCTGCTGCGCTAACACTAATAAGAATTGACATTATGGCCAGCCTGACCTGTGAGTGAAGCAGAGGATCTAAACTTCTGAACATGATCAATTGGTTTTGTGCTTTGCCGAATACATTATTGTTCCGGGAATTATAAAGCAGATGACTTCTGCAATAGCCCGAACCAGGTATTGGTGTGTTATATCGAAATTAGCAGCTGTTACGGCTGCCACCCACATAATAATACCTGCAATTGCCAGAGGAAAATACCGGTAAACTCCGCCGGAGACAAACAAGGCAAAACCAATCAGAACCATTTGTAGCGGCTGGAGCAATGCGAAATTAACTTCATTTAAAATACCCTTTGTAATTATCACCACGATGTTGTGGGCCAAAATAACACCAATCCATACATAGCGGGTTGAAATTGCCGCAAACGTGGTTACTTTGTGCTTCCTGAAGATAAAATAGGCCGTGATTCCAATAATGCCGATTCCCATCAGAATTTGAAGAATATCCATAAGATTTCGCATCCACCAGGCGGTTAAATATGCTGACTTATAATAGTTGTAAAAGTTACTGATCGATAAAGCTGCACCCCATAGCAAAAGAAGCAAGCCGTCGTTCATTAGCGCTCTTTTTGATGTTTCAATAGCAGATTTTATTGTTTGCAATGATTTCTTTTCATCAAAAGAAAAATCATTATCATTTGTTATATCCATGACTTCAAGGTAATTGATTCTTGTTTGTAAAATTAAACAAGTTTGTAATACAAACCAAATTTGTAGTCCTAAATTTGAAACTAAGTTGTAAGTAGTTTATTTAAATGTGATTACTGCCCGATAATTGTAGCCTTCTGATTGAAGTAACATAATATAATTTCCAGGTATAATATTACTGACATTAACCTTATTGGTGCCGAAGCTTATATTTTTTGTAAAAACTTCAACCCCCTGAATACTGAGTATTCGCAGATGGATATTTTTAATTTCATCTAAAACAGGAGTTGTTACATTGAAAATCCCCGATGAAGGATTGGGATAAATAAGTGCACCGCCATCCAAAACCTGCATCATTGGATCTTTTTCAGGTTGAACTTCATTTATATTTTCACGCCAGTCGCGAATTCCATTTTTATTTTTATCGGGAAGAGGAGAGTTGCTTCCTGTAGAGTTACACCCAAGCGACCAGCACGAAATCATATCGTAGGCATCATCAAGACCGTCACTATCTGCATCGATATTAATCGGGTAAATTTCGGGCACTCCGTCTCCGTCAACATCAAAACCTTCTATATTATCCGAAACTCCGTCCTTGTCTGAATCATCGTCTAAAAAGTCAGGGACACCATTATGGTCGGTGTCAACTTGTTCGTAGTAAGTTCCGTCCAATTCTGTGTCATAGGAATCGTCCCAGCCGTTATTGTTGGCGTCGGTTTCCGATGGCCTTATATAATAACCTTCCTGTTGCCATTCTTCATTGTCCGATATCCCGTCGTTGTCAGCGTCAATATCAAAACTGTCCGGAATGCCGTCGCCGTCAGAATCGAGGATTCCGTTGCCTTCATCTGCATCTAAAATCCCATCGTTATCGTTATCTAAATCCAACCGGTTTACTATGCCATCACAGTCATTATCATTTTCAACAATAATAATAACTCTGGCTTCCGATCTGACGTCGCTGTTATTTTTATCGCAAATAGAGTAGCAAAATTCAAGAACCCCTGAATATTTATCCGGCAGGGAAAGTGTAAAACCACCATTGCTTCCAAAAGTGAGAACGCCGTCTTTAGGCGCATAAACGGAACACATCTGAATATTGGGGCCGGAAACAATGTCATTTTTCATGACGTTATCATAAAAAAAAGTACTGGCACAACTGGTTACGAAATAGAAGGTGTCGTTTACCGCATAAAAATCTCCCTCGGGATAATTCTTTACTGACGTTGATCCCAAAGTACTATAGCTCCTGCATACCAGACCGAGTATAAAAAATAAGATAACTAATGAATGGGAAATAACAAGAATGGTTCTTCTGGTTATTCTCATTAGGTTTTTTTTGATACCGTGAATATAATGAACTCAATGTGTATTGTTCGCACAATGGCAATATTATTATTAACATAAATGCTAACAATCAGTTAGCGTTGAGGGAATTGATAAGTTTTGGTTTTGGATACGTGATTAAATAAGGTTTTCTTAACGTATTATCAATCGTTTTGTTGAATTGATTTCTGATGAATGGAGTGAAACCAGATAAATTCCCCGGGTTAGCCTGTCATTACTGATGTTTATTTCATTTTCTGTTGTTTTGGTGCTGTATAAAAGTCTTCCGTCAATGGTGTGAATTTGAACTTTGATATCCTTATTTTGCTTATTTCCTTTGTATAAAACTTTAAACGCTCCTGAAGTTGGATTTGGAAAAATTAACCAGTCGTTGTTCATATTAGATGCCAGCTGAACAGCCGCTGTTGCGTCATCTGCGCGGGTCAAACTTATGTTGTCAATAGTAAATTTCCCTGTAAAATTTCCGATTCCAAAATAAAGCCTTGTATTTTCATCCGTCACAGGCATGTCAATGGGTATCTCGTATGTATTTTCAGTAGTTGATATTGTTGCATGTTTTGTTACGATTGCACCCCATTCAGGATAGTTTTTTGACACGGTTATCAAAAGTGATTTTTGTACATCGGCAACGGCATCAAATGTTAAAATATACTTCCCTTTTTGCATCGGTATGCCCAATTCCTGAAAACCAAGTTGCCAGTCAGATACGGGTGATTTTGTAATATCAATCACAAATTTACCATCTTCAATTGATGCTGAATAGGAGGCGGTTTGGTTATCGTAAACATAAAAGGTCCATGGCGTCCAGCTTATGTCGAAACTGTTGTTAGTCAGCATTTCAGCTTCATTGCGAAATTGCGGAACAACCGTAGTATTTTTGTTCATCACAAAAGTGTACGGGTTCGCACGACTCATATATCTCCAACTTTTGAAAACATTTTTACCTTCTGGGACAGCTGTGAGAGTCACTTCTGTACCTTCCGGATAAGCATCCAGTTTTGGCGATACTTCCACAGTTCCTCCTTCTGTTGGTTCGATGTTTAGGGAAAACGGGCCGTTTGAATCCTGAAGTTGATAGACCCGCACATAATCGATTAAAAACTTGTGAGGAAGTTTGCTGTCGTCAACGCCGTCGTAACCACCCCAACTACCGCCGTATGCAAGGTTGAATATCAAATAAAATTCCTTATTAAAGGGCCATACCCGATGATCGTCGGAAGGTTTGTTGTAAGTATGAAATTTAATATCGTTAGCGTACCATTCCAGTTTTTCAGGAGTCCAGACCAGCGTGAATTTAATAAACTTTTCCCAGGGATTTTGTATCGCGCTGGTTGCGCCACTTCCGCTGGAACTGTGACCGGACGTACCTGTTCCCTCAAAATGGGCAGTATAAAAAAGATGCTGTGGTTCAACACCGATATATTCCATAATGTCGATCTCACCGCTTTTTGGCCAGTCTCCGTATTCATTGTTGGTGGGTTTCATCCATAATGCCGGCCAGGTTCCTTTTCCAGTCGGAACTTTCGCACTGATTTCAATTTTTCCGTATTTCCAGTCGCCAATACCTTTTGAGATAATACTTGCTGAAGTATAATCTGCTCCGCTGTAGCTTTCTTTTTTTGCCTCCAGGATCAAAACAGTATCTTCAATACGGGCATTTTCCAGTCGCTTTTTGGTATAATACTGCAACTCCTGGTTTCTTATTTTACCAACTTCGTAACTCCATTTGGTACTGTCAGGTAATCCGGGAGTATTAAATTCATCGCTCCAAACAAGCACATATTTTTGAGAGAAAGAGGGGAGAGATGCGATAACAAATAACAAGATCAGCAATTTCTTCATTTGGCTTATTTTTGGTTCAGTTTTTCGATTTATTTTAATTTTTCTTCAATCTGCTCAAACACTTTTTTAAAATTGTATTCCTGGCAATGTCCAACCATAGGAGTAAAGGAAATAACCGCATCAGACTTTGGATTGCTGGTTTGCTGCAACATTTTATCAAATGCACGCAAAGCAGGATTCAGATAAAAGTTATCCATGTCGGCGCCCCAAACCCATATTTTGCCGGCAATTTTTGGTCCGAGAGTACTCCAGTTTTTTTGCACATAATCTTTTAAATCGTGCTTCCGCCAGTACTCCGCCACCTGGTGATCGATTTCTCCGGTGTTTGCATCGAATAATAATTTGGGAAGCCCGTCTTCGCCTTTCGGACTAAAAAGCGCTGTAAAAGCACTGAACTGGCCTCCTGAAGTATTGTACTTATCGTTCCATCCCAAAACATTTTCAAACTGAATAAAATCCTTTTGCGAAATAACGGGCTCACCACTTACTTCACGTGCCAGAGGCCTTAAATAATCATATTCGTTGTAAAATGCATTATTATCTTTATAAATGTTGATCAACTGGCAGTTTTCAAAATCTACCTGGTCGGGGCTGTAAGAAAAGCATCCGTTAAAAAAATCCGGGTAAAAAAGTTGTAAAGCCAGCGAAACCCAACCTCCGGTACTGCATCCTTCAACAAAACGAGACTCTGGTGTACCAATTCCCCGGTATTCTTTTTCGATATAAGGAATAAGTTCCTCTGTAAGAACTGTTCCATAAGGGCCACTGTTTTCAGAGTTAAGCTGATAACAATCTCCATACGGGCCTTCGCCATCCAGAAAAACAGTAAGAATCTGAGGAGCATTACTTGCTGTCCACCAGTCCATAAAACTTTTGTTTCCGGCATATCGATTAGCACGCGTATATCTTCCGCCATAACCGGCTACATTATATCGGACAGGGTATTTTGTTTCTGAATTTTCGAAATAACCACCGGGCAGTAAAACTGCAGCTTTTACGTGCATCTCTTTTCCCCACCATTTGGAAAGGAGCGGGCTGACAAAATCAACTTCTTTTAAATATTTGTTTTCTACCAGTTTAGTAGGTTCAACCACTTTTGTCAACGGCAATTCAATAGTTTTATCTTCATCTAAAACAACCGATATTGCTTCACTGTAGAGATTTCCGGGGGCGTTTATTCGTGATTCATTTTTATCCTGATCCCACAAAACCTGAACTCTGTAATTTCCAGCCGGGAGACTATTGAGCGAAACTTCTACTGATTGTACCAGGCTTTTGGTTGCATCAAAAACAAATGGCTCTCCGGTTTTCCAGTTTTCAATATTGGTTGCAAAAATTTTATTGGAATGGTTTGGCCAGGTATTAAACCGGGGTTCGCCTCGTCGCCCTTCACTAACAAATAAAAATATCCTTCCGTTAGGTTTGAAATCATTTTTTACTGACGCGTCAACACGCGTAGTAACTTTGAGTGAACTAATTTGTGCCCATATGTTTATACTGCAAATAACGAGCAAAACAAGAACAGATACAATACGTTTCATTTTCTGGTATTTTAAAGTGGATTTCAGAACAGGGCTTAAAAATAGAAAACTTAACTATATCTGCCCCGATGTTTTAAAGTTTTTTACCAACCTTAAATTAAATTGGAGCGCCCAAACCAGCGAATAATTTTATCTTTGTTATCTGTTTTCAAATCTTAAAAAATTACACGATGACATTCAAATATCAAAAACCTTTTCCGATTTTAAAAGATGATACTCCTTACCGTTTGTTAACCGATAAATATGTTTCAACCGTTGAAGTTGACGGGAGAAAAATATTAAAAATCGATCCGGAAGGGTTGGAACTGCTTGCCCGAAATGCATTTACAGATGTTTCGTTTTACCTGCGCCCGGGGCATTTACAGAAATTGTCAGATATTTTAAAAGATCCGGAAGCAACTGATAACGACCGGTTTGTTGCACATACCATGTTGCTGAACCAGGTTATTGCTTCTGAAGGAGAACTTCCTACTTGCCAGGATACCGGTACCGCTATTGTAATTGGAAAAAAAGGAGAGAATGTTTATACCGGGGTGAATGATGCTGAACACTTGTCGAAAGGAATTTATGATACTTACCAGGAGAAGAATCTTCGGTATTCGCAGGTAGTTCCATTTACGATGTTTGAAGAAAAAAATACAGGAACGAATCTTCCGGCACAAATTGATATTTATGCAGAGCCGGGGAATAAATATGAATTTCTTTTTGTCACTAAAGGAGGAGGTTCAGGAAATAAAACCTATTTGTATCAGCAAACCAAGTCGTTGCTTACCGAAGAGAACCTGGCTCAGTTTGTAAAAGATAAAATTCGCGATCTGGGGACATCAGCTTGTCCGCCGTACCATTTGGCACTCGTTATAGGAGGTACCTCTGCTGAAGCAACATTGGCAGCTGTTAAAAAAGTATCGGCCGGATATTACGATCATTTACCGACGCATGGAAATGAAGGAGGCCAGGCCTTTCGTGATCTGGAATGGGAAGCAAAAGTTGAAAAGATTTGCCGGGAAAGTGGTGTTGGAGCGCAGTTTGGCGGTAAATATTTTGTCCACGATGTTCGTGTGGTTCGTTTGCCACGTCATGCGGCTTCCTGTCCGGTTGGACTTGGAGTTAGCTGTAGTGCTGACAGAAATATCAAAGCCAAAATTACCGAAGAAGGAATTTATCTGGAAGAACTTGAAAAGAACCCGATACGCTTTTTGCCAAAAGAGGCGCCACACATGGACCCGGCAGTTGAAATTGATCTGGATCAGCCCATGGAAAATATTTTGAAGGAACTTTCAAAATACCCGATAAAAACCCGTTTGAGCTTAAAAGGTACATTGATTGTTGCTCGGGACATTGCCCACGCACAAATTAAAAAAATGTTGGACGAAGGAAAAACAATGCCGGAATATTTTAAAAACCACCCGGTTTATTATGCGGGACCAGCAAAAACACCAAAAGGAATGGCGTCAGGTAGTTTTGGCCCGACAACCGCGCAGCGAATGGATCCGTACGTAAATGAATTCCAGGAGCATGGCGGATCAATGGTGATGCTGGCTAAAGGAAACCGCTCGAAAGCTGTTACCGATGCCTGTAAAAAACACGGCGGATTTTACCTTGGGTCGATTGGCGGACCGGCAGCAATTCTGGCAAAACACAGCATAAAATCGGTAGAAGTAATTGATTTCCCTGAATTGGGTATGGAAGCTGTTCGTAAAATTAAAGTGGAAAATTTCCCGGCCTTCATAATCGTTGATGATAAAGGAAATGATTTCTTTGAAGCTTTGTAGCAAACACAAGATTGTCACGTGATAAAAAAGAACCGTTCTTTTTCGAGAGAATGGTTCTGTATTTTAAAAGAAATTTTTCAATGATTTTGCCTTTGGAAAGAAGCAATTAAACCAACTCAACTACCGTAATTTCAGGAGACATGCCGATTCTCCCCGGAAATCCGAGATACCCAAAACCTCTGTTTACGTAAAGATATTGTTTGCCTTCCTGGTATAAACCGCCCCACTGAGGATATTTGTACTGAATGGGACTCCATTTAATACCTGCACGCTCAATTCCGAATTGCATACCATGCGTGTGTCCGGAGAAAGTTAAATCGATGTCGCTTTCGGGTAATACTTTGGCATTCCAATGTGAAGGATCGTGGCTCATCAGTATTTTGAAATGGTCTGGTTTTGCTTTTGTACTTGCTCTCTCCAAATCGCCGTGTTGAGGGAAAGGTGGTTTGCCCCAGTTCTCCACGCCAATCAAAACAATTTCTTCACCATTAATAACAATGGTTTCCGATTTATTCAGCAGTAACCGGAAACCTATCTTTTTATGGAATTTTTTTATGGCTGACAGGTTTCTTTCTTTGGCTTCAGGAGATTTCCATTCTGAATAGTCTCCGTAATCGTGATTGCCAAGAATAGCGTATTTCCCGATCTTAGCTTTCATTTTTGAAAGTACCGGGGCCCAGCCATCGGTTTCTTTGGCAATGCTATTTACCAGGTCGCCGGTAAACAGAATCAGATCAGGTTCCTGTTCGTTAATTAGTTCAACGGCTTTATCAATCTGATCAAACCTTTTATTAAAACTGCCCAGGTGCATATCCGATATTTGGACAATTTTCAATCCTTTAAATGACTTTGGAAGATGTCCGAAATTAATTTTTTCCCGTATTACCCGGTAGTTGAATTTTCCCTTTGTTACCCCGTATAGAACAGACGCAAATGGGATAGCTACCAAAAACAGCCCCATTTGATATAAAAACTCATGTCCCTCCATTTTTTACTCCCTGTTAACTTTTCTGTTCAATTGTTTTTTTTCTTCTTAACTTCTTGATTATTCCTGCTATTGCCAATTGTATATTTTTTGTCACAAAAACTATTAATGCAAATTTTGGTAATTTGAGCAAACTAAAAACGATTACCAAATAGCCCGCAAATATAAACTTCGAATCTTATTAATTCAAAATAGAGATGTTAAATACAATAAAAATTAATGTGGGAATTTCCACAACCAGAAAGTTTCGTTTTTAGAGGACCGGTTCTTTTGAAATCTTCAGTGTACTTGCCAGAGTTTTATTGGAGAAGTTGTTCAATAGCTTTGTCTCTCGATGTAACAATATTAATTCTGCCATACTTGTTACCTTCAAAAATAAAATCTTTCAAAAGGTAAGTATATCAAAGAAGAAACAATTATTTATTTATCTGAAGTAGCATAACCAATTGAAGGAGTTGCACCATGCCAGGCAGCAAACCACATACGGTAATGGTCGCCATCAAATAAAATACAGGGTTCAAGAAAGGCATTTCCAAATGATTGTGTTACGGAAACTGCACTAAGGACCGGATTTTCTTTATACTTTATCCATTTTATTCCATCTGCTGAGGTAGCATAACCTATTTTTCCACTTGGAGGGGTTGTGGAAGTACCCGACCGCCACCCAAAATACCACATTTCATAGCTGGAACCGGTTTTTAATACTGTGCCGCAATTTGCAGCATTTAGGTCAAAATCACTGCCAGAGCCGTGCTGGAGAACAGGTTCGTCAGAAAGCATCCAGTGGATTCCGTCTGGTGAGGTTGCAAGACCCACATTCCATTTCAATTCGGTGGTTGGATAACCATAATGACTAATTCCACCTGAAAACCACATCTTAAAATCACCTCTTTCCTTTATTACACCTCCAGGCAAAACACCATCTTTACACCATGGTTTATCAGGTTTTATTACCGGATCAGGATATCGATTCCAATGTATTCCATCTGTAGAAACAGCATAGTTAATATTCACTCCGCCTGAAATAAGTATATTTCCACTACCAAACCACATACGTAATGTATCACCGTCAACTATCACTTTTGGCAGAACAAGATGTTTTTCTTTAGCCTGTGCAAAAAGAACAGGTTTGTTTAAATTTCGTACCCAATTTATCCCATCGGGTGACCATGCATATCCGATATGCATATTGCCATTAAATCCATAATCTGAACTTCCTTCATACCACATTCTCAGTGTGTCCTTAAACATTACTACCATTGGTGCTGAAATTGTAGCTGAATCCCATGAATACGGGTTAGGGGGGAGAACTGGATTACTGGCATACAATGTCCATTTGATTTGAGCGTTCGAATTATTATAGCAGCTGGTAATTATCAATATTACGGATATAAAAGTGAAAATTTGCTTCATCTTTACTTCTTTAATTTTGTTAATGCAGAAAGAGTCAATTTATTCCTCAAACATTTTTGATTATTTGACAACCCAAGGTATTATCCTTGTATTCAAAAATATTTTATAAAGGAAGTCTGTTTAAAAAACAAATTTAGCCCCGTGATGTTTCATTTTTTATTTAACTATCCTATTATTCTTGCGGTTCTTGCAATGTTTATAAATTTGGCGCAGATATTTATCAAGGATTTCGGAGAGCCTTCCCATCAGCCCGCTTTTATGTTAACACGGAAACCTATTTATGATTCATATTGTAGGAATTGAATCCGTGTCTTGTTCATTAATATCACCGGCAAATGCACAAATAAAGGTGATGCATGTTAAAACGGCTGAAGAAAATAAGGTTATAAAAACGATATTTAAAATCGTATCAGGATTATTTTGCCCTGGGAAATAGCCGAAAATTCCCAGTTCCATAACAATTAACCATGCGATCATGGTTAGCGTAAGGATAAAGAACCACAGAGGAGATAATATCTTTCTCAATTTAAAAGACAACACTTTTTTCCACCAATTCAGCGGTTTGTTTATTCGGGTTGCAAAAGCCCATGTGGGTATAAAAACAATGATAAATCCAATGCCACCGCCGGCAAGAATTAATAATATTATTAAAAACAGAAAAACAGTTGCTCCGTGTTTCGTGTGTATGTATTTCAGCGACCAAACAATTATGGCCAATCCTGTAAGAACAGCACTGATACCTGTTATCAGAAAATTATGAATAAGTGTAAAGGCTGCTTCGGTTCCATGAACCCAGAACCGGTGTGCTTCACCAATCGCTTCGATAAAGAACCCGTTTGTTGGTGTAAAACCCTGAAGAATCTCAAAGATTCCATGATTAAGAATACCGGCTATGCCAAGCAATACGCCAATTGCAGATGCTGTAATTTTGGTTTTTTTGTTATAGTTGGTCATTTCAGACACTGTGTATTTTAACCACTAATTTAACCAAAAGATTGCAAGATTAAAATACGTTGGAAGTTGTTTTTTGTACCTTTGAGTGCTTCAAAATCAACAAAATAAATGAAAGTAGTTTATTACGAAGAATTCACTGAATTAGCTCACGCCAATTTATAAATGGGATAAAATTCATAGAAATTGACTTTATGATTAAAGCAATGTACAGATTGTAAATACAAGCCATTCATACAATTCTAAAACCTCTTGCAATGCTGTTCATATTTTATTGGTAGGCTTTTTGATTAATTAAGTTTTTCAATATTTTTATCAATACTTTCAATCAACTGTTCAGCAACTTTTCCCTTATTTCTTAAATAATCGATCCCAATAGTCAATCGTATATATAAATCATTAAGGTAATTTTCAACTTCTATATCATGTCGGAATTTATCAATTCGAAACAAATTCCTTTTATCATCTTTGTACCATTCAAGCTGATAGGATCTGCCATTTCCATCAAAAAGATTGATATTTCCTGAAAAGAGTATATATTTTTTCTCAAATACTGATTCATTAATACTATTTGTATATCTCTTTGTATCAGTTACATGCTGTGTCAGTGTAATATCAGAATAGTATTTTGCTAATTGTTCCTCTAAACTATCATTGGGGATTATGTTTAAATACCCGTTACTTTTAGCCATATCAAAAGCAGTTTCATTTGAACTTGGGAGAACGAAATAAAGAGTCTGCTGTATGTCATTAATGAATTGTATTGTATCTTCTACAGGATCAGATAGATTTACAAAGAATCCAATAAGCTTGGTACAAGCCTCCTTTTGATTGGTTTTAAATCTTTCCACCATTTGTAGATTCGCAATATCGTCTTGCAGGTCTTTCCTGATTTTATATAACGTATTCTTCGCTAATTTTCTGTTGTCTGCAACTATCTTCCAACTATTGATTTGTAACGCAAGTAGTATTCCGATCACCACCAGAATTATCTCACCACTTGCATAGATTAGGTATTTGCTGAATTTATTTTCAGCAATTAACAGTTGCTTGATTTTTCTAAAGAATTGCATAATAAGTATTTTGTGACTACCGATATATATTGTAATTTCAAGTTTTTGAGCTTTATTAAAAAACGGAATAAATTACATTTTTATAAGAATAATCAGGTAGTACTTATTTGTAAATATTTAAAAGATACTAATTTATCGAAAAGTTTGCAACCATAAATTGTGTGGCAACGTTTTTTGTACCTTTGAATGCTTCAAAATCAACAAAATAAATGAAAGCTGTTTATTACGAAGAATTTCAGGGAAAGGTGGATGTAAGGGAAGTTTCAAATCCCAATGTTTCTGATGATAGTGTTATTGTAAAAGTAGAAGCTACCGGTTTGTGTCGTAGCGACTGGCATGGCTGGATGGGACACGACCCCGATATTGTTTTGCCGCATGTCCCGGGTCATGAGTTAGCTGGTATTATCATCGAAAAAGGTTCTGAAATAAATAACTTTAATATTGGCGACCGTGTTACGGTTCCTTTTGTAAGTGGCTGCGGGCATTGCCCTGAATGTGCTTCAGGAAATCACCAGGTGTGCGATAACCAGTTTCAGCCCGGGTTTACAGCCTGGGGTTCGTTCGCAGAATTTGTAGAGATAAAATATGCTGATATCAATCTGGTAAAATTACCTGATGAAATTGATTTTGTAACCGCAGCCAGTCTTGGGTGCCGTTTTATTACATCGTTTCGTGCAGTAATTGACCAGGGAAAAGTTTCTGCAGGACAGTGGGTTGCCGTTCATGGTTGTGGCGGAATAGGACTTTCTGCTATTATGATTGCAGCGGCAGCGGGAGCAAATGTAATTGCGGTTGATATAGACGATAAAAAACTGGAACTGGCTAAAAAGGTAGGCGCTAACATTCTAATAAATGCCAGTAAAACACAAAATGTTCCCAAAAAAATAAAAGAAATAACAGGTAGGGGAGTACATGTTTCTATTGATGCTTTGGGTAGCCAGGAGACTTGTTTTAATTCTATAGTCTGTTTGCGAAAAAGAGGTAAACATATCCAGGTTGGGTTGATGACAGGCAACCATCAACATCCTAAAATTCCGATGGACAAGGTAGTGGCTCATGAACTGGAAATTTTGGGCAGCCACGGAATGCAGGCGTTCCGGTATGCCGAACTATTTACAATGATAGCTTCAGGAAAATTGAAGCCGGAATTACTGGTAGGAAAAACCATTTCGTTGGATGAAGCACCGCAATCGCTGATTAATATGGATAAGTTTGAGAATTTGGGTGTTACGGTGATAAATAAATTTTAGTCTGTTCTGTTATTTCGAATGAAGGATGAATGAGAAATCTCTGGTTTAAGTTACAGAATTCTCCCTGTAAAATCTTCGAAATGACACATAATAAAATATTAAAATGGAAAACCTGAAAATAACAATTATTCAACCAGATATTATCTGGGAAGATATTAAAGCTAACCTCGATAAATATTCCGGTATTCTTGAAAAAGTTGACCAAACAGATGTAATCATTTTCCCGGAAATGTTTACCACCGGCTTTTCCATGCATCCTGAGAAATTAAAAGAAACAATGGATGGTGTTTCTGTAACCTGGATGAAAAAACTGGCGAAAGAAAAAAACGCATCTGTAGTTGGAAGCCTCATTATTGAGGACGACGGAGAAACATGGAACCGGGCGGTATGGGTTTTCCCCGACGGAAATGTAAGTTGTTACGATAAGCACCATTTATATACCATGGGAGAGGAACACCTTCATTACACTGGCGGAAAAGAAAAAACAATCGTTGAGTTCCGGGGGTGGAAATTTTTTCCGCTTATTTGTTACGATCTCCGTTTCCCGGTTTGGAGCAGAAATGCTGAGAATTACGATGTACTTATTTATATGGCTAACTGGCCGTCGCCACGACATCATGTATGGAAAAACCTGTTGGTTGCACGTGCAGTTGAAAACCAATCGTATTGCGTGGGGGTAAACCGTGCCGGAAGTGATGGAGCAGGGTTGAATTATTTAGGTAATTCAGTCGTCGTTTCATCAAAAGGTTTTGCTGATTTCATGGAGGAAAAAGAGGCAGTGAGAACTTTTGATATTTCTTACTCCGAGCTTCATAATTTCAGGAACAGTTTTCCATTGCTAAACGATCGTGATGAATTCAAAATTCTTTAAATATCGAATATTACTTCTTGTCAAATACTCCTTAAAAACGACTTTTAAATATCTTCTTTAATTCGGTTACATATTATTTTAACTAAAATATTAGTTATATAATAGACTTAATATCAGATTACTATAATAAATTATTTAAAATAACTATTAATTTAGTTGTAAAACTAATTATTTAGTTATATGTTTGTTTTATAAGTGTAAACTAAATTTTAGGTGCAGAGCAAAAGCAAATAGTGTGAGCTGAACGGTAAAAAAGAGAATGTTGAATTTTAATTTTTTAAATTATGGAAAAGAAGAAATCGTCGAAGGCCAATCTGGAAGATAAAAAGAACCTGTTCTTTTTAATCGGACTGGTCGTATCAATGGGGGCTACATTACTTGCTTTTGAATGGAAAAACAGCCCCAACAAGGTTGAGTCGCTCGGTAATCTTCAGTCGCAGTCAATTGAAGAAGAATTTATTCCAATTACCCGAGAACCGGAAGTAAAACCGCCGCCACCACCACCACCACAAACAGTAGAAGTATTAAATATTGTTGATAATGATGTAGATATCAATAACGAACTGGAGATTGAAGATAGTGAAGCGGATGATGAAACAATGATTGATATAACCCCGATAGTTAAGCCTAAAGAAGAAAAAGAGGAAGAACAACAAGATCTTATTTTAACATTATTGAAGAACCGGCTGAATTTCCGGGTGGCGACGTGGCATTATACAAATACCTTTCTGATCATGTAAATTACCCGATGATTGCACAGGAAAATGGAGTTCAAGGGAAAGTATATGTACGTTTTGTAGTTGATGAACAGGGAAATGCAGCCAATGCTGAAATAATCCGTGGTGTAGATGTCAGTTTGGATAAAGAAGCACTAAGGGTAATAAAAACGCTTCCGAAATTTAAACCCGGAAAGCAAAGAGGCAATCCGGTGAAAGTTTATTATGTTGCTACTATCAATTTTCAGCTTAACTAATAAGCAATAACAAAATAATGTTTTTGAGATAGCTATAAAATGTCTTGTGTATAAATTAAATATCTGCAGGACATTTTTTACTTATAGTGGATTTCCAAAAATATTTTCAACTAATTTTGTAGTTTATAAACTAAACGATTAGTTTTAGGCATAATTTTTGTTTTACAAAGATCTGTTGATCTGTATTAATATTTTAATCAAATGAAGGAACTTACAAGAGCCGAGGAACAAATCATGCAACTACTTTGGAATCAGGAAAAGGCATTTGTTAAAGATATTGTTGACCTGATGCCTGATCCAAAGCCGGCATACAATACGGTTTCAACCATCATCCGCATATTGGAAAAGAAAGGTTTTGTTGGGCACAATGCCTACGGAAAAACTCATGAGTATTATCCACTGGTTTCCCGGAAAGAATACACCCGATCGTACATGAAATCATTTATAGGAAACTATTTCAGCGGTTCTTTTCAGGAAATGGTTTCTTTTTTCGCCCGTGAAGACAAAATGAGTGTTTCTGACCTGAACGAATTACTGGAAGATGTAAAACGTGATTTGGAAAACGAAAACACTTCTGACGATGAACCACGCGATTAATTTTATATTGAATCCGGAATTAGTATTTCAGTATTAGCACTCGTTTATATTTTGTTCCTGAGGAAAGAGACTTTTTTTAAACTCAATCGTTTTTTCCTGTTGGGATCAATTATGTTTTCCATTGTTACTTCCGTTTTTAAAGTTCCAGATTTACAATGCCGATCCTGTTTTACTTAAAGAGATAACAGTTACTCCTTACCGGAACTTACTTGAAGTGGTTACGGTTTATGGTAAAGATTTATCCGGGAGTATTGAAAAAGCCATTTTATCGGCCAATTTATTGATCCTGGTTTATCTGATTGGGGTTACTTTTTTCCTTTTCAGGTTTTTATTTCAGGCAGGAAATTTAATATATCTGATCGTTAAAAATCCGGTTCAGGAAAGTAATGGTTTTAAACTTGTCTTTCTTAACAAGGAAACCAGCCCGTTTTCATTTATGAATTATGTTTTTGTAAGCCAGTCCTTTCAAAAAAATGAAAGCTATCATAAAATGATTATTCATGAGCTGGAGCATGTTAAACAGGGCCACACATTTGATATTATTATTATTGAAATACTTGCTGCTTTTCAATGGTTTAATCCATTTATGTGGTTATTGCGGAGATCAGTGCGTGAGAATCATGAGTACCTGGCAGATCAGGCTGTTTTGAATTCAGGAATAAAAAGAGGATTTTACAAAAAACTGTTGTTGAATCAATATCTCGGTTACAATTTTGAAATAGCAAATAATTTTAACTATTCACTGATTAAAAAACGGATCCGGATGATGTCAAAGATCAGGTCCTCAAAGTTTGCCAACGGAAAAATGATTTTTGGGGTTCTTGCTGCAGTTGGGTTGCTCATGGTCTTTGCCTGCGATGAAAAAGATTCGTATCAACTGGCTGATGCACAAAAAGATAATTCGATGACGATTACAGTCCTCGATCAAAAACTTAAAATTGAAGGTACAGTTGATGGTCTTGTAAAAATTAAAAACTTACTGTCGCAAAGTTCTGATTTGGAAGTTAAATATGATAGTGCCGGAAACAACATTGTTTTGGCTAAAAAGGATGAGTTTAATAATCCTCGGTTAAATCCTGACGAGAAGGTATTTTATGCGGTAGAGGATATGCCTGAATTTCCGGGTGGTGAAAATGCTTTACAAAAATACATAGCCAGCTCAATTATTTATCCTGAAATTGCTGTGCAAGATGAAATTCAGGGGAAAGTGTATGTCAGCTTTATTGTTACTAAAAACGGTACAGTTACAAATGCACAAATTGATCGTGGTGTAAGTCCTGCTTTGGATAAAGAAGCTTTGCGGGTTGTAAACAGCCTGCCGAAGTGGTTGCCGGGAAGACAAAAAGGTCAGGCGGTGAATGTAAGTTATAGAATGCAGATTAATTTCTCTTTCGACTCTGCCGATTAATTTAAATTTTTAGAAAACAAAAAGCTATTCAAAATGAAACTAAAAACTTATTTGTTGCTTCTTATTGTAGTTGGTTTTTCATCACAAATCTTTTCGCAGAACGAAGTTGACTTGTTGATTCTGAATAAAAATTATGAACAGGCCATACAAGCGATTAATAAACAGATCGAAGTAAAGCCGGAAGCTTCACTATATTTTAAAAAAGGCATTATTTACGGAGAATTACAAAATTACCAGGAAGCATTAAATGCTTATTCAGAAGCATTAATACTCGATCCAAACAACATCGAGATACTTTCTGAGATGGCAGAAAACCTCTCAACACTAGGTAACCAGATGGATGCTGAAAAGTTCTTTAAAAAAGCGATTCAACTTAATCCTGATAATCTAACATTAAGGCAAAACTGGGACGAGTTTACATTAATCAGAAGAAAATATAGATCTGCATACGATATTTTCTCAGAAATATATGCCATCGATTCGTCCAATGTTTTCTGGAATAAACAACTTGCTTACTGCAGTTTCCAAACACAAAGAAGACTTGAAGCCATTCATCTGTATGAGAAAGTTATTGGACGCAAATCCACGGGATCATACAACTTATATCAATTTAATTCACGCTTACAGCATCAAAAAAGAAGCAGATAAAATTGCTGCAACAATTGATAAGGGACTGGAACAGTTTCCGGGTAATGACGAATTATTTCTTGAACGTGCAAATTTTTATTTTAAAACCCGGGAGTACGAAAACGCAATGAAAGATTTTGAAAATTACTTTTCGGCTGATGGCGATTCTATTTATGATATTGTGATGAATTACGCCATCAGTACTTATTTTTCCAACGATGAAACAAAGGCAATGAATATTTTGGGTGAACTTTTTCGTGCCAATCCGAATGATCCGTTTGTGCAGTTTTATATGAGCCTTTGCTACAAAAAAATGAACAATTATCCCGATGCTGAAAAATATATGCAGTGGGCGATTGATATGTCAGTACCCGATTATTTGTCAAAATTTTATCATCATTTAGGACAAATTTATGGTATGGATCGAAAATTTGAAGAATCAATTGCAGCCCTGAAAAAAGCGAATGAGTTAGATCCGACATGATCATGAGATTTTATTTGAGATTGCTACCACATACGAGGAATATAATAATAATAAAACCATTGCCCTTAATTATTATCGTATTTATCTGAAGGAAGCAGGAGAAAGTGCACGGAACATGAATTATGCTCTTGACAGGATTACAAAGATTAAGGAAGATATGTTTTTTGATGAATAAAATTGGTTTTATTGAGTCCCCGTTTTTTCACGAATAAGGTTTGCAAGTTGAACCCTGGTTTTAACCCCTGTTTTTGTAAAAATCCGATGATTATGATCTTTTACGGTTTGAAGTGTAATAAACAGCTTTTCTGAAATAGCTTTGTTGGTTTTACCACTGCAAATCTCCAGGATAATTTCTGCTTCACGTTTTGATATTTCAAATTGCCGGCAAAAAGCTTCGAAATCAACATTGTTAGATTGTGTTTCACCGATTAGGAATTTCCCGCCGGTTTGTAACATTACCGGGATGAAAATACTGACAACGAACAAAAGAATGATGGAAAAACAAGTTGAAATAAAATCAAACACATCAAAAAAGAAAAGGGACGCTGAATAAATAACGGTACCCAAAAGAAAAGCAAATGCCCACTTTCTTGTAAAACCGATTTCTTTTAACACTGGGGCGAATTTTTTAGGAAAAAGAAAAGCAATAACAAAAAACAGGTGTATAGTCAGATTAAAAATAACCAACAACCGAACAATAAAAATGTCCGGATTACCGGTTACTGCGATGATGCCTTTTTTAACCAGAAATGAAAATATAAAAACGATAACTAGAAAAAAAGTAAAGAAAATTGCTGCTACCCAATTTCTGATCTGATAACCATTCAAAATATAAGCAAAACGCAGCAACATAAACCAACTGACAAGTAAAAACGGGATCCCTATCACCGGAATAAAGACTGAGAGTTTAGACATATTTTCAAGGCTAAGATTTAGATCAGGGATAATTTCTTTTATCGCAAGATTTCCCCAGATTCCATAAATAAAAAACGACATCAAAAATATTTGCTGAAACAGTAAGATTTGAAAAACCGGCTTTTGGTGGACCCTGTACAACTGATGCGTTATCATGATTCCTATTACGGCACAACCAGCCGAAATAACAAAGGTTATCATGTACGATACAGTTTCAATCCACATAAGTTGGTTCTTTGAGTCAGTTGTAAAAATATCCCGATGCCCTGATTTACAAGAACTACCAAAGTAGTAAATAATAAAAATCCTACCAAAGTAGGAAGGATATTTTTTTTATTTCGTGTACTTTCGATTCAACAATGTACAGAAATTATCAACTTAATTCAATTAAAATGGAAACAACAAAACATTATCCACTCATACCGACAGCTGGGGGGAGTTTTAGTTATGCGTGGGGAAAAATTTTTGGTAACGCATTTTTAATGTTACTGGTAGCAGTTATTATTACGGGGCTCTTTAACGGTCCTAATGCAGGATTCAATTGGAAGTTTGACCATCACTTTCCTCTTTCAGGATTATTTGTTATGCCATTTGTCTTATTTGGTCTGGCTTATGGTTTTTTATTTTTACCTGTTATTAAGTTTGGTGAAAAATATATTTTTTTAAAAGCCATGCGTGGTGAAGAAGCCGATTTAAAACTTCTTTTTGAAGGATTCAGAACACAGTATTTAAATATTGTTTTGGCTAATTTAATTGTTACAGCATTGGTAATGATTGGTGTTGTAATGCTAATTATTCCCGGAATTATTATTGCTTGCCGGTTGGCTTTTGTTCCTTATCTGGTAATGGATAAAAATTTGGAAGCAATGAAAGCGGTGGAAAAAAGCTGGCAAATGACACGCGGCTATGGTTGGACAATTTTTGGTATGGCAATAATTTCATTTTTTGTTTTTATTGCCGGGGTAATAGTCTTTATAGTTGGTGCATTAGTATCAATAATGTGGATTCATGGTGCCTTTGCTTCATTATATTATGCAATTGCCGGAGACAATGAGGACGATAATCCAATTCCTATATTAGGGGTTAATGAAGTTTAATTAATAAATATTTTTCAATCCAGGCCCGGGAAAACATTCCGGGCTTTTTGTTTGTTTATAAAGTTCTTTATGTATTTTGGAGGTCCAAATAAGATTCAATGAAGCGACTTGTTTTAGTCTTGGTCTTTAGTTTTATTTTTTTAATATCAAAAGCTCAGTATTTTCAGACCGGGCAGGATCCTGCTTCCTTAAGATGGCGACAAATTAATACCGAAAATTTTCAGCTCATTTATCCTGATTATTACGAAGAACAGGTACAGAAACTGGCATCGATAATGGAAGCTGTTTATCAAAAAGGAGGAACGACGCTTCATTATCATCCCAAAAAAATATCGATTATTCTTCACACACAAACCGTAAAGTCGAACGGACTGGTTGCATGGGCACCAAAACGTGCTGAATTTTACACCATTCCTAACCAGGATATTTATGCACAAAACTGGATTGAACAACTTGCCATTCATGAGTTTAGGCATGTGGTTCAAATTGATAAGATAAATACAGAACTTCCTGAGATTATAAAACTTTTGTTGGGGCAGCAGGGAACAGCACTCGTTTTTGGAGCATATATCCCATGGTGGTTTACTGAAGGCGACGCAGTTGTTTTGGAAACTGCATTAAGTAATTCGGGGCGTGGCAGGTTTCCATCTTTTCTGATGGAACAAAAGGCACTGGCAGTTGAAAAGGGAAATTACAAGTACGATAAGGCTTATAATTCTTCTTTTCGCGATTATGTTCCTGATCACTACGAAATGGGTTATTATTTGGTAGGAGCAGCACGCGAAAAGTATGGCCCAGAATTGTGGAACTCGGTGCTAAATAACGTTGGGAAAAAACCTTTTTCGCTGGTTCCGTTTAACAAAGGAATTAAAAAATATACAGGATTATCAAAAGTTCAGCTTTATCAGTCGTTATTTGATAGCTTGAAAAATAACTGGGTTACAGAAGACAAGCGTTATGTTTCATCTGGATTTAAGGTTGTTTCTCCAAAACAAAAAACATGGTCGAAATATACTTATAATCACTTTCTGAATGACTCGGTAATTATTTCTTACAGAACTGCTTTTAATAAAGTGCCTGCCTTTGTTAAAATTGAACCGGACGGGGAAGAAACGAAAATCCAGGTTCCGGGTACCATTTTTAGCGAATCGGTAAATTATCGGGGCCCCTGGATCGTTTGGTCGGAACAGATTCCCGATCCACGCTGGCAACACAGTGGAAAATCTATGATGCAGTTTTTGAATGCACAGAGTGGTGCCACACATAGCTTTTATACAGAATATACAGCGTTTGCTCCTTCAATTTCGCCCGATAAAGAGCGTTTATTAGTCGTTGAATCTGATTTTTCAAGTCAGTACTATCTTTCGATTTATCGAATTGCCGATGGAAAATTACTGCATCGTTTTCAAACAAAAAACAATAACTACTTTTTTTCTCCCGACTGGTTAAATGATAAGGAAGCTGTTGTAGCTGTTCTTCTTCCTGAAGGAAAACGGCTGGCAAAAATTAATCTGGAAACTGATCATTTAGAGTTACTTACAGAAAAGTATCTGGGTGAAATCAAAAATCTGAACGTAATAGGGAATGAGCTTTTTTTTACGGCAAGTTTAACGGGTAAGAATGCCATTTATAAAATGAACCTTGATAATAAATCCATACAGCAAATTTATGAACCCCGATTCGGAGCGGAGAGTACTGATGTTTCTCCTGATGGGGAAAAGATAATTATCAGCGATTATACGGCTGATGGTTATCGAATTATCGAATTACAAAAAAACGATATTAAATCGGTTCCTTTAAATCAGGTTAAAAGGAAAAATTATTCACTGGCTGATCAACTGGCAAAACAGGAACAGGGAGTTATTGATTTTGAATCCCTCAATTATAAACAATATCCTTCCAAAAAGTATAGTAAAACAGCACATCTTGTTCATTTTCACAGTTGGGCGCCTGTAGCTGTTGATGCCGATAATTATACGATTAGCCCCGGTGTGAGTTTTTTATCGCAGAATAAACTGGGGACAGCAGAGATTAACCTTGGATACAAATGGAAGCCTGATGAAAAAACAGGGATGTTTTATGGGAAATACATTTTTAAGGGCTGGTATCCCGTTTTCGATTTTGAGATAAATACCGGGAAAAGTGCTTCTCATTACAATTCAATTGAGCAAATAACAAATCAGGCAGGAGATATAATTCGTAGCGATACTACTTTAAAACGATTCTCCTGGGAAGAAACAAATCTGCTTATTGATGCAAGATTGCCACTTGACCTCTCACAGGGAAAGTTTACCCGGTTATTTCAACCTGAAATAAAATATGACTACGCATTTTATGAGCACGACTCATCAACACCAGAAAAGTTTTTTAGCGGTAATTATCAGTCGCTTTCTTATCGTCTGTATTATCAGCAGTTGTTGCGAAGAAGTTACAAGGATGTTTTCCCTAATTTTGGTTTTTTCGGCGATATTATTTACCAGCATTCCCCAACAGGAAACGTAGATCTCGGAAGTCTTACATTGGGGCAGGCATACCTTTTTCTTCCGGGAATTATGGCTAATCATGGCATTCGAATATATTCAGGAGTTCAGGTAAAGAATCCTGATTCAGATTATATGTTTTCTGATCGTATTCGGTATCCAAGAGGCTGGTTAAAAGTCAATACTACAAAAGCGTATAGTTTTGGGATTGATTACAAAATGCCATTGTTTTACCCGGAATGGAATGTTGGTGGCCTGGTTTATTTGAAAAGAGTGAAGGCATCTCTTTTTGCTGATTATGCAAGTTTAAGCGGAAATACTTACGATAACGGAAAGGTGGTTGGCACTTTTATTACTAATATATCTTCGTATGGTGTGGAATTGACCGGCGATGCTAATTTTCTTCGTTTCTATGCCCCGGTTGAAATGGGAACCAGAGGTTCCTATCTGCCGGAGACTAAAAGTGTTTATTTTGAATTTCTATTTTCTATCGACTTCAATTCGCTTTAAAGTAAAAAAAGTAACTTCTCCCGGCATATTTATTCGCCATGGAAAACCAATTGTTCCCAATCCTGTATTCACGTAAAGCAGCGATTTACCATAGTGATATAATCCCCCCCAGTCATTTCTTATAAAATACATGAGGCTGAAAGTTATTCCTGCTTTCTTAATTCCCCATTGCATACCGTGTGTGTGCCCGGAGAGTGTAAAATCAATATTATTCATGTACTTAACCAAGGAGTTCCAGTGTGCAGGATCATGCGATAGTAAAATTTTAAATGCATCGTCCGGAACATTTTTCATTGCTTTGCTTAAATCTGCGTACTGGGGAAAAGGAGGGTGTCCCCAGTTTTCAACTCCAATAATATAAATTGAATCATTTCCTTTAGTTAAAAGCGTATTTGCGTTACGCAAAAGTTTAAATCCAAACCGGGCCTGTGCATCAATTATGTTTTCAAAATTTTCTTCCTTCAATATTTTGCTGGCCCAATGGCTGTAATCGCCATAATCATGATTCCCCAAGACAGATAAGCTGGTTGTTTCCTTGTTCATCTCCCTGAAAGTATCTCCCCAGCCTTTTAATTCTTCTGAATAGTTATTTACCAAATCACCCGTGAAGACAAGAATATCAGGATTCAATTCATGAACCAATCGGGTTGTTTCTTGCAGGATTTTTTTTGAATGATCAAAATTCCCAAGGTGGATGTCAGATATCTGCATTATTCTATACCCGTCAAAACTTTGTGGAAGATTATTAAAAGCCAGTTCTACTTGTTTTACTACAATGTTATGTTTTCCAAGAGTACTGGCATATAAAATATTGCATGTCAAACTGATTGCAATTATCACGCCGGCCCAGGAAATAACTGCTTTATTTTTTTTTGAGAAAAATAGTCCTGTCAGGAAGGATAAGGAAAGAGGTATTTTAATAACAAAATCAATTGAAAGTAGCGTGTTATAAGTCAAAATAGTAGCGTAATTCCCATTTTTCCATGCATGATCAGGCCAGATATACAGCAATAAAAAGCCGCTAATCATTAAAAAAGAATAGATATAAATGATCCACCTTATTCTATTCCTTAAGTTGTGCATCACAATTTGCTTCACCGAAGCTGCTGTTCCCAAAGAAGTAACTGCATAGAATAAAATGAAGAAAATTAAATATATTAACTGATACGATCGCATAAATGAATTAATATTTCTATTTGAAGAAAGTCAGAGTATTTCCAAAATTATTTATAAATAGTTTAATATTAGTAAATTAAATCAAATTTATTATCTCTTTAACTACGTCACATTATCATATTTATAAAATCAGTATCAATATACAACAAACAGGACCGCAAAATAATGTAATCGTCTATTAAATAAGAGTAGGGATTAGAAAAGAACAAAAATTAGTTGGATGTAAACAAAGTTTAAGATCATTTTAAAAAGTAAAACAATAAATTGTACAACCTTAAATTCACAAAATAGTAATCAACATCAATTACACAAATGTACAATGAAAATTCAGGTTACAGTACTAAAATCTAAAATTTCAGGAAAGGATTTGATAAATATAAAATCGGAACAAAAAAATAATTATCATAAAATAGTAAACATAATATTATAAGTATAGAACTATGTAATTCAACAAAATCTAAAAATATATATTAGTACTATAATTACACATATACATCAGATAACCAGCTGCTTAATATATGCTACCTTATTATTTAAATGAATTATAAATTGAAAAATGTAAAAATATTTTTACATATCTTAATATTTAAGTCTTGTAATCGTTGATAACCAGTATTATAAACTATTCTATATAAAGTTGATTAGAATGAAAAAACAGCAAAATTAGGCTATTTCAATGCAATAATGATAAAAGATATTTTGATAATTGGGCAAAAAAATATTACATTCGTACACTCTTTTCTTTGAACGTTGAACAGACTGGGAAAAATGTATTTATTACGAGTAGTGTTCACAGATAATGAAAAACCGAATAAAGCTATACATGGATTACAAAAGTATAACGGCTGGAGAGTTGGCCACATTACTTGATGTACAAAGATCCAATATTTCGCACATTTTAAATGGCAGAAATAAACCCGGTGCTGCATTTATTGAAAAGTTTCTTTTGAGCTTTCCTGATTTAAATGCCAGGTGGCTTTTAACCGGTGAAGGTGAAATGGTGGAAAAAAAGGTTGAGCCGATTATTAAAACAATAGAACAATCTGCTCCACCCAAAATTGAAGAACCCAAAAAAGTACCTGAGGAAAAGGTGAAAGAGGAACAAACAATAAAAAAGAAAGATGAAAAACCGGTAAGCAAAATTGTTTTATTGTATGCTGACGGTACTTTTGAAGATTATAATAAGAAATAAGTATAAATGATTGATGACTTGCAAACTCCATAATGGTTCCAGTGGAGTACTGAAAAAAGGACCGCTACAAAAATGTGGCGGTTTTTTTATTGCCGTTAGCGTTATAATAAATAAAAAGTATTCTATCATTTAAAACCATTATCCATAATAATTGGAGTCTGATAATGCAATTAGGATTTAAAATATTTCTTATTATATAATTAGTAATTGGATATAGCAATTGAATCAGCAATCTATAAGTTGCTACAAAATTAATCACTTATAAAGTACCTTAACCCTTTTAATCTAAAGTTATTTCAGTCTAAATCCAAACAATATTAAAGAGTACATATGTAAACTTATTAATTTATTATCAATCACTACTGCTGAAACAGAGGTAAATTGCAAACATGTCTGACTCGTCCCTTAAATTATTTACAAAAATAATTCACAAAAGTATTGCACATGTAAAATAATGTATTTACATTTGTATCATAATTAGATTATCAATGATATGAAAATACAAGAATGATACCTAAAAGAATTTGCAAACCCAATTTAAGTTAGTTCAAGGTAGATACAGAGTAGAAGAGGTCGTCAGTAAGGCGGCCTTTCTTCTTTATATATATACTAACCATTTGGTTGGCTTAAAATATTAATAGATCAGATTTGTATTATTTCAATATGTTTCCTGAAGCATGTAATTAAACATTTGTACAATCTTGCAAATGATGTAAAAATAAATTGATTATAAAAATGTAAAATATAATTTGCATATGTAAAGTATTGTATTTACATTTGTATTGTATTTAAGCGTTAGTATGAAAATGTAAGATGATTTACAATCCTGGTTTAAGTTAGTTCATAGAAAAGTACAGAGTTACTAAGGGCCGTTAAAGAGCGGCCTTTTTTCTTTTAATTCATTCTTATTTTTATTTCTCTTCATTTATTCAAAGTAGAATAATCGTTATCTTTGCCGCCAAATTATTGATGATGGGTAAGAAATTTGTTCAGGATTTCCTGGTTGTGGAAAATACACCTTTGAATTCAACCAATTTTTTAATTAAACTTCAATCGGATCATCGTCTTCCTGAAATGCTTCCCGGACAATTCGCAAACGTTGAGGTAAAAAAATCAAATGAAGTTTTTCTTCGTCGGCCGTTTTCAATTTTTGCGGTTGACTATAATAAGAATACTATTTCTCTTTTAGTAAAAATTCTGGGAAGAGGCTCTAAAATTTTGACTGAAGCTGAGCCTGGTGAAAAGATGAACATTGTTTATCCGCTTGGGAAAAGTTTTACAAAACCTGAAATCAATGATAAAGTTTTACTTATTGGTGGAGGAAGTGGAGTAGCTCCCATGCTTTTTCTTGCTAAAGAATCAGGATTGAAAAGTAACCAGGTAGACATAATTTTAGGTGCTAAAGCAAAAGAGGATCATATAAATATTGAAGATTACAAGCCTTACGGAAGTATTTATTTTACTACAGAAGATGGATCGTTTGGAGAAAAGGGATTTGTAACGCAACATTCAGTATTTAAAAACCGGTTGGGAGAATACAATAAGATTTATGCCTGCGGCCCGGAAGGAATGATGAAGGCTGTGGCCAAAGAGGCAAAGATGGCTAATGTATTTTGTGAAGTTTCACTTGAAAATCTCATGGCTTGTGGTTTTGGAGTATGCCTGTGTTGTATTGAACCAACGAATCGGGGAAATTTATGTGTATGCACTGAAGGACCTGTATTTAATATAAATGAATTGAAATGGTAGATTTACGCGTAAAAATACGTGATCTTGAGTTTAAAAACCCGGTAATGACTGCATCCGGAACATCTGGTTTTGCAGAAGAACTGACGGATTTTTATGATGTTTCAAAATTAGGGGCAATTCTTTTAAAGGGAACAACACTAAAGAACCGGGATGGAAATCCGTATCCGAGAATGGCTGAGACTCCTTCAGGAATGTTAAATGCAGTAGGGCTTCAAAATAAAGGCGTTGACTATTTCACTAAAAATATATACCCGCGTATAGAACACCTGGGAACTCCGCTGATTGCAAATGTAAACGGTTCTACAGTTGAGGAATACATTGAATTAACTGAAAAAATAGATGAGCTGGAAAATATTGCGGCAGTCGAACTGAATATTTCCTGCCCCAATGTAAAAGAAGGCGGAATGGCATTTGGAATTAGTTGCCCCAGTGCAGAAGCCGTTACACGCGAAGTTAGAAAAGTGTGTACTAAGCCGTTAATAGTGAAATTATCTCCAAATGTTACTGATATTACAGAAATTGCCAGGGCAGTGGAAGGGCAGGGGGCCGACAGTGTTTCGCTGGTTAATACTTTCCTGGGGATGGCCATTGATGCAGAAAAACGGGTGCCGCTTTTATCAACTGTTACCGGCGGTTTGTCTGGTCCTGCAATAAAACCGATTGCATTACGAATGGTTTGGCAGGTTTACAATGCAGTAAAAATCCCTGTGATTGGAATGGGGGGAATTATGAATACTGCAGACGCTATTGAGTTTATGCTGGCTGGTGCAACCGCATTTCAGGTTGGAACAGCAATATTCAAAGATCCGTTTATCCCTTTAAAGATTATCGAGGGAATTGAGGATTATTTAAAGCGTCATAAATTAAACTCGGTTTCAGAAATTATTGGAGGTTTAATGGTTTAACCTGCAATTTTTGAACTCTTTCTTTCCAAACTCAGTATTATCATAAAATAAAACTTTTGAACCAGGCTATTTTGTGCTATATTTATATGTGTCGAGAGGGTTTTTATTCCCCGAAATTAATTAATGTTAAAAATAAAATTGTAATGTGAACATTTCAATTTTTAGCTTGTTGTTTAAACCGTAAATTGCAAATAATAGATTAAAAAACCTATAGTTATTATGTCGGATTTTAAAATAGTAATGCCAAAACTGGGTGAAAGTATCCAGGAAGGCACAATAACCAAATGGTTTGTAAAAGAGGGAGATACCGTTGAAGAAGACGATGTTCTGTTTGAAGTGGCAACTGATAAGGTTGACTCGGAAATTCCTTCGCCGGTAGATGGAGTTGTAACTAAAATTCTATTCCCTGAAGATAGCCTTGTTCCGGTGGGAGAAGTTTTAGCCATTATAAATTTGGAGGGAGAAGCCTCTGCAGAAGAAGAAAAAACTCCTGAGGTTTCGGAACAAAAAGAAGCTAAGGTTACTGAGGAAACAACAGAATCAGCTACTGTTGCTGCTGAAAGTAAAGGAAGCGTGCGTGAATTATCAAACCGTTTTTATTCTCCACTGGTAAGAACCATAGCAAAACAAGAGAATATTTCTCCTGAAGAATTGGAGACTATTCAAGGTTCCGGGGCGGGAGGCAGAGTTCAGAAAAAAGATATTTTACAATACATTGAAAATCGTTCAGGGGCAACTAAAACACTTTCAGCGCCAGTTGGAAAAACTGCACCTGAAAGAAGACCTGTTTCACCCGTTCCGGTATCGATTGGTGCAAACGACCAGATCATTGAAATGGATCGTATCCGGAAATTGATTGCAGAACATATGGTGATGTCGAAACAGGTTTCACCGCATGTTACTTCGGTTGTTGAAGCCGATGTAACCGAATTGGTTTTCTGGAGAAATAAAAACAAAGAGCTTTTCCAGGAAAAACATGGTGAGAAAATTACGTTTATGCCCATTTTTACTGAAGCTGTTGCAGCAGCAATAGCTGAATTCCCATTATTGAATTCTTCAGTCGACGGAGATAAGATTATCGTTAAAAAAGATATCAATATTGGAATTGCAGTAGCAAAGCCTGATGGTAATTTGATTGTTCCTGTGATAAAAAATGCAGAACAGAAAAATTTAGTAGGACTTGCAAAAGAATTGAACCGGTTGGCCAATGCTGCCCGTAGTAATAAACTTACGGTGGACGAAATTCAGGGAGGAACATTTTCAATTACCAACTTTGGAACATTCCGAAACCTGATTGGCACACCGATTATTAACCAGCCGCAGGTTGCTATTCTGGCCACAGGAAGTATTGAAAAGAAGCCAGCTGTAATGGAAACTCCTACCGGCGATGCCATTGTTATTCGTCATAAAATGTTCCTTTCGTTATCCTACGATCATCGTATTATCGATGGTGCTCTTGGTGGTGCATTTCTAAGGAAAATAGCAGATAATCTTGAACAATTCGACATAAATCGTTCAATTTAAATTATTTAAAGGTAGTTATGAAAGATTTAGAAATACCTAAAATTCATTCTATAAAAAAAACAGATAAAGAAACCCTGAAAAAATGGCTTTATCTGATGACACTTGGCCGTGCTATTGATGATAAGGCTCCCAATTATTTAAAACAGGCAATAGGTTGGTCATATCATGCGCCTTATGCCGGACACGACGGCATTCAGTTGGCTGCAGGACAGGTTTTCGAGAAAAACAAAGACCATATCTTTTTATATTATCGTGAAATGCTGACAGCAATGTCATGTGGTATGACGGCTGAAGAAATCATTCTCAATGGTATTTCAAAAGCTACTGATCCATCCAGTGGTGGTCGTCACATGTCGAACCATTTTGCCAAGCCGGAATGGAATATTCACAGTGTTTCTTCTTCAACAGGTAATCATGTACTTCATGCTGTTGGTGTTGCCCGTGCCATTAAATATTATGGTGAAAAGGCTGTAGCAATCAGTGGACAGGGAGAATCGTCGGTAAGTGAAGGATACGTTTATGAAGCTTTTAATGGTGCTGATAAAGAGCAACTTCCTGTAATTTTTGTAATTCAGGATAATGGTTACGGTATTTCTGTTCCAAAAAAAGATCAGACTGCCAACCGGAAAGTGGCTAACAATTTCACCGGACTAAAAAATACCCGCATCATTCATTGTAACGGGAAAGATGTTTTCGATTCAATGAATGCAATGATCGAAGCCAAACGGTTTGCAATTGAAGAATCAAAACCTGTAATTGTGCAGGCCAACTGCGTTCGTATACACTCTCATTCTAATTCCGATGATCATTTGCTTTACCGAAACCAGGGGGAAAGAAATTATGTACAGGAATATGATCCGTTGGCAAAGTTCAGGAGAATGCTTATTCGTTATAATAAGTTTACTGAAGAGGAAATTCAGGAAATTGAACAGAAAGTTAAACTTGAATTAAAAGCCGCACATAAAGCAGCATTGGGGGCACCGGACCCCGATCCAGCCTCCATCTTCGATTTTGTTCTTCCTGAGCCTTATCAACCGCAGAAATATACGGATGGTACTCATAATGAAGAAGGTAATAAGAAAAAAATGATTACCGGGCTGAATGAAACTCTGAAAGCTGAATTCCGGCATAATCCTGACACGTTTATCTGGGGTCAGGACATGGCGAACAAAGATAAAGGAGGCATTTTTAATGTTTCGAAAGGAATGCAACAGGAGTTCGGTGATAAAAGGGTATTTAATGCGCCTATCGCCGAAGACTTTATTGTAGGTACCGCCAATGGAATGTCAAGGTACAATGACAAAATCAGGGTAGTGGTTGAAGGTGCTGAATTTGCCGACTATTTTTGGCCGGCAATGGAACAATATGTTGATACCAGTCACGACTACTGGCGTTCAAATGGTAAATTCTCTCCGAACATAGTGATCAGGCTTGCGTCAGGAGGATATATTGGCGGCGGAATGTATCATTCGCAGACAATAGAAGGATCATTGGCAGCTATTCCAGGAGTGCGTATTGTTTATCCGTCATTTGCCGATGATGCTGCGGGTTTATTGCGTACAGCAATCCGTTCAAGAGGTATGACATTGTTTTTGGAACCAAAAGCATTATACCAGGATCCAAAGGCTGCTACTGTAATTCCTGATGATTTTGAGGTGCCGTTTGGTAAAGCCAGAATTAGGAATGAAGGAAAGGATTTAACGATTCTCACTTACGGAAATGCAACACATTTGAGTCTGGAAGTTGCTAAAAAACTTGATGGGGAAGGAACGAGTGTTGAAGTAATTGATTTACGGAGCCTGATTCCGCTGGATGAAGAGACTATTTTAAATTCAGTTAAGAAAACAAACAAGGTCTTAATTGCTCATGAAGATAAAGTTCATGGAGGTTTTGGTGGAGAACTTGCAGCGATTATCACTGATAAAGCTTTTGAATATTTGGATGCTCCGGTAAAAAGAGTGGGATCAACTTTTACACCAGTTGGGTTTAACCGCATTCTGGAACATGCAATATTGCCGGATACAAACCGTATTTATGTAGCTGCAAAAGAGTTAATTGAATATTAAAGAAAAGTTATGAGCAAAACAGTAATTATATATAGTTTTCATACGCAGAAATCGAAGAAAGTAGCAGAGAAAATAATTGACGCTTTTGGTAAAGCAGGTATTACTGCTGTAAATGCTGAAGAACTTACTTCGGAAGTTTTTGAAAAGAATGACCATTTTATTCTGAGTGCTCCCACCTGGTTCGATGGCGAATTGCCAAACTATTGGGATGAATTTGTACCGGAACTGGAAGATATGGACCTGAAAAACAAAACTTTTGCAGTTTTTGGATTAGGCGATCAAAAAGGTTATCCTGAAAATTTCTGCGATGCTATTGGTATTTTAGTTAAAATTCTGGAAAACTGCGGTGCAACCATTGTAGGCAAAACTCCGGTTGAAGGATACACTTTTGAATCTTCACGGGCATTGCGTGGCGACCAGTTTGTTGGTTTATTACTTGATCAGGAAAATCAGGCAAGGCTGACACAGTCGAGAGTTGACAAGTGGGTAGTTCAGCTAAAAAAGGAAATGAAATAATAATTAGTTTAGATAAAGAGGAAAGGTTACTCGTTTGGGTAACCTTTTTTTACGGCAAAATTTTGTATTTTTGATTAACATTCTGATAATGAAACGATCAA
The DNA here is from genome assembly GCA_963769925.1 of uncultured Prolixibacteraceae bacterium. Taxonomy (GTDB): domain Bacteria; phylum Bacteroidota; class Bacteroidia; order Bacteroidales; family Prolixibacteraceae; genus Draconibacterium. The sequence goes on from CAVYOB010000020.1 coordinate 309,949, forward strand.
CAAAAACATTCCTTAAATTTCCTGAATATCCCGGAGGAAAAGAAGCCATGAAGAAATATTTCAGGGAAAATCTGAAATACCCAAAGGAAGCACTGGAAAATGGAATTGAAGGAACAGTTTATGTAATTATTGAAATAAATGATAATGGTGAGGTTATAAATGCTAAAGTTCTTAAAGGATTGGGATTTGGTTGCGATGAAGAAGCAATCAGGTTAGTAAAGAATCTTGAGTTTGGGAGCGTGAGAAACAGAAAGGTTCGTGTTAAAACCAAAAGAAAACTTAGTGTACGGTTTAATCTTCCGAAAAAACCACAGGTTAAATTTAATTATGTAGGAAAGAAAAATGAGCCTCAACAAACGGGTAATTCTCAAAAAGCCGGATACACTTATACAATACAATTGAAACAATAAAATGGAAATATTTTACTTTTATTTACTTTTGTGTGTATATGTAACAGGCAGATAATCAGATAGAATTAATATATATTCGTTCTTTTTATTTTATTTGTATTCTTTGAAATTACAAATGTGTCATTAGAAATTTTTCATTTTTTGAGGAATAAACAGTAATGTTGTTGTACGATTGTATTGATTAATTTATTCCTTTAGCATTGGCTTGCATTTCTTAATTAACAGGAAAAGGTTATTAACTTATCGACATAAATCTTTAATTTACCTTTGGGTTTAGTTTTCAGAAACGTTTAATTCATTAATTTTGTCCCTTTAAATTTTAAAACTGAAAAAATTGCCTGAAACAAGATACATATTTGTTACCGGTGGAGTTACATCATCGTTAGGGAAAGGCATTTTGGCATCTTCATTGGCAAAATTGCTGCAAGCAAGAGGTTATAAAGTTACCATTCAAAAACTTGATCCATATATTAATGTTGATCCGGGTACACTTAATCCGTATGAACATGGGGAATGTTTTGTTACAGAGGATGGAGCAGAAACTGACCTCGACCTGGGGCATTACGAGCGTTTTCTTAATGAATCTACTTCACAAGCCAATAATGTGACAACCGGTAGGATTTATCAATCTGTTATCAGTAAAGAGCGTAAAGGCGACTACCTGGGAAAGACGGTACAGATTATTCCTCATATTACTGATGAAATCAAAAGGCGGATAAAAATTCTGGGTTCCAAAGGCAAATACGATATTGTAATCACCGAGATTGGTGGTACCGTAGGTGACATTGAATCTTTACCATACATTGAATCTGTAAGGCAGTTAAAATGGGAATTGGGTTCCTCCCGCGTTGTTGTTATTCATTTAACACTGGTGCCTTATCTGGCTGCAACCGGAGAACTAAAAACCAAACCTACACAGCATTCAGTAAAACAGCTGTTAGAAGCTGGTGTTCAGCCCGATGTACTTGTTTTACGTACAGAACACGATATCGATTTGTCAGTTCGTAAAAAAGTAGCCTTGTTTTGTAATGTTGAACTTGATTCTGTGGTACAGTCTATTAATGTTCCGACCATTTATGAAGTACCATTAAAAATGCTGGAAGAAAAGCTGGACATGACGGTGCTCAAAAAACTGAAACTTCCGATCAATGAAAAAATTGATTTGGAAGCATGGAACGATTTTTTGACCCGACTGAAGAATCCTACACAAACTGTTGAAATAGGTTTGGTTGGAAAATATGTTGAACTACACGATGCCTACAAATCAATTGCTGAGTCAATGGTTCATGCAGGAGCAGAAAATAGGGCCAGGGTTAATATCCACTGGATTCATTCAGAGGTAATTAATTCATCCAATGTTGAACAAAAACTTTCAAAATTAAACGGAATCATTGTTGCTCCCGGATTCGGGCACCGTGGGATGAAAGGCAAGATACTGACAGCCAAATATGCGCGTGAAAACAACATTCCTTATCTTGGTATTTGTCTTGGAATGCAGGTTGCAGTAATCGAATTTGCCCAAAATGTATTAAAACTTGAAGATGCTGATTCGTCAGAAATGACACCAAAAGCTTTGAATCTGGTCATCGATTTAATGGAACAGCAAAAAGGGATAACAAATTATGGAGGTACAATGCGACTGGGAGCTTTTGAATGCCGTATTATTGAAAAAGATTCCAATGCTTGTAGGGCATACAATAAATTGACCATTTATGAAAGACATCGACATCGTTACGAATTCAACGATGCTTATCGTGATAAATTCATTGAAGCGGGGATGATACCTGTTGGGGTCAATCCTGAAACAGAATTGGTGGAGATCATGGAAATACCAAAACATAAATGGTTTGTGGGTGTCCAGTTCCATCCGGAATATAGAAGCACCGTATTAAATCCTCACCCTCTTTTTGTTGATTTTATTAAGAACTCGTTAGTTGAAGAAGTAAAAAATGGATAAAAAATCGATTCTTGGAATAGTCCTTATTTTTGCCATTTTGGTTGTATTCTCAATCATAAATAAGCCCTCAAAAGACCAAATTGAAGCAGAAAGACATAAAAGAGATTCCATTGCAAAAGTTGAAGCCAACAAAGCGCTGACGCAACAGCAAGCCCAGCAGGAAAATACAGCTGATGTTTTAAAAGACTCTTTGGAAGCGGCAAATAAATTAAAAGCAAAGGCAGATCAGCTTGGTGTTTTCAGTGATGTAGCTATCGGCAATGAAGAATTTTACGTTCTTGAAAATAATTTAATGAAAATTACTTTCACCAACAAAGGAGGAAGAGTTTATTCGGTTGAGTTAAAAAATTACATGACTTATGATTCATTGCCACTGATTTTATTTAATGGTTCAAAAACATTGTTTGGGCTCAACTTTTTTGCTCAAAATCGCCCGATAAATACACAGGACCTGTATTTTGATGCCAGTACAACCAACAAGGATATAGTTGTAACCGGTCCGGTGGTAAAGAAAGGCAGCAACGGAAGAATTAAATTTAACAAGGAGAATCCAGGTGGTGCAGAATCTATTGCTTTTCGTCTGGAATTAGCTTCAGGGAAATATATTGAGTACGAATATACTTTAGATTACAACTCCTATATGGTCGGTTTTGATATTAATCTCAGGGGAATGAATCAATATATTGCTTCCAATCAGTCATACCTGGATTTAAACTGGTCATATGAGGTTCCACGGCAGGAAAGGGTATCCAAATTTGGTGAGGACCGTTACACTAATATTTTCTATAAATTTTATGAAGACGAAGTAAATAACCTTTCTTCAAGCAAGTCCGATGAAAAGGAGCTGACAACCAAGGTAAAATGGATCGGTTTTAAACAGTTGTTTTTTAATTCCACCATTATTGCAAACGAATCGTTTCCAAATGCACAGATTAAACAGGAAAAATATAAAGATGATCCAAAATATTTGGGTGATTTTTCTGCTAATATTGCTTTACCTTATGATGGCAAAGACAATGAAAATCTTGGAATGCGGTTTTACTTTGGTCCCAATCACTACCAAACGCTGAAACAGTATGGTATCGGACTGGAACGTCAGATTTATCTTGGTTATGCCATTGTACGCCCGGTTAATAAGTATTTAATCATCCCGCTTTTCAACTTTCTGCATAAGTACATCAGTAATTTTGGTATTATTATTTTATTGCTGACAATCTTCATCAAAACACTATTGTTCCCGTTTACTTACAAATCGTATATGTCGCAGGCCAAAATGCGGGCTTTAAAACCTGAGATTGATGAGCTAAACGCAAAATACGGGAAAGATAAGGCCATGGACAAACAACAGGCAACTATGGCACTTTATAAAAAGGCGGGAGTTAATCCAATGGGAGGTTGTTTGCCAATGTTGCTTCAGTTTCCTATTTTAATTGCCATGTTCTTTTTCTTCCCAACTTCCATTGAACTGCGGCAACAAAGTTTTCTGTGGGCACACGATTTATCTACATACGATTCAATTTTTAATCTTCCGTTTAACATTCCGATGTACGGCGATCATGTGAGTTTATTTTGTTTGCTGATGACTGTTACAACTATTATTTCAACCAGTTTGAACCAACAGGCGGCAACAAGTCAGGGAATGCCCGGTATGAAAACCATGATGTATTTGATGCCGGTGATGTTCCTGTTTATTCTGAATAATTATTCAGCAGGATTAAGCTATTACTACTTTTTAGCAAACGTAATAACCATTGGTCAAACTTATGTGATAAGGTCGTTTGTCGATGAGGAAAAAATTCGGGCACAACTACAGGCAAATAAAAAGAAAACCGTAAAAAAATCAAACTTCCAGAAACGGTTGGAAGATATGTCTAAACAGCGTGGTGGACAATCGCTGAGAAAAAGATAATCGACAGCATTAAAATATTCAATAGGATTGCATTTATTTATAATCCTAATTTTATTATAAATATTAATATTGTGCCAGCCAATCATTATAATTCTGAGATCGTTGGATTAAACATGATTGTTCTTCTTTAACATTTCTTTTTATTTCATTTTTTTCATTCGTTAAACCTTTTCTAAATCGATTCGTCGAATACTTGTTATTTTAAATACGATTTGTTTAATTAAAATTGGTAAAAATGAAAAAACTTGGACTATTATTGATTGTCATGCTTGTGGTTTCTTCAGTAAGTATGGCTCAAAACCGGGGTGGAATGCGTAACATGAATCCTGAAGAAAGGGCAAAGCAACAAACAGCTCAATTAAAAGAAGTACTGGGCTTGAACAAGGAACAGGAGAAAAAAGTGTACGACTTGAATATTGAATCCGGTAAAAAAATGCAGAAAATGCGTGAAGAAATGGGTGGTGGAGGTTTTAGCGATGATATGCGTCAGAAAATGACACAGATGCGCGAAGATCAAAATAAAGAAATGAAGAAAATCTTAACAGCAGAACAGTACACGAAATACGAAAAATATCTCGAAGAAAGGAGATCAAGGCGTGGACAAGGAGGACGTAATTAAGTTCTTATTATTAGATTTTGATAATTAGTTTAGTTAGAAAGGGATTGTAGTAATACAGTCCTTTTTTTCGTATTACTCTTTAATATGTATTTCTCAGTTGTACCATTTTAATTGCAGTCACTGCTGCTTCATCTCCTTTGTTTCCATGTTTTCCACCTGCGCGATCTAAAGCCTGTTGTTCATCCTCTGTTGTTAATACACCAAAAATAAATGGTTTGTTATATTTCAGATTCAGATCAACAATTCCTTTGGTAACCCCTTGACAAATAAAATCAAAGTGGCGGGTTTCTCCCTGGATAACACAACCGAGCAAAATAACAGCATCAACATTTTCATGTTCAGCAAAAAACTGGCCTCCCAGCGGTAATTCAAAGCTACCAGGAACGTATTTAAAAAGGATGTTTTCATCTGTAGCCCCGTGACGTTTTAATGTTTTTATAGCGCCATTAGCCAGTGCAGAAGTAATTTGAAAATTCCATTCAGATACAACAATTCCAAATTTCATATTCTCTGCTGATGGAACCGAGTTAACGTCGTATTGTGAAAGATCTTTTGTTGCCATAATCAAAAAATAAAAAACCCCTCACTTGGAGGGGTGAAACAAAGCTAATTAGCTCATTTTTAGTTTTACCCTTGCAATGTATTTATCTATACTTGTGCCTTCAGCCGAATTCGGATAATCCTTTTTAATCTCCTGGTATAATGTTAACGCCTGATCATATTGATTCATTGATTCAAGCAATTCTGCCGCTTTCATTTTATAAACCGGCGTTGTAAGCTCATTATTGTCATACGCATACGCTTTTTTATAATATTTTAGCGCTTCATCCTGGTTGCCAAGTTGAAGGTACGCATCGCCAATTGCGCCATCTTTTACAGGAGCCAGTAAAAGATCGTCAGTCTTAAATTCCTTTAAATAATCAATAGCATCTTCGTACTGTCCCATATGCAGAAACGAAATACCAACGTAATATTTTGCACGGTTAGCTGCTTTTGTAATTCCGTAATCGTCAATAATATCTAAGAAACCTAAATAGTTACCGTCGCCGTTGATAGCAAGGTTGAATGAATCTTTTTCAAAGTAATTTTCTGCCATAAACATTTGCGACAATGCTTCGTCCTGTTTTGGATGCAGGTAAAAACGGTTAAATCCAAGATAACCAATAACAACGAGGATAACTGCTCCAACGATGATACTTATAATTTTCTGATTATCTTCAATAAATTGCTCGGTCCTCGTTAAGGCACTTTCCAGTTCCTGCAAATTATCTCCTTGCTGATTTTTCTTTTTTGCCATTTTATATCGTATTCGAAATTGTGCCGCAAAAATAGTTTTTTTTTCAAAACTGAATGATTAATAAGGATATAATTTTCTAATTTAATCAACAGTAGCATGTTATTAGCGGTTTTTTATTTTGGTACGGTTTCTTCTACTGTTTTTCATTAGTTTTGCAAAGCATTGGTAAAAGTGAAAATATGCACATCGAAGATATTTCCATTGTAAATTTCAAAAATCTGAAGGAAGTCAACCTGGAGTTTTCTCAAAAACTAAACTGTTTTATCGGGAAAAACGGATCAGGAAAAACCAACTTGCTTGATGCAGTTTATTATCTGTCGTTTTGTAAAAGCTTTTCTAATTCTATCGATTTGCTTAACATCAACCACGAAGAAAACTTTTTCATGTTGAATGGAAATTACAAAAGAAGGGAAGCAAACGAAGCTGTTTCGTGCGGGTTGAAACGAGGGCATAAAAAACAATTTAAACGTAATTCCAAAATTTATAAAAGACTGCTTGAACACATCGGATTGTTACCATTAGTAATGATTACGCCAGGCGATGTTGAACTTATTTCAGGGGGAAGCGATGAACGTCGCAAATTTATGGATGGTGTAATTTCGCAGTATAACCAGCAGTATTTGAACGATCTTGTAAAATATAACCGTGCTTTAATGCAGCGTAATAATTTGCTGAAACAGTTTGCAACTGATCGTTTTTTCGATTCGGATTTAATTGAAATTTGGAATCACCAGCTCATCGAATATGGATCGAGAATTCATGAGCAACGCAAAGAGTTTATAGCAAAGCTGATTCCGGTTTTTCAGCGTTACTACTCATTTATTTCGCAGGATAATGAGAAGGTCAGTTTGGTTCATCAGTCGGCATTGTACGATGAAAGTATGGAAGACCTGCTTAAAAATTCATTACAAAAAGATCGGGCCATTCAATTTACCACACAAGGTGTTCACAAGGATGACCTGGTGTTTTATATCGGAGATCATCCAATTAAAAAGCTTGGTTCGCAAGGGCAAATGAAAACCTACCTGGTAGCATTGAAACTCGCACAATTCGATTTCGTAAAAGAAATTTCAGGTCTGAAGCCTATTTTGCTCCTCGACGATATTTTTGATAAACTCGATGAGTTTCGGGTAGAGCAGATTGTCAAGGTTGTGGCCGGCGAACAATTTGGACAGATTTTTATCACCGACACCAATCGCAGCCATCTGGATGCAATAATAAAGAAAATGGATACTGACTTTTGCATATTTAATGTCGATTCGGGAACTGTTAATCTGGTAAAATGAGAAGAAACAATACACAGTCGTTAAGTGAGGTTATCCGGGAATATGTGAAGGGTACCAGCATCGAAAAAAAACTTAAGGAAACTGATGTTGTGCAGTCGTGGGAAGAATTACTAGGCAAAACTATAGCAAACTATACCAGCGAAATCTCATTGAAAAATAAAGTTCTTTTTGTAAAAGTATCTTCAGCAGTTGTAAAAAACGAGTTATTTATGATGCGTGAAGAAATTCGTATGAAACTCAACGAAAGAGCAGGAGAGGAGATGATTTCAACCATCATATTCAGATAAAAAACTGCTTCCTGAAATTAAGGAAACAGTCTTTCACTAAACTTTGTCTTATCGGTTTTTAAAATCTTTCCGTTTTTGAAAAGAAAAAGTCCGATTCAATAATTGCATTTTCATCGGAGTCGGAACCATGAACAGCATTTTGTTGCAGGTTTGTTGCATATTGTTTACGAATGGTGCCTTCAGCAGCTTGTTCCGGATTAGTAGCGCCAATAAGTTTTCGGTAATCATCAACAGCATTCTCCTTTTCAAGAATTGCTGCCACAATAGGGCCTGAACTCATATATTCCACTAATGAAGAATAAAAGGGCCGTTCTTTGTGAACAGCATAAAAAGCCCCTGCCTGTTCAGCATTCAAACGCGTAATTTTCATTGCCTTCAGTACAAAACCGGCATCGTTAATCATTTTTAGTATTGCTCCGGTATAGTTGTTTTTGAAAGCCGTTGGCTTAATCATAGTAAATGTTTGTTTCCCTGCCATTTTTTAAAATTGATAATGTTATTATTCCGCAATAATAAAAAAATTTGAATTATTTAACCATTGAGCCGTACACAGATTTAGTATATTTGCCCGTTCAAATTTAGTTTATTTTGAAAAACACTGACATACAGATTATTACATCGGTAGGAAAAATTCTGAACGGAGAAAAAAAACAGATTGCTGTTATTCCGCACGAAAACCCTGACGGTGATGCAATTGGATCGGCATTGGGGCTGGCAGAAATTCTGGCCGCAGCCGGGCATCGGTTGATGGTGATTTCGCCTACTGATTATCCTGACTTTTTAAAATGGATGAATTCGCAGGTTGAAGTTTTGGTTTACGGAAATGCAAAGCAAAGAGCCACTGAATTTATCGAAAGCTCGGATATAATGATTTGTGTGGATTTCAATGAAGTTGCCCGTGCCGGAAAACTGGCGAAAAAGGTGGAACAGTTTAGCAAAACAAAAATCCTTATCGATCATCATCCGCATCCAACCGGTTTTTGCGATTATACTATTTCGGAACCACAATACAGTTCAACGGCTGAACTTATTAATGATGTCGTACACATTACCGGCCTGAATAGGTTCATGAGCGTAAATGCAGCCGAGGCATTATACACCGGGATACTTACTGATACAGGCTCTTTTAACCACAATACTTCTGATCCCAATACATTTAAAGTAGTTTCAGAATTAGTTGCTTTGGGCGTCGATACACAAAAAATTCAGTCGGAAGTTTACCATAATTTCTCCACTGACAGGATGCGACTTCTTGGTTACTGCCTAAATAAAAAAATGCAGGTCTTCCCGGAATATCGTGCAGCCCTTATCAGCATTACAAAAAAAGAACTTAAAGAATTTAACTTCAAAATCGGTGATTCCGAAGGGTTTGTCAATTATCCGTTATCAATCAATAATATTGTTTTTAGTGCGTTGTTTATTGAAAAGGAAGGGTGGATTAAAGCTTCTTTCCGGTCGAAAGGCGATTTTCCTGTCAACCTTTTTTCCAGAAATCATTTTGGAGGAGGAGGCCATGTAAATGCTGCAGGCGGTGAAGCAAATCTTTCCCTTGATGAAACAATTGAATTTTTTGCGCAACTTTTGCCACAGTATAAACATCAGTTACTGGAAACAATAATTTAAAAATGAAAGTATGAAGAAATTAATTTCATATCTGGTGACGGGGATTATTTTTGTACTTATTCTGGTCGGTTGTCTACCGTCGAATAACGACATTCCTGATCAGACTTATGAACAGGAAAAAGCCCTTTTAAAATCATATCTTGATACATTAATTGCTAACGGGCGTGATATTGATACAACCGCACTCGGTGCCTATTATGTAGTTTTGGAAGAAGGAGAAGGAGAAAGAGCCAAACCCGGGGATACTCTCAGTGTAGGATATGCCGGTTATTTTATTGATGGAGAATTGTTTGAATCTTCGGAATGGTATAATCCGGATAGTGGAACTATAGAGTTTGTATTGGGAGAAAAACCTATAATGCAAGGTTGGGATGATGGGATGAAAGTAATGAATAAAAATGAAAAAATTCAGCTCATTATTCCGTCTGATCTGGCTTATGGAAAAGACGGTTCAGGATTAATACCTCCATACCAGACATTGGTGTTCATTGTTAAAATGGTAGATATAAAACCTGTGAGTTAACCAAATTTGAAAATTAGTATAGAAGAATAAATAAATGCATTGATAATGAAGAGAGTATTTTATGTAGTAATATTTGGAATAGTAGCTATTGCTTTTATGGCCTGTAAAGACAATAATAGTCTTGAAAAACAGAGAAAACAGGAACTTGCTTTGCTGGACGAATATATCAGCACTCATTATCCTGGGGAGTTGCCAAAGCCTTCAGGATTATATTATTTTGAAGAAACTAAAGGAACAGGAGACTCGATTAAAGTTGGCGACAGAGTACAGATTTATTATGCTACCTGGACTGTTGACAGTTTTTTGGTAGACGAAACTAATGGTTACACCGAAGGATACAGATATGAACCCTATGAATTTACGGTTGGGGCAGGAACCGCCATCTCCGGTCTCGAAGAAGCTGTAACATATATGCAACTTGGAACGGTGGCTAATCTGGTTATTCCTTCAGAACTGGCTTACGGGCAAACAGCAACTTCAGTTCCGGCTTTTACTACGCTGTTAATGCAGGTAGAAGTTTATAAAATATACAGGGCAAATACAACAAGCCAATAAATCTTTTTAATCTCTAAATTAAGTTTAAGTGAACAGGGCTGAGCTTTTAAAAAAGTTATTGCCCGGTTTCATTCCCCTTTTTGTATTTATTGCTGCCGATGAAATCTGGGGAACCAAAACCGGCTTATTTGTTGCCATTGGTGTAGGCTTACTCGAAATGGGTTGGGTCGGTTACAAAGAAAAAAGATTCGACAAATTCATACTTTTTGATACTACTTTGTTAGTTGTTCTGGGAGCTGTATCAATTATTCTTAACAACGATATTTTTTTCAAGTTAAAACCAGGGCTTATTGAATTAATCCTTGTTGCCATTCTAGCGGTATCCGCATTTTCATCGATGAATATTGTAGGGTTGATGGGGCAACGCTATTTGAAGGGAACGAAATTTACTGATGAGCAAGAATTGCAAATGCGTAAAAGTATGAAAGTGCTTTTTTTCATTTTTACAGCACATACTATCCTGGTTTTTTATGCCACATTTTATATGAGTAAAGAAGCGTGGGCTTTTATTAGTGGTGGGCTTTTTTACATTTTGTTTGCAGTTTATTTTGTTTTTGAATATTTCCGTCAGCGTAAAAAGAAGCAGGTTTTGCCTACAGAAGAGATTCTGCCATTGGTAGATGAGAAAGGTAATATCATTGGGCAGGCGCCTCGCAGCCATTTGCATAACGGAAGTAAATTGCTTCACCCGGTAGTACATATGCATGTGATCAGTCAAAATAAAGCAATTCTTTTACAGAAACGCCCGGAAACAAAACTCATTCAACCGGGAAAATGGGACACCGCAGTCGGGGGACATATTTCATTTGGCGAAACGCTGGAACAGGCGCTAAGAAAAGAAGCTTACGAAGAAATTGGGTTGACTGATTTCTCCGCAAAACTTTTACAGGTTTATTCGTACAAATCGGAAGAAGAAGCTGAACTGGTATATCTGTTTGTTACCCACGATCATAAAAATTATCATCTTCATTCTGATGAAGTGGAAGAAGCCCGGTTCTGGACAAAAAAACAGATTGAAAATCAATTAGGGAAGGATGTGTTTACTCCCTGCCTCGAACGGGAATTTGAATTGATCAAAACACAAAAAATCATATAATATTCATTTTATTCGTTTAACCCAATTCTCCTGAAATTAATTCCTTTAATTCAATTCCTTTATATTTCTATAATGAACATATGAATTTAATATAACTAAACATGATTAGTTATTACAAATTTTAATATTTTGATTTACAGTTTTTAATTATTATGATATTAAACATATGATCGTAAAAATAGGATTTGTATTTTTACAAAAAAGACAAAAAACTTCAACCAATAAAATACTATAAGATGAGAAACTTAACGACTAACCACCGAAAAAACAGCATTTTCTTGGTTTCACTTATTTTGTTCATGATAATGGCTGCTGGTTTTCAAAAACCTTCATTTTCCCAGGTAAATAAAAAAGATTGCATTTATTTTTCCAGCTTACATGCATCGGCAAATGGAATGGCATACTGGTACAATAAAGAACAAGGCGGGCTGGAATTAATCACTGGTATTCCGTATGAGCAGGTCGGATGTACCAAATGCCACGTAAATTCCTGTGACGAATGTCACAAAACGTACGTGAACGGCAAACCTGGATATTCCACCGATTTTGCCCGAAGCCAGACTACATGTTTACGTTGCCATGCAAGGGAATCGGCAATGATCATGAAAATTGATAAAGCAGCCAACACACCAGACGTGCATTTCAAAGCTGGCATGACTTGTATGGATTGCCACACTGCACGGGAAATTCACGGTGACAGTATTTTATATAAATCGATGAAGCAACCAGGTGCTATGGATGTTACCTGTGAACAATGTCATGAAACTGTTTCCAAAAGTAGATCTCACACAGTTCATGGTGACAAACTGGATTGTAAAGCCTGCCATGTTCGACATGTAATTAGCTGTACAAACTGCCACGTTGAAACAATGATTAAAGAAAAGAAAAGGGTTGCTCAACCGATTTCGGGCTGGAAGTTCCTGATGAACTACAACGGAAAAGTAACATCAGCAAATATGCAAACGTTTGTTGCACCTGAAAATAAAACCTTGTTGATGTTTGCACCGCAATTTAGCCACTCCGTTAAAAAGGAAGGGGATAAATGTGAAGATTGCCACGCCAGTGAAAATGTGAAAAAAGTGATAGGTAAAGAAATTAATCTAACCTGGCTGGAAAACGGAACAGTTCTCCAAACCAAAGGAATTATACCGGTTTTCGACGGTGTAACTTACCATACCGTTTATCAGAATCACGACAATGGTGTTTGGACTCCGATTGCAAATCCTGAAAAACCAGTTTTGCAATATGTCGGTTTTGGAACACCGCTTTCAAAAGAACAGATGGATAAACTGGCACAAGCGCAAAAATAGATCAACTTTAATTAGTCATACCTTCACTTGTAATGAAGAAGGTATGACTTTAACTATACTAATCCAACTTTCCATCCAGCCAGTGAATGATATTGAGTAACAGTTTGTAATTTTCCGGAGCTACCGGATTGTTCATACCCATTTTGGCTTGTTGTGCACCCGCCAGCTGGGCAGAAAACATGGCAGCCTCACCAAATACAATCACTCTTCCTTGTCCAAACTTTTTAAATGCACCCTGACACCAACCGTCGATATTAATTACCTGAGTATTTTGATTGAAAACCCAGGCAGTGTCTGGTAACAGGCACACATATTTATTGCTGAAAGTAAGCAGCGGACTGGCATCATCAGGAATTTTAAAAGCCTGCCCGGTAAATGATATAACCTGCTGTACCAATTCATCTTTATTTCTTCCTCTTGTAATGGTATTTTCAGCCAGTGTATTTTCTTTGATATTAAAAACATCAGGTCCTCTTGAAAGCGTATCGCGTGCAAAACCATCAGTAAATTTAAATCCAAAAGCCGCTGCCAAATCTTTTGCTGCACCTCCAAATGGCATATGATCGGCGATCAGAAAAAGACTGCCTCCTTCATTTACCCAGTTTTTTACTGTTTCGATTTCGTCTTCTGTAAATGCAGAATAAACGGGTTTATACCAGTTCTCTTCATTTTTTTCATTCAATGCATTGGATATTACCAATATTTTTCCATACAGAAGTTGCTGTTTTTCGAAATCTCCTTTATAAGGTTTTACTACATAACCATCTCTTTCCAATAGGTTTGAAAATGATTTGTAACGTCCTTCTTTCGTGTGAAAATTAAAATGGCCTTCATCGATAAAAACCACCGGCCCTTTACCTCGTTGATATTCCGGATTTGGAATGAGCGGATTGTAGTTTGTGTCGGGAATTTGTTGTGAATAACATGTTATCCACGCAAACATCAAAAAAATAATAATGCGTAATTCATTCATCATTTTATAAGTTACAATTTATTGGCATTTAACTGAAACACAAAAGTTAATAAAGATAATAGCTTTAATTTTATGATAAATATTTCTTTATTCTCTCCACCGAAAAAGGTTTCCCATGCCCCGGATAAATCATTTTTGCTCCCTGGTCGATCAGTACTTTCCAGCCAGCTTTAATCTGATCTATATTTTCGGCATAAATAGGCAGATTCGGGCGGAGAGTAAACACCTTGATATTATGCGCCATACAGCCGATAAACGCCTCTCCTGAATTTAAAAGAACACTAACCGACCCGGAAGTATGCCCGGGAGTGTACATTATTTTGCCATCAATTCCGAAATCGTTAAGTGGAATATCATGATCATTCAGAATAATATCAGCTTTTTGAGGAGGTATCGTGATTTTTCTCAATATTGGTGAAAAAATAGCGTGAGAAATCTTTCCCCAGGCAGTAACACCGGCAGGAAAATTAAATCGCCCCTCTTCAAGGATTGCTCTGTCGTTTTTGTGGATAGCTATTTTAGCACCGGTTAGTTCCCTGATAGTACTTGCTGACCCTGAATGATCGAAATCGGCATGGGTCAATACGACCAACTTAATTTCGTTTGGATCGATGGAATATTTAATCATATACTTCTTGAATTTTTCAGTTGCCTTTGATGGGCCTCCGTCAACCATAATGGTTCCCTTGTCTCTGATAATATAGCAAGTATTGATTCCGAATTTTAGAGAGAAAATTTGTGGTTTCATGATTTGCTTTTATATAAAATTTTCAATTTAAAGCTTCCCTCTTTAAAAATATTAAATCCAATTTTTTTATCGCCTTATCTATTAAGGCTATTGATCCGATCCAACACTATAAACTTCCATTGAGGATAAAAACTTTGGCATACCCTTTTCAGGACAACAGCCTCCCAATACATAAATTTTACCATCGACAACACAAGCCTCATGCCCCTGCCTGATATCAGTACGGATGAACATTTATTTGCCTTTGTAAACCAACAACAGTAAAGTCAGCGTAACCAATACTTCTATAATTTCCTGCGAAAGAAATCGACCGTTCGCTGAAACGAATCAATGTCATATTCTTTGGAATAATTCGGAACCCAGGGGCCATTAAATCCATGACCCGCACCGGGGTAGATTTTCATTTCTACCTCTCCGCCCTGCGCTATCACGGCATCCCGAAGGGCATAGGCTGCTGAAACCGGTATGCCCTGATCTTCCTCACCATGCAAAATGAGCAAAGGCGGAAAATTCCTGACCTCGGATTCCAGCTCCTCCTTGTCTGAACTTCCACATCCGAAAAAATTCACCACTGCTTTCACTTCAGGAATAGAGGCAGCAACAGAAACGGATAAAATTGCACCCAATGAATATCCCAGCAAACCGACTGATCTTTTACTGTGGTGGGATCTTCCAATAAAAAATTGACCGTACTTCGAACCGCAGCCTGCCTCCTGTGCCAGACTGCCAGATCCCCTGTCTCTCCTGAGTCGACTTCTTTATATGCAAAATAGTCCAGTGCAAGTGCGACGAATCCCGAATCGGCAAGATCCTTTGCAACGGCAGCATATACCGGGCGCCAGCCCTGGGAACCATACAGGATAATCACAGCCGGATGGGTTCCCGGTGTGGATGGTTTTTCAATAACTCCATGTATTTCCGGGAAAAGACCGGGTTTTGAAAGTAACCGGGATTCCTGACTGATTCCAGATGTTGTGATCAGAAAAGATAGGCAGAGGATGAGCACTGAACATTTTAGTTTCATTTCATATTAGTTTATAAGTTATTAATAAGAAGAATGTCTTGTAGCATTATTATTCGCCATACAGGTTGAGAAATGCCCTCATAACGGATCCGGGGTATGCTGTACCGTGCCATTCCCCCTCGAAGAACAAGTGTCCGGACATCCATGTGGGGGTAGTTACGCGATTGCAATACATCTGCCATCTCCTTCACTCCAGCGATGGCGTTTTGACCTTCATTCCCACCTATGCTCATAAATAACCTTGCAGGCAGGTCTGTGTGGCTTTCGGAATAGGCCTTCTCCATCCCGAACAACACTCTGTTGCCGTAACCAACGGTCGGGCTTCCTGCAAAGTACCGGTTGAACACATCGGACCGCTCAAACATGGCAAACAGGGTAAAGAGCCCTCCATAAGAATATCCTGCCAGGGCTCTGTCCTTTTTCAAGACCGGGTATTCAGACTCAATGTACGGGATCAGTTCGTCGCATAAACAACTGAGAAAACGGGGTGCGCCCCCGGTTTCAACCTGGATGGTCGTATCGCCCGACATTCTTCTAAGAATGCCCTCCCAGGTTTCTTCGTCACCCTGACTGACTATTGGTGTTAAGTCCCGCGTCCGCCATGCGCCCCAGTCTACCATCGAGGCAATATCATACGCAATCCCTACTACTATGACCTGTGGAAATCCGGAGGGAGGAAATCCCAGTATCGTGGAGATATTTGCATACGATGGGGAAAGAACGGTTCCCGTCGGTCATATACATCACCGGGTATTGTTTTGATCCGTCGGAAACGTAATCCAGGGGAAGCTGGACATAGACGAGGAGATCCTGGTCCATGATTTTGGAGTGGAACCTCCTGAGCTCGGAACCCGGCATGGGAACGGGTTCATGTTGAATTGATTGTTGGGCTGTGGCACCCATGGTGGTCATTAGCGCGGCTATAATCACCATTAATTTGAAATCCCAACGGTGTTTGGTTGGGATTAATAAACCTGTACTTTGCATAGATTTAAAATTTAAGTTGAAAACTTTTATTTATGTAATGTTTTGCCAATAAATCTTCTGTCCCCGGAAAAATCAGGGCCTGATTCATTTATCATTTGTTTTTATTAAGGCTTCAGATCCGATCCAACACTATAAACTTCCACTGATGATAAAAACTTCGGCATACCGTTCTCAGGATAACAGCCTCCCAATACATAAATTTTACCATCGACAACACAAGCCTCATGCCCCTGCCTTGGTTGCTGCATGGGTGTTCCAATCGTCCATTCATCGATGTTTGGATTCAGGATATCAACCCTGTTTAAAGCATTCACCCCATTATGGCCGCCTGTTACATAAATCCGGTTATTAAGTGCACAGGCTCCAGGGCTCCAGCGACCAAGTGGCAAATCCTTTTTAATTATCCATTTATCCGCAACCGGATCATATTCTTCTACATTTGGATAAAAAACAGAGGTCCAGTTTTCATTCGTTCCTCCAATAACATATATTTTATTGTTTAAAACACATGCTGAGAGCATAGAACGAGATGTTGGCATGTCTGCTTTTTTTGTCCATGTTTTTGTTGATGGATCGTACATAGTTACATCGGAAACAGCAATCATCCCTTGTTTCCCACCGCCTATCAGGTAAACTTTGCCATCGGAAACCGCTATACAGGGATCTCCTAATTGATGCACTGATAATTGATGCACTGAGTCTTCGATTTGAGACCATTTATCTGTATCAGGATCATAAACAAAAACGGATGTAACCATTCCACTGAACATGGCAGTGTTGCCTCCAAATACATAAATTTTACCGTTAATGGCACATACATTCGGATAACATAAAGCAATTGGCATATTTGCTTTTTGAGTCCAGGAGTCTGTTAAAGGATCATACACTTCAACCGCGGAAGTCATTGTAAGAGCATTTTTTGCTCCTCCAATGGCATAAATTTTTCCGTTCAGTACACAGGCTCCCAGGAAACATCGTGCTGTAGGCATGGGAGTTTTATAGGTCCATTTTCCTGTTTCTTTGGAACCTTCGGTTCTATTTATTGCTGAATCCAAAAATTGAAGAGAAATCGGAAACCGGGTCGCTAATTGATCCATGTGACCGCCATTAAAGGATTGAAATTCAAAATCCAATCCCAATTTAATAAGTGAATTGGCGAAACCTGTATTAAATGGATAGGTCAGTAACTGATCTTGCTTTCCACAATCGAAATAGATAGCTAAATCTGAATCCGGAGTTAATTTGGAAGCAAGACGAGCGGGATCGTGTAAATTCCATCTCTCATAGATTGATTCTTTAAATATTCCCCATGCTATCCAAAGGGAAGTCAACCGGATATGGCGAGTTATTCAAATTTGGAGAAAATGCCCCTGCTAAGGTATAAAACAAAAAAGTATGAATTTTGCCCGGTGCTATAACATATTCCGAAACCGGTACACCTCCATTTTCAGCTAAAACTCCTGGAATACGATCAGGCCAGTGACTAAAATCAAGGGGGGCACTGTGAGAAACAACTGCACAATATTTATCGGTATGTTTTAGTGCAAGTTTCATCGCGCCATATCCGCCCATTGAATGACCCATTATAGCCCGTTTATTTCTCGTTGATATTGTTTTAAAGTTAGTATCAATATAATCCGATAAATCATATACAATGTAGTCTTCAAAATTCCCGTATAATTCTGAGTTGGTATAGAAACTGCCTCCCCATGGGCCGATACTTCCGTCAGGTTTCACGACAATAACAGGTGATATTTTTTTATTCTCAATTAAATCATTTAATGTTCCAGATAAATTTTGATAAGAAGTTTGATTCAAACCGGCACCGTGTAAAAAATAAATCACAGGATATCTGACAGAATCCTGTTCATTATACCCTTCAGGTAAATAGATTTGGAAATTTCGCTCCTTTTGCAAAGAGCTACTGAAAAAGGTAAGGTTTTTCACTGTACCCTGCGCGCTGCTGAAGGATGTTATACCCGACAGAAGTACCATTAATAATATTTTGATTGAGTGTTGCAAAAAGGGAAATAGTGTTTTCATTTTTGATAGTTTTATGGTATTTATCTGGTTTTATTCATTACTGAATCCAGAAATGCCAATCCAATGGGGTACCTGCTGTCCCTGTCGTAGTGGCCGCCCGGATAAGATTGAAATTCATAAGGAAGTTTTAATTGATCGAGCACTTCAGCAAACTTTGTATTAAAGGGGTATGTGTATGCTTCATCCTGCATCCCACAATCAAAATAGATGGCTAAATTCTCTTTCTTTGATATTTTCCCGGCAAGTGTGGAACAATCGTATAACAACCACCGGTTCCAGATTGAATCGATAAAATTGCCGTTACAATCTAAGGGGAAATCCACAAAATTGGGTGGATTGTTGAGGTTTGGGGAATATGCGGCTGCCATGGTAAAGATAGCCCGTGACATGGGGCCTGCCTTTGGGCTGTAGCCGGAAACCGGTGTTCCCCCGTTTTCAGATAAAATACCGGGAATATAAAGTGAATGCGTATTCATATCCATTCTGCCGGTATGGGATGCCGCACCACAAAAAATATCAGGGTGTTTTAAAGCTGTACTCATTGCACAACTACCGCCTGCGGAATAGCCCATAATTGCCCTTTTATCCCTTGAATCAATGGTGCGAAAAGCAGAATCAATATATTCCACCAAATCATTTACAAGGTAATCCTCAAAATTTCCATTTAAAGCAGAGTTTGCAAAATAACTGCTTGTCCAAGTAGGACAGCTTCCATCGGGCTTTACAAGTATAACAGGCGATATTGTTTTGCATTTTATCAGTTTTTTGACAATATAAAGTAAGTTCCCTTCACTAAAACTATTTTGCTGGCATCCATGCAGGAAGTAAATTACCGGATATCTTACAGATTCATTTTCATTATAATCTTCCGGTAAACAGACCTCAACCTTACGGTCCTTTTTTAAAGATTTACTATAAAATGTAAGGCTTTTAACAGTTTCCTGGGCAATACTGAAGAAAGTTAAAGATGACAGAAAAATCGTCAATAATATCTTAGCAGTAAGAAATTGAATGTTGGTAAATATTTGCATCTGTCTAATATATTTAATTCAGATATGCCCTGGGTTTAACAACAAATTGCCGCGTTTGGCAAGATTCAAGATAAAGTAAAATGCTTTAAATGTCTTGGACTCCTGTTTCAAACCCTTGGACAAAATGAACATTATTGAAATTACGAAGGGATTAAAAGCTACTTATTTTCAGTTTCTTACAACTCGTTTGTATTGCAATTAATCAAAATGTTTTCTTGGACAAATGTTACATTGTAATTTAAGGCAATTTTAATCGATTATTTACGAAGTGATGAAGGTGTAATTCCAAATTCTTTGTTGAAAGCGCGTGTGAAATATGCCGGATCTTTAAATCCCACTTCAAAGGCTATTTCAGAAATATTCTCACTTGTTCCGGTTATTTTTTCTTTCGCTTTTGACAATCGATAAAACCGGATAAAATGCGACGCTGAAACACCGGTTAACGCTTTAAGCTTTCGGAAAAGTTGAACACGACTCATGCCCATCTTTTGAGTCAGCAGGTTCGTGTCAAAATCGTCATCTTCGTAATTGTCTTCCAAAATTTCTTTTAACCTTTTTAGGAATAGTTCATCAGGATTAACTGGTTCAACGACCTCCGAAATTGAAGTGATCGCAAATGCCCGGTATTTTGCAATTAAATTTTTCCGGAATTCAATCAGCGCCTGCATTCGAACCATTAATTCTTTTGTATTGAACGGCTTGGAAAGATATGCATCTGCACCACAACCAATCCCGTTAATCTGCGATTCTTTATCGGCTTTTGCAGTGAGCAGAATAATTGGAATATGGCTGGTTCGAAAGTCTTTTTTTAGGGTTTTGCAAACTGTATATCCATCTTTTTTTGGCATCATTATATCGCAGAGAATAATATCAGGAATTATTTCAAGGGCCATTTTAAGACCTTGTTCTCCGTCGGCTGCACGGTCGATATAATACGCTGCTCCAGCAACCCAGTTTAGGTAAGAGACAACATCATCATTGTCTTCAATAATTAACAAATGCGGTAGATCTTTCGATGTTTTGTTTTCAAATGCCGTTTTATTTTCCAGAAATGTTTGATTTGTAAATTTGATCCCAATTGTTTCGCTGTTTGTTTTTTCTTCAGCATTGTTTGTAACTGGCAATATGACATTGAATTCAGAACCTTTTCCCAAATAACTTTTTACAAATAAGTTGCCTTTTAGCAGATCCACTAATTCTTTAACCACCATTAATCCGATTCCTGTTCCTTTGCTATTTTTAAAATTATTATTGGATACCTGATAATAGCGGTTGAAAATTTTGGGTAGTTCTGATTCAGGAATACCACAACCCATATCTTTTACCGTTAATTTAAGAATCCGTTCTGTATTTATCTTTCTATCTGAAAAAGGAGAAAATCCTAAATTATCACAGGTATCATTTTCTGCTTTTTCTGATATCATAAAATAAATATCGGAATCTGTATTTGAGAATTTAATCGCATTTGACAGGAGGTTACTAATTAAAGATGTAATTTTTTCAGGATCAAAATCCATTTTAAACGTATTGAGCTCTGCTAAAAAATGAAAACGGATATTTTTTTTTCTGGCCAGGTGTATAAAAGGTTCTGTGCTTTGACGAAGAAAGGACAATATGTCCATTTGAATAAAATGTACCTGCATTGATTTGGCTTCCAGTTTTGACAGATCAAGGATTTGATTTACAAGTTGCAGGAGATGAACTCCGTTTTGGTGGATTAATTGTAATCCCGCATTCAAATGTTTCTGTGAATTTTCGGCTATTTGGTCGCACATGCCCATAATTACAGTTAGGGGTGTCCGGAATTCGTGCGTAATATTGGTATAAAAGTTGGTTTTAATTTTATCTAACTCCTGAAGCCGTTTTGCATCCGCTTCTTTTAATTCCATACTTTGTTTGATATAATACAACTGTATATTATATAGAGCAATTGCAATAACCAAAATATGCAGAACAAAAAGTATGAGGTTAACCTGTGGTGTAATTTCCGGAATGGGTGAAAGATGGGGTTGTAAAATGGCTTCGGCAACAACAGTCAACAAATAAATTCCAAAAATAAACCGTAACTGTAACGGTTTAAAAAAGAAAGGAGCTTGAAGTGCTCCTAACAATCCAACAAAAACAATTCCTGCAGAGTATAAAATGCCTCCAAAATAAAGCACTCCGGCAAAAGAAAGAAACACAAAGAAATAACAGTTTATAGTTGAAAATAAGATGACATGTTTTGGGAAAAACATGAAAAAAACGATAATGAGGAATTCGAAACCGCTAAATAACCACATTGCCGAAGCAATTGTTGGGAATCCCAATATCCATAAAATAGTTCCTGCAATACATACTGTTAATATTCCCGGGGTAACAGCATTCCAAAATCTTTTTTTTAATGCGCGTTCATCATTCGTTTCTCCGGGATTAGAAAGTTGTTTCTCCAACCAGGAACGAAATCTGTTTCTATTCGTTCGGAAATTCACAATATATAAATTAATAATTCTGTTTATTTGAATAAAACTGAGCTATTGTTACTAATAAGGAATATACAATTTACGAAATATTAACCTGCAAACATAATGTATAAAATATAGCAGAATGGTTTAATAGTAAATAAAATCAATTCTGTCAAGTCTGCCAATAGCAAAAGGAATTATGCTTGTATATTTATGTTGTCCGGTAAATGCGGCAACAGAAATAACATTATATCTGTTACCGGAAAGTAATTCAACCATTTGATATAGTGCAATTCCATAATAATTGTTACTATAAACGACAGCGGCTGTACATATTATTCCATTCCCGTTTAAGACTTTTAAACACTCCATTGCCTGAACCGGAATTTTGCCTGTGTAAATAGTTGTACCTACTATCAGGTGATCGATTTTGTCAAAAATTCCGTTCAGGTTTGATATTAATGTTTTTCTGAAATCTGGAATCGATATATTAAAATCTTCGGGATAGATGTACTTGCAATTCTTTGGTCGCTAAAGGGAATGATAATGGGGAAATAAGATTTTCTTCTTAATTAAAAAACTTACCATTCATTGTCAATGGTAAGTTTTTCATGTTTTAAAGTTGTTTGAAATCGATAAATATCGAACCTGCAATTGGACTATTAGTAACTAATAGTTCCGAAACCTTCTGCTGTAAATGACATATTTTCCCAATCAATAGAAACTGTCATGTTTGTTTCACCGGTGCAACCTTCAAACCGACCGGTTCCACTAATAATTTCAGCTTTTTGATGGGTCAATCCTTCCTCATCCGTCCTTTCCTCGGTTACCATGGTGAAAAATTTATCACCGTTTGCTGCTCGCACAAAACCTTCAATATAATGGAGCGGATATCCGTTTTCATCGCAACAGTATTTGTGCTGAAATTGAATATTCCCAAGGTGAGTAGCATTTCCTGTTCCTGCAGTTATACCGGTTAATGGGCAAGTTTCACTTTCCGGATTTGCTTCATAAGAAAAAGATCCATGCAAATTTCTAAATACAAGGTTTCTTTCAACAATTTTACCTGACTTTAATGTGTCATCAGGCTGGTCCTCTTTAAGGACATCTTCGTTACAGCCTATAAAAAAAGCTACGATAACAAGAATAATTAATTTTTTCATGATCCTAAATTTTAAGTTGAACAAAAAGAATTTCAACATGCAAGTTACGCTGAATGTACTGTTATGGCTTGGATTTCTGTTTCAAAACGTTGGACGAAAGGGAGTTTGCTGGCGAATTTTTTTAAATAATTCCGATCTAAACTTTATCAAATTTCAGATAAAATATTCAAATCGATTTTTTGGGAAAAAAGGGACACAAAAAATTCTGCAGATCAGGGAAAAATAACCATTGGTTCAAGATATTGTACAGTTGCTTTTTTCAGTACGTTTTTTAGTATAAACTTTGTGAGTATACTAACCTTTATTATTCTTGCGTTGTAATTACAATTTGATACACAAGCCATGCATCCAATGCAATTATCTTCTGACTTTTTATTTTTGAAATCCCCGGTTTCAGGTGAAATTATTCCATTTGGACAAAGTTCTGAGCATACGCCGCATTGTGTGCAATTCGCTGATATATATTGTGACTTTGCAGGATATTGATATTTCTTTGACTTTGAAATCCAATCCAATTGCCGGGGGATATCATCTGAAGTGAGAAATCCGGAAGTGCCGAGACATTGTTCTCCAAAGTCAAAAGCCGATTCAAGGTCCTTTTTATTGGGCCTGCCAATTGCAATCGGCATAAACCGCGAATAGGAATGTTCCCCGATGAACATACCTGCAGCCTTAATCTTAAATCTTTTATTAGTAAGAATTTCTGCCATTTGCCTGGCGGCAATTCCATAATCCCGGTTGCCATAAACAACAACTATTGTACATTCCTTTCCTTCACCATCCAATGCACTTAAACTTTCAATTACCTGAATGGGAAGTTTACCTTCATATACAGGAGCACCAATAATCAAGTGGTCGATATTCTCCAAAATTTTAACTGGATTGGAAATTAATTCAGCCCGAAATTCAGGCTTGGTTAAATTCAAATCAACAGGTTCATTTTCTCCCATTCCAGAAGCAATCGCCTGACAGATTTTTTGTGTGGTATTGGTGGGGGAGAAATATAAAATCCCAATTCGTTTGGTTTTATTTTCTTTCATGATAATCCTTTTTATTTTTTATTCCATTGAAATATTACCTCGGCAACAAACAAGGGGATGATCAATGTTACATACATAACCGTTGGTGCAATTTGAGGATAGTTCCCTAATTTTGTCATCGCGGGTAAAAAGACAATCCATCGGAAGGCAATAAAAACGAGGGTTACCAGATAGCTTCGTATCAACCATTCCTGATGCTGTCGAGCCCTTTTAATCAACATAGCTCTATAGGTCATTAAAGCCGTTACAATCCATACAAATGCAAGAACCTGCGAACTGAATGCCCATGTCCAATGTATTTTTAAGCCCATATTCCAGGCTAAATACATCGAACATACAGAGGAAATAATTATTCCCGCCAGATAAATATATTCGGTCCATTTACAGAGTTTACTAAATTTTTTACGGAGTATTGCGACAAATTGAAACGGACCCAGAATCAGTGCGAACATTCCACCCAAAATGTGGCCGATCAGCCACCATTTTACACCAAGGTACCTGCCAAATGTTTCGTCATGGAAACTAAAATAATGTAGCTTCCCGACCACAAATTTTAAGGATATTATTAGAAGAGCCAATAAAATAAGCCACCACGAGATTGTATTAATATGTAAGGATTTCGAAGGAGATGATGTTTTCATAAATGTGGTTTTTATTAGAGAAGTAGTATCTTGTTTCCTATACAATTTACGAACAAAGTTCTGAAATACAATGCTTTGTATTCAATATAAAGAGCAAAATCCAGTAATTCGTAATTCTTTCAACCTTACCTATGTTTGTTATGGTAATTGTTGAAGTGGATCAAATATTTAATTCTTTTTCTATATCCTCCATTAATTGTGTTATTAATTCTTTTAACCATTTATAACGATTAATCTGAATGTTAATGTAGATATTGTTTAATTTAATACTTTCTTTAAACGCGTTGTTATTACCAATTTCATCAGGGTTTAATGGTACGGCTGTACCGTTTGAATTATCCATTACCAGATTTTCAGAAAGTACAGGGAATAAAAAATTGGACATTAAATTATGTTGGAAGTCCTCTAATTTACTTAATGAACTATACCTGCACGAATACAAAAAAGTTATTTGTTTCCTTATATTATCATTGCTGATTATATCAATTCCAATCGACTTCAAACTTTCATAAGGAGCAATGTTATTGCCAAATATTGTCCCATTTGAAGCATACCTAAATATCTTTTCAGTGAATCGTTATAGGATTTCCCTTCTTCAAAATGTTTAAGGATAATCTCACCTGAGTTTAAAACTGTATCGAGAATATCAATGTTTAATTCTATATCTTCCAGATCATCGTGCAGGTTTACAAGGAATTCATTTAAAAGAGTTATTTCAAGTTTCTTATTTTGCCTGCCCTGATTCCAATTATTGATTTGCAATGCAACTAAAATACCGAGGATTACAATCATAAACTCGCTTATAATCGAGACCCAGAACTTCTTTTTTTTATTATTTTTTTCAAGCATGGACTTGATTTTTTAGCGGAATGAATTTTTTATTTCAGAATGATCTAATTTTAGTAGGTCATCGTTCTTCTTTATTTTCAATTAATGCTTTAACATTTTCTGCCCGTTCAAGATATCCCTGTTTTGTTGTGTCGAGTAGATAGGCTTTCATATAACTTTCATAAGCTTTATCATACTTTTTTACTGCTATAAAATAATCTGCTTTACAATCATATGGATTCTGGTCATTTGGGAATTGTGCTATATACTGATCAAAACTGGATTTTGCTTTATCCATTTGCCCGAGCGTCAAATAAGTATAACCCAACATACAAACGGGGACTATAGCCAGCTTTGGCCCGCAGTAGTTGTCATCGGGATTTTGCATTGCAATTGCATTTTCAAAGGCAATGGCACCGACTTCATAATTTTTAGCCATGTATTCATAAAAACCGAGGTTGAGGTAGGCATCGGGATCGTTAGGATATAACTTAACCAGTTGCTTTCCTAAATCCGAATTATTTTTTTCCTTGTCCTTCAACCATTCTTCAAGTGCCTGTTTCTGAATCAGTTCTCCTTTACTTAATTTTAATCTGGAGTTGACAGCAGCTTTTGCGTTTTTTTCAAATTCATCATAATCTTTATGGAAGAGAAAATAGGTTGCCAACTGATAATAAGCTATAAAAAAACCTGGATCCTTTTCAGCTGCTTCCTCATACAACGAAACTGCTTTATCGAGCTCCACAATTTTAAAAGCAATTGCATATGCTTCCCTGTACAATTCCATTGCATCTGTTGAATTGGTTGTAATAACCATGAAATTACTTTTATTGTCGTTCACACAACTGTTGTTCATGCTAACGATTAATGGTGATAAAAGGAGTACAAATATTATTCTATTCTTCATGATGGTTAGTTTTTAAGTTCATCCTGTTTATAACCTGAACGTATATGTGTATTTTAAAAGCAGTGTTCTGCCGGTGGAAAATGGGAGGATTGGATTTTCTCTTTGCCTTCTGGTATTTAATCCTTCGTCGTAAACGATATAAAAATCGTTACCCTCACGCGGATTGTATCTGAATCGAATGTTGCCTATAACCTGGTCGATAGCGGTATTGTACTGGATAAATGCTGCGAGGGAAGTTTTAGTAGAAAGTGTCATCAGACCTTTGAATCCTAAAATATGGTTGGTAAATTGCATTGATCTGTCAGGGAAATTGATATGATCAAATTCATAACTCATTCCCACGCTAAAGTCGGTTCCGATATTGAGGCTTGGATATATATAAAGTGATTGTTTTCTTCCATCATAAAAGTTACCTGCATCAGCCATAATATTTGTTGAAAAAGCATTTGAAGGACCAGTATAATAATTTAAACTCACATTTGTAAATGGATATCTTCCGGAAGGTACAAAAGCCTGGTCGTTTCCCAAACTGAGTTCTTCAGAAAGGTTTTCGATGTTTTGATTTATTGCAATAGATCCACCAAATCCTTTTTTTGCTTCAAATTCCCATTGCAAACTGGTAAAAGAAGTTTCGAATACCTTTGTTAAGGTATTCCGGAAATTGTATTGGATCAATGAAAATTTATGATACCTGAGAAAGGTTTCTTTCCTGGTTAAAGTCCCGTATTGAAGAATTATTCTTGGTCCCTGGTAATTATCTTTCATTTCGAAACCGATTCCTGGATTATAGTTTTTCCCGGACCATGTGTATAACAAGTCATATCCAAAGCCTGTATTATTCCGACGTTGCCATTCAAACAGTAATCTGGCGGGCGACATATCAATAACCTTGTTCACCGAATCATTTTCAAAAGTCTGTGCCCATCGCATTGTAAGATAATCGTCACCTATTACCCTGAATTGCCCGTCTAATCCATAGGCAAAATTATAGCTGCCATTGGTTCCCAGCCGGCTTGTAGTCATTCCTCCAATGTAAGAGTTATCATTAAATACTTTCCGTTTAACTCTGGCAACTCCAAAATTTTCAGAAGGATTGGTTTCAATTTTTGCTGTTTGCATATCCAGGAAACCTACGTCCCAATTACCCACTTTACCAGTTAGTCTTAGTCCACCGTATATCCTTACCGGATTTCCATCGTAAAGCCCTATTCTCCGGCTGTAAAAAAGGTAGTTGTTCCCGACAAATGAGAAATCAAATACATCTGCTTTTTCGAGGAAGAACATCCTTTTTTCAGGGAAGTAAAGTGAAAATCTTGTAAGGTTTATTTGCTGGTTATCAGCTTCAACCTGCGCAAAATCTGTGTTTATGGTGAGATCCGTCGTTAGATTGTTGGTTAGGCTGTATTTCATATCTACACCTACATCAAATTTTGGATTCGAGTTCATCGTATATGCAGTGCCATTTTCATTGAGTAGATAATCCTGGCCAACGCCTCCCGTTATATAAGGCGTTACATATAGAACTTTTTGCGGGTGTAATCCTTCAAATTCGACCCGTGTTGAAAGCGAAGGTTTCCAGAAAGCATGATAAAAATTTGGAGATACTTCCGGGTAGGTCATTATTTCAGCTTTTCCTGCGTTCATCCGTACCAACGTTAAACCCATGATTGTTTTGCCGTTCAATGATTGAAACCTCAGACTCGAAAACGGTATTCTGAATTCAGCACTCCAGCCGTACTCTTTAATAGTGGTTTTTACATCCCAGAATGTGTTCCAGCTAAAATCAACGTCTGAGTCATAAAGTGTAAGTGCATCATTTTTTACCGTTACATCTGTCCTAATTCCATTAGGATTTGTTGCAAAAGAAACTGCATTCTCACGATCATTATATGTATCTAATACGATGATCATCCAATCGGATGATAACTCACTGTAGTCTCTTTTTTTACTCACAGGTCGCATATCTGCGATATTGAAATAATTTAGAATCCCGGAAACATAAAGATACTGTTCATCATACGCAATTTTAAAGACGGTTTCTTCAGATGCGGGATTACCTGCATTTGGTGACAGCATTACCATTGGCAATGCTTTAATGGTTTGCCAGAACGGTTCATCGGGGACGCCGTCAAAAACAAATCCATCGGATATTTTGGTAATTTTTTGAGGTTGCGACTGAGAGAATGTAAGAACCGGAAATAAAACAAACAGAATAACTAATATTTTTTTCATCACTGAAAACTGTATTTTATAGCTATTGGTTTATAAGAAGATGCTTTTGTGGATAGCGTTGTTATATAGTTTATTCGTTGACAATCAAGTAATAACAAAAAAAGGAGGCATCACCCTCCTTTTTCCTTTATTTCTTACTAATTGTTATTACTACTCCATTAGGCGTTGTTTCCTGCGTGTAAACAGCTCCCAGATAATCGGCAATTCTTTCATGAATAATCCTTAGAAATTTCAGATATTCATTGTAAGATACATTCATTTGAGGACTGTTGTTTTTTAGCCAGGGGTAAATATTATCAACACTGAATTTTATATAGTTATTATCGCGTTCCAGCATTTTAAATTCTCCTGCCGGCATAAAAGTTGACAAATTATATAAAAAGCCACTAACAAAACCATCATATCCATCGGCTTTGTCCCAAGTAGTTTTAAACTGGTCGCCGGTGAACTTTGCAATGTCTTCCACGTTCCGCCCTTTTGATTTTGCGTAGTTTATCGAATTAAGTATAAAATAATTTGCTTGGGCCAGCGCGTTAGAATACCTGTCTGCTTCAGAAATTACAGGAAATCCTTCAGGAGCTGAGGCAAACGGTTTCGGCATACTTGTATTCCAGATATCTTTATTTAATTTCCACTGACCATTAACATTTTTCCAGGTAACAATGTATTTCCCTTTGTCGATTATCTGATCATCTTTTGTATATAGCTGGTATTTGCCTTCTTCGACAGCTATGGTGCCGTAACTTTCTGCTTTTACGGTATTCAGATCTGCTTTTGCTACACCCATATTCATGGCGCCATCCCAAAAGGTTTCTATAGCCTCTTGTCCATCTACTACATCGCTATTGGCAGGAAATAATTTAGCATCTTCCGTATAATTCATGGCAACAGCATGAGCATCTCCATTATTAAAAGCTTCCATAAAAGCTTTGTTAGCTTCCTCAATATTTTTTGTTACGTCGATAGGATTTTGGTGACATCCGGTTAAAAGAAATCCGGTAATAAAGACTAAAAAAAGTACAGTGAATAAAACTTTTAAATTTTTCATGATTTTTGGTTTTAATTAATAGCAAAAACTCATTAAGTCTTATCACAACTAAATTTGGAATTCTTCAAAATTTGATATTTTGAAGGAACATTTGTTTAAATTACAAAATAATTTATTGTTACCCAAATAATTATTACTTATGCTACTTGGATCGAAAATACATACATGGAAAGACAAAATTAACTTCCAATCAGAAATATTGCAGGTATTTTGTGCAGGTCCGGAACATGATTTTTCCACTGCTGAATAGTTTTGGTACAAATAAATTCATTCTCGCCTGTAATATCTGCCGCAATACAAAACAGGGTGGTGGGTGAGCAGGTTTTGAGAATATCTTCTATTAGCTGATTATTTCTATAAGGTGTCTCAATGAATATTTGCGTCTGCTGCTCATTTAAAGCCTTTTTTTCAAGCGATGAAACGGCACGGGTACGTTCGTTGGGTTTAACGGGTAGATAGCCGTTAAACGCAAAGTTTTGTCCATTTAATCCGGAAGCCATTAATGCTAGTAAAATTGAGGAAGGACCTACAAGGGGAACAACCTTTATGCCTTTCTGATGAGCTATTTTTACCACATCGGCGCCTGGGTCGGCAACGCCGGGACAACCAGCTTCAGAAATTACAGCCACATCGAATCCTTTTTGCAAAGGGTTTAAAAATGAAGGGATTTCTGCAGGAGAAGTATGTTTGTTCAGCTCATAAAATGTACAATCGTCAATATTGACCTCGTTGTTTACCTGTTTCATAAAACGCCGGGCAGTGCGAATGTTCTCAACGATAAAATATTTGGTTTCAGTAATAATCGAATAAATTCCGGCAGGTAAAACCTGTTGCCAGTTACTTTCACTCAAAACATTCGGAACAAGGAATAATTTTGCCATTTTACTTTTTTTGTAAAAATACCAATATTCACGATTTCACCATTGCTTTTGTTAAATTTGCACCATGTCGAAATCAGAAAAAAAAGAGATTAAAGCAGTTTTCCTGGGCACTGGAACTTCGCAGGGTGTACCTGTAATAGCATGTAATTGCGAAGTTTGCCAGTCTAAAAATCAAAAAGATAAACGTTTACGATCATCATTACTAATTACAATCGGAGAAAATAATTATGTTATTGATGCCGGACCTGATTTCCGACAGCAGATGTTGCGTGAAAAGGTTAACTCACTGCGTGCAATCCTGCTTACCCACGAACACGTCGATCATGTTTTTGGCCTGGATGATATTCGCTCCTTTAACTGGGTGCAAAAGCACGCTACAGATATTTATGCCGAATCCCGGGTTCAGGAGGCTATAAAACGGATTTTCCATTATGTTTTCGCCAATTTCAAATACCCGGGAATTCCAAGCATGAAACTTCATAATATCGGGAAAAGATCATTCACTATTGAAGGGGTAAAATTTGTACCTATCCGGTGTTTCCATCATAAGTTACCTGTGCTTGGGTTTCGCGTAGGAGATTTAACGTACATTACTGATACAAACTTTATTCCGTCTGGAGAAATGGAAAAAATAAAAGGCAGCCGGATTCTGATTATTAATGCGCTTAGAAAAGAAAAACATATTTCGCATTTTAACATGGAAGAGGCCCTTGAAGTGATCCGACAGGTTCAACCGGGAAAAGCTTATTTGACACATTTAAGCCATGCATTTGGAAAACATGATGACATTCAAAAAGAACTTCCGGAAAACGTATTTGTTGGTTATGACGGCTTAAAAATAGAACTATCTTAATTCCCAAATGGCAAGCTTAATTTTTCAATTTTATTATCTTTAAATTTGGAATACCAAACTAAAAACTGAACCATGAAAAATAACGTTGTATTTGCTTTTCTTTTCATTTTCATTCCATTAGTATCTTTTTCAGATGGTTATGTTGATATGCTGAAGGCACTTTATTCCATTGATATGCTACCCGTTTTTAGAGATAATATGCAGATGCATCAGATTTCAAGTTATGATCGGACAGGTGGAAACGATGATGGTTTCTCCGGCAAGTATTCATTTATCAGGAAAGAAGGAGATAATTTGGTGATTGCAGATTTAAAAGGAAATGGCGTTATTCAAAGAATATGGACACCAACACCAACAGAAGACACAATTCAGTTTTTCTTTGGTGCTGAAAAAAAACCAAGAATAAGTATTCCGTTTATTGACTTGTTTTCGGGCAAAGTATACCCATTTGTCCGACCGGTAGTTGGGAATGAGGTTGGCGGTTATTACTGCTACTTACCTGTAAATTATCAGAACGGATGTAAAATTATTTACAAAGGTAAAAGGCTGCAATTTATTCAAATCCAGTATTTTAATTATACTGACGACACGCAGCCGGATTCTTTTCCAATCCAATTTACAAGGGAAGAATCAGATGAATTGGCAAAAGCAGTAAAATTATGGGGTGAAAGGAGAAAGGCAGTTTTGGAATTGTTTGGCGAATCTGGTAATATAAAAGCAGAAAAAAAGAGTGTTCTTCTGGAACCCGGATCAAATAAGCCGATATTTGAAAAAACCAGCGGCGGAAGAATTACCGGCATTGAAATTACTGCTCTGTCAAATTTTCCTGCTGACTTTAAATCAATCATTCTTAAGGCAAAATGGGATGATGATTCTGCACCTGCAATCAATTGCCCCTTGACCGATTTCTTTGGTTATGCATTTGGTGAGCCATCTATGCGATCTATAATGACAGGGGTTGAAGATGGAGTCCATTATTGTTATTTTCCGATGCCATTTAAAAATAATGCATTGCTTGAATTGGAATATCTGAAGGATGGCAAGCAAAATCAGGAAAGTATTCCATTTAAAGTAAAAGTGTTTTACTCCGAAGAGCCAAAACATGAGAATGAAGGTAAATATTATACCAAATGGAATAGAACTATAGCAGATGCTTATTCTGATCCGTATGAATTTTTAAACATCAATGGTCACGGTCATTTTGTGGGGACAAGTTTGCAGGCACAAGGTAAAAATCCGGGTATGACTTTGTTTTTCGAGGGAGATGATGTTTGTACAGTTGATGGTGAAATGCGTGCACACGGAACAGGTTCAGAAGATTTTTTTAATGGAGGTTGGTATGCATTGCCGGATCGTTGGGATCAGGGATACAGTCTTCCTTTGCACGGGTCGCTTACCTATTCAGTACCGTTAGCAAGAACAGGTGGTTTCAGATTTTACCTGACAGATAAAATTCCTTTTCATAAAAGTTTTAAATTAACTATTGAACACGGTCCTGAAGAAAACAAAATTCCGGTAGATTATACATCCGTTTCGTATTATTACAGTGAACATTCACTTGCGAATAATCCGGTACCGAATAAAGAAATGCTTTATGCAGTTCAACCGCCCACGACTTTCGAATACTGGTTACAGTTACTTCCTGTGAAAGCTATGAGTTCCGGATCTACATTAGTTTATGATAATTGGAAGGACGAAAAAGCCAACAAAAACTATGAAGTTTTTAGTTTTTCAGGAAAACCCGGAAACAAGATAAAATTTGAATTGGAGGTTCCCGGAAAAGGGGAGTACAAATTGTACGTTACTTTTGTAAAGGGACCTGAATTCGGTGATATTAAGGTTAGCCAGCGACAAGTTGAGATTAACAATTTAATCTCTGCGTATTCAGATAATCCTGAAATAGCGGAAAAAGTTTTTATTGGGAATTTAAATATTGAAAAAGGAACCAATTCTGTCACCTTCACGTTGGGCAAAAATCAGAACAATCCAACCATAAATACGCTTAAAATACATCGATTGTATCTTGAAAAAATGTAATTAAGAACTTGATTCTAAAATAATTTCTGTCACTTTTTACCTTTCTTCAACCAGGGAAATACAACGATCAATGAAGAGATTAAATAAATTAATCCTGCAATAAAAAAAGCATATTTAAGGCTAATATGATCTGTAACCCATCCTAAAAAAGGTCCAATTACTGCAAAACTGATTCGTATTATAAAATTACGAACGGAGAGCATTGTTGCCCGGACATCACTCTCTACATAAACATTAATATAATTTTTCAGGATAGGAGTTGCTATTCCTCTGGCCAGATAAAAAAGAAAAAGAAAAGCAATTCCCCATATCGTTATCATTAATCCTGATAAAAAATAACCAACTGAAAGCACTGCAATAATAAACACCACAGATCGCAATCTGCCGGCGAAGCCTTCAACTTTGTGAGCAAGTGCCGAGGATATTCCAACGGCAAGATTTAATGCTGTCCACAAAATGCCGAAATATTCAACTTTAAGATTTACTTCTTTAAAAAAAGGCTGTACTAACCATGCAAAAGTCAGTGTAGATGCACCGGTAATAGCTGACAGAACGATGGCAATCCTTAAATTTTGATTTGTTATAAAAATTTTTCTAATATTTTTTACCAACATTTTCAGCGTCAGGGTTTGTTCTATAAAATGAAATTTAGGCTCGATAAGTGTTAATGATGCAGGAATAGCAATTGCAGCAACCACAGCCTGAAAATAAAATGGTGTTCTTAAACTTATAGCTGCAAGAAAACCTCCCACAACACCGGCAAAAGCTTCAGCAAAATTTCCTGCAGATGTGATTCTGCCTTCCTGTTTTATATACTGATCCGTTTTATCTGAAGCTTTTAAACTATCGAATAACAAGGCTGAATCAGCACCCGAAACAAACGAATGGCCGACACCTAAAATAACTTCAGCAACAGCAAAGGCCCAAAAACCATACGAAAAACTGTAAATCAAAAAACCAGCGCTTCCCAAAAGACTTCCCAAAATCAGTGTTTTTTTCCTTCCCCACACATCGGCCATCCAACCGGAAGGAATTTCCATTGCCACAATTGCTATAGAATAAATAGCTTTCAACTGAAAAATCTCCTGCATACCCATTCCGTTGCCCTGGTAAAAAAGCACAACTATCGGCATAACCATGTTAAACCATTTGGAAATTTTTATCAAGTATAAACGGGGAATATTTTTGCTGTAATTCAGTTTGTTCATCTAATGCAAAAATACGAGGATCACATTGGAATTAATACCAGTTTTTTCTGAAGTTTTGCGTAAAATAATCAACAATCAATTGGTGAAACTTTCTTGTAATACCTGCTTTAAATTAGAAGTAGAATTATAATTTTGCCTTTCTGAATTTAAATTGCATATCATGAATTTAGTTATTCCGAAAAATTACAAATCAATTTTAGATGTAGGTCAAACCGAGCAGGCAATAAAGCAGATCAAAGATTTTTTCCAGTTAAACCTGTCATCGGAATTGCGTTTAAGAAGGGTTACTGCACCACTTTTTGTAAAAAGAGGTACCGGGATCAATGATGATCTGAACGGTGTTGAACGACCGGTATCTTTTCCAATTAAAGATATGGGAGACGATGTGGCTGAAATTGTACAGTCGCTTGCCAAATGGAAAAGGTTGGTTATGGCAGATCTTGAAATACAGGAAGGTTTCGGAATATACACTGATATGAATGCCATTCGACCCGATGAAGAGTTAGATAATGTTCACTCTCTTTACGTCGATCAGTGGGACTGGGAACGTGTAATTAACGATGGTGACCGTAACGTTGACTTTCTGAAATATATTGTCCGCAAAATTTATGCATCGCTGGTAAGAACCGAATATTTTGTGTCGGAGAATTATCTTGAAATTG
This sequence comes from uncultured Prolixibacteraceae bacterium, assembly GCA_963769925.1. GTDB lineage: Bacteria > Bacteroidota > Bacteroidia > Bacteroidales > Prolixibacteraceae > Draconibacterium. Next base: position 345,571 of record CAVYOB010000020.1, read on the forward strand.
AACCCGAATTACCGGAACAGATCACTTTTGTGCATGCCGAAGAAATGGCGGAAAAATACCCTGATTTATCGCCTCGTGAACGTGAAGATGAAGAAGCAAAAAAACACGGCGCAATATTCGTAATTGGTATTGGCGGGAAAATGCCTAACGGTGAAATTCACGATGGACGGGCTCCTGATTATGATGACTGGAGCACGCCAACTGTTGACGGCTATAAAGGATTAAACGGCGACATCCTGGTGTGGAACAATGTGTTGCAGCGGTCGTTCGAGTTGTCGTCAATGGGAATTAGGGTAGATAAGAAAATGTTGCTGGAACAATTAAAGTTAAGAGGGTTGGAAGAAAGAAAAGAATTGATGTGGCATAAAATGTTGTTGAACGACCAGTTCCCATTAACTATTGGTGGTGGTATTGGCCAGTCACGACTTTGTATGTATTTCTTACGGAAAGCTCATATTGGAGAAATTCAGTCGAGTCTGTGGCAAGAAGAAATGATAGAAAAGTGCAAAGTAAACGGAATACATCTTTTGTAAAAAGTGGCGCAAATAATATATTTCTGTAATTCGATATTTCAGTTTTTAATTTTGCATTTATAATTTTTAATTTATTTGGAGTTTGAAAATTGATTTATACTTTTGCAGCGCAAAATAAGGATGCCCCGGTAGCTCAGCTGGATAGAGCAACTGCCTTCTAAGCAGTAGGTCATGGGTTCGAATCCCGTCCGGGGTACCAAATGAAAAGGTCAGGTAACACTGGCCTTTGTGTTTTAAAAAAAAGGCGTGGATATTTTAGATTTTGCTTACCGTTTTGATAATCTCAAAATTTATTTTTTTGACTTAAAATAAGAATTGTCTCTCATGGCAAACGGGTCAGTATTCAAATATTGGGGAATCATTACTTTTGACTGATCTTCCTTATGATGCAAAAAATCGAGAGGGTGTTTTTCAATATTGTCGCCATTATATGAAGAATACAAATTGATTGCTTTCAAAAGATCATTTTCCCGTACATGTTTACCTGAAATGGCAAGTTTTTCATTTCGAAAGCCGCCTTTAAAAATCAATTTTACTGATAACTGGTTTTTTCCATTACATTTAATTGACTTTGTCTGGAATCCTTTACCTGAGAATTTTATTCTTTCCTTTGAATTACATAAAATTGAAAAATTACCATTTAAATCGGTGGTTACAGAAGTATTCGTTTTCTTAGCTTTTACGGTGATATTGTTCAAACTTAAATTTTTAAAAGCGTAGACATTCCCCTGAACTAAAACTGTTTGGCTATAATCGCTGAAGCAAAATAATATGAAAATGATTACGATGAATAATTTTTTCATCCTACAAGATTTTCAATGGTTTGTTTTCCGTAGATTTCATCTTGCTTTGGTTTTTGCACTTTCAAATTTTTCCGAAATAAAATAAAATACTGGATAGCCATATATGCAATGTATATTGCAAGAACAAAAACAAAGAAGGCTAATAATGCCACCAATACATTTGCAATTAAAGAACTTAAATAAGATTGAAAATCAATACCGGTTATGGTAATTGCAGGATTAACAGGAGCGGGAGAAAGAAAAAATAATTTCATAGCAGTAACTTTTTAACAAGTAATAAGTTACAATAATTATATACATAATACAAATATATCTTAATATCTTTTAATTTTATAGATAGAATAACATCGATTAAGTGTTCTTTTACCTTGATAAAGCCCAAAAGGAATTTGAATACGATACTTCTAAGAGGTTAAAATAACAATCTTAATAAATTTATTCTATTCAAATTCAACAATTGAGAGTTTCCACGCAACCTTTCTTTCCCAAAAATCGTCTTGACAAATAGTTATAAAACAATGGTTATGAAAAAATATTTACTCTTAATATTGTTTTTCCCCGCATTAATTATCAAAGCACAAACGACGGACCAAAACTCCGATTGTAAAGCGATGTTTTCTTATGAAACACAAGATATTCTTATGTCACCATTACCGTCGATGGCAGTTCGCTTTACCGATGAATCTGAGGGAAATGTAAAGTCATGGATGTGGGATTTTGGCGATGGACAAACAAGCTATGAGCAGAATCCTTCTCACATTTATTATTATTATAACGGCAGCATTTCAAATAACGGAATGATTAATCCGTTCAGAATAGTAACGTTAACCATTTCGACGGTTGATAGTTGCAAAAGTTTTTATTCCGACACCTTTTTGGTATTCAATAATATTCCGGATACAACTATCTGTCAGGCCAATTTTAAATATTATCAATCCGGTTACGATACAATAGCCGGAACGGCTGATGTACAATTTACAAACCTTTCTCGGGGCGATTCACTGAAGTATTTCTGGAGCTTTGACGATGGTGAAACCAGTACAGAAAGAAATCCACTTATTACGTTTAATGCTGAGCCTGCTGAACATGTGGCTTGTCTGGTAATAAAAGGCGCTGATAACTGCACTGATTCAATATGTAAAAACATTATTATAACGAATCCATACATTCTAAAAGATACAACAGAATGTAGTGCGGCTTTCGGCTACACCTATAATTACGATATCCAGACTTTTGCCCCTGCGCTCGTCCTTGATTTTTATGCAAAAACAGAAAATGCTGTACAATACTTCTGGGATTTTGGCGACGGATCGACAAGTGAAGAACCAAATCCAACACACATTTTTAATTTGCCGCTGGATAACGACAGCATGAATTACAGCAATAGTTTTCGTCAGGTTTGCCTAACGATCAATACAGCTTCCGGTTGTACTGCAACCTGGTGTGATACAATTTCGCTTTATGATCCGGATACAACTTATAATGAACCTCCGGCGACATGTCATGCCTGGTTTAAATATTATGTCCCGACTGATATCGCTACTATTCCTGAACTGGTTCCGTATCATTTTATTGATGCTTCTGATGGAAATGTGATCAGCCGGCTTTGGGAATTTGAAGATGGAACAACAAGTACGGAGGATGACATTGTTGTTAATTTCAGTATTTTTAAATCAACACAAAAAGTATGTTTGACCATTGAAACTGACAGTTGCACCAGTACCTGGTGTGAAACCATATTTGTAAATCCCGATATTCAGGATACTTTCCCTGCCACAGATTCGTCCGGCACATATATTATGCGTTATGAATCAAGTTATCCAATTTGGGCATCGGCATGCATCGGTTGGGTCAAAGCCCAGGTTTATCTTGGTGATTCAATTGAAAATGCTTCTGACTATGTTTGGTCAACCGGAGCAGAAGGACAGGAAGTTAACGGGTTCTGCCCGACGCAGATTTACACTGTAAAAGCTTTAACCCCAGATGGAGCTGTCGTTTCAGGGACATTTAAATTTAATTCAGATGGGACTGTTACAGTAATCCCTGTTAACTGGTGGTTGTCAGGATCAAACGAATACGCTACAGTTAGAACCAGCGTTGCTGATAGCAGTTATACGGTTCAATGGAAATTGTGTGACGGAACCGTATTTACCGGCGACAGCATTCCGCTGGATTTGATCAATTGCGGACAGAATGAGCCAAATCTGATTCTAACTGATTCGATGGGAAATGTTGTTTATGAAGAAAAAGTCTCTTTGAAAGGGATGTCCACAGAAGTAAGTTCATTTAAAGAAAGTGAGCCTTTCCGACTTTATCCAAACCCTGTAAATGATGTGCTAAATATTGTTTTCAATAAAAGTGATTATAACCAAATCCAAATTGAGATAATAGACTTAACCGGTAAAACAATGCTCATTCAAACTAAAAAACAGATATTGGCTGGACAACCGGTTAAATTGAATGTACAATCGCTTCCGGGAGGAATTTACCTGTGTCGGGTAACAAATGCAAATCAAATTCTAGGACTCCAAAAGTTTATCAGATAAATAAAAGTCAGCAATAAAATATGATTTTCCTTATTCACTATTCTACTTTCGTTTTGTAGTTTTGGATCAGAATTCTAAATCAAACCAAATGAAAAGTTTTTTAGGAATAGTATTGATTGCTCTTCTGTTTGTAAGTTGCGGAACACCAACAAAAAAGGGAAATAATATGGAAGTGAACCAGGAAATAAAAAAGAAAGCCGATGAATTTGTATCGTTCAAATTAACAACTGATTTAAGCGTTTTAACTGAAAAAGAAAAACAGATGCTGCCTTTGTTGTTTGAAGCGGCAAAAATTATGGATAACATTTACTGGAAGGAAGCTTTTGGTAATAAGGAAGAACTTTTTAACCCGGGGATGGATGAATACACGGTGAAATTCCTGAATATCAATTACGGTCCGTGGGAACGTTTAAACGATAACAAGCCATTTTTACCTGGTTATGGCGAAAAACCAGCAGGTGCAAATTTCTACCCAATAGACCTGACCAAAGCCGAATTTGAAAGCTGGAATAATGATACAAAAACCAGTTTATACACTTTGGTTCGAAGGGACGAAGACGGGAATTTAAAATCAATACCGTACCATATCGTTTTTGAAAATGAAATAAAAAAAGCGGCCGGATTGTTACAGCAGGCTGCTGAACTGGCCGAAGATGTAGGATTGAAAAACTATCTTGAAAAGCGTGCACAGGCGCTGTTAACCGATGAATATTATGTTAGCGATGTTGCCTGGATGAATATGAAAAACAACACAATCGATATTGTAATTGGCCCGATTGAAAGTTACGAAGATCAGTTATTTGGTTACAAAGCAGCACATGAATCCTACATTTTGGTAAAGGACAAAGATTGGAGTAATAGACTGGTAAAATATGTGGCATTACTACCCAAGCTTCAAAAAGCATTGCCTTGCCAACAAAAATATAAGAACGAAACTCCGGGTGGTGATTCAGATTTGAATGCGTACGATGCAATCTATTATGCCGGCGATTGCAATGCCGGAAGCAAAACTATTGCCATTAATTTGCCAAACGATGAAAAGGTACGGGAAACAAAAGGCAGCCGGAAATTGCAACTTAAAAACTCTATGAGAGCTAAATTTGATAAGATTCTTGTTCCGATTTCAGATTTGCTAATAGCAGAAGATCAGCGGGAACACGTAAAATTCGATGCCTTTTTTGAAAATACCATGTTTCACGAAGTGGCACACGGTCTTGGTTTGGGAAACACAGTTGATAAAAGTATGACGGTGCGTGAAGCGTTAAAAGAGAATTACACATCAATGGAAGAGGGTAAAGCTGATATTCTTGGTTTGTGGTGCGTCTATAAACTCAATGAAATGGGCGAACTGGGCGAAAAAGATATGATGGATAATTTTGTGACTTTCATGGCAGGAATATTTCGCTCAGTTCGTTTTGGAGCTGCCAGTGCGCACGGAAAAGCAAACATGATCCGGTTTTATTATTTCGAAGAAGCAGGCGCTTTTGAACGCGATGCTGCAACCGGAATTTACCGCGTAAATTTCGATAAAATGAAAGATGCCATGCTTTCACTCTCTGAAACTATTCTTAAGATTCAGGGCGACGGCGACTACAATGCAGCCGAAAAACTGATTGAAGAAAAAGGTTTTATTCGTGAAGAACTTCAGAAAGATCTTGAAAGGATTGGCACCGCTGGCATTCCACGTGATATTGTTTTTGAACAGGGGCCTAAAGTACTTGGTTTATAGTTTTGTTAAATAATTATATGTTATTTACCTAAGTATATCTGCTTTTTTCGAGCAAATACTCAAAATAAATAAGTCGGTTTAGTGGATGTTTCACTTTTTATCAACAAAATTTTTTCTTGATTTTTATTATATTCGCCAATCATTAAAATGTTAAATTTTTAATTATTCTGAAAAGAATCAAAAAACATATAAGTCTTTCATTTGTGCTGTTAGCCGGGTTTGTTATTCTGGCACATACTGTTATTCCTCATCATCATTTGAACGATGACTTATTTTTAAGATATGATAATTTATCAGAACAGGTGAATGGCCATGCGCACAGTGATGATTTTGATTGCCTTATCACCAATAAACTTTTTGTTGATAAATCGACTCAATTTAAAATTAAAAAACAACAGCAGGTAAAACTATTTCTTTTTATCGCTGAAACTGAAAAGCAAAAAACACACATTATTTCTGGAATTGAATACTTTCGCGAAGATTTCAGTTGCTCAAATTCAGCTGTTTATATCTTAACAGAAAGTCCTCTCAGGGCTCCCCCGGCTGCACAGGTATAACATCTTTTTGACTTTTTACAATCCATTTTTAAACCTTATTAAAAACCGTTTTTCTATGAATATTAAAACCATTATGTCATTGCTCCTGGTATATCTGTACCTTGCGGTTAATGATATAGAGGCACAAATACAGGATACCTCGTTCACATTGGAAAGCGCCGTTCAGATGGGCCTGAAAAATAACATGAAAATTCTGGCAGCTCAAAAAGATATTGCGGCAGCCAAGGGACGTGCAATTACAACGTTGGGAATTGAGGACCCGACTGTTTCAGGTGAATGGTTGGAAATTCCGACTGGGAAAGGCATCAGCCAATACGGTGAACGGGACTTTTCCGTTACGCAATCCATTGATTTTCCTACTAATTACATCCATAAAAAGAAGTTGGGAGATCTGGACATTCAACGTGAGCAATTAATTTTAAAAGATACCGAGCTTTTTATTCGTACCGAGATTGAAAAAGCTTATTACAATGTGCTTTCCAAAAAGGAACAATTGAATTTGGTGCGTCAGCACATAAAACTGGCACAGCAATTTCTTGATAAAGCTCAAACAAGATACAACTCCGGCAAGGCTCCTTTCCTCGAAGTTTCACGTGCCCGGCTTGCCCTGGCAAACGTTGAAAATGAGTTATCGGTGGCCAAAAGCGATTTTCAGACCGCAATGGGCAGTTTAAACACTCTGCTTGCGATGCCCGATAATACTATGGTTATACCTTTGGATACCCTGGATTACAAAATGCTTAGCTTAAATGAAAGTGATTTAACAAAACAGGCATTAGCCAGCCACCCGGAATTAAAGGTTGCCAAACTTACCGAGAAAATGGCGGGACAAGATTTAAATCTTGCCAAAGGAAGCTACTTGCCTAACATCGAAGGTTCCTATTTTTCGCAAAAAATCGGGGGCAGTAAATTTAATGGTGTCGGATTAGGACTGAGCATTCCGCTTTGGTTTCCGGCCAATCAGCGGGGAAAGGTAATGCAAAGCAGAGGATACCTGGAGGCTGCCCAGTACCGCACCCGCGACCAGGAAATTATACTTCAGTCGGCCATAAAAAGCACATTTGCACAGGTAGTTGCTGCACGCGAACAGGTGGAAAAATACCTGGGTGATTTACTTGAACAAACCCAAAGTGTTTACGATATGACCTTTCGCAGCTATGAAGAAGGGAAAGTTGATTACCTCAAAGTTTTGGACGCCCAGCAATTGCTCATCGAAAACAACAGAAGATTTATTGATGCCATTGCCGGTTACAAAATGAAAATAGCCGAACTTGAAAGGGTAACCAATCAAAATATTATACAATAATAATTCAGTAAAATCAGAAAAAACAAAATATAATGAAGGATATTCTTTTTATACTATTTGCTTTTGCAGCAATCAGCTTTACCTCGTGCAACAGAAGTACTGCTGAACATGAAGAACATGCTGAAGACAGTCACACAGTTGCCAATGCAAACGAGGGCGAACATGTTGACGAAGTAACCATTACACCAGAACAGATGCAACAAATGGGAATTGTTGTTGAACCGCTTAAAGGCGGATCGGTAAATGCTGAAATTCAGCGACCGGCTACTGTAATGTTTAATCCTGATAAAACGGTCCAGGTGGGGCCTCGTATTTCTGCTAAAGTGGAAAATATTCAGGTTGATCTGGGACAGAAAGTAACTAAAGGGCAGTCGCTGGCCATATTAAGCAGTGTTGAGTTGGGAAAAATTAAAGCAGAATACTTTACATTGCTTTCACACTATGAAACGTTGAATAAAGCCTATTTAAGGGAAAAGAAACTGTATGGCGAAAAAATTAGCAGCGAATCTGACTACCTGCAGGCCAAAGCAGAATTTGAAGATGTAAAAGCCAGGCTGGAATCGAACAAGGAAACATTGAATTTATTTGGCATTTCTGCCAACAATATTGATAAAAGCGATTTTCCACTTTCTTATTTTACGCTGAATAGTCCGATTTCAGGAGTAATACAAGAACGGAACCTGTCGCCGGGACAAACCATTTCTCCGGAAAGTACGCCCATTCAAATTGTAAACAATAGTCAAATGTGGGTGATGATTGATGCCTATGAAAACGATATTGCCAATATCAAAAAAGGACAAAATATCAGCCTTACAATAAAAAGTCTTCCAGGAAAAAATTTTGAAGGAAAAGTTGACTGGATTTCTTATGCACTGGATAAGGATACACGAACAATGAAAATCCGGGCAACGGTTTCCAATCCTGATGGATTGCTAAAAAACGGAATGTATGGGACGGCCAGTATTTTGAATAAAACAGATGCAGACAAGCCTATTGTTCCGGTAGAAGCCATTCAAACTTTCGAGAATTCAGCAGTTGTGTTTGTTCCTGCTGATGAGAAAGACACTTTTATGCCTGTTCGGGTGGTAACCGGAAATGAAAATAACGGCTGGATTGAAATTGCCGGGAATATTCATATCGGTGATCCGGTGGTAACAGCCGGTGCTTTTCACCTGATGTCAACACTTACATCAGAGACAAGAAGCGCTGATCACCATCATTAAAATTTTCAGGGAGAAATGTAAAATAAATCTTAAATGAAAACAATATCATTATGATAGATAAAATAGTCAATTTATCATTACGAAACCGGTTTATGGTTATGCTGGCAGCTATAGCAATTGCAGCAGTCGGATACTGGTCGTACCGGAATGTTCCCATCGATGTGTTTCCGGATGTCACGCCGCCGATGGTACAGATTTTTACTTCAAGTCCCGGACTTTCGCCGGTAGATATGGAAACCCAAATCAGTTATCCGGTGGAAATCTCGATGTATGGTTTACCAGGTGTTGAACGGGTACAAAGTACATCTATTTTCGGCTTGTCGCAGGTGAATATCTATTTCAAGGAAGGAACGGATATCTATTTTGCACGCCGGTTGGTGATGGAACGCTTACCTCAGGCCAAAGAAGCGATTCCGCAGGGATTGGGAACTCCGGAAATGGGGCCGCTAACCACTGGTTTGGGACAGGTGATGATGTACACCCTTGAAGTGGATAAAGACACAAGCTACTCTTTAATGGAGCTACGAACCGTGCAAGACTGGATTGTGAAACCACGCATGCGCACCATTCCCGGGGTAACCGAGGTTTTAGGCGTTGGCGGCGATGTACGCCAATTCCAGGTGAATGTAGATATGAATGCCTTACTGGCCAGAAACCTAACCATGGCTGATGTTAGAAAAGCCTTGTCTTCGAACAACCGGAATGTCGGAGCCTCATTTATCGAACGTGCCGGGGAAGAGTTTGTGGTGCGCGGTTTTGGCTGGATTCGTCCGCAGGAGGAAGGACTGGAAGATATTCGAAACATTATTGTTGCTGAAAAAAACGGAATACCCGTTACCATTGGGCAAATTGCTAAAGTAGAATTTGGATCCGAAATTAAGCGTGGTACCATGGTCGCCAACGGCAAAGAAGCAGTAGGTGGATTTGTTTTAAAATTATTGGGAAGCAATACGCAGGATATTTTAGATGAGGTAAACAAACAAATAGAAAGTATCAACGGTTCCTTGCCGAAAGGGATGAAATTAGTTCCTTTTTATTCACAGGCTAACCTGGTTGAAAAAGCGGTGGGAACGGTAACTTCATCACTTCAAATTGGAGCTATACTGGTTATTCTGGTTTTATTCCTTTTTCTCGGAAATGTTCGTTCCACTTTCATTGTACTGTTATCAATTCCGTTTGCTGTGTTAATTGCTTTCATTGGCATCAAATCAATTGGACTTACGGCTGATCTCATGAGTTTGGGCGGTTTAGCCATTGGAATTGGAATGATGGTGGACGGTTCTATAGTGGTAGTGGAGAATGTGATGCGCCATATTAAGGAGCAAAAAGAAAAAGGATTGAAAATTTCGATGACCCGCCTCGTTGGTGAAGCTACGCGGGAAGTGGGACGTCCTATAGTTTTTTCTGTTTCCATTATTATTCTTGTATTCATCCCATTATTCACTTTACAAGGAACGGAAGGAAAAATGTTCAGACCCATGGCCTTTTCCATTTCATTTGCCATGCTGGGCGCATTAGTTATTGCCCTCACCCTGGTTCCGGTGATTTCGAGTCACCTTTTCCGGGAAAAAACGAGCAGTAAGGAACCAAAATTTCTGGAATGGTTGAAAAAAGTCTATCGCCCGGTGTTGAGGCGAGCCGTAAAAAATCCTGTTCCCGTTTTTGTAATCTCTGTTATTTTACTGATTGGCAGTCTGGCACTATTTCCATTTTTAGGAACCGAATTTATGCCCACGCTTCGTGAAGGCGATATTGTGGTGCGTTCAACTCTTCCACCCGGAGCTAACCTCATGGAAACGGTTGATTATTCAAAAAAAATACAAACAGCGGTTATGGATTTTTCTGAAGTTACCGGTGCTTATGCCCGCGTTGGCCGTGCCGAAATTGGCGGCGACCCTGAGCCGGTGAATGTGGTAATGACAATTGTAACGCTGAAACCACTAAAAAGTTGGAAATCAGGCAGATCGTACGAAGAGTTGCAATCGGCTATTGCAGAAAAATTAAAGAATGAAGTTCCTGGTTTGGCGAATAATGTTTCCCAACCCATTCAGTTACGAACCGACGAGTTGACTACGGGAATTAAAGCACAGGTCGCCATTAGTATTTACGGTGATGATTTGAACAAGCTGAATGAAATTGGTGAACAGGTGCGCGATATTTGCAGCAATACCCCAGGAGGCGTTGATATAAAATTACAGCAACAAGGTGGAAAACCTCAAATTCAGATTACTCCTGACAGGGCCGAACTTGCGCGCCTGGGTGTTTCTGTAGACGACTTTTTGACTACTGTGGAAACTGCTATCGGAGGTGAAAACGTTGGACAGGTATTCGAAGGAATCCGGCGATTCGATATTTACCTTCGCCTGGAAAAAGATCAGCGGGACCGACTTGATCTAATTCGCGAACTTCCCATAAAAACGCCCGACGGTAAACTGGTTCCGTTGAACCAGGTAGCCGACGTAGATGTATTTATCGGTCCGAAAATGATTTCGAGAAACAAAGCCAGCCGGCGTATTTTTGTTCAGCTTAATGTTCGCGGACGCGACATGGGCAGCGTAGTACAGGATATTCAACAAGCTGTAAAAAACAACGTTGACATGCCTGCCGGTTACTATGTGGAATATGGCGGCCAGTTCGAAAATCAGCAGCATGCCATGAAACGTTTATTGGTGGTGGTCCCAATTACGTTTGGATTAATCTTTCTGATGTTGTTCTTTGCCTTTGGAAGCGCTCGTTATGCATCACTGATTTTTGTCAATGTACCATTTGCATTGTTAGGTGGAATTGTGGCACTGTATATTTCCGGCTTGTATCTTTCGGTACCGGCTGTAGTAGGTTTTATTGCCGTGTTTGGAGTAGCTGTGCAAAATGGCGTGGTTCTGGTTGATTACATTAACCAGTTACGAAACTCAGGTAAAGAAATGCAGGATGCCGTATTAATTGGCTCTGAGAATCGTCTGCGCCCGGTATTAATGACAGCACTCACCACCATATTAGGATTAATTCCCTTGATGCTGGCGAGTGACATTGGCTCGAATGTGCAACGTCCCCTGGCCACAGTTGTAATTGGTGGGTTAATTACCTCAACATTACTTACATTATTGGTGTTACCAAGTATATATAAATGGTTTATACCACGTGTAAAAGAAGTTGAACTTTAAAAATATACTGATGAAGCAGATAAAAGCATTTATACGTCCCAATATGACCGATAAAGTGGTGGATGCCCTGGAAAATCTGCCCAACAGTCCCGGACTTACCATTAGTAAAGTTGAAGGTTGGGGCCATACTCAAAATGAATCACATGCCAAGCTTACCGAACGAGTGAAGCTGGAAATTGTGGTTTCTGAAGAAGAAGTAGAAATGATTTTGGATTGCATAGTAAAATATGCCCGTACCGGAGATGGCCACTATGGCGACGGAATTATTTTTGTATCTACCATTGACGAGGCTGTTCGTATTAGAAATGGCAAAAGAGGCAAACAAATTTTAAAACACGAAGAATAAAACTATAGGTTATATTTTAAAATTAAGCAGCGGTTGCCATTAACATGGAAGTTATTGGCATACAAACTGAATTTTGCTGTCTGCTCAGTGTTTTTGGTCATTATTTATGCAAAGCAGATTCCAAAAGATAAATTTAATGTTTATCCATAAAATTATTTAGCTTTGAATACTTGATAATTAACTAAACCTGATAATCATAATGAAAACAAGATCCTTCGTATTAGTCTTTATTTCAGCATTGTTACTTTTTTCTTGTCAAACAGGAATAAAAACAGGCGAGTGGAAATCCATTTTTGACGGTAAAACTTTGAATGGATGGAAACAGGCAGCCGAACATCCGGAAAGTATAACAGTGGAAGACGGTATGATTAAATGCTCCGGTGAAAGAAGTCATTTATTTTATGAAGGCGATATGAAAAACTTTGAGTTTGAAACCGAGATAAAAGCGATGGAGCATTCAAATTCCGGGGTGTTCATTCACACAAAATACCAGGAAGAAGGCTGGCCTGCCTATGGTTATGAGATTCAGGTAAACAACTCTTACCGGGGTTCCGAAAATTTTCCTGAAAGAAGAAAAACAGGAAGTATTTATAACATCCGAAATATCTATTTTCCGCTGGCCGGTGATGGCGAATGGTTTAAAATGAGGGTAAAGGTTGTGGAGAATTTTGTTGAAGTATTTGTAAATGATATAAAAGTAAATGAATACACAGAACCGGAAAATCCTTGGCGTTGGGAAGGAGGGGAGACTTGCCGTCTTAGTCACGGAACTATTGCTTTGCAGGCACACGATCCGAACAGTACGACTTATTTTAGAAACCTGAGATTAAGGGAACTTCCGAAGGGAGAAAGAAAAGCTGTTGAAGACGATAACTGGGACACACTGGTAACCAAATTGATGAAAGCCGGATTCCCTTTGGTCGATTATCATGTTCATTTAAAAGGAGGTTTAACCATTGACAAAGTAGTGGAAAATTCTCAAAAACTGGGAATCAATTATGGCGTTGCTCCAAACTGTGGATTACATTTTCCTGTAACCAACGATTCTTCGCTTTATGCATATATTGATGAAGTGGCCGGGAGTCCCACATTCAAAGGAATGCAAGCTGAGGGCAGGGAATGGATTACTTTATTTTCGCCTGAAGCTGTTGCAAAATTTGATTATGTATTTACTGACGCAATGACATTTACCGATAACAAAGGAAGAAGAAACCGGATCTGGATTCCGGAAGAAGTTTGGGTTGACGATAAGCAGCAGTTTATGGACATGTTGGTGGATAGAATTGAAGCTATTTTCTCACAGGAACCGGTGGACATTTATGTAAATCCCACTGTTTTACCTGATCAACTTATGGGAGAATATGATCAACTTTGGACGAATGAGAGAATGGAAAGAGTAATAAAAGTTTTAGCTGACAATAATATCGCCCTCGAAATAAATGCACGCTACAAAACACCTCATGCTGATATGATAAAAATGGCCAAAGAAGCCGGAGTTAAATTTACATTCGGCACTAATAATACCGGTCGTGACATGGGAAAGCTGGATTATTGTATTAAAATGATTGAGGAATGCCAACTATCGCCAAATGATATGTTCGAAATTAAACCGAACAGTTTAAAACCGGTAATTGTAAAAGGGTTTCCTGCAAAAATAACTGGATAGTTGTAAAAATATGATAGTGAAAACGCCTGATATTTAAAAACTGTCAGGCGTTTTTTATGTATTGAAAAAGTCAGTTGAATGAATTCAGATTTTAAATAAATTCCATGGCAGACTTATACCCCTGCAGAATCTTCTTTTTGTTCACGGCATATTCAATAATATCCACAATTTCTTCGTCCATAAATTTATCCCGGTTAATTGTCAGGTCAAAAATCTCGACAAAACTCTTTTCTTTTAAAACTGCTTTTCTGAAAGCATTTCTTTCGTCTTCTACCTTGCGAATAAAGCTGATAGCATTTTCCCGGTTCAAATGGTTATTTTCCATAATTGTTTTGATCCGATATTCACAAGGCGCCACTAAACGAATGTGGAGTGAGTTCTTTATGTCCTTTGCAATAATATGGCTGGCACGGCCGACAATAATACAAAATCCATCAATTGCGAAACTGAGAATTACATCGGAGACTGTTTTTGCTATCTTTCGCTCGCTCTTGAAACTTTTGTCGTTGAATGCTTTCAGTATTTCATCAAAAGTATATTTATCTGCATGCTTGAAAGTCTTTCTGATTCGTTCCGGGTCCATATTTAGTTCCCGGGCACTTTCGTAGAAAACTTCTTTACTGAGTACTCTCCATTCCGCCGATAATGTATGAGAATTCAAACGTGTTGCCAAAAGACGTGCAAGTTTGATTCCATTGCAACCAACTTCCCGTGAAATAGTTATCACCGGACCTGGTTCCATAGATTTCTTTTTCAACATTTCCTGTCCAAGAAGCCTTTTGTTCAAATAAATCATTAATGAATTTCCCATAACCGATTTTTTTATTCTTTACGACTTTTAAATTGATTTTGTTATGTTTAATTAGGGGAGGTTTTGTTTAGGCGATACTGACATTGGTCATCGGAGGAAAAATCAATTTGGGTTAGCTTTGAAGTTTAATTTATTTTTTGCAGAAAATAAAAGTAGATAATCGGTATATTCGTGTGTTAAAGAAATAAAATCATAATTATGTTTGAAAAGAAAATTTATCAAAATCGGAGAAATAAGCTAAAAAGTAAGGGATTAAAAGGAGTTGCGTTGTTTTTGGGGAATGTTGATTCACCCATGAACTATTTGGATAATCAATTCCATTTCAGACAAGACAGCTCGTTCCTTTATTTTTTCGGACTTGATTTTCAGGGGTTGGCCGGAGCCATCGATTTTGACAGTGGTGAAGAATTTATTTTTGGAAACGATGTTGATATCGCTGATATTATTTGGATGGGGCCGCAGGTTCCGGTAAGCGAAAACGCAGCAAAAGTTGGTATTTCAAATACAGCCCCGTTTTCGAAACTTAACAATTTTGTTTCAGGAGTTTTAAGCAAGGGAAGAAAGTTGCATATTTTGCCACCCTACCGTGGTGAAAACAAAATATTACTGGGAAATTTACTGGGAATAAAGCCCGATCAAATTGAGGAATATGTGTCGCTTGAACTGGTTAAAACAGTAATTAATTTACGGTCGGTTAAAGGACCGGAAGAAATAGAGGAAATTAAAAAGGCTTGTGCCACTGGGTATGATATGCATGTTACAGCTATGAGAATGGCAGTTCCGGGAACCTGGGAACAAAAAATTGCAGGTACAATTGAAGGTATTGCACTGGCTGGTGGAGGAATGACATCATTCCCAACGATTTTGAGCCAGCATGGAGAAACATTGCATAATCACAATCATTCTCAAATATTACAAAAAGGTAAGTTAATGGTTTGCGATGCAGGTGCAGAATCGTTATTACATTATGCTTCCGATTTTACCCGCACAACGCCTGTTGGCGGAAAGTTTACACAAAAACAGCGTGAAATTTATGAAATAGTGCTGGCTGCCAACAACAAAGCTACCTCGCTTATAAAACCCGGAGCGACTTATTTATCGGTTCATATAGCTGCTGCGGAAGTTATTGCATCGGGTTTAAAAGAACTTGGTTTAATGAAAGGCGATGTAAAAGAAGCAGTTAAAAATGGTGCTCATACCATGTTTCTCCCACACGGACTGGGACATATGATGGGACTTGATGTCCATGATATGGAAGATCTCGGTCAGATTTATGTTGGATACGATGATGAGATCCGTCCGGTTGACCAGTTTGGTACAGCTTATTTAAGAATGGGCCGACGTTTACAGCCAGGTTTTGTAATTACCAACGAACCTGGAATTTATTTCATTCCTGCACTGATTGACCAGTGGAAAAACGAAAAAATAAACAGCAATTTTATCAATTTTGAAAAAGTGGATGAATACCTTGATTTTGGGGGAATTAGACTGGAAGATGATATTTTGGTTACTGAAACCGGAAGTGAAATTTTGGGAGAAAGAGTACCGATAAACCCAGAAGATGTAGAAAACATGGTTGGTAGCTAAAACCTTTTTATCTGTTTATTCAGGTTGAAATAATTTTGTGGTAAAAATAATCCATTTCTGTTCTTATTTCATCTCTTATCTCCCGGCATTTCTGAAGTAATTCATTTCTGTCGCGAAAGTTTTTATACGGATTGTGAAAACCAAGGTGCAGCTTACGTTTGCATTTAATTGGCGGAATTTTCAGTTGTTCTGTTGTACCATCACCAACTGTGATTAAATAATCAAACTCAATATGGCTGAATTTCGAAAAATGAACAGGAGTACCCGGTTTTAATTCAATACCAATTTCTGCAAGTACTTCAATTGCTACCGGGCTTATATGATCAACAGGTTCGATACCGGCAGAATAGATTTCCAAATTGGAATCGAAACTTCGAAGAATTGCTTCGGCCATTTGGCTGCGACAGGAATTCTGGTTACTTAAAAAGAAAATTTTCATCTTTAGTTGATTTTAAGGCATTCTAATTTAAGGAAAAGAAAAAATATTAAAAATAGCAAAAGTTCACATTTCGTTTGAAAATGAATGACTTACATGTGTTGTTCAACATAATATCAAACAAGCGATTTTTTCATAGAATAACTTTCTTCCTGAAATGAATGACATTATTCAGTGTTTTATCTCTGTATTGAAAAAATAGAATACATAAGTTTTTTTCATTAACTTTTTCATTTTTAAAGATTTAAAAGATACAGAAGAAATTTTATTTAATTACAGCCGGGAAAGAATTTAATTGATAGCGAAGGCGTTGAGATTTATTTTATTTAAATTCTTTGAGTATTAAGGTTGTAATATCTATTTTCGTAGTTCGAAATTTATGCACACCATTTAGTTAATGGTAAAAAATAATGTACAATGGAACCTAAAGATCTCAAAAACTCGGAAGAGTTAAAAAGCGCTGCTCAGTCTGATGCTGACAAACCGAAAAAAACGGTTGATTTGGAAAAAGAGGAAGCGGTGGATTCTGAAAAAAAGAATCCGGAAAATAAGAAAACAAACGCTCCTGAAAAAGAACCCGAAAAAGGGGTTGAAACTCCTGAAGTTGAAAAAGCTTCAGAAACAAAAAAGATAAGTGCAGAAGACGAGACAGTATCTACTGCAGAACAGAAGGAAGTTAAGGAAAAGGCGGAAGCAAAAAAGGAAAAGAAAAAGGAGGAACCAGTTGCTGAAGCAGAGTCTATAACTGAAACATCTTCTGAAAAAGAAGCAAAGTCAGAAAAAGATGTTGCTAAAAAAGATTCGGCTAAAACAGAAGAGGTGACTGCTAAAAGTGAGGAGGCTTCAACTGAAGATAAGGAAAAAGCTGAGGAAAAACCGAAATCGAAAAAAGAGAAGAAAAAAGAAGAACCGGTCGCAGTAGCAGAACCCGTTGATGAAAAAGCAGGTGAAGATGTAAAGTCAGAAAAAGAAGTTGTTGAAAAGGAATCTGCTGAAAAAGAAGAGGTAGCTGCAAAAAGCGAGGAAACTTCAGCGGAGAAACAGGAAGAGGTTGAAGAAAAGGCGGAAGTAAAAAAGAAAAAGAAAAAAGAGGAACCGGTTGCTGAAGCAGAACCAGCTGAAACACCTTCAGAAAAGGTTGAAGAAAAAACAGCTGAAAAAGAAGTTGAAAAGGCTAAAAAATCAGAAGAAGTAAAAAAAGAGAAGGAAACGCCGGTAACTGAGGAAAAGAAAGAAGAGGCGGTTGAAGCAGCAGATCAGAAAAAGGAACCAAAAGCTAAACCTGAGAAAAAAGAATCTTTTGATTATTCGAAATATACACAGGTAGAACTGATCAACACATTGCGGGATGTTCTTGACAACCCCGATGATTATCAGGACCTGAGAGGCGAAATTGATGCCATCAAATCAATTTTTTACAAAAAGCGAAATGAAAATATCGAAGAGGCAAAAAAAGAGTTTATTAACGAAGGTGGAGTAGAAGAGGAATTTGTTGCAGAGGAAGATCCGTATGAAAATGATATCAAGGATTTATTGCGGAGATACAAACAAATTCGAATTGAACAGAATAAGCAACTCGATTTTGAAAAAGAAGAGAATCTTCAAAAGAAATATGAAGTAATTGAAAAAATCAAGGGGCTGATTAATAATGAAGAGTCGATTAACAAAACCTTTAATGATTTCCGTGATTTGCAACGCGAATGGCGCGAGATTGGACTTGTTCCGCAATCGAAGATGAAAAACCTTTGGGATCTTTACCATTTTCATGTGGAAAATTTTTACGATTATATTAAGATCAACCGTGAATTACGAGATCTTGATTTAAAGAAAAATCTGGAATCTAAAATCAAACTTTGCGAAAATGCTGAGGAATTGCTGGTAGAACCTTCCATTGTGAAGGCTTTTAATATGCTCCAGAAATACCATGAGCGATGGCGTGAAATTGGTCCGGTTCCGCGTGATAACAAAGATGATATCTGGGAAAGATTTAAATCGGTAACCGCAAAAATTAATAAAAAACACCAGGAATTCTACGAAAACCGAAAGGGGGAACAAAAGAAAAACCTGGAAGCAAAAACGGCACTCTGTGAAAAAGTAGAAGAGATCAACGAGATGGAGATGTCGAGCTACAAAGACTGGGACGAAAAATCGAGAGAACTGATTGAACTACAGAAAGTTTGGCGTACTATTGGGTTTGCTCCAAAAAAGGATAACAATAAAATTTATGACCGTTTTCGCACTGCCTGCGATCAGTTTTTTAATGCAAAAAGAGAATTCTATTCCAAAAACAAAGAATTGCAGCAAAATAACCTGCAAATGAAAATCGATCTCTGTGTTCAGGCAGAATCACTGAAAGATAGTACCGATTGGAAAAAGACGACGCAGGACCTGATCAATATTCAGAGACAATGGAAAGAAATTGGCCCGGTACCACGCAAACATTCCGATATGGTTTGGAAACGTTTCAGGGCTGCCTGTGATTATTTCTTTGAGAAAAAGTCAGAGCATTTTTCAGATGTAGATTCAGAGCAGGTTGATAATCTTAAGCTAAAAGAGGATCTGATTACCGAAGTAATCAATTTCAAATCAAAGGGTAATGTAGATGAAAATTTGAAAACGCTGAAAGATTTTCAACGTCGCTGGACTGAAATCGGGCATGTTCCGTTCAAAAAGAAAGATGATGTTCAGAATCGTTTCCGCGATGCTATAAATAAATTGTTCGATGAATTGAATATCGACGAAGACAAACGTAATTTGTTGAAGTTCAAAAGCAAAATGGCATCGTTTTCAGAATCGAACAGGGGACAGAACAAAATGCGTATGGAACGCGATAAATATATGAACAAGCTGAAACAATTGGAAAACGATCTTGTTCTGCTGGATAATAATGTCGGGTTCTTTGCCAAATCGAAAAACGCCGAATCGCTGATTGCCGATGTGAAAAAGAAAATTGAAGTGACAAGGCAAAAAATTGAAACACTCAAAGAAAAGATTCGTGTAATTGACAATCTTGACAACTAATAAAAATAGAGCCGGTTTTTAACCGGCTTTTTTTATATAGCAATTTCAGACAAATCTTCTACTTTAGATGCTATTGCCATTTCGATCCCGTTTTTGCGGGAGAGAAATCTTTTCATAGCTGAAAACTTTTCCCACACTCGGGTTGACCCTCAATTTTTAACCAATCTTTACTTTATATATAAAATATTGATTATATTATTATCGTATTTATTGATAATAATATTATCATTCTATGAACAGGCATATTGTACACATGGATTTGGATACTTTCTTCGTGTCGTGTGAGCGGCTAATGGACAGGAAGTTGAATGGAATGCCGGTACTGATTGGCGGAATCAGCGACAGGGGAGTGGTGGCATCGTGCAGTTATGAAACACGTCAGTATGGCGTTCATTCGGGAATGCCAATGAAGATGGCCCGGCTTTTATGTCCGGATGCAATTACTATCAGGGGAAACAGTTCGGTTTACTCTAAGTTTTCGGATATGATAACCGACATAATAAAAGAACAGGCACCACTTTTTGAGAAATCTTCCATCGATGAATTTTATGTAGATGTTTCGGGAATGGACAAGTTTCATGGGTGTCTTAAGTGGGCTACAGAACTGCGCAAAAAAATCATTTATGAAACCAGGCTTCCTATTTCTCTAGGACTTTCCATTAATAAAACGGTTTCAAAAGTGGGAACCAGCGAGGCTAAACCAAACAATTACCTGAATATTCCCGACGGTCACGAAAAAGGATTTCTGGCACCACTTTCAGTAAAAAAGATTCCAATGGTTGGCGACCAAACGTATCATTTGTTGCGGAGTATGGGAGTGGAAAAAGTAAAAACAGTTCAGGAAATGCCTATGGAACTCATGGAGCGGGTGCTGGGCAAAAATGGGATTGTACTCTGGAAAAAGGCGCAGGGAATCGATAATTCGCCGGTAGTGCCGTGGCAGGAGCGAAAATCCATTTCCATGGAGCGCACTTTCGAGCAGGATTCAACCGATGTTTATCAGATGAAAAGCATCCTTATTTCGATGGCTGAAAAGCTGGCGTACCAGTTGCGTGCCGAGAATAAACTCACGGCCTGTGTTTCCATAAAAATCAGATACTCCGATTTTCAAACTTACAGCAAACAGCGGAAAATAAATTACACGTCGCTTGACAGTACATTAATACAAACTACTCTCGATTTGTTTGAATCGCTCTACCAGCGGCGGGTTTTAATCCGGTTGGTCGGGGTGCGTTTCAGTCATTTAATAGGTGGTAGTTACCAGATGCGGTTATTTGAAGATTCGGAGAAACTGATACGGCTTTACCAGTCGATGGATGTTGTCCGTAATCGTTATGGAAATAATGCTGTGAAACGGGCTGTAACAATGGGAGTCGGCAGCTTAAACAGCAGTTTTAATTCGTTTAACGGGCTTACAAACAGAAGTTAGCAGTAATCAGATGTCAGTCGGGCAGGCAGTGTTCAGTTTTACAATTATCAATTTAACAGTTTTGCAATTTTATGCTTATCAATTGTCATTCATGGTTTAGTTTACGGTACGGTGCAATAAAACCGGAGATATTACTGAAAGAATTGTCTGCCAGGGGATATTCCACCCTCGCACTGACGGACATTAATAATACTTCAGCAAGCATCGAATTTGTAAGGCTCGCTGAAAAATGCGATATCAGGCCGGTTTTGGGTATCGATTTCAGAAATGGGATTGAGCAAAAATATGTTGGGTTGGCCAGAAATAACGATGGATTCCGTAAGTTAAACGAGCATCTTACAAAACATCTTTTTGATAAAACGGTGTTTGAGAACCAGGCCCCGGAAATGGAAAATACATTTATTATTTATCCTTTTAAAAGCCGGAAGGTTGGGCCGCTGAAAGAGAATGAATTTATTGGAATTAAGTCACTGGAACTGATAAAACTTCCTTTTTCAGAATGGCGAAATCATTTAAATAAACTGGTGATTTTGCAACCGGCAACTTTCAGAAATAAACGAGACTACAATATTCACCGGTTGCTGCGAGCCATTGAAAAAAATACGCTTTTAAGCCGGCTGCCTTTATCAGAACAAACTTCGCCCGATGAAATGCTGATTGGAAAAACAGAATTACTCAAAGCCTTTCAGGATTATCCTGAAATTATTGAAAACACTAAAAGGTTGTTGAAAGCATGTTCTGTTGAATTTGAATTCAAAAAAAATAAGAACAAACAATTTTTTACTAACTCGCACGAAGAGGATATTAAACTTTTACGTTCGGAATGCAAAAAAGGGTTAAAATACCGGTTTGGAAAGCCGTCGCAACAAGTGATTGAGCGAATGGAGAAAGAACTGAAACTGATTGATGACTTTGGGTACAGTTCCTATTTTCTGATTAACTGGGATATTGTGCGATACGCCCGCAGCAAAGGATATTATTATGTGGGGCGGGGAAGCGGTGCCAATAGCATGGTCGCTTATTTGCTGCAAATTACAAATGTTGATCCCATTGAACTCGACCTCTATTTTGAGCGGTTTATCAATCCGGCGCGAACCAATCCGCCCGATTTTGATGTTGATTTTTCGTGGACCGACCGTGATGATATTACCCGCTACATTTTTGAAAAATACGGGTGGGAAAGAACAGCTTTGTTGGGAACAAATATTTCGTTTGAAGGCAAATCGGCTTTGCGCGAAATCGGGAAAGTTTTTGGATTGCCTGCTGACGAAATTACCCGGCTGCAAAAAAATCCGGTTCCGCAGGAAAACGACCAGTATGCAAAATGGGTACTACAGTACAGTAAATTTATTGAGGGGATGCCAAGCCACTTAAGTATCCATGCCAGCGGGATTCTTATTTCTGAAAAATCGGTTACCTGCTATACAGCCACACACATTCTGCCAAAAGGATATCCAACCACCCATTTTGACATGCAGGTGGCTGAAGATGTAGGATTGTATAAATTCGATATTCTCAGTCAGCGTGGTTTGGGAAAGATAAAAGATGCACTTGACATCATAAAAAAGAATAGGAATAAGAACATTGATATCAATAAGGTTGATCGGTTTAAGCACGATCCGAAAGTAAAAAGCCTGTTAAAAAGCGGAAAAGCTATTGCCTGTTTTTATGTGGAATCGCCGGCCATGCGAATGCTGCTTACCAAATTAAAAGCCGATGATTACAAAGGACTGGTAGCAGCCAGCTCTATTATTCGTCCGGGAGTTGCGCAAAGTGGAATGATGCGCGAGTACATTCTCCGGTTTCAGGATGAAAAACGACGGGAAAAGGCACAGAAGGAATTGCCCGAGTTGTATGAAATTCTGAAAGAAACCTACGGAGTGATGGTTTACCAGGAAGATGTAATAAAAGTAGCTCATTATTTTGCCGGTCTTACACTGGCTGAAGCCGATGTTTTACGTCGCGGAATGTCGTGGAAATTCAGGCAACGAAATGAATTTTGGAAGATAAAGGATAAGTTTTTCAGTAACTGTCGTGAAAAAGGATATGCTGAAAAAACCATCTCTGATATTTGGTTCCAGATTGAAAGTTTTGCCAACTATGCTTTTTCCAAAGGACATTCGGCAAGTTATGCCGTTGAAAGTTTCCAGGCGTTGTATTTAAAAGCTTATTACCCGAGAGAATACATGGTGGCAACACTGAATAACGGCGGCGGTTTTTATTCCTCAGAGCTCTATTTTCACGAAGCCAGGTTGCATGGTGCCAAAATTGAAATGCCCTGTGTAAATACCAGTGAATGGTTAAATACAATCTGTTCGGAGACCATTTTTATTGGTTTTTACATTTTACATGAGCTGGAACACAATGTAGCTGAAGCCATTTTAGAAGAACGCTATGCAAACGGTAAATTTAAAAGTTTAGCCGTTTTTGTAAGTCGTATAAAAATTTCATTGGAACAGATCATCATTCTTATCCGCGCAGGTGCTTTTCGTTTTACAGGAAAAACAAAAAAGGAACTGCTGTGGGATGCACATTATTTACTGGGGCACTCAAAAAAAACAACATCAGAGCGGACGCTTTTCAATACAAATCCGAAAGCATTTAAACTGCCCAAATTATGGAAACACGAGTTGGAAGATATTTTTGATGAAATTGAATTACTGGGTTTTCCTCTTCATTCGCCAGTCAACTTACTCGAATCGCCAGTTCTGTCGAGTGTAAAAGTTGCTGAGTTTCCGAAACTGGTAGGTAAAACCGTTGAAATAACAGGTTATTTTGTTCATCGAAAACCAACCGCTACAAAAAATGGAGATCGTATGTATTTTGGCACCTGGCTCGATCTGGATGGCCAGTGGCTGGATACAGTGCATTTTCCAAATGGCAGGAACCCTTTTACCGGTCCCGGTTATTATCATATTAAAGGGAAAGTAGTAGAGGAATACGGTTTTTACAGCATTGAAACGCAGTGGATGCAGCGATTGAAATACCGGAATTTGGATAGTTTGAATTGATTGAACGGAGAGGTGTAAAAAAAGCCGTTTCGTTATTAAAAAAAAGCTTTCTGCTTGTCACGGTAAATAGAATTTGAATCTCTTAACCATTTATTTTAGAGAATAATTAACTTACCCTTGAAAAACTAACTGGATTTTAATAATTTTCAAACTAAATTGAATAGCATTAAGTATTACTAAAATTTATAAAAGGAATAACCTGAATTAAAACCATATTATCGTGAAAAACTGTTTTTTAGCCATCGGCGTATTTATTTTTCTTATCTCATGCAACACACATTCAAAAACGGGGTCTAATCCTGAAAAGATTACCGTTGCAAGCTATTATTTTCCTAACTATCACATCAGAGATAACAATCATCTTCCTGTCAGCCAGCAACACATCCTTGACAATCATTCAGAATGGGAATTGGTAAAAAATGCCTTGCCTCGTTTCGATGGGCATCAACAGCCTAAAGTGCCTGCATGGGGATATACAGACGAAAAAGACCCTGCAGTGATGCAGATGAAGATAGACGCCGCAGCTGACCATGGGATTGATGTTTTTATTTTTGATTGGTATCATTATGACGGGAGACCATTTTTAAATGAGTGTCTGGATGATGGTTTCCTAAAAGCTAAAAACACAAGTAAAATAAAATTTGCCCTTATGTGGGCAAATCATGACTGGAAAGATCTTTTCCCGTGTAATGAAGGTAATCTTAATGAACTTCCTGTTATGTATGAGGGTAAAGTTACACCCGAAGAATTTGATAAAATAGGAGATGAAATTATCCGGGAATATTTCACCAGGCCAAACTATTGGTTAATAGACGGTAAAGCGTATTTTTCAATTTATGATATAGAAAAATTTATTGAAGGATTTGGAAGCATCGAAGGAGCCAAAACTGCAATGGATCAACTGAACCAGAAAGCTGTGGATGCCGGTTTAAAAGGAATACACTGGAATCTGGTAGCATGGGGAAATCCGATTTTACCTGGTCAAAAAGTGCCGGCAAATATTCCTGAACTAATCAAAAAGCTGGGATTTAATTCAGCTACTTCCTATGTTTGGATACACCATGTTAAACTTACAGAGGTGCAAAATGATTATAACAAGGTCTGTAGGGAATATTTTTCTTATTGGGACAAAGCAAAGTCAGAATATAGTGTACCATATATCCCGAATGTTACAATGGGCTGGGATTCTTCACCACGGACAAATCAGGAAATGGGCTGGCGATTTGACGCAGGGTATCCCTACACCGGAATCATTGTCAACAATACACCGGCAAATTTTAAGGAAGCGCTTCTTAAAACAAAAGAAAGACTGCTGGCTGATCCAAATGGTCCCCGCATCCTGAATATCAATTGCTGGAATGAGTGGACAGAAGGAAGTTATCTTGAACCGGATACAGTTCACGGGATGGCTTATTTAGAAGCTGTTAAAGAAGTGTTCAAATGAACCAGAAAAGTTTAAAAATGAACAGATCGAAAATACTTTTCATTACCTTAATCCTGATCATTTCAATATCACCCTCATGTAATGTAAACAACCCAACGAAAGAACAGGGTAAATCAGATATTCTAATCGGAGCTATACGTTGGGATGGATGGGTAGGAGACAAAGGAGCATGGAAGATTGGTCCTATTGTAGAACGTACCCTGGGGCCCGAAAAATTTCATTATCGTGCACCATTTTTTAGTATTGTAAAATCAAGCGATTTCATTTTAATTGATGGAACGACTCAGGAGATTATGGATAAGGAAATTATCTATGCAAAAAATGCCGGAATAGATTACTGGGCTTATTGTTGGTATCCTGATGGAAGCGGATTGGAAACAGCGCGAAAACTTCATCAATCCAGTAAATATGCAAACGATGTAAAATGGTGTGTTATTTTGGGTGCATCTGCTAAGGATTCTAGTGGAAAATTACTTGTTAATGATTTTGCACGCCAAAATTATCAGAAAGTATTAAGTGGCAGACCATTAGTTTACCTCTACAACAGCGATTTAACTAGAGTTGCTTTAGATAAATTAAGGGAAATGTGTTTGGCAGACAAGTTAAAAAGTCCCTATGTAGTTGTAATGGACTGGAACGCACAATCAGCAATTGATTATTGTGATAAAATCGGTGCCGATGCAATTAGCAGTTATGCAGCACTGGGGAAAGATAATCTTCCTTTTGCAGAAATAATCCCGGAGCAGAGTAAAAAAAACTGGGCAGCGTACGCTGAAAAAAAAGAAATTGTACCCTGGGTATGTACCGGCTGGAACCCAAAACCTCGTATGGAAAGTGTTAATCCCTGGAGTCAGTATTATTCCGATTCAACTAATTGTCAGGATGCTAAACCGGAGGATTTAAAAGATTTCCTTCTTTCCGCGATAGAATGGACAAATAAGAACAAAAATAAGGCAGTTGCAAAAACAGTAATTATTTACGCCTGGAATGAGCATGATGAAGGATTTGGAGCTATTTGTCCTACACTTGGTAGCAATGGACAGCCTAACACAGAACGACTTGATGCAATATCATCTGCGATTTTCTCAAAAACTCAAAAAGATTTCCCATGAAAAAAGATGTAAAAGTGGGCTTGTTTGGTATTGGATTAGATACATATTGGCCTCAATTTGAAGGATTGTTAACACGTCTGAAAGGGTACCAAAAAGAAATCAAAACTAAAATGGAATCATTTGGGACAACTGTAATTGATGCTGGCATGGTAGACTCGCCTTTAAAGACGCAAAAGGCTGCGCAACTACTAAAAGAAAATGATGTTGAAATTGTATTTTTATTTATATCTACTTATGCTCTTTCTTCAACGGTACTACCAATTGTTCAAAGAGTTAAGGTCCCGGTTATTTTACTTAACATTCAACCTGTTCCAGCTGTTGATTATGAAAAGTTAAATTCAATGGGTGACAGAGGAAAAATGACTGGTGAATGGTTAGCACATTGCCAGGCTTGTTCTGTCCCAGAGTTAGCCAGTGCTTTTAATCGTGCTGAAATTAATTACGACATTGTCACAGGTTATCTTGCCGATAATGAAGCATGGAATGAAATTGAAGCGTGGATAGAAGCAGCACATGTAGCGAATGTTATGAGAAATAACAGGATGGGAATTCTTGGGCATTATTATAATGGTATGCTGGACGTTTACACTGATTTAACAAAGCAATCATCAACCTTTGGAACACATATTGAAATGCTTGAAATGTGCGAACTAAAAGATTTACGCGACGCTGTAACGAAGAATGAAATATATTCAAAAATTCAAGAATTTAATGCATCGTTTGATGTTGCCTCGGAATGTGATGATTATGAAATACAGAGAGCTGCTCACACTTCGGCAGCGCTTGATAAACTTGTTGAGAAACATCATCTTGGATCAATAGCATATTATTATGAAGGTTCTTCAGGAAATGAATATGAAAACATAGTAACTTCACTAATTCCGGGAAACACGTTACTTACGGGAAGAGGGATACCTGTTGCAGGAGAATGTGAAGTTAAAAATGCACAGGCTATGAAGATTCTGTCTGAGTTTGGGGCGGGCGGTTCTTTCTCTGAATTTTATGCAATGGATTTTACTGATGATATCGTAATGCTTGGCCATGATGGACCTGCCCATTTTGCAATTGCTGATGGGGGTGTAAAATTAGTTCCTTTGCCCGTTTACCATGGTAAACCCGGGAAAGGTCTTTCGATACAAATGTCTGTTAAACATGGCCCCGTTACTGTACTTTCAGTTGTTGAAAATAAAGAAAGTATCTTTTTTTTGGTTGCTGAAGGGGAATCTGTTCCGGGACCAACCTTTCAGATTGGCAATACAAACAGCCGATATCGTTTTCCTATTTCTGTAAAACAATTTATCGAAAAATGGTCAAAAGCCGGTCCATCACATCATTGTGCAATAGGGGTAGGTCACGTAGGTAATAAACTTGAAAAACTTGCAACATTGTTGGATATTCCAATCTTTAGGGTTTGTTAAGGCATATGCTGTTATTATGATCTCTGTCTGCCGAAATTGTGAAAATCAAGCCTTGCCTTAACATCAGATGTGCTGCCGATGTAAAATTTTCCATCTTTTTCACTTTGAAGAATATAAACGTAGTACATAGTAATAAACAATAAAGGCGACCAAAAATGGCCGCCTGATATTTCAGTCGGGATGACAGGATTTGAACCTGCGACCCCTTCGTCCCGAACGAAGTACCCCGCCGATGGCGGGGCTACATCCCTGAGAGCAGTTTTTTAAACGCTTCACCTCCTTTGTAAGATTTTATCTGTTTCTCTCTTTTTAAAGCTTCACTTTTACTTGCATATTCTTCTTTGTAAACAATCTTAAACGGAATCCTGAAACATGTCGATCTCTGTCTGCCAGAATTGTGAAAATCAAGCCTTGCCTTAACATCAGATGTGCTGCCGATGTAAAATTTTCCATCTTTTTCACTTTGAAGAATATAAACGTAGTACATAGTAATAAACAATAAAGGCGACCAAAAATGGCCGCCTGATATTTCAGTCGGGATGACAGGATTTGAACCTGCGACCCCTTCGTCCCGAACGAAGTACCCCGCCGATGGCGGGGCTACATCCCTGAGAGCAGTTTTTTAAACGCTTCACCTCCTTTGTAAGATTTTATCTGTTTCTCTCTTTTTAAAGCTTCACTTTTACTTGCATATTCTTCTTTGTAAACAATCTTAAACGGAATCCTGAAACATGTCGATCTCTGTCTGCCAGAATTGTGAAAATCAAGCCTTGCCTTAACATCAGATGTGCTGCCGATGTAAAATTTTCCATCTTTTTCACTTTGAAGAATATAAACGTAGTACATAGTAATAAACAATAAAGGCGACCAAAAATGGCCGCCTGATATTTCAGTCGGGATGACAGGATTTGAACCTGCGACCCCTTCGTCCCGAACGAAGTACGCTACCGGACTGCGCTACATCCCGAATTTTAAAGTGCCCCAAAATTAAACTTTTTTCAAAAACCAGAACAACGATTTCACAAAAAATCCGCTATTTACTTTTCTTTTTGAAAATGGACTTTATTTTCTCCCAAATCGGAACACCTTTTTTGTCTTTACTTTGGGCTGTCCTTCGGTTTGATTTCGTTGTATTTCCCTTTTCTTTATTTTTCCGGAAGATATCAGCCAAATTAAATCCACGATCAATATCCGGCATATCGCGGTATTCAGGAATATCGATCATGGCCAGTAGCTCAGGCTGGGGTTCTGTAAACGTATTAGATTTTAACCTGGAGTATTTAGGATCGGCATACATTTTACTGTAAAATTTTCCTACAATTGGTAGTGCCATGTAAGCTCCCTGTCCAAGCGTGGTAGTCCTGAAGTGGACCCGCGGGTCATCGGCGCCAACCCAGCACCCGGTCACCAAATCAGGGGTAACACCAATAAACCAGCCATCAGAATTGTTTTGGGTGGTTCCCGTCTTTCCCGCAAAATCATTATTCAGACCGTAAATGGTGCGTATTCCTCTTCCTGTTCCGTTATCGACCACTGCCTCCATCATATGGATTACTGCCCGGCAATTTTCCGGCGAAGCAACTGAACTGTCTTCATTTTCATATTGAAATGTTTTCAGCACATTTCCTTCATTATCCGAAATTTCCAGGAGACAATGAGACTTAACAGGAATACCGCCGTTAGCAATTCCGGCATAAGCTTCCACCATTTCCTCAAGAGAGACCGATGCTACTCCAAGCGCCAGTGACGGATAATCAGGAAGATCGGCCGAGATACCAAAATCTCTTGCCAGATCAATAGCATTGGATATACCGGTTTTAAGTAAAACTTCAACTGAAACGGTATTCAACGATTTTGCAAGAGCTCCTTTCATGCTGTAATAACCACCGTATTCATCGTGCGAATTTCTTGGTGCCCAGCCCTGGTACTCATCGTAAACTTTAAATTGGTTGGCAAAATAGGTATCTGGCGAAATGCCGTTTTCAAGTGCCGCAAGATAAACCAGTGGTTTAAAAGCGGAACCTGTCTGTCGTGGCGCAGTGGCATGATCGAATTTGAAATACCTGAAATCAATGCCTCCAACATATGCTTTCAATTCGCCTGTTTCAGGCTTAACGGCTATAAATCCTGCATTCAGCATTTTCAGGTAATGTTTTAATGAATCGAGGCGGGTGAGGGTAGTATCTTCAATTCCGTTCCATGAAAATAACTGTGTGTGAACTTTTTCCTTTAAATTCTCATTGGTTGTGTTGCCTCCATTTAACCTGTTAACGGCGCTTTTAACGATTTCGGGATCTTCTTTGAAAATGTCGCGATATTTCCAGTGATTATCAAAGACTTTCTGGAGGTTTTTCATATATTCTTTAACTGCCAGTTCCGCGTAATACTGAAGATTATAATCTACAGTGGTTTTTATTTTTAATCCATCGGTGTATAAATTATAATTATCGCCTTTTTTGTTCGTATTGTTTCTGCACCATTCTTCAAGTTGCGGACGCAGTTTTTCAAGCAAATAGGGTGCTGGTCCCTGGTTATAGGAAATAACCCGATATTTCAATTTGAGCGGTTTTGATTTGTATTTTTCAGCTTGTCCAGTTGTTATATAATCGTACTTGGCCATTTGATCGATAACCACATCACGCCTGCCCTTTGATCGTTCGGGGTGTGTTCGCGGATTATAATAATTATTTGCCTTAAGCATTCCGATCAAAATAGCTGCTTCATCTACATCAAGATTTTTGGGTGTTTTTGAAAAGAACCGCTCGGCAGCAACTTCGATACCGTAAACATTCTCGGCAAACGGGACCGTATTCAGGTACAATGCAAGTATTTCCTGCTTGGAATAAATTCGCTCCAAACGATAGGCAATAATGGATTCGCGGATTTTATTTACCGGCATTGACAAAGGCCCGTAATTACCCCGGGGAAACAGGTTTTTTGCTATTTGCTGACTTAAAGTACTTCCACCTCCTGAACTGCTTTTTTGTAAAAGAATGGATTTAAACAGGACACGAAGCAGCGCAATTTCATCAATGCCGCGATGTTCATAAAAGCGCGCATCTTCAGTAGCAATAAGTGCATTGATTACATTTGGCGATATTTCTTCGTACGATACATTGCTTCGGTTTTCAACGTAATAACGTCCAAGTATTTTTCCATCGGAAGAGTAAACCTCGGAAGCTACCGGATTATTAATTTCGTGCAATTGTTTTTTCGACGGGACAGGGCCAAGAATTCCAAGAAAAATCATAATAAAAAAAAGGATTCCCAGCAGAAATAGTACAATTGTTGTTTTTCCTGCGAATACAAAAAATTTTCTCCCTTTCGACGTTTTTTTTGATTTATATTTTTTTCCTCCCGGCAGTTTTATTCTCCTTCGCCATATTTGATTTCTTCTTAACCACTCTTTTAATTTTGCTCAAAATTATACTAATAAACGATTCCTAAAACAAAATCATATTCCGGGGAAAAATAAAATGCTGTTAGCCGATGAATAGTTTCTTGCCAAAATAAAAGGTCATTGTTCCTGAAGCAATAATTTTAAAAAGAAATCCGGCAAAAAATCCAATAAACGAACCAATGCCTGATTTAAAAGCTGCTACTGAATCTTTGCCTGCTGAAAATTCACCTATTATTGCACCTAAAAACGGGCCAATAATAATACCCAGAGGAGGAAAAAAGAAAAATCCGACAACCATTCCAATAATACTTCCCCAAACACCGCGCTTACTTCCTCCGAATTTTTTTGTTCCCCAGGCAGGAATCACATAATCAAGCCCGTAAACAAAAGCTGTTATCAATCCCCATAAAACAAGAAAACTCCCTGAAAATTCATAACGTGAAGTAAAATGCAACATTAGCAATCCGAGGTAACTTAATGGCGGGCCGGGAAGAATGGGTAATATACAACCTAAAAGACCGGCAAACATTAAAATTATTCCAAGTCCTATTAATACGTAATCCATAGTAGTAATTATTTAATGCATAAAAATGGAGAAGAAGCGCCTTATGCCTTAAAAATCAATAAAAACACAACTACTGTTATAACTGAATTATTTCGATTTTGTTTTTCTGAACCATCGAAAAGTGAGTGAAAAAATCAGGATAAGTGACAGAAGTACAACAAGTGAGCTGATGTAATACAATTGTTTTTTCTCTATCAGGTAAATGGCATGAGAATGAATTTGTTGGAAATAGGTAATATTAATAAGCACCAGAAAGTTGTTTATGGAATGCCCAAGTATGGACAAGATAATGCTGTTTGTCCGAACAACAATCCAGCCTAATAATAATCCCAGAACAAAAGTAGCCGGGAATTGCCAGGGATTCAGATGAAAAAGTGCAAATAAAAGCGCCGACATCAACACTGCAACAAAAGCATTGTAATTTCTGCGAAATCCCTGCAAAATCAATCCACGGAAAATTAGTTCTTCGACGATCGGGGCAATAACAGACACTTTCATAAATGCGCCAATCCAACCATAATCACCTTCAAAAATACGGTTGAACAACTCCCAGAACCAGTCGGGAGGAGGAAGATGTTTATCTAAAAATGCAGCAGGAATTTCCAGTAAATTATGCGCTCCCCAGAAAAAAGTTACGATTGGAACAAGTATCAGCGGATTAAAGAGTTTCACAGGAAAAACCTTGAACAGCGGAGCTTTTGATCTTCTAAAACCATATATCAAAATAAATAATGTGGAACCAACGCCAAGAACAATTTTCTTTATGGGGTTGTATAAGTACTCGCTGCCCGTATAATAATCAATCAGCGCCAAAGGAAAATCAACCACACTTTGAATAAAAATGTACAGGATCAGTAAATGGATGGCCTGTAAAATGGTCGGATAATATTTTGGTTTTATTTCATTCATCGCATTAACAACTAAAAATAGCCAAATTTTGTTTCACAACAAATCAAAAAAAGTTCTTGCAAGGATTTGCTGATAGTTTAATCGGCCACTTTCTGCTGAACCAAAAGCGTACCTGTTTTAAATGAAAAATATCGTTGAAGTATATAACTGTAAATAACTACAATAACTGTTGTTATGCCTTTTGACAGCGTAGCAAATAACCCAAAATATTCGACAAAAAGTTTTAGAAAAATGTAGTTCAGAAAAATGGATCCGGCGACTGTAACGCCATATCGGAAAAGCTGAATTTTCCCGTGCAGTTCAGAAGCTGTAAAAGTAATGTATTTGGCCAGCAAAAATCCGGTGGTAAACGTAATAGGGAAAACGATTAGAAAAGCAGCGATGTGTGGACTTATGGCGACAAACCCCATTTCAACGATCTGCTTGTCGAGGAGGTAGTTGTAAAAGATAAAAAACAAACAGAGATCTAAAACCATATTCAGCCCACCGGTAACGGCATAACGAAATACTTCGCGTGGAATGAAATGCAAAAAAGGAAAATGAAACCAGTCAATTGTCTGAATGATATTTTTCTGAATATTTTTTAAAAACTGACTCATGTAAAACCTGTAATACTGAAAAATGATGAAGTAAAGAAACAATTTTTAACTGTAATTTTAAAAATAAGCTTCGATTTAAATTTCCGGTGGTTTGCGAAGCTGCTTTTTAAAAGCAGTTAATTTCTTTGATTCCAGACGTTTAACCCGAGAAGCTGCTGTTGGCGATGTTTTCTTTCGTTTTCGTGGAATAGTGAGCGCTTTTTCGATCAGCATAAAAAAGATTTCGGTTACTTTTTCTTTGTTTGCCAGTTGAGATCGTTCAACTTGTGCTGTTAAAATTAATTCACCGTCCGCATTAATCCGGTTTTTCAGTTTTATATTTAGCCGGTCCTTTTCTTCAGGAAACAAAACGGCCGACTTTGGAATAGAAAAACGAAGCTCTACACGTGAACTAACTTTATTTACGTTTTGTCCTCCGGGACCACTACTGCGCGTAGCCGAAAAACGCATTTCGGTTTTTAGCTGTTCTTTTCGGTCCTCAGCAAGTTTCATAACTAACCGTTTTTACTGATTGACTCCAAAAGATCAAAATTCAGAATTTCAATGTTTTTGCCTCTTAATTTCAGCATCTTTTCCTTTTCAAACTCTTTCAGAAACTTGATCGCACTTTCGGTTGAAATGGAAGCAAAATCGGCAATGTCTTGTCGGGTTAAATAGGTAAAGATTTCTTCTTGCAAAAACTCGTCTTGGGAAAGATACAGAAGACTGGAAGCCAGTTTCCCGCGCATTTGTTTGTATGAAACGTTTTTTATGATTTCCAGTAAATGGCGTTCATTCCGGTAATTTTTTGATGTGATTCGAAGTGCAAATTCAGGGTGTTTCAGCAAAGCTTCTTTTAAGCTTTCCTTTTCAATCATGCAGATATCTGAGTCTTTAACTGCTTGTGTGGAATAAGTGTGGATGTTCTCTCCAAAAATGGATGAAAAAGCAAGGAAATCACCTGAACCAGCCAGGCTTACATTAACCTGCTTATCGTAACCGGTTTGCAGGTAAACTTTAACCAATCCCTTTACAACATAAAGCACATAAGGTGCAAAAGCACCTTGTTTAAAAATGTTTTCACCTTTCAGGTAGGTAATTACCGTTTTGTGCTGCTGAAGTATTTCCAATTCTTTGGGAAACATTTGTTCCATGTTCATCCTGAATAGTTTATTCTTCGAAGAGAATAAAAATTAATCCTACAAAATTATCATTTCAATTCAATTGAAAAGAGTTTTTTGTCGGAAATAAGGAATGAGAAACTGGTATTTAACAGTAAAAAAACTGAAAAATAATAGTTTTTGTTCTTTCATCCTTAACCCCCTTTTTATAGCAGGGGATTTTTACATTGGATAAATTTGCAGTGTAATTAATTCATTTAAAATGAAACGTGTAGCAATACCAATTTTTGATGATCATTTAAGCGAATATTTCGGCGAGTGCAGTTACTACGAAATATTTGAAATCGATAAAAGAATTCTAAACAGAAATCTGATTGAAATGCCCATTGGTATTGCTGTTACCGATTTACCAGGCTGGCTTGAAAAACAGGGTGTTACAGATGTGATTGCTTATAAAGTGAACAGGCAGATCATTTCTTTATTTGCGTCTAAAAAAGTAAACCTCTTTGTAGGCATCGCACGGAAAGACTCTGAATTACTTATTGACGACTATTTGAATGGCAGGCTGGAATCGGATAAAAAGATTATAGCCGAATTAACACAGAAAGAAGAGTACTAATACATTTTTATTAACAGTTAAATTAAATATCATGAAGTTATTACGCACAGGATTACACGAATTTGAAACTGCAGCAGAATTGCAGAAATTCATTAATGAAAATGAAAACGTAATGGTTTGTTGTGGAAGAATGGGACCGATGTGTATCCCGGTTTACAATATTATGGAGGAGCTGGAAGATGAACGCACAGATGTTAAATTCGCTGTGATGGCATTTGACAACCCGGAAGCAGCTGTTATTCGTAACGCTCCTGAATGTCGTGGTTTTATGGGCTTACCTTTCACTATGTATTATAAAAATGGTGAAGTGGCTCACGCTACCAGCAGTATTCAGAACTTACAGCAAATTACTTCTGTTCTTGATGAAAAATTAGGAGCATAATTTGTCTGTTTAAGTCGTCCCTGTGAGTATGGTAAATGTTGAATAAAAATTATTTTCCATCTCACGGGAATGACATTTTTCAAAAAAAATCAAATACAATATATATAGTTATTCAACCATGGACGAAATTTTTGATACGATTATTGTAGGTGCCGGGGCAGCAGGTTTAACTGCCGGCATTTATGCATCGCGAGCCAAACTTTCAACGCTTATTTTGAATGAAGGCGCTATTGGCGGACAAATGGTGTTAACGGAAGAAATAGCCAATTATCCAGGTGTTCCTGTTACAAAAGGTTACATTTTGGCCGACAATATGAAAATGCAGGCAAAAAGTTTTGGGTGTAAAATAAAATCGAACATTAAAATTTCGAACTATCAGTTGCAAGGTGAAATAAAAACCATTGAACTGGAAGATGGAAGAATTTTCAAAGGAAGAACAGTTGTGTTTAACCCCGGGAGGGAAGCCGCGTTCGCTAAATATAGAAGGGGAGGAGCAGTTTAAAGGGAAAGGAATTTCGTATTGTGCAACCTGCGATGGCGATTTCTTTACAGATAAAGATGTAGTAGTAGTTGGAGGAGGTAACTCGGCGCTTGAAGAAGCAGTTGCATTAACCAATTTTGCCAGCAAAGTTACTATTGTACATCAGTTCGATCATTTCCAGGCTTTTAAACATGCAGTTGAAGAGGCGGAAAAAAATTCTAAAATTGAGTTCATTATGGAATCGGAGCTTCGTGGTTTTTATGGAAACGGACAGCTTCAGAAAGTAAGTATCGAACATCTGCCATCGGGTGAAAAGAGTGAACTAAAAACTGACGGCACATTTATTTTTATTGGTTATCAGCCAAATACTGCCGATTTAAGAGGTATTGTTGAATTAAACGACAGGAATGAAATTGTTGTTGATCGCGATATGAAGACCAGTGTTAAAGGTGTTTTTGCGGCCGGTGATTGCATAAATAAAAAATATCGGCAGGTTACTACTGCTGTGGCAGAAGGAACCATTGCAGCACTTAGCGTTATCAGAATATTTAAGAAGTTAAAACAATAAAAATAGAAATAATGATAAAAGAACAAGTAAAAATTAACTGGCTTGAAAATATGGCTTTTAAAGCCGAAGTCAATGGACATGAAGTAATTCTCGATGCTTCCGAAAAGGCTAGGTGGTGAGAATCGCGGTCCGCAAGACCAAAACCACTTATGCTTACTGCTTTGGCAGGTTGTACCGGAATGGATGTAGTTTCAATCCTGAAAAAAATGCGGGTTGAATTTGATGATTTTAATGTAATTGTTGAAGGCGATTTAACGGAAGAGCATCCAAAACAATTCAGTAAAATGCATGTTATTTATGCTTTTAAAGGGAAAAATTTACCTTTGGAGAAAATTCAAAAAGCTATTGATTTATCGGAAGAAAGATATTGTGGAGTTAGTGCAACTTACAGAAAAGCTTTCGAAATAACTTCGGAAATTCAGATAACAGAATAAAAAATCAGAATAGAATGTCAACAACACTTATCGTTATCTTAGCAGTAGTAGCTGCTTTGATCGGCTTAATTACTTTCAATTATTTTAAAATGAAGAATACAAAACCGGTTGAAGCAAGTAAAAAAATCGTAAATCTGAACAGCAAAAACTTTAAACTGGCACTGCGCAAAAAAGTAATATTGGTAGATTTCTGGGCTCCCTGGTGTGGACCATGCAAAATGGTAGCACCTATATTGAATGATATTGCTGAAACCCAGGAAAATATAATTATTGGGAAAGTTAATGTGGATAATAATCAGGCGTTGGCAAGTAAATATAAAGTCAGAAATATTCCTACATTGTTAATTTTTAAGGATGGGGTAGAGGCTGGCAGAATTGTTGGAGTAAAAACGAAAAAGGCAATTCTCAGGGAAGTAAATGGTGTTATGGCCGGTTAACTTCAGAAGATTTTACATTTATTTTCTATTATAATAAATCAATATTCATTTGATAAAAAATTAAAAGGCACCAGGAATAAATCCCTGATGCCTTTATTACCTTAAATTATTTCAAAAAACTTATCTCTTTACAATTTTTTGGTGAAGGACCTTTTCTTTTTTAACGACTGTAACCAGGTACATTCCTGAAGGAAGACCTGTCATATCGATTTGGGTAAGTGTACCGGCGAAATTTTTGTTAATCAGCTTTTTCCCCTTTAGCGCTGTAAATAGCATAATAATCACCGGGTTCAACCCGTTAAGTTGTAATTTTAATATGTCCTGAACCGGATTTGGATAAATCCTGATATTATCAATGTCCGATCCTATTTCATCATTAGCAGCCGATGCCATCATCGATTGCGGCATTGCAGGGTTGAAAGACACGAAATAATCTTCAACTTCTCCCTCAAAACCATCGTCGCAACTTGCCGGCGATGATCCGCTTTTCATTGCGATTCTCATTCGCGTTGTTCCAGATGCATAGTTCGGAATGGTAATAGTAGTTGCTACATTGCCTTTCTTATTATTGAGAACAACCAGTGTTTCATCAGAATCATCGAAATCCTTATCATTATTGAAATCAATCCAGACCCTCCAGAAATTTCGCGCTGACGAATTATTCGGAACTAAAGCAACACTGTACGTACTGCCCGCAGACATTGGAACTGCGTCCATTTGTATTGAATATCCATCTGCACCTGTATTATTATTAATCAAACTGCCCACAACAACTTTTTGGATATAATCTGAAGAACTGTTAACAGATACTGGTGTACAGTATTCAACAGGAACAGTTTCGGTAACCGTAATTACGCTTGTTTTTGTACTTGGATTAAATCCGCTTTTGGAAACAGTTAAGCTAACCTGGTGGTCACCAATTGTATTAAAGGTAACTACCGGATTCTGCGATGTACTGGTTGATGGTGTTCCTCCTTCAAAAGTCCAGGCATACTGATCAGGATTATTCTGAGACAGATCGGTAAATGAAACACTTCCTCCAACCTGAATTGTTGAATAATCGGAAGAAAAATCTGCCACTGGCGGTTGTGGAACAGGTTCAGTAATATTAACTGTATAATCTTCCACTTCGCCATCTCCAATGTATCCGCACGCTGCGGGAGCCTGCGATGCCATTGAAACTCTCATCCTGGTTGTTGTTGCCGGAATACCGTTAGGTATTGTAATGTATCCGCTTACGTCACTCTTTGATTTACCGGCACTAAAAACCAATTCCCCGGCATCATCAAAGTCCATATCATTATTTAAATCAATCCAAACCGACCAATATTCAAAACTTGATCTTGAAGGAAATCCCGGAGTCAGTGTAACAGGGTATGTTTTACCTGTCTCCATTTGTAAATACAGTGGATGTAAAATCTTCATAATCCCCTGATCCTGAACTATTGGTTTTATTGTCAACCTTCACTCCTGCAATCCATTCAGCGTTTGAAGTACCGTTGGAACTGCAATATGCGGGAACAACAATCACCGGGTTTACATGAATATAATTTTCTTTTATTTTGGAGTTGGCACCACCAGGGTTGGTCACTGTCAATTTTACTTTATAACTATTTGCATTTGGCATAAGTTACTTTTGGGTTTCTGGCCGTTGATGTTGCCGGAGTTCCACCATCAAATTCCCAATACCAGCTTACCGGACTGTTACTTGACATATCATTAAATGTAACTGAACTTCCCTGATCGATAGACGTATTGTCGGCCGAGAAATCAGCTACCGGAGCCGGAACAGCATTAACAACAATATAACCAACCTGGGCATCGGTATCACTGCCATCAGCATTTTGAACCGTTAAAGTTACATTGAATGTACCTGCAGTTGCATAAGAAACGGTTGGATTCTTTGAGTTCGATGTAGCAGGTGTACCTCCATCAAAACTCCATGACCATGAAGTTGGGTTATTCGTTGACAAATCACTAAAACTTACTGATTCACCTTCAGTAATAGTTGTATTATCAGCTGTAAAATTAGCTGTTGGAGGTGTCAAAGCATTAACAACAATAAAGTTATCAACGATTTTGGTATTTGAACCATCTGCATTCGTTGCAGTTAAAGTAACTTTGAAATCTCCGGCGCTATTATAAGTTACCGATGGATTTTTAGCTGTTGACGTTGCCGGAGTTCCACTTTCAAACGTCCAGTTCCACTGAAGTTGGATTGTTGGAAGACAAGATCCGTAAACTGAACTGAACTGCCAACTTTAACCGATGTATTATCAGCATCGAAGTTAACAACAGGTGGAGTTAAAGTATTAACAACAATGAAATTATCTACGACTTTAGTATTTGAACCATCAGCATTGGTTGCAGTTAAAGTAACTTTAAAATCACCAGTGTTATTATAGGTTATTACCTGGATTCTTAGCTGTTGACGTTGCAGGTGTTCCTCCTTCAAAACTCCAACTCCAGGAAGTAGGATTGTTAGAGGACAAGTCAGTAAACTGAACCGAACTGCCAACTTTAATCGATGTATTATCAGCATCGAAGTTAACAACAGGTGGAGTTAAAGTATTAACAGTAATAAAATTATCTACGACTTTAGTATTTGAACCATCAGCATTAGTTGCAGTTAAAGTAACTTTAAAATCACCTGTGCTGTTATATGATACTGTGGGATTCTGAGCCGTTGACGTTGCGGGTGTACCACCTTCAAAACTCCAACTCCAGGAAGTAGGATTGTTAGAGGACAGGTCAGAAAACTGAACTGAATTACCAGCTTTTATTAATGTGTTATCAGCATCGAAGTTAACATTAGGAGGAGTTAATGCACTAACAGAAATGTAATTATCTATAACTTTGGTATTTGAACCATCAGCATTTGTAGCTGTCAGGGTAACATTAAAATCACCAGCGCTGCTATATGTCACTGTTGGATTTTTCGCTGTTGACGTTGCCGGTGTTCCGCCTTCAAAACTCCAACTCCAGGAAGTAGGATTGTTGGAGGACAGATCAGAAAACTGAACTGAACTACCAGCTTTTATTGAAGTATTATCAGCAATAAAATTTGCTGCAGGTGGAGTAGGGGTAGTGTTTACAGTTATATAATTGTCCACACTCTTAGTGTCAGAACCTCCGGAATTTGTAGCAGTTAATGTTACTTTAAAATTACCTGTGCTGTTGTAAGTAACTACAGGATTCTGAGCGGTTGATGTTGAAGGAGTTCCACCTTCGAATGTCCATGACCAGGAAGTGGGTGCATTTGTTGAAGCATCAGCAAAAGTTACTGTACCTCCTTCATATAGATTTGTGGGATCAGCTGTAAAATTGGCAACAGGACTTGAAACCGGTCCAAGTGGCATACAATATCCGTATTGATCTAACGGCCCTTTTGTAGGATCAGAATCATCGCCGTCTGCCTGATCCGGTCCCGGGCAATTAGCAGGTTTTGGACCCAGTCCCCACCAGTAATAACCATCGCCGTCTGCATCTTCAAACTGCACCTGGTAATTTTGTATTTCACTTGTTATTGGAGTTTTTAATGCATGTGTCCATGCATATATTTGAAATAGGAGTTTCAACATATACATATCCCTGATCACCAAAATAGGGTCCCCAACTATTTTTAAATATCCAAACTGTTTTTCCAATCAAATGGATCACCAGGTTCAACTGTTATCCAATACCTGCATTCTATCTCAAATCTCTATAATAAAAATACATCACCTTCTTTAACTACTTTATATCCAACCAATACCATAGCATGTCGACCAACTAATAATACCACCGCTTAATGGCCCAAATTCGATTAACATCTTTTTAAGATCATCTTCAGAATTAGAATATCGCTAATATCCAAAATCTATTGTTCCGCCAATTTTTATTTTTTCATTTGGATTGTTCAGTTTTTCAATTACAAGCTAA
Source organism: uncultured Prolixibacteraceae bacterium (assembly GCA_963769925.1). GTDB lineage: Bacteria > Bacteroidota > Bacteroidia > Bacteroidales > Prolixibacteraceae > Draconibacterium. The sequence continues at coordinate 387,125 of CAVYOB010000020.1, forward strand.
ATCATCCGCCTGATATGGAAATGTATTTTCATCAACAATCCCAGTATTTGTAATATAATTAACAGCTGTACTTGGATATCCACCATCACAACTTCCTCCACCACTGCATGATAATACATCTTGTTCAGACAAATCAAGATTAAGTTGTTGATTATAATATAAATTAACCATTGCTTCTGTTGCCTGCAGTTGGAGCAAATGCCCAGCATGATCCACAAGTACCTTGATTAGTAATCGGAGAAATCCAGTTTTTACCATGTCGGTTACGCCAATCCCATTCATCAACATATGGACTTGTTAGCTGTGGCAGATTTTAATGTTGATTTGGTAGTATTTGTAGAACCGGCTGAAATTACACCTCCACAATAAAATTCAAATCCGGAAGGAAATGTACTTTGTCCATATAATTTTTTCCGTTCTGAATAACTCATTTCGGAAACACTTGTTGATCCCGCTACCCAGTGTAATCCTTTTTCTTTTATTCTTTGGTTGATCCGGGCAATTTTATCTTCATCCTGTGCCTGTTTTTTTTCATTCCATACTTTTGCTATATCCCATCCTGCCTTAACACCCGTTGTATAGGTAAAATTGTTGATGGTGACAGTAGCATTTTTTGTTTCAATTTGAATGAAATCAGGCCGGACACCGTTTAAAATACAGGTTTCTTCTGAAAGGTTATCAACCTGAAATGTGGATGATGATTCCAATAATTCATTGCAATCATAAATCAAATGTTCATTTCCGTAATTATCAATAAGTACAAGATTTACGGAGAAATCATTTTGATCTTCTACCTGGATGGAAGCATTAACTGCCAGTCCATAGATGAGATTGATGTTTTTATTAAATGGGGATATTTCCGTGTATTCAGAATATTCCCTGTTCCACTCAATCGTTTTAGGATTAGTTCCCTCCAGTTTAAATTTCGCGTCCTGGTTTTGACCGAATGAAACCTGGCTGATAATTAGGAATATCAGCAAGTAGCTTAATCGTGTAAAATTTTTCATGACATGAGTTTTGAAATTGATTTAATGGTAATTTATAATCTGGTTTACAGATACTTAATGTTCAGTGAACCAGTGGGTTTGTATAATATATAATATTTCAATACTTGTCTAAATTATTGAAGCCTCTGCCTCAATAAACGTTATTCATTATTAAATTTTTTGAACCTTTATTCTGTGTTTTCACAAAACTGTAGGAATCAAAGCGTCTTTCAAAATATTTTATGTCTAATGGTTTGCGTGGTAAAAGTAATAATAAATTTAATAATTGCAATATTTATTTAAAAAAATATTAACAAATGTACTCAAAAATCATTTTTGAATATCAGACACTTATGTCTTTTAATTTGTTTTTGGATTAACAAAATGTAATGAATTATTTAATTATTTTAATGTTGTGAAATTTGTAAAACTGTCTTTCCATTATGTAAATTAAGACTAAATAATAACATTTAATAGAAAAACACTGGCGAAATTATTATTGTAAACAACTTATGTTCTGACTTTTACTTTGCTCGGCCTGATGATTATATTAAGCAAATCGAACTGTTAGACAACAGATTATGTATAAATGTTACCGTCAATTATCGCCAAAATTTGTCTTAATAATTATCATTTATTTTAACATTTTGTAAAATAGAAAAAACTATGTTTACAATAATAAACTTTGTTTTTACAAAACAGAATTTTATTTCCAATTATTATTTTATTATCTTGCTTTTTTAAACACAAAATGAAGACGCAAATCGTACTTTTCGACGACTACCCCTTGTTTCGTGAAGGTATAAAACTTATCCTTGAAAACAGTGGAAATTATAATGTTATTGGTGAAGCATCGGATGAAGTAAAATTATTTGAAATCCTTGAAAAAGAACAACCGGAATTTATCCTGATCAATTTAATGGCTTCACAAGACGAGATTCGTCTCCATTACAAAACAATTAAAAACAAATTTTTCTGAAATACCATTTTTGCTTCTTTGCTGATGGAGCGGATGAATTTCTTATATCAGATTGTGTACTAAATGGTGCAAAAGGAATTATTTGGAAAAAAAATACTCCCGAGCAGTTGCTGGATGCATTACAAAAGGCAGCTAATGGAGAAAATTATGTGAATATTCCGGAATATCTGCAAAATCAAAAAAACTTGGGCGTTAACAAAGAATTCTTGCCGCATTATAAGTTAAAGTCGAATAAAAATGGTTTTTCTGTTTTATCTGATCGTGAAATCGAAGTGGTAAAACTATTTGCAGAAGGAAATAGTTATAAAGCCATTGCAGAAAAGCTCCATATCAGTCCCAGGACAGTGGAATCGCATAAAAAAAATATTTTGGCAAAGTTAAATCTTGACTCCATTGTGGATTTGGCAAAATTTGCACTAAAACATAATCTTGTTGAGTACTAATTCAAACTTAATAATTGAATCAGTAAAATTATTCACATCCTAATTTTTTTTGTTATTCAATAATAACATTCGATATTGAATTTCAATATTTTATAGATTGAATTTAAAAAAAAATACAAAAAAGTATAAAATACGTAAATTTCCGTATTGCTTTTAATTGAATATAACCGTAACTTGTACTGTTGTTTCGCAAAAACAATATAAAGTTTAAAAGCTTCCCCTAATTGGATCAAAATCAGTTGTAAGTATTTGTTTTGGACGAACATTTTTGAGCGCAAAAATGTGAATTGTGAATGATGATTTTAAGTTGAATGTTTAACTAATAAAGTTCTTATGAATCATATTTATTAAATCTTAAAATCAAAGGGTTATGAAACAAACTTACAAGAAATGCAAAAGATGGTGCACGTATCTTTTGTTTATTTTTAGTGCGCTAATAGTGTTGTCTGGTTTTATTAATCCAACTTATGGCCAAACAGTTACTAATAATTCACAATGGGGAAAAAATGGACCCGCTGATGCACCGGCTTCCCCGGTTAATTGGGCGAACGGGAATGCACAGGGTAGTAATTCACATTTTGCAGAGGGACAGTCTACACCTACGCGTATTGAGATAAAAGATCTTTTACCTGAGACTGCCGCCTCAGTCTCGTTTAGTATTAACATGATCCAGGGAAATAACGTAAAGCATGCTTTTGATTTCTTTACCGGGCCTAATCGTATTGCTGAAACGGTGGACCCGCTTTCTGATGATGTGAACAACAGCTATGGTACTGTGGGTTATGAGGTATGGCCTTTACCCCCAACCAGCGCGCCCTTAACAAGAGCTGAGGCAGAGTGTCAGCAAGGTGTTGATGGGGGAGTGGGTGTTGCTACTCCGGAAAATTCTTTATGGTATTATAACTGTGATATTATCGACATCACATATGATTGGGGAAGTGAAACAGCTACAAGCACCACGCTTGCAATAGCTACAGTGACTTTTATGCCTCATAACGACAGTGTAATGTTTGCACTGGGTTGTCATATAGCACAGGAAAATCCCTACATGGGTTGTGAAGGCTGGGGAGTCGGCAATGGTGCAGGTTCCATCGGTGGTTCACCTTACCATTTTCATATTATTAATGTATGCCAGCCACCCACAAACTGTATTACCTTGGGAAGCCAGGATCAGCAAATGGCTACAAGTGCAATTATTACATATACTGCTCCAACTTGTGAAGTTATCCCTACTGATGCCGGATGTTTCGGTACCCCAACTGGTAGTCTTGACATTACGGTAACAGGTGGTACTGCTCCTTATTGGATTTATGTATTTGAAGATTCTGCCCCTAATACTGCTATCTATGAAGGAGCGACTGATAACAGTGGTTTATATTCTATAGGTGGTTTGCAAGCTGGTAATTATACTGTTTATACATGGGCTAGTCAAACAGATGTGGGGGTGGAAGATCCCGGTGAGTGTCACGCTACAATTGGTGAGGATGCTCAATGTACGGTAACCATTACACCTCCGGCAGATTATACGCTTGCGGAATGCAATGCACCATGGCCGACGAGTTTGACTGCTGACTATACTGTTGATTGTGGTGTTGATGGAACAACAGATGGAACAGTAAATTCAGGTGCTGGCGTAACCACACCTGGTTCGCTGGGTAGTTGTATTGAAGACCGGGTTTATACCTTTACTTATACTGATGCATGTGGTAATACAGATACAAAAACTACGACTGTATCGCGTCATTACGATGTTGAGAAACCATCAATTACACCTCCGGCAGATTATACGCTTGCAGAATGTAATGCACCATGGCCGGCAAGTTTGACCGGTGGATTTACAGACAACTGTGGTGTTGATGGTCAGACCAGCGGTGATGTAGTTTCCGATGGTGGCGCAACCACACCTGGTTCGCTTGGCAGTTGTATTGAAGACAGGGTTTACACCTTTATGATCACTGATGATTGTGGCAATACACAGACTGCAACAGCGACTGTATCGCGTCATTACGATGTTGAGAAACCATCAATTACACCTCCGGCAGATTATACGCTTGCAGAATGTAATGCACCATGGCCGGCAAGTTTGACCGGTGGATTTACAGACAACTGTGGTGTTGATGGTCAGACCAGCGGTGATGTAGTTTCCGATGGTGGCGCAACCACACCTGGTTCGCTTGGCAGTTGTATTGAAGACAGGGTTTACACCTTTATGATCACTGATGATTGTGGCAATACACAGACTGCAACAGCGACTGTATCGCGTCATTACGATGTTGAGAAACCATCAATTACACCTCCGGCAGATTATACGCTTGCAGAATGTAATGCACCATGGCCGGCAAGTTTGACCGGTGGATTTACAGACAACTGTGGTGTTGATGGTCAGACCAGCGGTGATGTAGTTTCCGATGGTGGCGCAACCACACCTGGTTCGCTTGGCAGTTGTATTGAAGACAGGGTTTACACCTTTATGATCACTGATGATTGTGGCAATACACAGACTGCAACAGCGACTGTATCGCGTCATTACGATGTTGAGAAACCATCAATTACACCTCCGGCAGATTATACGCTTGCAGAATGTAATGCACCATGGCCGGCAAGTTTGACCGGTGGATTTACAGACAACTGTGGTGTTGATGGTCAGACCAGCGGTGATGTAGTTTCCGATGGTGGCGCAACCACACCTGGTTCGCTTGGCAGTTGTATTGAAGACAGGGTTTACACCTTTATGATCACTGATGATTGTGGCAATACACAGACTGCAACAGCGACTGTATCGCGTCATTACGATGTTGAGAAACCATCAATTACACCTCCGGCAGATTATACGCTTGCAGAATGTAATGCACCATGGCCGGCAAGTTTGACCGGTGGATTTACAGACAACTGTGGTGTTGATGGTCAGACCAGCGGTGATGTAGTTTCCGATGGTGGCGCAACCACACCTGGTTCGCTTGGCAGTTGTATTGAAGACAGGGTTTACACCTTTATGATCACTGATGATTGTGGCAATACACAGACTGCAACAGCGACTGTATCGCGTCATTACGATGTTGAGAAACCATCAATTACACCTCCGGCAGATTATACGCTTGCAGAATGTAATGCACCATGGCCGGCAAGTTTGACCGGTGGATTTACAGACAACTGTGGTGTTGATGGTCAGACCAGCGGTGATGTAGTTTCCGATGGTGGCGCAACCACACCTGGTTCGCTTGGCAGTTGTATTCAAGACAGGGTTTACACCTTTATGATCACTGATGATTGTGGCAATACACAGACTGCAACAGCGACTGTATCGCGTCATTACGATGTTGAGAAACCATCAATTACACCTCCGGCAGATTATACGCTTAAATGTAATGCACCATGGCCGGCAAGTTTGACCGGTGGATTTAAGTAACTGTGGTGTTGATGGTCAGACCAGCGGTGATGTAGTTTCCGATGGTGGCGCAACCACACCTGGTTCGCTTGGCAGTTGTATTGAAGACAGGGTTTACACCTTTATGATCACTGATGATTGTGGCAATACACAGACTGCAACAGCGACTGTATCGCGTCATTACGATGTTGAGAAACCATCAATTACACCTCCGGCAGATTATACGCTTGCAGAATGTAATGCACCATGGCCGGCAAGTTTGACCGGTGGATTTACAGACAACTGTGGTGTTGATGGTCTAACCAGTGGTGATGTAGTTTCCGATGGTGGCGCAACCACACCTGGTTCGCTTGGCAGTTGTATTGAAGACAGGGTTTACACCTTTATGATCACTGATGATTGTGGCAATACACAGACTGCAACAGCGACTGTATCGCGTCATTATGATGTTGAGAAACCATCAATTACACCTCCGGCAGATTATACGCTTGCAGAATGTAATGCACCATGGCCGGCAAGTTTGACCGGTGGATTTACAGACAACTGTGGTGTTGATGGTCAGACCAGCGGTGATGTAGTTTCCGATGGTGGCGCAACCACACCTGGTTCGCTTGGCAGTTGTATTGAAGACAGGGTTTACACCTTTATGATCACTGATGATTGTGGCAATACACAGACTGCAACAGCGACTGTATCGCGTCATTACGATGTTGAGAAACCATCAATTACACCTCCGGCAGATTATACGCTTGCAGAATCTAATCCACATGGCCGGCAAGTTTGACCGGTGGATTTACAGACAACTGTGGTGTGATGGTCAGACCAGCGGTGATGTAGTTTCCGATGGTGGCGCAACCACACCTGGTTCGCTTGGCAGTTGTATTGAAGACAGGGTTTACACCTTTATGATCACTGATGATTGTGGCAATACACAGACTGCAACAGCGACTGTATCGCGTCATTACGATGTTGAGAAACCATCAATTACACCTCCGGCAGATTATACGCTTGCCGGAATATGTAATGCACCATGGCCGGCAAGTTTGACCGGTGGATCAGACAACTGTGGTGTTGATGGTCAGACCAGCGGTGATGTAGTTTCCGATGGTGGCGCAACCACACCTGGTTCGCTTGGCAGTTGTATTGAAGACAGGGTTTACACCTTTATGATCACTGATGATTGTGGCAATACACAGACTGCAACAGCGACTGTATCGCGTCATTACGATGTTGAGAAACCATCAATTACACCTCCGGCAGATTATACGCTTGCAGAATGTAATGCACCATGGCCGGCAAGTTTGACCGGTGGATTTACAGACAACTGTGGTGTTGATGGTCAGACCAGCGGTGATGTAGTTTCCGATGGTGGCGCAACCACACCTGGTTCGCTTGGCAGTTGTATTGAAGACTGGGTTTACACCTTTATGATCACTGATGATTGTGGCAATACACAGACTGCAACAGCGACTGTATCGCGTCATTACGATGTTGAGAAACCATCAATTACACCTCCGGCAGATTATACGCTTGCAGAATGTAATGCACCATGGCCGGCAAGTTTGACCGGTGGATTTACAAGCAACTGTGGTGTTGATGGTCAGACCAGCGGTGATGTAGTTTCCGATGGTGGCGCAACCACACCTGGTTCGCTTGGCAGTTGTATTGAAGACAGGGTTTACACCTTTATGATCACTGATGATTGTGGCAATACACAGACTGCAACAGCGACTGTATCGCGTCA
>CAVYOB010000021.1:0-146900 GCA_963769925.1 uncultured Prolixibacteraceae bacterium
GTTCGCACGAAAACTTTTCTGAATATTCCCGTCGGGCCTTTGTCTTAAATGTTTTTGAGGACGGTGTGAGATCAAACTCTGATGAGACGATCTTGCCAGGTGTCCCAATTATTAAAAAGAACCACAAGATGCAGGGTAAATTTTTCCCATTATTATTTAAATAAAATTGCGTCGTAAAAGAAATTACCTGCCCGGCTAATAGCCGGATTGATGTATTAGGGGGCCAGCTGACAGAAAAAAATTTTTTCCGGCATATCAATAGGCTTACTGTTCCAGTGATGCTCAAATCTATTTCCTAATTACAAGAGGGATATTCTGATTTGTTAATCTGTTATTTATAAGTTAAAAAAATATTGGAGGGGAGATGTAAAATTTTGCTGTATCTTTGGTATATGTAAGACATATTAAATTAATAAAGTTCACATTTGTTTAAATTTATTTTTGAGGTAATTTTTTATTTATAATCTGGGAAAAAAAAAATCATTTTTACCGCATTCATTTTTGCTTTCCTCTTTGCGTTTATTAATTCTTTTAAAACGTACGGCCAGGTTTACAAGAAAATGGACCAGGGAGGAGGCGCGACAAGTCCGGCAAAACTTAAACCAATATTCCACAACCTCTTTGTTGGTGGACAGGAGCATGTTAACCAGTACCGAATACCATCACTTGTGTCGACCAGGGGAGGTACGTTGATCGCGGTATGTGATGCAAGAGTAGAAAAGCCAGGTGATGCTCCCAACAATATCGATCTGGTCATGCGAAGGAGCTTTGACAATGGAAAGACCTGGTCGAAAATGAAAACCATATTCAATTATCCCGGAAATGAAGCTGCCTGTGATGCAAGCATGGTTGTGGATAAAAGGACAGGAAGTGTCTGGATTGCTTTTGATTATGCGGTACCTGAACCTCAGGCAAACCGGGGAAGAGTTAACTGGATTATTACCTATCCAGAAGTGACAATGATGGAACCACGTGGTCGGTCCCGATTCATTTGGACTATTTAACAAAGGGTTAAGATGGTTTGGTTACAAAATAGCCAGGGGAGAGGGTTGTATGACAATGGCGGTTTTATTTTCCCAATGTATACCAACGTAAATGGAGGGTCCGGGAACGATTCCGGCCGTTTTAGTATATAGTAAAGATCATGGCAAAACATGGTCTTTAAGTAACGGGGTAGGACGATTCAATGCTGAACCCCAGGTGGTAAAATTACCAGGGGGAAAGATCAATGACTAATATCACAACGCTTAATGGAAACGGATACAGGGAGGTGGCAATCACCACTGACCTGGGCCATACATGGTCGGATGTTTATAGCGATAAATCGCTAATTGCTCCTGGTTTGCAGGGAAGTATTATCAATTATCACTATAAAGATCATTCACTTATCCTTCCAACCCTGCTGATAAAGAAAAAAGGGAAAATCTGATGGTGTATGTAAGTAATGATGAAGGAAAGAGCTGGCAAAAAAAAATACCTGTTTATAAAGGGGCTTCAGCTTTTATTCCTGTTTAAGTGAATTACCTAACGGTAATGTAGGTCTCCTTTTTGAAGCAGATGATTATAGGAGAATTGCTTTCATTGAAATTCAAAGGAGGATTTTTTTACAATAGTAAAGATCATCTCATTTGGAATATTTAGAAAAAATGCTATCAGGCAATCAGGTCGTTAAAGTTGGAAGGGGATAATTCAATGGAGTTATTACTTAGGGGTTATCTCCTTCATTTCTGAAATCCTTTTTCCTTTTGGCAATTGGATAAAAGAAACAATGTACACCCTGGTCTTCAATTGATCTGTGAGAGAAAAGAGAAAATACAACAGCTTACCGGGTTCCTGATTTTTAAAAATAAAATTTAAACAATAAAATGAACGATTCTAAAAAATTGAGCGGGGTTATCATAGCAATGCCTACTCCTTTGCTTAAAAATGAAGATATTGATTTGGTTTCCCTTGGAAACTCTGATCAACTTTGCGTGAGTTGGTAAGTGTATGGAGGCTTATCATACCAGAACTGTGGGCGAGGAACTCCTTGACTGACCCTCAACGAAAATTGTTGATTGAAGCTACTGTTGGCCATGTTGCAGGCCGGGTTCAGGTTCTTACTACAATTTTTGCCCCTTCAACAAGGAAAAGCATAGAATACCTGAAAGATTTTAATAATTCAGGGGCGGACTACATCTATGTACAACACCTTCCTACTAAGTATTTACAGATACCGCCAGCATTATTTTACATATCAAAAAATGGCTGCCGCCACAGAAATACCTTTAATATTTTACAATGCGTCAGGGTTTACCGGAAATGAGGTGGACGTGGATACCACTGAAACTATTTTAAACCTTGAAGAAGTGGTCGGAGTAAAAGATTCCAGCGGTAACTTCAGGAATTTTGTTGAGTTGATTCGAAGATATCCGGACAAGAACAGCAGGCCGGGTACCATTATGCAAGGAGATGAATCTTTCTTTGATGTAAGTTTACTCATGGGAGCAGACGGAATAATTTCAGGTGGAGGAGTTACGTGTATTAAATTACTTACCATGCTTTATGAGGCGGGAATAGCAGGTGAAAAATTGAAGGCTACTTCACATCAGGTGGCATTCAGCAGGCACTTGTCTGAACTTTTATTACCAAACGCTCAGAGAAACTGGATGTATAATATTAAGAACAGACTTGTCGAAATGAAAGTAATTCAATACGATTGTATTACAACCCCATTTTTGAGCGGTTACCCAGATAGCCAAAGTATTTCTAGATAAGAATTAAAATAAGAAATTAGATGAAATCGGCCATTCAAAGTTTTTTTCAAAAAAGCATACGCGTTCTGATGCTTGTTTTGGTAATATTGCTTTCTTCTTCAAACATTTGTTTTTCGCAGACTGGTAAACAGTTGGTAGTAGTAGCTTTTGGAAATTCAACTACCGCACCAAGAAAAGGAATTCAAAAAGTTTATGCAATACGTTTGCATGAGATGTTATCCAACAAAGGAATCGATAATAAAGTGATCAACGCCGGGATCCCAGGTAGCCATACGGGCTCTGTGAAAGATAATAACCGGTTTAAGACTCCTCATGGAATGGACAGGTTTGATACAGCTGTTTTGGCTTATCATCCTGACTGGGTAACCATTAATTTTGGAATAAATGATTCCTGGCAGGACAGTGGCAAAAAGAGTAAATCACGTATTAATGTTAAGGAGTACCGCCATAATCTTATTTTTTTTATTAATGGTATTCGAAAAGAAGGGGGCAGGGTAATATTGTTAACGCCCCAATCCATGGGCAAAATATATCGGGGATATCATTTAAGGAGGTTAAAGAAATACAGAAATGTGGTAATTCATTAGCTAAAAGTATGCATATACCATTAATTAATACCTGGAAAATATTTCCTAAATATATTCACAAAAACCATGAATCAATGGATAGCCTGTTACTGGATGGGATGCACCCAAATGATATAGGCCACCAATTGATTGCAAAAGCGCTGGCAAAAATTATTTTAAATTCAACCCAATAGCGGGTTTTGCTGAATTTAATTTGCTAATAAAAACAGAAATGATTAAAAAGAAAATATCAAAAAGTGTGAAAGGGTGGAGGTTTCTGAATGCGGCTTTGAAAGTGGTGCTTTTGATTTTGGTAATGCCGGCTTTTTCCTTCACCCGGTACCTTTGATTCAAACAGCGGTTACATACGGAATGGACTTGCCGGCCCTATCGTTAAAATGTTATCCCGCTGCTGTCAACACATATACTAAACGACCTAAGACAAGGATTTATCAATCTGATTCCATTAAGCCTGACCGCTTGTTTGGAATGCGGCTGCGAAAAGTGCCTTCAAAAACTCGCGAGGTCTTCATGCCGGTTGCCTTGAGCCAATCCCCTGCTGATGGTGCTACCGTGCTTCGGATGCCAGTGTTAATACCCTTAAAATATTTTACGTAAATAGGCTTGGAGAAGCGAAGAAAATGATGTCAATTTCTTCACGTGATAACGGGCTTTCATGGGGGAAACCTGAAGAGGAATTCCCGTTACCTGAAATGGCTTATTATTCCAATCGTCTGTACTCGACGAAACCCGCAATCTTCGTATAATACAAATTTTTGCTAAGGGCAATAATGGATATCACGGACGGCAATTGGATTTATGGTATTGTCATACTCTAGATCATGGTAAAAGCTCGTCCAGGCCCGGAAATTTTTGATGGATATGTTGGGGCTGTAAAGAGGATTCATTGAATTAAAAGATAAAAGGCTCCTGTTGGCTTTTGCCAGGGCGGTACCTTCCCGGGTTCAAAAACCTTCAGATACTTCGGTTCCGGATTACGGGTGGAATGGTGTTACTTCCTTGTACTCTGACGATAAAGGAAAAACCTGGCACCGATCCGTTAATACTATAAAGATTGCTATAAACAGCAGAATGAGAACCCGCTATGGAGCAATAGAACCGGCTATCATACAACTTGATAACGGGCAGGTATGGATGCTGATCCGAACTAACAAAGGACATTTGCCCGGTAGGTTGCTGTCCCATGACGGGGGGCGTAGCTGGCAACCTGCAAAACCGACAAAATTTGTTTCTAGTGATTCACCTGCTTCATTGACCAGGTTGTCTGGTCACAGGCTGTTACTGTTATGGTGCAGTGATCAACGCTGGGATAACCCAAATGGTTACGCCGCTGCGGGAGGCAAGTTCGCTTCATGCCGCCATTTCAGAGGATGAGGGTGAAACCTGGAAAGGATTTCGGGAAGTAATGATCAACCTTGTAAGCGATGATGCGAAGGGGGACCGAGGGGGCGCCACCCTGCGGCTTCCGAAACCAAGAACGGGAAAGTAATTTTTGTATCAGGACAAGCAAAGGCTCGCGCAGTCGTCTATTTGATCCTTACTGGCTTGAACAAATACCCGCCTGTGACCAATTTTCTGATGGGTTGGTTCAATGGACTCTTTTTGGTGTTGACACAAGTCAAATCGCAATAAAGCCGCTGCCTGGCAAAGGAAAAAAAGCATTATACATTACCAGGCCGACTACTGAAAAAAATAAAAGAGTTGAGGCAGTCAAAGCTTTACGATGACCAGCAATTGGTTTTTTTTTTTTTTTTTTTTTTTTTTTTGCTTCGTTCGTTTATGTATTGCTTTATGGAAAAAAGGATTTCTACCAGCCCAATTATGATAAAGAAAAGGAAAACGAGTTTTTACCGGATACAAGCAATACACTACTTTGGGCACCAACAGTAATTACGGATAAAAACGGTGAAGCAACTCTTGAGTTTTTCTGTTCGGATTTAAATACTGAATTTATCGGTAAAATTGAAGGGATCGGCAACGGTGGTTTATTGGGAACAAATACATTTGAATTTAATGTACTGAAAACTAAACCATATCCTTGGGAGAAATAAATTAAGAAAACGAAAAATCGCTCTGAAGAAACTATTCAAACGACCTGGAAAAATGAAAAATTCAAACCAGATAAGATTGGACCACGAATTGCCGGAATGTATTAAAGATTGGGGCTGGAAATACCATCATTTAGGAATTCCAACCAATAAAATAATGCCAAACGAAAAATATTTGCCTCAATTTAAATTTTATGTTTCCGGTTTTGATACAAGTCCCTTTGGAATTGAATGGATGAGATTTGAGGAAGACAGCCCTATCGATAAATTGATTCAAACCGTTCCGCACGTTGCTTTTGAAGTGGATGACCTGGATTTTGAACTGGCAACGCGGAATTTTAAAATACTTACAGCACCAAATCCTCCTTCTGATGGAGTTAGAGTTGCCATGATTGAACATAACGGAGCTCCAATAGAATTAATTGAGTTTGACTTGAGGTCACTCTCGAAATAAGTGGATATCCTGCTGAACAAAACCGCTTTTTAATTGCTTCATTATTAGCTAAGTTCTACACCATTTGCTTCTATGCTACAAAAGCAAAACATACTTGGAATTTGTTGCAGAAATAAAATTCTGCGGCTTTGAATTTATAATATGATTTAATCTTCTAAAAAACGATCTACCATGAAAAAGATTCTAATCATTCTCACTTTATTTAGCTTGTTTTCCTGTCAGCAACACACCAACAACGAAGCTGTTCTGCAAAATCGCATCGACAGTCTTGAAACGAAACTTTCAGAAACTTATAAACCCGGATTCGGCGAATTTATGACTTACGTTCAGGCACATCATGCTAAACTTTGGTATGCCGGCGAGAATAAAAACTGGAAGCTGGCAAATTTCGAAATGGATGAAATCAGGGAGACAATGGAAAACATTAAAAAGTACGAAACTGATCGGCCGGAAACAAAGTTGATTAGTATGATCTATCCACCGCTCGACAGTGTTACTGCAGCTATTAATCTGAAAAATGTAACGCGGTTTAAAAAGAGTTACACGCAACTTACCAATACCTGTAATGCTTGTCACCAGGCTGCAAAGTTCGAGTTTAACGTAGTGAAAGTTCCTGACGCGCAAATGTTCGCCAACCAGGATTTTAAACCTGCACAATAATATGTTTAAAAGATTACTTTACACGGATACTTCAAAAACAACATTGCTGATCCGGCTGATGGTTGGTATAGTTTTTCTTTCTGAAGGAATCCAGAAATATTTGTTTCCTGCCCTGCGCGGAGTCGGACGATTTGAAAATATTGGACTCCCCTCCCCTGAATTTCTGGCGTACTTTGTCGGTGCTTTTGAGATTATCGGCGGCATTTTGGTTTTGATCGGACTTTTCACCCGCTTTGGTTCTTTGCCCCTGTTTATCATTATATACCGTGGCAATACTAACTACTAAAATTGAAATACTTTCTGATAAAGGTTTTTGGGTAATGATGCACGAGGCCCGAACAGATTTTTCCATGTTTCTTGGAAGCCTGTTTTTGCTGATCAGAGGAGGAGGATTTTGGTCACTTGATTTGAAATTATTTGGAAGTGGCAAAAAAGAGTGATCTGAAAGAAATTGCGGGCTTATTCTTCACACTGGAATGTATTGCTTTAAGCTCCAAAAAAATGCTGTTATAACAATAAGTACGGAACAGTTTTGGGCTACCTTCTGAATCTGATTTAATTGAATATTTATTATCAACTTATGCTTAATAAGTAAAAGTTGCTTAAGTTTGTTTTTACAAGAGATCAAATTTTATAATCCGGAAACAACTTAAGCTACAACCGTGAAACTGGAAGATTGGGGTTACAACGAAATCTGGGAGAATTACCGAATAGAAAACCAGCTTACTGATTTTGAACCAGGACGAATAATTGCCGAACACCGGGAAAGGTATATTGTAGCAACAGCCTTTGGTGAAACAGAGGCGGAAATTACCGGAAACATCCGTTTTACTGCTGAAAGTCGCGAAGATTTTCCGGCTGTTGGCGACTGGGTACTTCTAATAACATACAATCCTGAATTTGCTATTATTCATAAAATATTTCCCGCGTTCTTCTTTAATCAAAAGGAAATCGGTCAGGAATTTTGGTGAAGTACAGGTTATTGCAGCTAACGTTGATTTTGCATTTCTGGTTCAGGCAGCTGGCCACGATTTTAATGTGAACCGAATGGAACGTTATCTTACCATTTGTTACGAATCAGATGTGGAACCGATAATTTTACTTACCAAAACAGATCTGATCAACGAATCAGAAAAAGAAACTTTGATTCAAAACATTCAAAACAGGATTAAAAATGTACCTGTTTTTGCAATTAGCAATGAAACACAGGAAGGCTACGAAGTTTTAAAATCAATAATTAAGGAAGGAAAAACTTATTGCATGTTGGGTTCATCAGGTGTTGGAAAATCCACGCTCATAAATAACCTTTCAGGAAAAATGGTGATGCAAACCGGATCGATCAGCGAAAGTACCCAAAAAGGCAGACACATTACAAGTCATCGTGAACTTACAGTGCTTGAAAATGGGGGTATTCTTATTGATAATCCCGGAATGCGTGAAGTTGGAATTGCCGACAGTTCAAAAGGGTTTGAAACAACTTTTGACAAAATTTTTGAATTGGCAAAGCAATGTCGGTTTAAGGATTGTAATCATATTGATGAAACAGGATGTGCTGTTCTCGAAGCAGTTAGAAACAGGTGAAATCGAGAAAGAATCTTACGAGAACTTCCTGAAAATGGAACGTGAAAAACAGCATTTTGAAACCACCGTTGCAGAAAAGCGAAAAAAAGAAAAAATCTTTGGAAAGATCATAAAGGATTATCTACAAGAAAGATATCCGACAAAAAGGTAAATAAATTCAATTTCATTCGATTTTGACACAGTCGGAATCATCAACTTTTTGTATCTTCATCCCTTGTCTGAACCAATTAAAATGATCGAAAAAATAAATTAAAATGAAACGTTTTTATTTCTCATTACTGGCTTTGCTGGTATTAGCAACCGGTATAAAAGCCGAATCTCCTTATCCTGTTCGTGGACTTTGTGTTGGGGCTCCTTCACCGGAAAATGTTGATGAGTTTGTAGATTTTATAAAGAAAGAACTGGCACCATCAGGACTGAATTTACTTATTCTTCGTATCGATTACCAATATCAGTTTAAATCACATCCGGAATTGGTTGGTGACAATGCTTATTCAGAAGCCGATGTAAAAAAACTGGTAAAAGTGTGTCGCGAGAACAATATTAGGCTAATTCCGCAAATCAATCTGCTTGGGCATCAATCGTGGCAAAGCAAGCTGGGGAAATTACTTGGAAGTTTATCCTGAGTTTGATGAAACTCCCGACATTAAGCTTCCCAAACAAGGTGAATACAAATGGCCGAATCCTGACGGATTGTATTGTAAAAGCTACTGTCCGCTTCACCCCGATGTACATAAAGTAGTTTTTGATGTTGTGGATGAAATCTGTGATGTTTTCGAAACCGATGCATTTCATGCCGGGATGGATGAAGTTTTTTATATCGGTCATAAAGATTGTCCGCGTTGTTATGGAAAAGATCCGGCTGAACTTTTTGCAGGCGAAGTAACAAAGATCAGGAATCATTTAAAAGAAAAAGGCCGTGATCTATGGATTTGGGGCGACCGGCTGATCGATGGTAAAACTTCCGGCATTGGGATGTGGGAAGGTAGTTTTAATAATACGCACCGCGCCATCGACATGATCCCGAAAGATGTGGTCATCTGCGACTGGCATTATGAACGTCCCGACCCCACAGCTGCGATGTTTGCCTTGAAAGGACTACCGGTTCTTACCTGTCCGTGGCGAACTCCCGAGGTGGCACTGGAGCAGGAAAAACTGATGCGTAGTTTTGTTTCGGGAGCAACCAAAGAAACAAAACCAAAATACCTGGGAATGTTACAAACGGTATGGAATTCGGCAGAAGGATTTATGAAAAGTTATAATGGGAATGTCAACGATGAAAGACATGATAAGTCAGCAGATACTTATAAAGCGCTTACAAAAGCCTGGAATGAATAAAAAATAAAAAATATATTTACACCATTCAATTCTGAAATCAAATTAGTAACAAATAAACCTGAACAAATGAAAAAAAAATATTATTTCAAAAACCAGTTAACAATGCTGGTTGCCGCGATTTTTATTCTTTTTATTTCAATGCCTATGAAAGGAACTGCAGCTGATCTGCCTTCATTAAAAGGAAAGAAAGTGTTAATGGTCTGGGGTGGCTGGGAAGGCCATTACCCAAAAGAACTGACCGAAAAGGTAAAAGCATACCTGGAATCGGAAGGTGCAATTGTTACCGTTTCCAATTCGCTGGATGTTTACACCAACAAACAAGTTATGGATGATGCCGATCTGATTTTCCAGTCATTCACGATGGCAACAATTACTCCTGAGCAGGAAAAAGGATTGCTTGAAGCTGTTAAAAACGGTGCTGGGCTAGCAGGTACGCACGGTGGTTTGGGAGACTCTTTCCGGCAAAACACCGAGTATCAGTTTATGGTTGGCGGACAGTGGGTAGCGCATCCCGGTGGTGTTATTGATTATACCGTTGAAGTTACTGACCATAAAGATCCGGTGACAAAAGGCGTGGGTAATTTTAAAATGCATTCAGAACAATATTATATGCATGTGGACCCGAATGTTAAAGTTCTGGCCACAACCACATTTACCGGCGAACATGCCGCCTGGATTGCAGGTGCAGTAATGCCGGTAGCATGGAAAAAAACGTATGGAAAAGGCCGTGTTTTCTATATTTCCGTTGGCCATACTCCGGCTGATTTTGATGTTCCCGAAGCCTGGGAAATCCTAACGCGTGGGATAAAATGGGCAAGCGGAAGTAAATATGAACCTAAAGAAAAATGGATGAGTCCGGTGTATCCCGGTAAAAAATAATTAAAAAGTAGCAGTTCCAAAAGTAGTCCCCTCGTCATCCTGAATTTCCTACCGACTTGGTAAGGCGGGGTTTCAGTATCTATAATATTTTATATTCCATATGTTTGAGATTCTGAATTGAATTCAGAATGACGGTCTTTAAAACTTTTGGGACACCACTTTTTTTGTTCCCGTTTCAAATTAATAAAAGTTCAATATTCACGAAAATCAGAACAATATTTTCTGATTCTTGTTGTGTTTTTGTTTCTTCGTAATCATTCATTTCGAACAACAAATATGACGCAAATACTGAATTTCAATGAGAATATGGAATACCGCAGGTTTGGAAAAACCAATGTACAAATTAGTACAATTACACTGGGAGGCATGCGGTATAAACATGGCTGGAACGATCCGCGTCATGAGATTCCGAAAGATACGTTGAAACAATGTATTCAGGTTGTTCAACTGGCGCTTGAAAACGGAATTAACCACATTGAAACTGCCTGGGGGTATAAAAAAAGTGAAACTTTATACGGAAAAGTTTTGAATGAAGAACTTAAAATTCCCCGGAGTTCTTATCATTTAATGACAAAGGGGCACAGCACTACTGCCAGCGACATGCGAAGGATGGTTGAAACTCAGCTAAAGGATTTGCAAACCGATTATTTCGATTTTTACGGCTGGCATGGATTAAATACCCATGAACTGTTTCGGATAGCTTGTAAAAAAGGTGGTTCTGTGGAAGAACTTCATGAGAATGAAAGAGGAAGGCATAATAAAACACGTTGGTTTTAGCACACATGCGCCACGTCAAACCATAATCAGCGCCATAGAAACCGGACTGTTTGAATTTGTTAACCTGCATTATTACTATTTTAATCAGCGAAATAAAGAAGCAGTTGATACAGCCCAAAAACAGGACATGGGCGTTTTTATCATTTCGCCAAATGACAAAGGAGGCCAGTTATTCAAAGCTCCAAAAAAAATAAAAGATGCAGTAAACCCTCTAACTCCTATCCAGTGGAATGCACACTTCTGTTTGCAAAATCCTGCAATTCACACACTTTCATTTGGAATGACGGCAACTGAACATTTTGAAGAGATGAAAGGCATATTCCCGATTTCTAGTTCCCTGGCCAGCAACAGAAGAAAAAGCAAAATTAAAACTCGACAGCTTTTTACAAGATGATCCTTATTCCGGGTATGATGGCTTTCAACTGGAAAACGACCCCAGTGGATTGAACATACCTGAAATATTGCGGTTACGACGGTTATGGAAATGTTACGACATGGAAGATTATGGCAAATATCGTTACAAAACTATGGGTGAGAACAGTCACTGGCTGCCGGGAGGTTTTATTACCAATTCAAAAATTCAAAATGTTGATTTTTCAAAAGTACCATCAAATATTCCTTTGGAAGAGATACTAAAAGAAACTCATAAAAAATTTTACAAACCTGAATTTTACCTGATTCCGGAAAAAAAATAATTAGATCGGTTTTGCTGGTTAAAATTCCCAAAGGGAAAGTCCCTTTAAACTGACTTTCTGTCTTATAAAAAGAAATATAAAACTCCTTTTTTCTACTAAACAATAAATGGCAAATACTATTTATAACCACTATAAATTACTCACAATCAGCACCTAATATTTAGATTTGAATTACTTTTTTCGTAAATTAATACGGGTCAATCTAAACTCAAACGTCATGAAAAAATCATTACTTACACTTGGAATTATTGTGTCTTCATTATTGTTGATCGCTGCTATTGCTGCAACAACAAATATCGAAGATTTTTTTCTTCCCGGTTCCCAGATAGGGCAATCGGGAAATATCGAAAGTCCTGACCGATGCGATAATTGTCATGGAGGTTACGATGCAGCCGTTGAACCAGCATTTAACTGGCGCGGAAGTATGATGTCACAATCGGCACGAGATCCCCTGTTTTACGCCTGCCTGGCTGTGGCTGAACAAGATGCTCCCGGCGTTGGCGATATGTGTCTGCGATGTCATACACCTGATGGATGGTTAAATGGCGGTGTGAACCAACTGATGGATCAGCACTTAATAACAATGACAGGGAAGGTGTGCAATGCGATTTCTGCCATAAAATGGTAGATCCCGGAGCAGCCGACTATAATCCATATCCTGAAAGCAATTCATATACCGCAGATACCTGGCCGGAAGATCAGTCATATCTTTCCGGAATTATTCCACTTCCTGGTTCTTCATCCAACGGAATGTACATCGCTGATGCCAATAATGCCAAACGTGGTCCTTTTGATAATGCGGTTGGCCGACATCAAATGTTTACTTCTCCATTTCATACCAGAAGTGAACATTGTGGAACCTGCCATGATGTAAGCAATCCGGTTTTTACCCGAAGTTCAGCATCGACAGCACTTTATCTGCCAAATGAAATGGGGAAAAGATTTGAGTCAGCTGATTTAAGATTAATGTTCCCCATTGAACGTACATTCAGTGAATGGAAAGCCAGCGGTTACGCAACAGGTAATAATGGGGTAAAAGTTACTACATGTCAGGATTGCCATATGCATAATGTAACTGGGAAAGGCGCAAAAATGAAAGATGCTCCGTTAAGGGATAATCTTCCTTTACATGATATGACTGGCGGTAATACTTTTGTACCTAACCTTGTAAAACAACAGTATCCTTCCGAAGTTGATGCAGATGCACTGGATGCAGGAATTATAAGAGCGACAAATACATTGAAATCGGCAGCTACAATTGAAATTACCTTAAATAATAACCTAAGTCCGACAGAAGCTATTGTTAAAGTAACCAATAATACTGGTCATAAATTGCCATCCGGTTATCCGGAAGGAAGAAGAATTTGGATTAATGTAAAATTTTATGATACAAACGGAAATTTAATTGCCGGAACTGAATCTGGTGCTTACAATTCAAATACCGGAGAACTTGCAAATAATGCAAAAGTCTATTGTAGCGAACCCGGAATTAGTTCAGATTTGGCAAATGCACTTGGAAAACCTGATCTGGCCGGTCCTTCGTTTCATATGGCCTTAAACGATATGGTTTATTTTGATAACCGGATACCACCGGCTGGTTTTACTAATGATGCACTTATTGAATACCAGTCACCGGTTGTAGATCAGAACGGGGATATTAACCGAACTATGTATCCTGACGGGCAAAACTGGGATATGACATCATATTCAATACCGAGCGGAGCCGCCAGCGTGGTAGCAAAACTGTATTACCAAAGTGCTTCAAAAGAATTTATTGAATTTCTTGCCAATGAAAATTATTCCAATACACGCGGAAGTGAAATCTTGGCTCTTTGGCAAAACAATGGTAAATCAACACCTGTTTTGATGTGTCAGGATGAAGAAATATTGCCGGTTAGCGCACCGCCAGTTGCTGATTTTTCAGCTACACCTACTTCAGGAACCACACCTTTAACCGTCAATTTTACTGATCTAAGCACAAATGCTCCGACATCATGGAGTTGGGAATTCGGAGATGGCTCCGTATCCGCTACACAAAACCCATCGCATACTTATAGTTCTGCTGGAACATATTCGATTTCACTGACGGTCACTAATAATTTTGGAAATAATACTGTAACCAAAGCCAATAAAATAACTGTTTCTGATGCACCGATCCTGGTGCCGTTAACCGTAAACAATGTAACGTTTAACCCGCAATCAGCCAAAGGTGGAAGGAGCTATGTTTTGGCTGAAGTAACTCTAAATGAACCAGTTGATGGAGCTGTAGTTACAGCGCTTTTCTCCGGTGGAAAAGACGCCACAGTCTCTGGGACAACAACCAATGGTATCGTAATTCTTGAATCGCCTGCTATTAAGGGTTCTGCAAGCTGGTGTCTCGATATTACCAGTATCGAAAAAACTGGTTATACGTTTGATGGTCCACAGCAATTTTGCCAGCTGAAAAGCGCTTTTATCCATGCAAATTCAACAGATAATTATTTTAACGTTTATCCGAACCCATTCTCTGACAGGTTAAACTTTGAATTTATTGCACCCGAAGATAATACAGCAACCATTGTTATTTATGATAATTTGGGAAGGAACATTTCAACTGTATTTAATTCTGCTATAACCAAAGGAGTAACATACCGCGCTGAATTTGTTCCTGAAGACAATTCAGGCAATATGTATTTTTACCGATTTACCCTGGGAGATCAGGTTACAACAGGAAAAGCAGTTCTAAAAAAATGATCAAAAGTCAACTAATGAGGGAAGGCTACCATGTTGGTAGCCTTTTTTATTATTTAATCGTGATGAAAGACTAAAAATTTCTATCTTGTTTTAAATTTAAACCAAAGAAACTAAATCAAAGTCCTATGAAATCTATTAAAAAATCTCTTCTGCGAAATGCCGTTGTTTATCTTATCGTTCTTTTAACTGCTGTTGCAGGCAATACTTCTGCCCGCGATTATTATCAGATTAAAATATATACGATCAAAAGTGCTGATCAGGAAACCCGGATTGACAACTACCTGAAAAACGCCTATATTCCTGCAATGCACCGGGCCGGATTTAAAACGGTTGGAGTATTTAAACCTGTTGCTGATGATGCGGCGGCAGGAACAAAAATATTTGTTCTCATTCCTTTAAAAAAGCTTTCAGATATTGAAAAGATAGAAGAAAAATTGTCGGGCGACAAGGAATTACAATCAGCAGGAACAGAATATATTAATGCGCCTCATGACAACCCGCCCTATGAAAGGATTGAATCAATTTTATTAAGGGCTTTCTCAGATTATCCCGAAACACATATTCCTAATTTCGATACACCAACAAGTGAACAGATTTTTGAATTACGCAGCTACCAGGGTCCTACCGAAAAAATATGGAAAAGTAAAGTTGAAATGTTCAATGAGGGTGGTGAAGTCGGTATATTTAAGGAACTGAATTTTAATCCTGTATTTTTTGGTGAAGTACTTTCTGGATGTGCCATGCCAAATTTAATGTATATGACCAGCTTTTCAGATATTGCATCAAATAAAGATCTCTGGGATGATTTTGGCAAACACCCCGACTGGAAAAGAATATCGGGAATGGAGATGTATCAAAACAATGTTTCGCACATCGATAAATGGTTGCTTCACCCTGCCGATTATTCCGATATTTAAAAATAGAATTATTGATATTCAACAAGATAGATCTATTGGGCAAAACCCCTCTCTCCCGGGAGCTTTAGTTTATAATTAAAAGTTTCCCCCTGACACTAATTTTTTATTTAAATTAATTCTAAATTTGGCTCCATGATCTATCATAAAACGTTTAAACATAAAACGTCGGATATTTGGGTAGTTTTTGTACATGGGGCCGGCGGCAGCAACGTAGTCTGGTTTAAACAACTTCGCGATTTTAAAAAGCATTTCAATGTTTTGCTGGTTGACCTCCGCGGACATGGTAAATCCAAGAGCATCAATGAAGTTGAAGACAAATATAAGTTTGATCAGATTGCTTTGGATGTGATTGCGACAATGGACCATTTGAAAATTTTAAAAGCGCATTTTGTTGGCATTTCTCTTGGGTGTATAGTTATCAGGTCCATCGACAAACTGGCTCCGGGAAGAGCGGAATCCATCATTCTTGGCGGAGCAATTATCCAGTTTAACTCCAGAATAAAGGCGCTGGTTACAGTTGCAAAATTACTTCATTATATTTTACCTTATATGTGGTTGTATAAGATAAATGCATGGATTCTGATCCCTTCGAAAAAACATATTCAGTCGCGGAAAGTGTTTATAAAAGAAGCCATAAAACTGGGAAAAAAGGAATTCAGGAAATGGCTAAAAATGTCTGGTGAAATTAAAGATAACCTGCAGGATTTCTTAATAAAAGAAGCATCAGCACCAGTACTTTATCTAATGGGTGAATACGACTACATGTTTCTACCCATGGTTTCACGATTGGTTCAAAAACACCTGAACTCTTCCCTTGAGGTTATCAATAACAGTGGTCATGTTTGTAACATTGACCAGCCGGAGATATTTAATGAACGCTCCATCCGTTTTATTAAAAAAATATCCGGTTAATTAACTATTTTCTTACTGTAAATTCAAACTAAAAATCCAGGTTTCTGTCGGTAAACTCCGCCAGTTCTTCCATTAAACTTTTAAGACATTCTCATTCAGCATAGCTTTGATCCGAAAATGATTTTAGCTATGAAAACAATTTTTTTATTATTGCTGTTTTTCACCTCGTTAACTGTTTCGGCACAGGTAAACGATACAACAAAAACATGGAGCTTAAACAATTGTATCGATTACGCGCTGAACCAAAACATCCAGATACGAAAAAGCAATTTGATCAACCTCTCGAACCAGGTAAATGCTGAACAGGTGGCAGCACAACAACTACCGTCAGTGAGCGCCTCTGCCCGGCAAAATTTTAACTGGGCAAATTCAACTGATTTGACAACCGGAGAGAAAAAGTTTACCGGGTCTAACAGTTCCAGTTATTCGGTAAATTCCAGCGTAGTTTTGTATAATGGCTACCGACTGAAAAATCTGATCAAGCAAGCACAACTCGATCTGCAGAGTGGAAAATACGATTCAGAGACCGTAAAAGAATCGGTTTCACTGAGCATTTTATCGGCTTATCTGCAGGTTCTATTTAACGAAGAGAATGTTAAAAATGCGAAAAACCAGATGGATGCTACCAAACAACAATTGGATTATGCAAATGAACGATTGAAACTTGGTATAATTTCGCAATCAGATTACCTGCAGGTTAAATCGCAGTTGGCCACTGATAAATTGAGTCTTGCGAACGCGCAGAGCCAGCTTTCCACTGCAAAAGTAAACCTGATGCAATTAATGGAATTACCGGTTACCGATAATTTTACTATTGAACATCCCGACCTGGGACAGTCAGTGGATAAAAATATTCATCCGGTGGCATCTGAAGTTTATGCCATTGCTTTGGGAATAAAACCACAAATTAAAAGTGCCGAATACCAGAAGGAAAGTGCTGCATTAAATGAAAAAGTAGCTGCATCGGGCTTCTACCCGACCCTCTCCGCTGATGCTGGAATCGGAACCGGGTACAGTAAGTATGCAGGTCAAGGTTATTTCAGTCAGTTGGGGGACCAGGTTTCGCCCTCAGTAGGGCTCTCTTTATCAATCCCGATTTTTCAGAAAAAACAGGTAAAATCAAGTGTTGATCAGGCTAAAATAAGTTATCAAAATGCCGAGTTACAAGAGATTGACACTAAAAACCAGCTCCGTAAGGAAATAGAACAAGCTTGTGTCGATGTAACTTCTTCGCAAACTGAATACGAAGCCAGTAGCGAACAATATGCATCAGCACTTGAATCTTACAAACTGGCGGAAGAAAAATTTAATAACGGGCTTATTAATTCAGTGGACTTTTTGTTCGAAAAAACCAATTTGATTACGGCTGAAAGTCAATTGCTGCAATCCAAATATAACTTGATTTTCAATTACAAGATTCTGGATTTTTATTCCGGAGTACCAATTGCATTATAATAAAAAAGAAATACCATGAAAAAGAAAACAATTATTATCATTCTCGTTGCATTGGCCATAGTCACCACCGGCTTTTTTATTCTGAAACCGAAAAAAGTAGATATCGGGAAAATAGACATAGAAACAGCAAAGGCTGAGCCGGGGACTATCAGCAAAACAGTTACCGCAACCGGAACACTTGAAGCCACCACCACAGTGGAAGTAGGTACGCAGGTTTCAGGAATTATTGAGAAAATTTATGTGGATTTTAATTCTTACGTAAAAAAGGGCCAGCTACTTGCCCGTATCGACACCACAAACCTTGCAGCAGCACTGGAACAAAGCAAGGCTTCGCTGGATAATGCCAAGGCACAACTCGATTACCAGCAGGCCAGTTATGACCGTTTATCGCCGTTGAACAACAAAAAACTGATTTCTCAAACAGATTATGATCAGGCCATTTATAATCTTAATACAGCAAAAGCTAACTACAAAAGTGCCCTTGCCCAGTACAAAAGAAACAAGATCAACCTTGATTATGCATTGATTACATCTCCAATTGACGGGATTGTACTGAATCGCGCAGTGGAACAAGGACAAACTGTTGCAGCAAGTTTTAACACGCCTACCCTTTTTACCATTGCCAACGATTTAACACAAATGCGGGTCGAAGCCGATGTAGATGAAGCTGATATCGGCCAGGTAAAAAAAGGTCAGCGCGTTGAATTTACTGTAAGCGCTTATCCTGATGAAACATTCCAGGGAGAAGTTACCGAAGTAAGGCTGGAACCAACGGTTACCAATAATGTAGTTACATATACTATCATTATTTCAGCGCCTAATCCCGATTATAAACTGATGCCGGGAATGACTGCAGAAACAAATATTTATGTTCTGGAAAGGAAAGATAACATTGTAGTTCCAAGCAAAGCATTACGATTTACTCCTGACCAGAAATTACTTTACAGTTATCTGGGCAACCAGCCAAAACCCAAAATACCGGAAGAAAAGAAAAACGAAAATGGTTATATGAGTGCAGAAGGCACTGATCAGCAAAACAATGAAAAGGTGGTTTGGGTAAAAAAAGATTCAGTTATTCGTCCACAATTAGTAAAAACAGGCCTGGATGATGACATTAATGTTGAAATAACCAAGGGACTGAAACCGGGTGATGAAGTGATATTAAGCATGGAAGAAATGAAAACAAAAAATACAACTTCCGCTCCGGCCAGCAATCCGTTCCTGCCTCATTTTCCACGGAGAAAGTAAAAATAATGTTCAGAAAAATGAAACAATTTGTAAAGACAGAATGATGAACAAAACAATCATACAGGTATCGGATCTGAAAAAGGATTATCACATTGGCGAAGTTACCGTTCACGCACTTCGTAAAGTAGATATGGAAATAAAAGAGGGGGATTTTGTTGCCATTATGGGCGCCAGCGGATCAGGAAAATCTACTATGCTTAATATCCTTGGGTGTCTCGATAAACCTACGGAAGGCGAATATCTGCTCGATGGAGTGAATATGAGTCAACTCAATAAAAATCAATTGGCAGGATTACGTAATCACAAACTGGGATTTATATTTCAGTCGTATAATCTTTTGCCGCGAACCACTGCTTTGGAAAATGTGGAACTGCCTTTGTACTACAATTCCAGGATCAAAGCACGTGAACGAAAAGAAAAAGCCATTTATGCACTTGAACAGGTAGGATTAACAGACCGAATGCATCATATGCCGAACCAACTTTCCGGCGGACAACAACAACGCGTTGCCATTGCCCGCTCACTGGTAAACGACCCGGTTGTGATTCTCGCCGACGAAGCTACAGGGAACCTTGACACCCGAACATCCTATGAAATAATGGAACTTTTTCAGCAACTGAATAACGACGGAAAAACCATTGTTTTTGTCACCCACGAGCCTGATATCGCCCGGTTTACAAAAAGGAATATCGTATTCAGAGACGGCCGCATACAAAGGGAAACTGAAGTAGGAAACCGTCTTTTTGCCACGGAACTGATTAAAAATCTGCCGGTCGAAATCGAAGATGAACAGTAAAGAATCGAAGAAATGAATTACACAAATTTGATAAAAATTGCCACCAACGCTCTGAAAAGAAACAAGTTCAGATCGTTTCTTACCATGCTGGGAATTATCATCGGCGTAGGATCGGTTATCGGAATGCTTTCCATTGGACAGGGCTCTAAAAAAAGTATCCAAAACCAGATATCAGAAATGGGCTCCAACATGATTTTTGTAATGCCGGGGTCGCAGCAACGGGGAGGTGTTATGATGGGAAATGCAAATGCACAGTCGCTGACGATTAACGATGTGGACAAACTGAGAAAAGAAGCTACCAAACTCACTGCCGTATCACCAGAAGTTAGTTCTGGCGGGCAGGCTGTGGAAGGCAACAAAAACTGGCCAACCACGATTTACGGTGTCAGTCCGGAGTTTCTCGATATTAGAAAATATGAAATAGAAGACGGACGGATCTTTACTGAAAAAGAGATAAAAAGCCTTGCAAAAGTTTGTCTTATCGGGCAAACCGTAGTGGAAAATCTGTTTGGAGCGGGAGCCGATCCTGTCGGGCAAACAATACGTTTCTCAGGAATTCCATTTAAAATTATTGGTGTACTAAAAGCAAAAGGAGAAAACTCTATGGGAAGGGACCAGGATGATATGTTGATTGCACCATACACATCAGTTCAGAAGAGGCTGCTTGCCATTACGCACATCCAATCGATTTATGCATCAGCGATCAGTGAATCAGAATCGGAAAATGCTATCAGTGAAATTGAAACTATACTTCGTCGCGATCACAATCTAAAAGCTGGTGAAGAAGACGATTTTCGTGTACGTTCGCAGTCTGAAATGGTTGAGATGTTTTCTTCAGTAAGCGACATGCTGACCATGTTACTGGGAGCCATTGCAGGAATTTCGTTGCTGGTGGGCGGAATTGGAATTATGAACATTATGTTTGTTTCGGTTACCGAGCGTACTCGTGAAATCGGGCTTCGTATGTCGGTTGGAGGAAGAGGCTCTGATATTCTTATGCAGTTTCTGATTGAAGCTATATTTTTAAGTGTGGCCGGCGGTGCTATTGGCGTATTGTTAGGTATGCTGATCTCTTATGTGGCTACGGCATTGCTCCATTTTCCGCTGATTATTATGACCAGCGCTATTCTGGTTTCGTTTTTGGTTTGCACATTCATCGGCGTATTCTTCGGATGGTACCCTGCAAAAAAAGCAGCGAACCTGAATCCGATAGAAGCTTTAAGACATGAATAAAAGCAAGAAAACAGATGAACCAGACTTTGATTTTTATTTTTTCGGTTAACTTTGATTTTCAGTAAAAATAGCATGAAAAAAACAACCACAAAAAGCCGGTCTCTTCCGGTAATACTTCACATATTGGTTTGGCTGGTACTGATCATCCTGCCTCAACTTATTATTGACCGTTACTGGGGAAATAATAACTTTATTGCATGGGGATTTTATCTGAATGCAGCCATTTACGGGATCATTTTTTATGTGAATTATATCTGGCTGGTTCCACAGTTATATCTGAAAGATAAAAAGCCAACCTATTTTATTTCGGCGCTGTTGACTATTGCAGGATTTTATGCCATATTTATCCTCATCAACAAAAGCATAATCCATGATCCTGAAAGGGAAAAAATAATTGCTGAGGCTTTTAAAAAACTGGCGGAAGAAAAAGTACTTCCCCGTCCGCCATTTCGCCAGTTACAAGTTTATTATTTTGCACTTATTTCGGTGATTGTTACAGGTTTTTCCATCGGACTGAGGGTAATCGAACAGCACTCTGCAAGCGAAAAACGGCAAAAAGAGCTGGAAAAAGAAAAGCTGAATTCGGAGCTTGCCTTCCTGAAAAATCAGGTAAGTCCACATTTCTTTTTCAATACACTCAATAACATTTATTCGCTTATTGAAGTCAACTCCAAAGATGCACAGGAAGCAGTACTGAAACTTTCAAAACTGATGCGCTACCTGTTGTACGAATCGGAACAGGGTGAAACACAGCTGAGCTATGAAATCAATTTCATGAAGCATTACATCGACCTAATGAAACTTCGGTTATCTAGTAAAGTAAAACTGACTGTTGAATTACCCGAAAATGATCCTTCACTTACTATTCCGCCGCTGCTTTTTATCCCGTTTATCGAAAATGCTTTCAAACACGGCATCAGTTACCGTGAAAAATCATTCATTTCCATCTTGATGAAGGTGGATGACCAACGGATAAAATTTGCTTGTAATAATAGCATTTGTCAATCTGGCGATGAGAAAGAAAATAAAGCTTATTCCGGTATCGGACTGGAAAATGTAAAAAAACGGCTTGGTCTTCTTTTTCCCGACAAGCATGTTCTGACAATCGAAAGAAAAGAAAAGTCGTTTTATATTGACCTTGAAATAGAGCTGTCATGATCCGTACTATTGCCATCGATGATGAACCACTAGCCCTTCAACTCGTTTCGGGTTACATCTCCAAAACGCCTTTTCTGGAGCTGGTAAAAACATTTGATAACCCGATGGATGCAATGGATTTTCTGGATGAAGTCCCGGTTGATTTGATCTTTCTCGATATCCAAATGCCCGATTTAACGGGTGTTGAGTTTACCCGTGTGCTGGAACACCGACCCAAAATTATTTTTACCACTGCATACGAGAAATATGCTTTGGAAGGATTTAAACTGGAAGTAACTGACTATTTGCTAAAACCGTTTAGTTACGAAGAATTCCTGAAAGCAGCGCGGAAAGCTGAACGACTGATAAAACTGGAAAAAAACGAACAAAAAGAAACCATTGTGGCAAACAACGAGTTTCTTTTTCTGAAATCAGAGTACAAAATCCGGCGGATCAACTTTAACGACATCAAATACATTGAGGGATTAAAAGATTATGTCAAAGTTTTCCTTCAGAATGAACCTAAACCCATTTTATCCATCAACTCGCTGAAATCGTTGGAAGCCAAACTACCCGAAAGCAAATTTATGCGGGTACACCGGTCGTTTATTGTTAACCTTGAAAAGATAGACACCATTGAACGAAGCCGGATCGTTTTTGGTAAAGTTTATATTCCGGTCAGTGATCAGTACAAAGAAAAGTTTCAGCAATTCCTTAATAAGAATTTTTTGTAAAGTTTTTATGCGCTAAGCAGATTAAAACTGCTAAGCGCGTATAAACAGAACTGTCATTTCGAAGGAAGCACGACTGAGAAATCTGTTACATGGCCAAAGATTTCTCCTCCTTCGTCGTCGAAATGACAAATCCTTTCCTGTTTATTTCGTTATAAAACATGAAGCAGGTAAGTTGGCACCATTAAATAAATTTGGTGTTGCTGTATTTCTCCAGGCAAAACGTACCGCTGTTGGAACACCCACTTTTTTCGATTTCAGGATTACCGTTTCACCATCTATTTTAGCATCGGCAGGGTAGAAAACACCATCAGCACCAGCAATCTCAAAACAGGTAACTTTTTTATCCGTGGCATGTAAATCTTCGGAGTGACTAAAAATAACAACGGCTTTGTTTTTCTCATAAGAAACCGATTTAAACAACGGACCCGAATCTTCCACATGAATTGCTTTATAGTAACGATTCAATGCAAGGTTAGCAAAACGTAATCCAACATCCTGTTTGTTTTTTGGGTGAATATCAAGTGTGTCTCCAATATCGCTTAAAATAACCATTCCTGTGTTGTCCACATCCAGTGCCTGACGCTGTTCGTCACGCACTTCAACTCCATCGAAGTTATTTCCGTAACGATAAGGGGCAATCTGTGCAAAGTAGAACGGAAAATCCTTGTTCCAGTCGTGCCGCCAACTGGTGATCAAAGCGGTTAGCAATTCTTTGTATGCATAAGCATTAACGGTGTTTGCCTCGCCCTGATACCAAAGTGCACCAGCCATTTGAAACGGAACCAGCGGTGCAATCATCGAATTATAAATGCGTGCCGGCTCAACGGGGCCCCATGGAACAGGTTTCTGCAAGGCGGCAGCTTTTTTCAGAAATTCATCACCGGTAATCACTTTTTCAGGCATCCATGCCTCGGCAGGTGTTCCTCCCCAACTGGAATTAATTAGTCCAACAGGAACGTGCAGTACATTCTGCAACCGACGAGCAAAGAAATAAGCAATGGCACTGAAATTACGCATGGTTTCCGGCGTACAAGCTGTCCACTCGCCGGTACAATAATTTTGCGGACATTTTGCCGTGCTGTAACCTACAGAGAAAAATCGGATTTGCGGATAATTTGCATTTGCAATTTCCTCATCCTTATTTACAAGTCCTGCGTTTGCCGACCACTCCATGTTCGACTGCCCCGAGCAAAGCCACACCTCGCCAATTAGCACATTCTCAAAAACAATTTCGTTATACCCTCTCAGGCTCACTGCATAGGGTCCGCCTGCTTCCGGCGTATGTAATATCAAGGACCATGTTCCCTCGTTATCGGCTTTGGTTTGAAGTTCTTTCTCCAGCCAGTCGGCTTTTAATCGTACTGGCTCGCCAGCCTTAGCCCAGCCCCACACTTTTACATCCGATTTTTGTTGAAGAACCATATTACTGGCAAAAATTTGAGGAACAGAAACGTTCCCATTCACATTGGCAATAACTCCAAGAAAAAATACGAAAATGAGGGTTGATTTAATTATTTGTTTCATTGCTTTATTGTTAAAAATTAAACGAAAAGTTAAAATTAAAAATTATTATGTGTTGTTTGTGGATGCAAGCTTTTTATTTAAGAGTTAGCTGTTTTTTAAAGACTAAATCGGCAGTAATAAACATTGAAAGTTGGAATAGCAAGACCATAAAAACATACTATTATACGCAGATAATATTGAATTTATATTTATTCGGGATAATCATTATAACTAATGAAATTAAAACAAAAAAATTCCGGAAGAATCATAATTAGACTAATTGATAAGATTTTTAATTCCAAGTGATTTCTTCGGTTTTGAACTTTTTCTATATTAATTTTCCACCCGAAAACATGCATTATCTGCTTACTGCGGATTTTCAGAATAAACAAAAATTGTATGAAGACAAACAGACGCGACTTATTAAAAGGAGGAACAAGTATTTTGTAGCGAAGGGTCAACACTTTGCCTTAAACTGTTGTTTATATTAAACGGTTGCACCCGATTTAATAAAAAGTTGCTCATGTTTAATCCTGAAAAACTTAATTTTCAAAAACTCGATTTGGAAGGAGTGAAAAACCTTGTAGAATGGGCTAAAATTGAAGGGTGGAATCCCGGACCATTCGAAGCCGAAGTATTTTGGGAAACCGACTCCGACGGATTTTTTGGATTTTACGATAAAAATAATTTAGTTGCCGGAGGATCAATTATTTCATATAACAGCGAGTTCGGTTTTATGGGACTTTTTATTGTTAAACCTGAATACAGAGCTTTAGGAATTGGCAAGAAACTGTGGTATTTAAGACGAAATGCCTTAATTGAAAGATTACAGGAGAATTCCTCAATTGGCATGGATGGCGTAGTTGACATGCAATCCTTTTACCGAAAAGGAGGATTTGAAATTGCGTTTAAGGATGAACGTTATGAAAAAGTTGGAACCGAATTAAATGTCTGTAAAAACATTGAACCAATTGAAGATAAAGATTTTAATCAAATCGCAGATTACGACAAAAATTGTTTTGGTTTCACAAGGACACAATTTTTAAAACCATGGCTAAATTTACCCGGGAACAGATCATTTAAATATGTACAAAATAATGCGGTGAAAGGATTTACCGTTCTCCGAAAAGCTTCTTCCGGTTTTAAAATTGGACCGTTATTTGCAAATAACGACGAAATTGCAGAGGAGTTATATAAAGCTTGTTTGAATGCTGCAACCGGGGAACCTGTTTATCTGGATATCCCAATGATCAATAGTGGTGCCGTTGACATGGTAAAAAAGTATGACGCAAAATATGTCTTTGAATGTGCAAGAATGTATTACGGAAATCCGCCTCAAATTGATATGAATAAAGTTTATGGCATCACTACCTTTGAACTCGGTTAAAATGAACTGTTATAATGGTTATGATCAGTTTTTTATTTAGTCTTAATACAGAAGTTTCGTAAATTTACGGTTTTGAAAACGAATTGAATCAAAAACGGATTTTATTAAGAAACTGAATCATATTACCGGGATAAAAATTATTTCCTAATATCTAAAACTAAACAATAATGAAACCAGCAAAATTCTGTTTATTTACAATTCTGCCAATGCTGTTTTTACTATTTGCATGTAATCAAAAAGAAAATAATAAGATGAAATTAACTGATGAAAACTGGCTTAAAGTTGAAGGCAATCAAATTGTCAATCAAAAAGGAGATACTGTACTTTTACGTGGTTTTGGACTTGGAGGTATGCTTCACATGGAAAATTTTATTGACGGCTACCCTGCCAACGAAGAAGCTATGAGGGGAGGTCTTCTGAAAGTTTTGGGAGAAAAAAAATACGATCTTTACTTTGATACTTTTCTCAAAAGTTATTTCACCGAACCAGATGCCAAATACATCCAGAGCCTTGGACTTAATCTTGTCAGAATTCCAATCAATTACCATCTTTTTGAAGACGATATGAATCCCGGAGTTATAAAAGAAGATGCATTTGAATATCTTGATAACGTGATAAATTTATGTGCAAAACATCAAATCTATACCATCATCGACCTGCATGCACTGCCGGGATTTCAAAACCAACACTGGCATAGCGACAATCCTACTCATGTTGCACTATTCTGGAAACATAAAGACTTTCAGGACAGGGCACTACATTTATGGGAAGTGATAGCAGAACGTTATAAAGACCAGTCCTGGATTGCTGGCTACGATTTAATAAATGAACCGGCTGATCCGACTGGAAGCAAAGTTTTTCCCTATTACCAACGTTTACGCAACGCAATTATCAAAATCGATCCTAATCATATTCTTTTCCTTGAAGGTGACCGGTACTCAACTGAATTTGATCAGTTCAGTGAAATCTGGGATAATGTAGTTTATACTAATCACGATTATGCCATCCTAGGATTTATTGATGGAGGAGATTACCCGGGGATCAGTCGTGGCAGATTCTATGACAAAGATACCCTGGAAAGTGACTTCCTTGAAAAAAGTAAATTTATGTTTTCTCACCACGTTCCGGTTTGGGTAGGTGAATTTGGACCTGTTTATACCGGCGATTCTAAAAAAGATGAAATGCGATATCAGATTCTTAAAGATCAGTTGGACTATTTTAACAAATACAAAGTAAGCTGGTGCATCTGGCTTTATAAAGATTTAGGATTGCAGGCTATTATGCACCAAAAGGAAGAAACTCCGTATATGAAGCTGATTTCGAATTTCCTTTCAAAAAAAGATTCCCTTGGAACCGATGCCTGGGGATCAACCGACAAAAATATTAAGCAGGTAATGGAACCAATTGAGGAATTGTTTAAGAAAGAATTCCCTAATTATAATCCTTATCCTTTTGGACAGCAAAATATGATAGATTTGTTGGTTAGACATACGCTTATTGCTGAGGCCCTTTTGCCGGAATATTGTAATTTATTCAAAGGCTTGTCTAATGAAAAAGTGGTTGCTCTTGCTCAATCGTTTCGATTCGAAAACTATTTAAAACGAGATCGACTGGAAGACATTTTAACTGGTCGGGAAAAGTAATCAGAAAAAGTTCAAAAACTTAGTTTTGCAATTTACAAGTAGTTATTAACTAAAATATTTCAACAATCGCAATCCTTCTCCTCACGTTTCCCAAATTCAAACTGAATTGTTACATGTTCAATGTCAAACTCATCATGAAGAATTTTTTGAACTTTGTTCAAAAGCTTTTCTGTTTCTGAAATACGGATATCTTCTTCCACTGTCAAATGGCACTCAAAATGAATTAGTTTATCGGTAAGATTCCAAACATGAATATGATGAATATTTTTTAATTCGTTTACCTGCATTAACCGTTGTTCTATTTCAGGCAGATTAATTTCGGAGGGAGCCATCTGCATCAAAATGGTCACCGATTCCTTTAATAGCTTCAGAGTATGTATAAACAAGTAAATGCTGATAAGGATTGTCACCACTGAATCAGCCCAGAAAATTTTCATTGTCCAGATCAGCACTGCCCCTGCAATTACCGCAATAGAGGTCAGCGCGTCGCCCATTAAATGAAGATAAGCAGCTTTAATATTAATGTTCTTATTCTTCTCACGTTCAAGCATCAGTACTGATATTCCATTGGCCACAAGACCAAGTAATCCAAGCCAAAACATCCAGTATGCATCAACAGTTTTTGGATTGATAAGTCTGTCAATTGCTTCAAAAACGAGGTAAACGGAAATAGCGATCAGTGCCAGCGAATTGATAAACGCTGCCAAAATCTCGGCACGTTTATATCCAAATGTAGATTTTACGGTACTCGGCTTTTGGCCTAATAATTGTGCCACCCATGCCAGGATAACTGATACCGAATCGCTAAGATTGTGAATCGCATCAGAAATCAGCGCCAGACTACCGGAGATGATTCCGCCAATAATTTGAGCTACCGTGATCAACACATTTAGTAAAATGGTGATTACCAGCCGGGAGTTGGAAACTTCGTGAGAATGGTGTGAATGCGACATGGATTTTTTATTTTAAAACATGGAAGTCCGGTTTAAGTTTAATAATTTTAGGGTTATCATCTGGTTTAGATAAATTTGAATACAATGAAAACAAAGATAATGGTTTTTATTCTTGTTACTGTTACTTCAGTTGTTGCTCATGCTCAAAATGATTATAGTATCAGACAGGCAATTGATTTTTTTAATATTAATAAGGCGGCTTCAGGCGAATGGAAAAATGTCCTGACTCAAAGTGATATTCAGGGATCTCCATACCTGGAAGATGAATTCATTAATGGGGATATTTATACCGTTCAAAAGGAAAAGTACGTTGACGTGCCCATGCGGTACAATGTGTATAACGATCAGGTGGAATTCAAGATTGAAAATGGAGAAATAAAGGCACTTGCAACTCCTGAAGTTTTGGAAAAAATAAAAATAGGTAAGCATAATCTTTGTTATATACCTTATTTGGCTGCAAAAAAAATGAAGCGTGGCTATTTTGATCAGGTAACCAATGGAAAAGCATCACTGTATATCAGACACAGAGTGATTTTTAAAGAAGCTGAAAAACCCGGCGCTTACAAAGATGCTGTTCCCGCAAGATTTATTAAAGATTCGGATGATTATTATATTCGTATTGGAAAAGAGGCTGCAGAGATAGTAGGAAACAAAAAAGATCTGATAGAAATCTTTCCTGATCAGAAAGACAAAATAGAAACATACATCAAAAAACATAAAATTAGAACCAGTAAAGTTGAAAGTCTGGCCGAAGTGGTAAAATATTACAATTCACTATAACCGGGGTAAGGTTTTTGTCTGAACCATTATTGCACAAATTCAACCAATTTACTATCCTCCCCCTGAAATAAAGTTATACTAAAAATTTAAGCAAATTCTTTCATATTTTTATAATGATGTGCAACATTGCATATTTGTTGTCGTCATTTCACCGAAAAGCAAAAAGATTGGAAGCACTTTACAAAAATATCCACCAGGAAATCATTGACCAGTGCAGGAAAGGAGATCCGAAGGCTCAGTTTCAATTATATAAACTGTATTACAGGCCAATGTATAGTGTAAGCCTGCGCATAGTAAATGATGAGATGGAAGCTGAAGATGTAATGCAGGAATCTTTTTTAAAGGCATTCAAAAAAATTGATACTTACAAAGGCGAAGTAAGTTTTGGAGCCTGGCTGAAAAGAATAGTTATTAATCGTTCTTTGGATTACTTAAAAAAAAGGAAAGTGAAGTTTGAGGAGATCTCTCATAAAACGACAGAGGTTGCTGACTATCAGATGGAAATAAAGGAAGTAAACATAGAAACTTTAAAAAAGGCGATACAACAACTTCCTGATGGTTACCGTGTGGTTTTAAGTTTATTCCTTCTCGAAGGTTATGACCATAAGGAAATCAGTCAAATACTGGGAATCAGTAACTCAAACTCACGGACACAGTATTTAAGAGCCAAAAACAAGCTTAGAGAGTTATTAAAAGACAAGGAAATTTTTTCATATAACTAATAATTGTGATGAAACAAAAAGACAACATAGAAGAACTGATATTGAAGCACTTGGAAGAGTTAAATGAAACTGAACCACGTGAAGGTCATTTCGGTCGGTTTGAAGCAAAACTAAAAGCACATCAGAAAAAGCGGGTACTGTCGTTCAGTACCGTTTGGAAAGTAGCTGCAGCAGTGGTTTTTGTATTTCTCGCCGTGAACCAGGCTGCTATCTATTTTTCTTCCGACGGAAAAGGATTTATTCATCCCAAAAGCAGTTCAGAATTTACACTAGCATCAGTTTCACCGGAATATAAAGAAGTGGAATTTTACTATACCAACGCTATTCATGTTGGACTAAACGAGTGGAACCAGTTAAAAAATGAAGGAGCAGTTTCAAAAGAGGAACAGGAGTTAATGGACAGTGAGTTAAAAGATTTTGAAAAAATGCATAAATCGCTGCAAACTGACCTGGCTACCAATCCAAATGATGAACGCGTAATTAATGCAATGTTGGAATACTACCAGTCGAAACTGAATGTGATCAGTATGATTGTGAATAAGCTTCAGGAGGTAAAACAATTAAAAGAAGAAGACAACAAAACATCAGGCAAAGATATTTAATAAAGTGCTAAAAAGAGAGTGATTAAATAAAGTTAAAACATTAAAAAAAATACAATGAAAACAAAAATCAAATTCCTGGTCATTACAGCAGTTATCCTTTTTCTAACGGGAAATCTGGCAATGGCCGAAGAAAAAACCAAAGAGTTCCATGAAAAATGGCCGGTTTCAGAAGTAGGATCGCTTGATATTTCCAACAAGTTTGGCGAAGTTAAAGTTGTTAACGAAGGTGGTAGTGATGTGACTATTGATATTGTGGTAACAGTGGATGCTGCAAATGAAAATGCAGCCGACAAGCTGCTCGACATGATCGATGTTTCATTCAACAAAAGTGGAAAGACTGTAAAAGTTGAAACTTCTATTGACAATGGTTTTAAAAGCCAGCGGAAATTCAGTATTGATTACAAAATCAATGTACCGTCAGATAAAAATCTTAAGGTTTCAAACAAATACGGGAATACGTTTGTAAACAAACTGAATGCCAACGGCGATTTCGATATTAAGTACGGAAGTTTCTCAGCCAACGATCTGCAAACTCCTGAAAACGGATCGATAAAATTAGAGGTGGAGTACGGAAAGGTAAGTATTGATAATGCCACCGACTTAGATGTAAATATCGGATATACTCCTACGTCGATTGATAAAGTAAATAAACTGAAACTGGATTCAAAGTATTCTCAAATAAGTATTGATGAAGCTGGTACCGTAAATTCAGACTCAAAATATGATCAGTTTTCGTTTAACAAAGTCGGATCGATTACTTCTACTGCAAAATATACGCATATCGTTATCGATAAGTTGACTACTTTTCTGAAAATAGAAACTGGTTACGGCAGCGTGAGAGTTGACGAGGTTTCACCTAATTTTGAATCAATATCCATCACTAATTCGTACGGACA
This sequence comes from uncultured Prolixibacteraceae bacterium, assembly GCA_963769925.1. Classification (GTDB taxonomy): domain Bacteria; phylum Bacteroidota; class Bacteroidia; order Bacteroidales; family Prolixibacteraceae; genus Draconibacterium. Next base: position 31,427 of record CAVYOB010000021.1, read on the forward strand.
GATTTCTTTGGGTTTGGATGATGCAAGCTATTCAGTTGATGCCAATTGTGAGTATTGTGGTATTTCTTATCCGGAGGACAATTTTAAAGGAAATAAAATGAAAGATAACAATACGAGGGAAATCGAAGGTAAAGTAGGAACCGGAAACGGTGGGACAATTGTAATCAAAAGTCGGTACGGCGACATTAAGTTGAAGGATTAAAGAATGAAACAATAAGCCATTGGCAACTTAGATAAAAGGGAAACGTGAACTGAAAAAGCCGCTCATAATTGGGCGGTTTTTTTTATTGTTTCCGTAAAGTGGAATAATATCCCACTTTGTACAAATCGAAAAGCAACATCGAAGGATTTTTACCGGAGAGTTTTTTCTCCATCCATAAACGGAACAATCGGTAAAAAGCTTTTAATATGAAAGAAGGAACCCATTTTGTTAGCGAATAATACCTGTGAAGGAAATGAACCTGCCCTCTGAATTCAGTTCTCCCAGGTATCAAATGTTGATCAATAAAATGTAGATTTTTCAACGCTTCCCGGGTCTTGGAAAGAAAAACCTCCGACTTCTCAAGGCCTGTATGTTCAACCGGATTATCGATATGTAAAATTTCAATTCCTGCACTATGAAGATCGAATCCGAGCAACGTGTCTTCATGACCGTAATTTTTCAGATCCTCCCTGAAATGTATTTTTTGAAACAACTTCTTTTCAATAAGGAAATTATTCGAAGTAATGATAAATCCCTTTTTGCCGTTTCTTTTTTCTGCTGAAATAGCTTCCCTTGCAGTTCCATACGTCCATCTCAACAATTGACGAGAATCTTCCGGTTTATTCTCATTATAAGTGGTACCACCACAAAGCACTTTTCCTGAATGCGTCATTTCCAGGAAATCTTTTAGATAATGATTTGAAACCAGCTCTGAATCAGCATCGATAAACAATAAATAATCATATACTGACTCCTGCCCCATTTTGTTGCGTATGGCTGCCCGTCCAAGATTATTTTTCAGTTCCGAATAAATTACATTTGGCCGATGCGAAAGTACGCGGTTTTTTTCTTTTATTGTTTTATTTGAACCATCATCATAAACCCGCACTTCGAAAGGAACACCCAATTTTTCGCCCTGTTCAAGCAACTGGCTGACAAGTTTTTCAACTTCAATATTATAAACCGGGATATTTACCGAAAGCATGAATTACTTTTTGATCTGGCTGAATTTACATAAAGAATCATATATAACAGTTTCATGAACCTCTTTTCTTCAACTTTGTTTTTCACAAAATATTATACTTTTGAACGAAATTCATCCAAAATGCAAAAACTGTTTGTGTTTATTTTTTGTTTTTTACCCTGGCTGGTTATGGGACAAGGACTTCGTATCAACGTTCAGCTTGACCAGGCTCAAGGGAAGAAAGTTTTCCTGGCACACTATTATATTGACAAGATTTATTCAGACGATTCGATTCAGCTAGATGCCTCAGGAAAAGGAATTTTCCAGCGCGATACGCTGCTTCCCCAGGGATTGTATAAAATATTCATGGATGATAAGAACAATTTCGACTTTTTACTGGGCGCCGATCAGCAGTTTTCTCTCCACAATTCTTCGTTTTCATCTGAAAGTGAGAAAGTAACCGGAGCTGTTGAAACAGAAGAATTTGTGAATTACATGCATTTTCTTGGAGGGTTGCGAAAGGAAAGTACTGAGCTAAAGACAAAGATGAGTCGTGCGACAACGCTGAATGAACGACAAGAATTACAGCGTCAACTCAGTCAATTAACTCCAAAATTACAACAATACTGGTTTCGCATAAAAGAAAAATATCCGGACACTTTTCTATCTAAATTCCTGTTGGCAAATTATATCCCTGAAATCGATATATCCAAATTACCTGCTGAGATTCAGTCCAATGATTCATTGCTTTTACTTACTCGCTTCTACTATCAGCAAAAACATTTCTGGGATTATTTTGATTATACAGACGAGCGTTTTTTATACACCCCCTTGTTTCACTCTAAAATGGAAACATGGTTTACTAAAGCATTATTCCAGGATTACGATTCGGTACGTACGCCGGTTCTGGAAATGATCGAAAAAGTAAGACCACACCCCCGTATTTTCCAGTTTATGGTATCGTGGTTTCTCAATACCACAGCTAATAGCAACGTAATAGGAATGGACGCACTTTTTGTAGAACTGGCTCAAAAATATTATCTCAGTGGCGAAGCTTTCTGGGCCTCTGAAGAAACTATAAAAAATATTCGGGAGAATGTAATTTTCCTTCAAAATAATCTCCTCGGAATGAAGGCTCCCGATCTGACATTGGAAACCGTTGACGGGGATTTTGTAGACCTGCATAAAATTGAAGCCAAAATTACAATAGTTCTCATCTTTGAGCCTAATTGTTCTCATTGCCAGGAGTTCGTACCAAAATTCCACGATGAAATTTATGAGAAATTTAAAAATCAGGGATTAGCAGTCTATGCTATTTACTCGATGGACAACAAAGAAGAATGGACTGAATTTCTTACCAAACACCAGTTATACGACTGGATAAATGTTTGGGACCCTACAAATTTGACCGATTTTAAAATTTTGTATGATGCACGAAAAACGCCGGGAGTATATGTTCTCGATGAAAACAAAACCATCATTGCAAAAAAGCTCTCGGTTGAACAATTGGATGTGCTGCTAAATGAGAAATTATAGGATGCGTTTTTTATTGTTCGTTGATTTTGTTCTTTGCCATTTCAAGAGCAAGGTCGAACGTACTGAAAATGCATTTCTCACCAACTAATTCTACTACACCACTATTTTCGATGTCTTTTAATATGGTTTTATTCACCCCTGAAAGAATAACCTTTATCCCGGAATCTTTAAGAATAGTCAATGCGTCCTTAAAATTTCTGAGCCCGGTTGAATCAATAAACGGAACATGGCGCATTCGAATTATTATGATCTTTTTTCTTAACCCGATTGACTTTAAAACCTCGCAAAACTGTTTTGCCGAAGCAAAAAACAACGGCCCGCTAATTTCATAAATTCCTATTCCGGCGGGCAATGTTGAATAATCATCAATTACATCTGAATCGATCCTTTCAGGTATTTTGTTACCTAAATCAGCCATTCGTTTCATAAACAGAACCGCTGACAAAACAATGCCAACTTCAATAGCTACTGTTAGATCAACAAAAATTGTAAGAAAGAATGTTGTAAGAAGAACAATAATGTCAAAAACGGAACCTTTTAAAACGGATATAAATGTCCTCCATTCACTCATATTGTAAGCAACCACGATAAGAATCCCTGCCAATACTGACATCGGAATCCATTTTACCCATCGCCCGAAAAATAGTATAATAAGTAAAAGTGTGAAGGCATGAAATATACCTGCCACAGGTGTTCTGCCGCCGTTTTTTATATTAGTCGCTGTTCTGGCTATTGCACCTGTGGCTGGAATTCCACCAAAAAAAGGAGTCACCACATTAGCAATTCCCTGGGCTATTAATTCAGTATTGGAACGGTGATTTCCACCAATCATACCATCTGCTACCACTGCAGAAAGAAGTGACTCGATGGCTCCCAATAAAGCAATTGTAAGCGCAGGCTGTACATACTTCCCTAATTCAACCAAATGAATTTTTGGCAATTCAAAACCAAAACTTCCATGAATTTCACCAAAAAATGATTCGATGGTATTTACAGGAAGCTGAAAAGTTCGCACTAAAATTGTTCCTGCAATAATTGCAATTATCGATCCCGGAATTCTTTTCACATATCGTTTTGAGAATACAACCAAAAAGATTGTTATAACAGTAAGCATCAATGCAAGCCAATTAATGGTGTGAAAATGCTCGATATAACTTCCCCATTTAGTTACAAATCCCGCCGGTGCTTTGGTTATAGTCAATCCTAATGCGTCTCGAACCTGGGTTGTAAAAATAACTACTGCAATCCCGCTGGTAAATCCAACAATTAATGGATGCGGAAAATATTTCAATAACGATCCTAATTTCAGCAGCCCAAAGCCAATGAGCATTAATCCGGCTAAAATAGTGGAAATCAATAGTCCATTTAAGCCATATTGTTGAACGATGCCATAAACTACAATGATAAAGGCGCCGGTTGGTCCACCTATCTGAACCCGACTTCCGCCCAGTAGCGAGATAAGAAACCCAGCTACTACTGCTGTAATTAGTCCTTTTTCAGGAGAAACACCTGATGCTACTGCAAAAGCAATAGCAAGTGGCAATGCCACAATTCCCACGACTACACCTGCCAGTATATCCCGTGAAAACTGATTTTGAGTATAATTACCCTTAAATACTGTAAATATTTTGGGCCTGAATATATTTTCCAATTTCACATGCTAAAAAATAATCCGCAAATGTAATCGGTTTCTACATTCGTTATTCAAATAAAAAAATATTTTTTACACTTGTTCAATAACCTCATTTTCAGCTCACAACACAAGTTTGGTCTCCATTTTTTCAGATTATAAATGTATTTGAGGAAATATTCTATGTGGAAATCAACAAAACTGACTGACTACCATGAGTCCTAAATAAATTATTGCGAAGTAGAAATTCATTTTACCACGGTACAAACGAAATTTTTCGAGTAATAAATCCATCGTTGCTCTTGAACCTAACCAGGTAAACTCCCGGGATATTGCCATTCATATTAATGCGGGCTTTTCTTGAACTAATCCTGTCAACGCGTACTTCAATTTCCTGCCCGATCAGGTTATAAACCGATATACTTTTATCCGGAATATTCTGACCTGCTTCCAAAACAAAGGTTGAATTCACAGGATTAGGGTAAAGAATAATCTCCTTCGGGTTGTTCACCAGCGGAGTATCCGAACTAAAATCATCAATATTACACGCAACCAGCTCAAAAATATTAGACATACATTTTCCGCTTGGATTTGCATCTTTAAATTCGTACCATTCTCCACTTTTCTTGAGCCAAAAGTTATCCTGTTCATAAGAAGGCCTGATCGACTGATAAACTGCAAATGAATCAGTTGGTTGGATGGACGAGAGTTCAAACCCAACGAAAAATGTATCGGCCGGAATAACCGTTTCACTAAAACCAAAAAAGTTCATGGCATCTTCGGCCAAACCCTGAATTTTAACCTTCTGTGAATAAATAAGTTCTTCAGGTTTTGAATTTCCGTTATATACTTTGATTGTGATTTCACTTTGGTTAGTGACTCCCGTAGTTTTCAAACGCCCAATACCAAACGATACACCTGCAAGATGTTCATTTCCGGGAACAGCAAAACGTTCCATTACTTCGGTAATCCCCACATTATTGCTTCCTCCCCAATAGCCCGCAAAATTACCGTTTGCAGTAATAGAGATAAGGCTGTAATCATCGGTTTCTAACAGGTTTGTAAAAGCACCGCAAAGTGATTCGCCGGTATAGAATTGTGCGCCATCAAGCAAAGTAGCACCAGTATTCAATGGATCAAGCCAGTATTTCAACTGTTTTGATGAATCAGATTTATAATCCCACGAAAGAGCGAGACGTTCAAAATAATCGTTAACAGGATCATCGCAGACAGCGTCTCCACCGGTAAGTGTTCCGACCAGTTTTTGGTCAGGGTTAAAAAGTGGTCCTCCTGAAGAACCGGGTTCGGTAACACCTTCATCCCAGCGTTGAATATTTAAAAAGGCATTTGGTTTATAACTTTTATAGGTGCTAAAATTAGAAATTAACGGAGGATCATTATCAATAGCAATTTTTTTAATCATCCCCCAGGGATGGTGAATACTTGCCGAATAGGACGGTGCGGCGACAGAACGATCCCAACCTGCATAGTAAGGACGGTACTCAGGAGGCGGAACCATACTAAGTTCAGTAAGCGCAAAATCAAGGCTGTCAAACTGTGCCTTCATTAGTGCTCCTGAAACAGAATTATATGGATCGCCGTCGAGTGGAGCACATAATGGACTCTCAAAATCAAATACATAAACTGAAGTTTCTGCATATTCTTTTTTGTCGTAACAATGAGCCGCTGACAAAATATACGGTTTCTGATCTTCTGCGGTATTATTCACTAATACGCCTGAACACACTTCAAGTCCATTTACTATTATCCGGCAAACCGAATTTTTAACATCTTTCCAATCATTTGCAATATCACAGTTAACATCTATATTACAATCTCCCGCAACATGCGGTAGAAGTGGTCTTCGGTCATCAATTCCGGCAATTCCAACATAATCGTGATTTACCCTTATAATGGCAAAAGGTGAATTACTTTTTTCATTGCTCGGGATTTCATATTGAACAGTAATTTCGTCGCCCGAAACAGGCGCAATGGCAAATTTTCCCGTTGATTTATTGTTGTAACTGGTAAAAGCACCCAGAACTTTATTTTCATTATAAACAAAAAGACGGGCACTTTTAGGAAGTTTAAAATCATCGAAAATGAGGTTGAGCGATTTAGCTCCCTGTGAACGAATCGACAGTTTCCATACCTGCCAGCCATTATCTGCCTGGTACCATTCTCCTGAATTTTTAGTTGTTAAATAAACATCGAATGGATGAGCAAACCTGAATGGTTTCAGTTTTTCATCCGCTTTGTTTGCTTCTTTCAGATAATTTTCTGCTGCAGGCTGATCAAAAGCCGGCATTTCAATTAACTTATTTACAGCACTTTTCAGAATAGAAACGTGTAATGGCTCGCCACCTTGCGAAACCTGGGCAATTCCTTTAAAATTCAGAAAAAACAGACTAACAAAAATCCAACAAAAAGCGTAAAGTCGAAACATTTAATTATTCATTTTATGAAAATTATCAGAAATATAGTTCAAAATGTTTATTGAACTCCTGAAACACTAAATTTATTTCAACAAAAATGTAAAATTTGTGTTTAAATTAGATGAAATTATTTTACAACTAAGATTAATAATTATGAAGAAGAGAAATTTTCTACCCGGGTTGATACTGGCTTTGTTTGCAGCTTTTGTGATGGTTTCAGCTACCTTAAAACCAGATAAACCCAAGTCAAAAGAAATTCCGGCAGAAGTATTTACTGTTGTTAAAAACAGGTGCTTTGGTTGTCATAATACCGAATCCAGAAACGATAAAGCAAAAGAAAAACTGGAATTTGACAGACTGGATTCCCTTTCTGTGGTTGAAAGGATTGGTAAATTTAAAGATATCGAAAAAGAGTTGAGCGAAGACAAAATGCCACCGAAGAAATTTTTGGAACGTTTTCCTGACCGGGCCCTTACGGGAGACGAAAAAAAGATTTTATTGGATTGGGCCGGTAAGGAAAAAAAGAACATAAATTAAACGATATTTAACAATAGCGGATGAATTCTGTTATTCGCAGTTACATTGAAAATCTCTTTAAAAGAGATTTTCTTTTTTTATAAGGATTGTTAGCCAGGAGTTTATTAATTTTGAAATAAAACAAAGACAAAAACAAAAATCGAATGCGCAGAACATACAAGACTATCATTTTGGTAATTATTATCGTATTTGTAGCCATCCAATTTTTTCAACCTGAAAAGAACACAAGCACAGATGCTTCAGAGTTGATCATAGTAAAAGAACCAATGCCCGAGAATGTGAAACAAATAATTAGTAATAGTTGTCTTAATTGCCATTCGAATCAAACCCGGTATTGGTGGTATGATAAGATTTCACCTGCTTCGTGGTTTGTTTACGATCATATTAAAGATGCAAAACATGATTTAAACTTTTCAGAATGGGGTGAAATGGATGTTTTTGATCGCATTGCTGCCCTTGACAAAATGGGAAAAGAAGTAAATCGTAAAGATATGCCTTTAGGGTCATATACATTAATGCACAAGGAAGCGAAGCTAACAGAAGAACAGAGAAAAGAATTTGTTGACTGGACTAAAAATCGAAGTGAAGAACTACTAAAATCGATCAGTAAATAATTTCAATCTTCCTGATAATTAGGCATTAATTCAAAAATTATCAAAAACCCGAAATAATGAAAGTATTGGTTATTTATGCCAGTGAATTTGGCTATCATCCGGCAGAAAAAAATCTGGATTCGGCAGAAGAAGTTAACGAAGGAGCTGTTTTTAACGATTCAGTTATTGCATTTATACAAGTAGAAGAAGTAGATGAAACATACGATGTAAAAAGCCGTGAAAAGAAACTGGTTAACCACCTGAAATGGGCAGCCAGAAAAAACAATTGTGACCGTATTGTTCTGCATTCATTTGCGCATCTGTCTGAATCAAAAGCTTCCATTGAATTTACTAAAGCTGTTTTCGATCAGGCAGAAATAAGACTTCAAAACGGTGGATTTACAACCGCACAAACTCCTTTCGGATATTTTCTCGATCTGGATATTAAAGCACCAGGATTTTCACTGGCGCGTATCTGGGCCTCGTTATAATTGCGAGCTAAAATTACAGCTTGTCGAAATCACGAAACAATCTCATTTCAATGGTTATCTTTGCCACAAAATTCATTGCGAATGAAATTTGAAGACTATCATATTTCGGCAGATATTAAAAAGAATCTTTTGGAACAGGGTTTTCGCCGCCCGACGGATATTCAGTTTAAGGCCATTCCTCCTATTTTAAAAGGCGAAGATGTTTTAGCTATTGCGCAAACAGGAACAGGAAAAACAGCCGCATTTGCCATCCCGATAATTCATAAAATTCAGACTTCAAAAAAAGGAAAAAGTGAAGCCCGGATAAAATGCCTGGTAATGGTGCCGACGCATGAACTTGCCATACAAATTACTGATGTTTTCAGCGCACTCGGAAAAGGAACAGGAGTAAAGATTACAGGTATTTTCGGCGGAGTGGAACAAGCGCCACAAATTGATAAGTTACAAAAAGGAACCGATGTTCTAGTAGCAACTCCCGGACGTCTTTTTGATTTGGCACATCAAGGGTATTTAAAACTGGATAAGATCGAAACGGTAATTCTTGACGAAGCCGATCATATGCTTGATCTTGGTTTTATAAAAGATATTCGTGACCTCGCTCGCTTGTTACCCGAAAAAAGGCAGACCTTGTTTTTTTCTGCTACCATAAACCCAAAAATTAAAAAGCTGGCTTACTCTCTGGTAAACAACCCGATACGAATTCAAATATCGCCCAAAAATCCGGTAGCAAAAAACATAGATCATTCGGTTGCTTTTATTGAAATGGACGATAAACGAGCCTTTCTTGAACGTCTTGTAAATGAAAATCAGGACAGTAAAATCCTGGTTTTTGTGCGCACAAAAGTCCGTGCAGAAAGGGTGAAAAAAGCAATGGAACGAGTTGAAATAAGCAGCAGTACAATTCACAGCGACAAAGACCAAAAAGAAAGAACCGCTACTCTGAATGATTTTCGTGAAGGAAAAATAAAACTATTAATCGCAACTGATGTGAGTGCACGCGGAATTGACATTCCCAACGTTGATTTTGTGGTAAACTATGATTTGCCAGAGGTTGCGGAGAATTATGTACATCGGGTTGGAAGAACCGGCCGCGGAAATAAAAAAGGTAAAGCCGTTTCATTTTGCAGTCCGGAAGAAAAAGAGATTCTTCAAGAAATTGAATCTTTTCTCGACAAAGAAATTACTGTTCTTGAAATTGACAGGACAGTTTACCGGGAAACTCTTGATTTTACAAAAGATACCGATTATAACTGGAAAAAACTGATGAGGGAAAATGAAAGAGAGACACGAGAAGCAAAATTCAAAAAAAAGAAGAAAAAGTAATCTAAGCGTTTCTTAATCCAGTTCTTTCAAACGTATATCTCGAAGTTCCGCAGTTGTTACCCAACTACAAATTCCAAATGGTTTTGAAAGTCCTACTTCAGGACGAACATATAGTTCTCTTCCCAGATAATTGAAATCCACCAGTTTTTGATCATCGATCCACGCAGTAATAGTTGAATCGGAAACCTGTAATTCAATATGATACCAGACTTTGGCATCGAACCGCTTCATAATTTTGGTTTCATTGTTGGCAGCATCATTTCCATCGATGCAACTCAAACCAACAACCGGGCCTCCCCACCCTCCTACTATCAGGCTGCAAAATTGATCTTTTACAGGGAAAGTCATTCCGCAGAAAAAATCGTTCCCTGAAGTTTTTCGGGCATCTAATGATACCTGGTAATTTACTTTTGGAAACTCCTTTTGCCAGGTAATTCCGGTGCATCCGTCACCATAGTTAAGGATAATTTTACCATCGGAAACCAATACCGGCCCCTGTGTACCAAACGCTGTAATTTCCCATCCATCGAGCGTTTTGCCGTTAAACATTGACCCGTCTGGTAATTCATTTGCCTGCACAATTTTAGTTTCCGATTTTTGTATCGACGGTTTTTTATCTGCAGAACAACTAACTAAGAACAGAGCGACAAGGCTAAAATAATTGACTATGATTTTTAGACGGAACATTACACTTTTCAATATTACACCTGCAAGTTACGCATAAATATGTGAAAGAAGACTGACTGAACTAGTTAACAAACTGGTATCCCAACCCGTTGACAGTATCTTTGACTTTTTCAAGATTGATTTTCTTCCCGGATATTTTTACGGTATCCGTTTTATTATCGGCTACTACACTTTCTATCCCTTTTAATGCTTCCAGATTACGTTTTACTGTAGCTTCGCAGTGCGAGCAAGTCATTCCTTTAACACTAACTGTAATTCCTTCCACCTTCCCCATTTTATTTTTCTTTTGAATGATCGATAAAAAATATCCTAAAATAATGGACCCAACCAACACAACAGCCGACAAAAGTTGTAACCATTTAGGAAGCATTTCATGATCAGTTGCATCACCATGTATGTGCATTATTTTACTTAAAATAAAGTCTGAAGGAATTAACCAGTTGGTAAGCATTCCAAAAATAATGGCCCCGCCAATAATAGTTGACAAATATATCGCCAATGATTTCTTTCCCATGGTTTTACCCAGCACAGTCATTGTAGCAACATTGGTTGCCGGGCCAGCCATTAAAAATACAAGTGCTGCCCCCGGAGAAACTCCTTTCATTAATAAAACAGCAGCAATCGGGATAGAGCCTGTTGCGCAGATATAAATCGGTACAGAGGCTGCCAAAACAACCAGTATTTCCAACAAACCCAATCCTTTAAATGAACTGAAAAAATCGTTGGGAAGAAGAACCGATATCAGGGCAGCGGCAAAAAAGCCAATGATCAGCCACTTTGCAATATCCTGCAGAAGTTCAATAAATGCATAATCTGCTGCGCGAATCAGCGAATGTCGATTATCGTTGATTTTTGGGTCGTGACAATTACAGGAATCATCATCGCAGGTGTCACCAGTTTCACTAAGTGAAGCAGTATCAATTTTAAATCCTGCAAATGGAGAAGCCGGCACCGGTTTTTCTTTCACAAAAATATTTGTCAGTACGCCACCCGTTACTCCGGTAAAAAATGCCACCACCGGGCGAAGTAATGCAAATGGCCATCCCAGCATAGAATAAGTGGCAAAAATTGAATCTATTCCGGTTTGTGGAGTCGAAATCAAAAATGAATTTGTTGCACCTTTTGATGCCCCGTTCTTAAAAAATGAAATCCCGGTGGGAATAACCCCGCAGGAACACAGTGGCATAGGAATCCCAAGTAAAGATGCATTTAGCGATGACTTAAAATTGGATTTTCCCAAATATTTATCGATATGTTTTTGCGGAAAATATACCTTCAAAAGACCTGCAAATATTAGCCCCAAAAGCAACCATGGAGCCATTTCCATTAGCAAATACCACAACTCCGAAAAATATTTTACTATGTATTCCATCATTTCAAATTTATAAAACAAAAAAACTTTTCTCTTGTTTGTCCGGGCACAAAATAAAGTGATTATGTATTTTTAATGTTATATAATTTTGGAAAATGTTTACAACTTTTGGAGATAATAAATTAACATTTCCCGGGTAGAACCTGAAAGGGCATTAATTAATCTGATGATATCTCAACATAAAGCTGGGTAGCTTCAACCTTTGTAACAATAATTTTTTCATCTTTATCGATAAGACCATTCTCTGCAACTGCATCATAAACATCGCCATCAATTAAAACCTTTCCAGCAGGGCGCAAAACTGTTTTTGCGATTCCGGTTCTCCCTTTCAGTGCAAAAAGCTCTGTTTCAATGCTAACATATCCCTCTTTTACATTCTGAACCGCTTTTAGTGCCAGGTTTTTGAATGGCCCCGTTTTGGCAGTGAACAATTTGTTTCCAAGATATAATGACAAAAAGAAACCTCCAAAAACTCCAATAATAACCGTTGCAATTGCAACTCCTATTTTGCTCATTTCAACATTTTCAAAGTTGAAATCCACATTGTCTATCAAACTCAAAACAAGCCCGGTAAAAATAAAAATCGCTCCAAGAATACCAGTCACGCCAAAACCAGGTATGACAAATATTTCGAGAGCCATTAATATAAGTCCAACAATAAAAACAGCAATTTCCCAATGTGCTGCCAATCCTTCCAGGTATAACGGGGCAAAATACAGGATCGCCGCCAAAACGGCTACTCCCAGCGGAAATCCGATTCCGGGCGATTGCATTTCAAAATAAATGCCGCCAATTATGGCCATAATAAGTATTCCAGAAACAATTGGATGCACCAGCCAGCCAATCATTCGTTCGATCCACGAAGGCCTGTATTCCACCAGCTTATAGTCGTTAACACCTACCAGCTTCAACACTTCCGGAACGTTCTCAGCTATTCCTTCACAAAAGCCGTGTTCCATAGCCTCCGAAGGTGTAAAAGTGATTACCTTACCAGTATCGATCAATCCTTTAATATAAATACGCTGATCAACCATAGCTTCTGCAATCTTAGGATCGCGTCGCCATTTGTAAATAGTATCGTTTCCGTTAATAATAGTTTTTTTGCCATGTGCTTCTGCCGTCGCCCGCATGATAGAACGCATGTAGCTCTGATACTTATCGGGCATAGCCTGCCCGGTTTGATTTACCACCGTTGCAGCACCAATACTACCACCAGGGCGCATATAAATACTATCGCAGGCAATCGAAATCAACGCTCCTGCAGATGCCGCATTATTATCGATAAACACATAAACCGGTATTTTACTTTGCAGTATTTTTGTTCGAATAGAATCGGCATCCAAAACTGTTCCGCCATACGTATTCATGTGGATCAGAATTATGTCGGCATGCATTGAGTCAGCATCGTTAAAAGCCTGTAGCGTTTGACGCCAGGTGGCTTTTGTAATCTCCTGATTGATGTTCAGTACATAAACCAGCTTTTTCTTTTCCTGGGCTTTTAGTAAACCAACAGAAGCAAGAAAAATGATCAAAAAGCCATATTTTAGTAATCGTATCATGCGAGTTCAACAGGTTCGAGTTTTTTTGCCAGTTCCAGAAATTTATTCATTCCAGCACGCTTTTTTTCATCCAACGGATAATTTATATTATTGGTAAAATAATCATTAATATTCACATCCGGATATTTCTTCGTTTCAATCCGGGCAACTTCATCAAGGCTGTTAACGCCAAATTCAAGTGCCTTATTAAATTGCTCTTCAAATTGTTTTGGCAGCTCACTTGTTGCAACCCAAACAGCAAAAACAAATGGAAGTCCGGTAAATTTCATCCATTCTTCGCTTAAATCATAGCAATACGGATATCTTTTTTCAACCTCAAAAACACGATCGCCAATTACAACACCAGCCGTCTTTCCTTTAATAGAAACATTTTGAAAATTATTGCAGGTATTTTCCCAGTGAAATTCTTTTTTCCAGTAAAACTTCGCCAGTACTTTTGCCAGCAAAACAGAACTCCTCGACTGGTAGTCCATTAAAACCGTATCCACCTCATCAACAGGAACTTCTGACGCCAAAACAACCGTTCTTACTTTTCCAACTGCCCCAATACAATAATCACTAAATATCCGGTATTTATCAAGATCTTCAAGTCCACCAACCGGAATCAGTCCAACATCTGCCTGGTTAAAGGCCAATTTTGCAACTGTTTTCGAGGGAATATCCAAACTTAAATTAATATCATTTATAACCGAATGGTTTTGCAGACCATACAAAAATGGTTTGCTATTTAAATACGAAATTATAGAAACTCTTGTTTTTCCCATCTCTCCTTCTTTTCACACAGTAAACATTGTAACAAACACAAGGTTTATGCGAATTTAGAAATAATAATGTTACTGAACTTTGAATTATATCATTCTTATGGAAAAATCAAATCCGTCTATTTTACTAAATTTGCAATTCATTTAAAATTAAACCATGGAATTAAATGCATTAACAGCCATATCTCCTGTTGATGGCAGGTATGCCGGCAAAGTAGAAAATCTCTGGAAATATTTCAGTGAGTTCGCTTTAATCCGATACCGTGTTTTTGTTGAAATCGAATATTTTATTGCGCTTTGTGAAATACCACTCCCACAACTAACTGAAGTAAGCAAAAGTCAATTGGAAAGTCTTCGTAAAATTCATGAAAACTTTACAATTGAGGATGCACAACAAATAAAGGAAATTGAAAATATTACAAACCATGACGTAAAGGCTGTCGAGTATTTTATTAAAAAAGAATTTGAAAAAGTTGGACTAACAAAATACAAAGAGTTTATTCATTTTGCACTTACATCGCAGGATGCAAATAATACAGCAATTCCCAAATCGATTCAGGACGCACTGGAAAATGAATATTATCCTTTGCTCCAGGAATTAATCGAAAAACTGCTGACTTTGGCTACCGAATGGAAGAACGTCCCAATGTTGGCAAAAACCCACGGACAGCCGGCTTCACCTACAAAACTCGGAAAAGAAATTAAGGTATTTATTGAACGGATTATGGTTCAGCTGGTACATTTAAAATCAATTTCGATTGATGCAAAATTTGGCGGGGCAACCGGGAACTTCAATGCCCATTTTGTTGCTTATCCTGATATAAACTGGGAAGAGTTTGCCAATAAATTCTGTAAAGAAAAACTTGGGTTAAACCGCTCACAGTTTACTACTCAAATAACGCATTACGATGACCACAGTGCAATTTTTGACGCATTAAAACGAATCAACAATATTATCCTTGATCTGGATCGTGATATTTGGACCTACATTTCGATGGGTTATTTCAAACAAAAAATTAAGAAAGGCGAAGTTGGCTCATCAACTATGCCACATAAAGTGAATCCGATTGATTTTGAGAATTCGGAAGGAAATATTGGAATTGCTAATGCAGGACTTGAACAGCTTTCCGCAAAATTACCGGTCTCAAGGTTGCAACGCGATTTGACGGATTCAACGGTTACTCGTTTTATCGGCGTTCCATTTGCCCACACAATTATTGCTATAAAATCAACGCTCAAAGGCTTGAATAAACTTCTGCTAAACGAAACAGCAATTCAAAAAGATTTAGAAGATAACTGGGCAGTGGTTTCCGAAGCAATTCAAACCATTTTACGACGTGAGTTTTTCCCTAATCCGTACGAGGTATTAAAGGATTTAACACGAAAAAACGAAGTGATTGATAAAGAAGCCATTCATACTTTTATTGATAATCTTGACGTTAGTGATGAAATAAAGGCAGAATTGAAAAAGATTACGCCACAAAATTACACTGGTATTTTTTAGGTTCCGAAAATCTATGAAAGATCTTATTAAATTACTCCGGAGATTTTTGCCTCCTTATAAAGGTAAAGTTACGCTTAACTTTCTTTTTAACCTGCTGGCAGCACTTTTTGGTGCTTTTTCATTTGTTCTGCTTGAACCGGTGCTCGGCATTCTTTTCGAAACAAAAGAATCAGTTCATACTTTAATGCCATTTGCGTTTTCAAGGGAAGCTATTGAAAACAATATGTCCTATTTTTTCACGCTAATCGTTGACAAATACGGACAAATAAATGCATTGGTCTTCATCGGAATTTTTATGGTCACCATGGTTTTGCTTAAAGTTGGATTTACCTACCTGGCCAGCTTCATGATGATTGGTATCAGAAACGGCGTAGTGCGGGATATTCGCAGCAAAATATATCGAAAGATGCTAACTCTTCCGCTAGGATTTTTCAATGACGAAAGAAAAGGCGATATTATGGCCAGAATGACCGGGGATGTGCAAGAGATCGAGAATTCAGTGATGAATTCTCTGGATATGCTATTTAAAAACCCAATTATCATTCTGATCTCTTTAACCTATATGGTTTACACCAGTTGGTCGCTGACGCTGTTTGTTTTTGTTATGTTACCGGTTACCGGTTTGTTGATTGGACGCGTTGGAAAAAGCCTGAAAAAGCAATCGAGACGAGGACAGAATAAGCAGGGAGAAATACTTTCAATAATTGATGAAGATATTACCGGGCTTCGTATAATAAAAGCTTTTACTGCAGAAAAAAAGGCGTTGGAACGATTTGACCGGGAAAACGAAAATTACCGGTTAATCATGAACCGGTTAATGAGCCGTTATTTCCTGGCTCACCCCATGAGTGAATTTTTGGGAACTTTTGTTATCGTTATGGTTTTGTGGTATGGCGGAAGTCTTATTCTTTCCAAACATGCAGGTGCTCTAAGTCCGCAGCAATTTATTGTTTACCTGGTATTTTTCTACACAATTATAAATCCCGCCAAAGCTTTCTCGTCAGCTTTGTATAGCGTTGAAAAGGGGCTGGCATCCATGGAAAGAATTGACCGGATATTAGGACAGGAAAATACCATTAAAGAAAAACCAGATGCCATAACAAAAACCGGTTTTAATCAATCGATTGAATACCGAAATGTAAGTTTTAAATATATCAGCGAAAATGTTCTGAGTAATATTAACCTGAAAATCGAAAAAGGACAGACGGTTGCATTTGTTGGAAAATCGGGTTCAGGGAAAACAACGATGGTCGATTTGCTTCCCAGGTTTTGGGATGTTACCGAAGGAGGAATTTTTATTGACAATATCGATATCCGCCACTTGAGGATGAACGATTTACGCAGTTTAATGGGGAATGTGAACCAGGAGCCGATACTTTTTAACGAGACATTTTTCAATAACATTGCTTTTGGCGTGAGCGATGCGTCCGAAGAAGATGTAATCAATGCGGCCAAAATTGCTAACGCCCACGATTTTATTATTGCTACCGAAAAGGGTTACCAAACCAATATTGGCGACCGGGGCGATAAACTTTCGGGAGGCCAAAAACAGCGGATTTCAATTGCCCGGGCAGTTTTAAAAAATCCGCCGATTTTAATTCTTGATGAAGCAACATCTTCTTTAGATACCGAATCAGAAAAACTGGTTCAGGACGCGCTTGGCAAATTAATGCAGAATAGAACTTCACTAGTTATTGCGCACCGCCTTTCAACCATAAAAAATGCCGATTTAATTTGTGTTATTCACGAAGGAAGAATTGTTGAACAGGGAACACACGAAGAGTTGATTGCTGTTGGAGGTCATTACAAAAAACTGCATAAAATGCAAATCTTCTAATTTGATCAGATTCCATTCGAAAGTAAGTCTGCCAAATGAATCGTTTTAATCGATAATTTTTGCTTGTTAATGTATGCCTGAATATTCATTAAACAGGAAGCTTCGGTTGTGACAATATATTCTGCACCGGTCTTCAATGCATTTTCCACTTTTTGTTCCGTCATCGCTGTTGAAATAGAATGAAATTTAGCGGCAAATGTTCCCCCAAATCCACAGCATGTAGTTGTGTCATTCATTTCAACCAGTTCCAAACCTTTTACATTTTCAAGTAATTTGCGTGGTTCAGTTTTTATTCCGTATTCACGCAACCCCGCACACGAGTCATGGAAAGTTACTTTATGCGGAAACACAGCGTTGAATTCCGTTTTTTTTATATGATTCACCAAAAAATCTGAAAATTCAAAAATCCTTGGAATCAATTCATTAACCTTTTCCAATTGACTTTTATCTTCCTCAAAAAGTTTTTTATAATAGTTTTTTATAAAGCCAGTGCAAGATGCTGAAGGAGAAACAATAATTTCAGCAGACTGAAAATCATTTATAAATTTTACCGCCAGAGTTTTTGTTTCTTTCCAGTACCCACTGTTGAACGATGGTTGTCCACAACAAGTTTGCTCCGGATTATAATTTACTTCACATCCGGCCAGCTTCAGAATCTTTACAAAACTTTCGCCGGTTTCAGGATAAAGCTGATCGATAAAACAAGGAATAAAAATGTCAACTTTCATGGGTGAAATTTAGGTTGTGAAAGTACAAAACGGCAACGGTATAAAAAAGAAAAAGCTGTATTTCTACAGCTTCCTGCACGGGAGGAGCGACTCGAACGCCCGACACCTGGTTTTGGAGACCAGTGCTCTACCAACTGAGCTACACCCGTATTTAATTTTTGCGATTGCAAATATAGTAATTCATTCCAAATTACCTATAACATTTTTCGCTACTCACGCCTATGTTTCAGCCAATTTTAAAAAGTTATCAACAGATTGTCAAATAAAAAATCCATTAGAAAAATCTAATGGATAAAATGGCGGAGAGAGAGGGATTCGAACCCCCGGTACCTCTCGGTACAACGGTTTTCAAGACCGCCGCAATCGACCACTCTGCCATCTCTCCGGGCGCGACAAAAGTAGAATATTTTTTCACACTGCAAAAACCTTTTATTTGAAAAAGTGGAAATTTGCTGAAAAAAAAAAAGAAGAATGGTTGTTTTTTTGAAACTTATTTCTGAATTTAGTGTTGCTCAAGAAAAGTTCTCTAAAAGTATTGAATTTACTGGTATTTCAAGAAATTTTTTGTATATTGAAACGCTTTTGACTGAACGATTATAAAAATTGAAGTTTTTATAAACACTTATTTATCAACATTTTAACCATTTATTAAAAATTTTGCCGTATGAACAAAGCACAATTAATTGATGCAATGGCCGATAAAGCCGGCCTAACTAAAGCAGACGCAAAGAAAGCTCTCGATGCATTCGTTGGAGCTACTACTGGTGCATTAAAAGGTGGTGACAGGGTTGCCCTTATTGGTTTTGGATCTTTCTCAGTTTCAGAACGTGGCGCAAGAACCGGAAGAAATCCACAGACTGGTAAAGAAATTAAAATTCCTGCAAAAAAAGTTGTTAAATTCAAAGCTGGCGCTGAACTTGGCGATGCAGTTTCTTAATTTAACTCAGGAATAAAGAAATAAGGGGAACAGTTTGTTTCCCTTTTTTTGTCTCAGATTGAATCTAATGCAAACTAAACTTTTAAACTATCTTTCTTCATTTGTCACTCCTCAACGACTGGAACTTTTCGACCGAATACTGGAAAACCGAACAAACTATGTTACCATAGTGCTTGAAGATATTTATCAGCCACAAAATGCAAGTGCTGTTTTACGTACATGTGATTGTTTTGGAATTCAGAATATTCACATCATAGAAAACAGAAACGAATTTGAAGTAGACAAAGAAGTTGCAATGGGATCTTCGAAGTGGCTTACACTACATAAACATAAACGAAAAATTGATAATAGTCTTTATACAATTAAGACCCTGAAAAAGCAGGGTTACAGAATAGTTGCAACGTCTCCTCACCTCCATGACCAGGAATTGCAGGATTTTAATATTACCCTGGGGAAAACCGCATTGGTATTTGGATCGGAACTGCCCGGCATTTCGGAAGTTGTTCTTCAGGAAGCGGATGAATATCTGAAAATTCCAATGTTTGGATTTACTGAAAGTTATAATATCTCAGTTTCGGCAGCAATAATACTGCATCATCTCACCCTAAATCTTAGAAAATCAGACGCCGCAAACTGGCAGTTAACAGACGAAGAAAAAACTAATCTGAAAATTCAATGGCTAAGGAACTCCATTAAAAGCAGCAAAATGATAGAAAAACGGTTTATGGAAGAGCAAAAAAATAAAACTCACTGATTTTCCAACATTTCTTTTAATTCATTCGATTGGATCATTTTTACACCCAGTTTTTTCCAGTTTTCAAACGGTAGTGGAATTCCTGGTAATTCCTTTATTGCATCTTCAACTACAAATATATTTTTAATTCTTCCCGATAAACCAATTACAGCATCGTTAACACAAACGTTGGTTGTTACACCGTAAACAATAACAGTCTCGGGCGAAAGATTGTCAATAATTGAAGACGTGTAAAGATTTCCTGTAAAAATATCAAACGCATCTTTTCTGATCACAATATTCCGATGTGTTTCCAACTGGTTGGCATCGAGTTTAAATGGTTTATCCCAATCTACAACCATTGCATTTTCAGGCTGGGTTTCATTTACATACTCGGCTCCTTTTGTATTTGCCATACAATGAGGCGGGAACGTTGAAATAAAATCCGGATTATCAGACAACTCATTTGATCCAGGCCAGTGAAAATCAGCCGTATTTATTACACGAATCTGATACTTTTCTGCCAGAGACCTTATCTCTTCCCAAACTGGTTTTATCTTTTCGGCCCCTTCCACATATAACTTCCCTTCAGGTTCTACAAAATCAATTTGCGTATCAACATTCCAAAATAACAAATCCGAAGTATTCATTTCTCTATTCTTTATATTAAGCTAAACCTTTTAATATAAAAAACCCTGAAACTTAATTGGGGTTCATATTTTTATTCTAAACCTTGCTTTATGAAAGATTTAAACTCATTCCCATCAAAAGTAGTCGCTAGTGTTTTCTCTGAACCATCAGGTTCTATTATAACATGAAAAGGTATGGTGTTGGTTTTATATTTCGAAATCTCTATATCAAGGTTTTTCTCGCCTAATGTCTTTTTTACTTTTCCATCCTCTTTAGACGTATATCTATCAGTTTCGCTCAATTTTGTTGGATCGTCGGTATATAAGCCAACCACGACATAGTTTTTAGCCAGCATATCCAGCACTTCCGGATCTGTCCAAACTGTGTTTTCCATTTTTTTGCAATTGGCGCAGGCGTGTCCTTTAAAAACCAGAAATACCGGTTTCCCCTGTTCCTTGGCACAGGCAAGTCCCTGATCATAATCGAAATAACCTGCCAGTCCATGCGGCAAATGTAATTTATCGGCATATTTTGCCGGGCCACAAAGCTCAGCTGTCTCAGAAGCCACAATTCCTGAAGAAGATGAAGCTCGCAGATAGGATTGTTCACTCTGTGGCGGAATTAATGCTGATATTGAAGTTAAAGGCGCTCCCAACAGCCCTGTAAATAAATAAACAACGAAAATAAATGTTGCCATTGCAAGGAATAATCGCCCTATGCTAATAAATGGCATGTCACTGTCGTGCGAGAATTTGATCTTCCCAAGAAAATATAAACCAAGCATGAAAAATAAAACGATCCAGATTGCCAGAAAAAGATTGCGGCTGAGTATTCCAAAACTATAAACCTGATCAATATTGCTTAAGAATTTTAATCCAAATGCCAGCAAAATAAAAGCAAAAACCACTTTTATTGAATTCAGCCACGCACCAGATTTAGGTAGCTTACTCAATGCAGACGGGAAAATAGCAAGCAACGTAAACGGAGTGGCAAAAGCCAAACCGAAGAAAAACATACCAATCAACGGACGAAATCCACCGCCCTGAACTGCTTCAATAATCAAAGCACCAATAAAAGGACCTGTACATGAAAATGAAACAATAACCGTTGTAAGCGCCATAAAAAATGCCCCGATCATACCTCCCTTGTCGGCTTTTGAATCTGTCTTATTTACCAGACTACTGGGTAAAACAATCTCGAAAGCGCCAAAAAATGAAATGGCAAAAACCAGAAATAATGTAAAAAAGAGCAAATTAGGAATCCAATGAGTACTTAATATACTACCAACATTGGGACCGAAAATACCGATTGAAAAAAGTGCTCCAAGCAAAGTAAAAATAAACACGATTGACAAACCAAAGAAAATGCCTGTGCGAATTGACTTTGCCCGGTTTTCACTACCTCGCATAAAAAAAGAGACTGTCATTGGAATCATAGGAAAAACGCAAGGCGTCAAAACTCCGGCAAATCCCGCCAATGCTGAAATTAAAAGAAAAAGCCATAACGATTGCACATTAGCGCCGGAAGAACTTGATGCCAGTCCCGATGTTTTTTTAATTTTACTATTGGTTTCCGCAGAAGCATTACCATGGTTAAACTTAAATGAGAAATCCGTTTGCTCAGGAGGCGTACATGTTTCATCGTTACAACTCATAAATAAAACATTGCCGGAAATGGTAACCGGTGCCTCAGAATGTAATTTTATTTTTTGTGCAAACGTAACTTCATTAGCGTAATAAGAAACATTCAAATTAAAATTCTCGTCGAATACTGTTGTTGGTTGTTTGCTCTTTTGTATGGCACCAACAAAATCAAATAAAGCAGAATCGTTGTAACTAATTGTAGTTGCAATTGGGCCACCCTCAGGCAGGTATACATCATAAACATGCCATCCCTTTTCAACAGTTGCTTTAAAAATTAATTCAACGTCCTTTCCGTTTTGTTTTGAATCAAACGTCCATTTGGTGGGGTTTACAATTTGAGCATTGACAAATAAAACAGTAAAACTAAACGCTAATAAAATTGCTAATTTCTTCATGTGATATGACAATTATTATTTCTTTTTTAAATATGTAAAAATATAGATATATCCATAACAAATAAAAAACCAAAAGTTTCCGACTGACAAATATTCTTCAAAAAAGACTAAAATTTTAGAAAATAAGTGACATTTTAAGAATTTTTATCTTTTTAGAAAAAAGCCGCTACCAGAAATGATAACGGCTTTCTTCCTACAAAATTATTTCTTCCATATTCTCATCGTAAAAATGGTATTCGAGGAACGAAAACGACGAGTTTTCTTCAATTTTCACCCATTTAAAATATTTCAGAAACCATTTGTTACGAATGCTTTTTGTACCTTTTGTTAAATACGCCGAGATGTAAGGGTGTAATTTTAACAGAAGTTTCTTTTTGTTGAGATCCTTTAAAATGTACTTTACTTTGTTATCCAATTCATCAGCAAATAATATAGTGGGGACAATTTTGCCAGTGCCTTTACAGGTAGGGCAATTTTCTGCCGTTTCTATATTTTCTTCAGGGCGCACTCGCTGCCGGGTAATCTGCATCAAACAGAATTTACTTAGCGGCAGGATGTTGTGCTTGGTCCTATCCACTGCCATCACCTCTTTCATGTATTCATACACTTTTTGGCGATTGGCAGCTCCATGCATGTCGATGAAATCAATTACTATGATTCCGCCCATGTCTCTCAACCTCAATTGTCTTGCAATTTCATCACAGGCAGCCAGGTTTACATCTAGTGCATTGGTTTCCTGGTCAACGCCGGTTTTAGCCCGGTTTCCGCTGTTAACATCAATAACATGAAAAGCTTCGGTGTGCTCAACAATTAAATAAGCACCATCTTTGAACGATACGGTTTTGCCAAATGCGGCTTTAATTTGTTTTTCGATTCCGTAATGTTCAAAAATGGGAGCCCGCCCCTTGTAGAATTTTACAATTTTCTTTTTCCCGGGCTGAATGCTACCTATGTAATCGCTGATTTCGTTACAAACCGATTGATCGTTAACAATAATGCTGTTAAAATCGGGATGATAAATATCGCGCAGTAATGCTGTGGTCCGGTCAATTTCACCGATGACCAGCGAAGGCGCGATAACACGGCTAAGCTTGTTAAATGTAGTTTCCCATTTTTCCACCAGGCCCCTAAGTTCATGATCGAGTTCAGCCACTTTCCTTCCTTCGGCTACCGTGCGAATAATTACCCCATATTTTCGGGGTTTAATACTTTGAACCAGCTTTTTTAACCGGCTCTTTTCTTCGTTGGTGCGAATTTTTTGCGACACGGAAACTTTGTCGCTGAAAGGCATTAGAACCAAATTACGTCCGGCAATTGAAATTTCGGAAGTCAACCGCGGACCTTTTGTGGAAATAGGTTCTTTGGAAACCTGGACAAGTATTTTCTGACCCACCTTTAATAGGCTGATAATTTTACCTTCCTTGTCAATATCAGGTTCCGACTGAATTCTGGAAATAGAAGAAACTTTGTTTTTCCTAGAAGAAACAATGCGCAAAAATTTGTTGAGTGTTGCAAACTGTGGTCCCATGTCGAGGTAATGCAGAAATGCATCTTTTTCATAACCAACATCAACAAACGCGGCGTTTAAACTTGGCATTATTTTTTTCACTTTACCAAGGTAGATATCTCCCACGGCAAATCTTGCCCCGCTTTTTTCGCGCGATAATTCTACAAGCTTTCGATTTTCCTGTAAGGCAATGACAATTTCGGATGGAGTTACATCAATAATTAAATCGCTACTCACAACCTTAATTCATTCTTTATTAAAATTAATAATACAATAGTTTAAAACAGATTAAACCTAAGACATAAATGCCTTAGGTTTAATCAAAATGTCGTTAAAGAATCTACGAAGTAGTTCCCTATTTTTTCTTTTTGTGTCGATTTTTACGCAATCTTTTTTTCCGTTTATGCGTAGCCATCTTATGTCTTTTCCTTTTCTTTCCGCTAGGCATATCAAATTATTTTACGTGATTTTTAACTTGAGATACAAACGATTTTGCTGGTTTAAAAGAAGGAATATTGTGTGCAGGAATAATAATCGTAGTATTTTTAGAAATATTTCTGGCAGTTTTCTCTGCCCGTTTTTTCACTACAAAACTACCGAAACCTCTCAGGTATACGTTTTTACCATCTACTAATGAATCTTTTACAGTTTCCATAAAAGCTTCTACAGCTTTTTGAACAGTTACTTTTTCAATTCCTGTGTTCTTTGAAACTTCATTTACAATATCTGCTTTTGTCATTTCTTAAAATATTTAATTTTCAATGAATTAATCGAATAAATTGAGTGTGCAAAAATAAAAATAATTTAAAAACTCAAAAGCATTTCAAATAATTTATTTTTGTTTTTATTAAGATTTTAAACCAGTTACTGCAAAATGGACGGTTTCTTAACAAAAATTCACACTTGGTACTCCATTCATAAACGCGACCTTCCATGGCGCGAAACAAGCGATCCTTACCGAATTTGGCTGTCTGAAATTATTTTGCAGCAAACGCGTGTTGCGCAAGGTATGAAATATTACCGGAAATTTACAGAAGAATTTCCAACTGTTGAAGATTTGGCCGTTGCTTCGGAAGATGCAGTGCTAAAACTTTGGCAGGGACTTGGATATTACACAAGAGCCCGGAATTTACATGCTACTGCTAAAGAAATTGTTGAAAATTATAATGGAGAATTTCCTGAAACTTTTGAAGCTATTTTAAAACTGAAAGGAATTGGACCTTATACCGCAGCGGCTATTTCTTCTATTGCATTTGATCTGCCCTACCCTGCTGTTGACGGAAACGTTTACAGGATATTCAGCCGCTATTTCGGCATTTCAACCCCTATTGATACCGAACAGGGGAAAAAGGAAATCCAACAAATTGCATCTGATTTAATTCCAACAAAAAATCCAGGTTTTCATAACCAGGCTTTAATGGATTTTGGGGCACTACAATGCATTCCCAAATCGCCAGACTGTAAAAGTTGCCCCGTTTCAGAGACATGTTTTGCATCTCAAAACAAAATGGTGAGTGTATTTCCGGTAAAATCAAAAAAAAATAAACAACGCATTCGTTACTTCTACTATTTTCTGTTAGAAACTCCGGGTGAAATCATCATGGAAAAACGCAAAAACAACGACATCTGGAAAAATCTGTACCAGCTTCCGCTTCTTGAAAATAAAACTGAGCTCCGTGAAGATGAATTTCTTGGAGAACGATTCCCGTTTAAGGAGAAAAAAAATATAATGTTAAAACAAATCACTGGTGTAAAAAAGCATGTCCTTTCGCATCAGGTTATTTATGCACGGTTAATTCATCTTCAAATAACAAATACAGAAAGTCTATCCAAAGAACTAATTCGGGTGAATAAAAAAGATATTTATAAATTTGCTGTTCCAAAGCTATTGGAAAAGTTTTTTAATGAAATTAAAATTGATGAATAAAGAAATACTAAATATTGTTTTGTATTTTTAAATGTTAACCTTAAAAATTATAGAATTATGTCAGTAAACAAAGTTATTTTAATTGGTAATGTAGGTAAAGATCCTGAAATCCGCCACCTTGATTCAGGCGTTGCTGTAGCAAATTTTCCTTTAGCTACCTCTGAATCCTACACAGCAAAAAACGGCGACCGTGTTTCTACTACAGAGTGGCACAATATTGTTTTGTGGCGGGGACTAGCCGACGTTGCTGAAAAATATGTAAAAAAAGGAATGCAACTTTACATTGAAGGTAGAATCAGGTCACGTTCGTACGATGACAAAGACGGAAACAAACGCTATATCACTGAAATTTACGGCGATGCTATGCGAATGTTAACTTCCAGGGATTCTGCCGGATCTGCTCCTTCAGGAAATTCGGCTGATACTTCTTCGGCAGTTCCGCCGACTTATGATGAGCCCGATTTGGATGATTCCGGAGGTGATGAAGATGATTTGCCTTTTTAATTAAAAAACATCGCATTTGGAAACAGAACCGTTAAACGATTCCGCCTTCAGTTTGATCTTTTCGCTGATCATCGTATTAATTCTTTTGCTGATTTCCGCACTTATCAGCGGTTCTGAGGTTGCCTACTTTTCTCTTTCAGCGGCAAACAAGCAAAAGTTAAAAAAGAAAGGTAAAACCAATTTACAGGTGTTAAAAAACCTGGAAAATCCGGAACAATTACTGGCAACAATACTGGTAACCAATAATTTTGTCAATATTGGGATTATTATTTTAACGACCAATATAACCAATAGCTTAATAACTGTTGTTAATGCACCGATAATTGGATATATTTTACAGGTTATACTTATTACATTTTTTCTTTTACTTTTTGGTGAAATTATGCCGAAAGTTTATGCTACTCATTTTTCATTGCAATTTGCTCGTTTTATGGCATTTCCGCTAGAAATTCTTGAAAAGATTTTTCGACCAGTAAATGCTATTCTAATCCATTCCACGTCGTTCGTAAACAAACGATTACAGAAGCATAGGAAAAATATTTCGATGGATGAAATTTCGCAGGCTTTACGACTAACATCGGAACACGAGCTTTCCGAAGAAAAAGAGATACTTGAAGGCATTGTAAAATTCGGTAATAAAAATGTAGTTGAAATAATGAAACCGCGTGTGGACGTGGTTTCGCTCGATATTAAAACTGGGTTTACAAAAGTACTGGAATTGGTTAATGAGTCCGGTTTCTCGCGTATTCCGGTTTACACTGATTCATTCGACAATATTAACGGGATTCTTTATATAAAAGACATTTTGCCACACAGTCACAAGGCCGATTCCTTTAAATGGCAAACATTGGTAAGGCCACCGTTCTATGTTCCGGAAACAAAAAAAATCAATTCGTTGCTCGAAGAATTTCAGAAGAATAAAGTACACATGGCCATTGTTGTCGATGAATATGGAGGATCTTCGGGGATTGTAACCATGGAAGATATTTTGGAAGAAATTGTGGGTGATATTGTGGATGAATTCGATGAAGAGGAAGAATTCTACACAAAAATAAATGACAGCACCTATTTGTTTGACGGCAAAGTTTTGCTTGGTGATTTTTATAAAGTAATGGGATGTGAAGACAATATTTTTGATGATGTAAAAGGCGATGCTGACACACTTGCCGGACTTATCCTTGAATTAAAAGGAGAGATTCCTGCTTTGCACGAAAAAATTACCTGCAAACAATTTCAGTTTACAATCGAGGCTGTTGATAACCGCCGGATTAAACAAATTAAAACTGAAATAAAAACTACAAAAGCAGAACGTGAGTAATAAACACTTTCTGTATTCGTTGATTTCCAGATACCTTAACATTCAGAATGGGAGAATGAATTCAGATAAAAATAAATTTTAAATAAAAACTGGTTCGTTCATTAGAATGGGTCAATTCTTGCAAAAAAACAGATGATATCGATTAAAAAAGCCGGATTAATTTTTATTACAATATTGCTGGTCTGGGGGTGCAGTGACAAATATACCCCAAAACCACGCGGATATTTTCGTATCGATTTTCCACAAAAGAAATATCACCCGCTTCCGAATAAATATCCTTATCACTTCGATGTCCCTGATTATTCTGTTATTACCCAGGATACATACACCTCCGGCCACCCCGACTGGATAAACGTTTCCATACCGGCAGATAAAGCTGAAATTCATATTTCGTATTATCCTTTGAAAAATCAGCCAAAACCTGCCCGCGAATTTTTAAACAAATTAATGGAAGAAAGTCACGAACTTGCATATAAACATACCATTAAAGCCGATGCCATAACAGAACAGGTTTTTATGAATCCGGCAAAAAATGTATATGGTTTGATTTATAAAATTGAAGGAAATGCAGCATCGCCAATGCAGTTTTTTCTGACCGACAGCACGAGTAATTTTTTACGGGGTGCACTTTACATCCGGGAGGTTCCAAACATCGACTCTTTAAAACCGGTAATTGACTTTCTGGAGCCCGATATTATCCGCCTGATAGAAACCACGACCTGGAAATAATGCCCCTGGTAAAAAAAATAATAACTGAAGCCGGAATTCTTGGAATCTGGGAATTGCTGGAAACTGTATATGAACTGATGCACATTTTTGATTTCTCTGAAAACGAAAAGCAGGAATTTGTGCAAATTAAAAATGAAAGACGCAAGGCTGAATACCTGAGCACCAGATTACTGGCTCAAATACTACTAGAGAAAAAAGTTGAAATTGAATATTTACCTTCACGAAAACCGGAATTAAAAAACGAATCTACATTTATAAGCATATCGCATTCCGAGAATCTGGTGGCAGTTTTAATTGCAGAAAAACATCACGTTGGCATAGATGCAGAAAGAATTGACAGAAATATCAATCAGGTTGCAAACCGGTTTTTAAGTGCAGACGAGGCAGATCATATTCAACATTTAAAAGATTCGCAGGTAGGAAAAATTCTTTATTGGTGCGCCAAAGAAAGTATTTTTAAATGTACACCTCACGAAGGAGTCCAGTTTAACACACAGATATCAATTGAACCGTTTCAACCAAAAAGCGAAGGGTTTTTCGTCGGTTCTTTAAAAACTGAAGATTGTATTGAAAATTACAGGCTATGGTATTTTCATTACAAAAACAATATGGTGGTTTATTGCGTTCCATTGGAAGTTAGTTTGCCAAAATAAAAGACTCAAAATTTAAAAATGTTATTCATGAAAGATACGCCAAATCAAATATTAATCATCTTTGGTGCATCAGGTGACCTTACAAAACGTAAATTGGTACCTGCGCTCTATACATTGTATAAACAAAAGCTACTTCCTGAAAAATTTGCCGTACTGGGTGCTTCCCGAACAAAATTGAGCGATGAAGATTTCAGGAAAAGAGTTCATGAATTTCTTCCTGACGAGGAAGAAATAGAATCATTCAAAAAAATGCTTTTTTATCAACCGATCTCAGACCAAAAGAAAGAAGATTTTATTCCTCTAAAAAAGCGACTTGGCGAACTGACAGAGAAATTACAAATTCCGGAAAATTATATTTTTTACTTATCCACACCACCATCGCTTTATGAGTTAATTCCTCGTTTGCTGTGTGAAAACGGATTGAGTCACTCGGACAAATATTTCAGGCGGCTAATTGTGGAAAAGCCCTTTGGTACCGATCTTGAGTCAGCCAAACAACTCAATATTAAACTATTAAGTTATTTCGGAGAAGAGCAGATTTACCGTATCGATCATTATCTTGGAAAAGAAACGGTTCAGAATATGTTGGTTACACGTTTCTCGAATGGCATTTTTGAACCACTTTGGAATAATAATTACATCGAAAGGGTGGAAATAACCTCGGCTGAAAGTCTTGGTGTAGAGAACCGTGGTGGTTATTATGATCATGCAGGAGCGCTGCGCGACATGCTTCAAAATCATTTATTGCAACTGGTTGGTTTTGTTGCCATGGAACCGCCGGTTGTTATCGAAGCTGATGCAATCCGTAACGAGGTTACCAAAGTTTTTCAATCGTTACGCCACATTAAAGAAAACGATGTATATCGGCATGTTATTCGCGGACAATACACAGAATCGACGATTAAAGGTGAAAAGGTAAATGGTTACCGCAATGAACCCGGGGTTGATCCAAATTCGAGAACTGAAACTTTTGTTGCTTTAAAATTTCATATCGATAACTGGCGATGGGCAGGTGTACCGTTTTATGTTCGGACAGGGAAGAAACTTCCGATCAGGGTAACAGAAATTGTCATTCATTTTAAAAGTGTACCACACCGGTTATTTGGCCACCCGGGAACACACCAAACAAAAAATCAGTTGATCATCCGTATTCAACCCGACGAGGGGATTTTATTGAAATTCGGCATGAAAACACCGGGGACCGGATTTGAAGTGCAGACAGTGGATATGGATTTTCGTTATTCCGATTTGGCTAACACGGTTGTTCCCGCTGCATACGAAAGATTGTTGCTTGATTGTATGCAGGGAGATGCAACTTTATATTCCCGTGGCGATGCCGTAGAGGAGGCCTGGGAGTTTGTACAACCAATATTAAATGCCTGGGAAACAAATCCTGAAATACCCATTTATGGTTATCCGGCAGGCACTTGGGGCCCAAAAGATTCTGACAAATTAATACATGGAGCAAACTGGCGTCATCCATTTGAAAGTCTTACCGACGACGGTTCATTTTGTGAGTTATGATTTAGGTTTATTTATTAACTTTATCACTTGATAATTCACTACAATGGAAGCAAGTACTGAAGTTAAAATTTATAAATCCCCAAGAAAAGTTTATAAAGCGCTGGCAAAGGAATTCTACCAGTTAACTTTAGATTCTAACCAGCCACGTTTCGATGTGGCCCTTTCAGGAGGAAATTCTCCGACCGGGCTTTTTCTCAAAATTGCTGAAAAATATGCGGAAAGGATAAATTGGGAGCGGATACACTTCTGGTGGGGCGATGAACGTTGTGTTCCGCCGGATAACATTAATAGTAATTTCGGATCGGCATGCGATCACCTCCTTTCAAGGGTTCCTGTTCCCAAAGAACATATTCACCGCATAAGAGGAGAAGAAGATCCGGAAAAAGAAGCGGAAAGATATACGGAAGAAATTAAAGAAAACCTGAACTCCCGCGGAGAAAACCCGGTTTTTGATATCGTTATTCTCGGGTTGGGTGAAGACGGTCATACTGCATCCATTTTCCCTGATCAACTGGAACTATTTGAGGAAGAGAAAATTTGTGCTACCAGCCAACATCCAATTACCGGGCAAAACAGAATAACCCTGACAGGCCGTGTAATTAACAATGCAAGTATTGTTTGTTTTTTGGTTACCGGAACAAATAAGTCTCAGCGCATTGCCGAAATAATGAATGACGATGAAGCTGCAAAACTTTTACCTGCCTATTACATATCTCCTAAAAACGGGAAATTAATTTGGTACATCGATGAGGCTGCAGGCGCTAAAATTAAGTAACCAAAAATTAATTTACCGGCTTTAATTTCAGAACCTGTTCTCCAAATTTTATCGTTTCATCAGCAACTTTTTGATAACAACCAGACATGAGTTCGCAGCCAATTACATGATCTCCGGCATCAGGGAATGCCTCTTTTATTTTTTGTGATGACGGTGTTCCCAGTTGATCAAACATTTTTAGCATTGCGCTTACTTTAACTGTTTCATCCTGATGTTCCTCATCTTTGTAGTAATATCCAAGGAAAACCGGTGCACTCACGTTTTTGTAAGTTTCCTTTTTCATGGTTTCATCTATTAATTGCTGCAGGTAAACCAGCGCTTCAACTCGATATTTACAATTCCAGTACTGACATTCCTTAGACCCAAAATCCTCATTAGTGACCCGGTAGTTTCCACCCGTGACTTTTCTACCTATTTGTAAACCCCATGGTTTTGAAAGCAAAAATGCTGCTCCATTATTTATTCTGACATTAGGAGAATATAAGATCAGCGCATCCACATATTCCGGAAAATCGGCTGCCAGTTTTAATCCCAGGGTACCACCCGTTGATGTGCTCATAATAATCACCTTTTTCCCGAGGCCACGTGCAATCATCAAAGCTTTTTTAGCCGATTCCCAAAGTCGGTCAGGTGTCATATCAATCAGCGGGTCATCGGTAACAATTCCATGCGAAGCCAATCTCGGGAAATAGGCGTTAAAACCAAAATGTTTAGCAAATTCGACATTGGCAGGATACCCTTCGTACCACGAAGCTGAAAACCCGTGCAAATAAAGCAGGCAATATTCCGTTCGTTCCCTAACACTGTCATTTGCCCAGATAATTCTTGACTCATTATCCGGTTTGATTTTTAATCCGCTGTCATTTTCTTCTACATAATGTTCCAAGTTTGAAACACTTGCGGAAAGCGAGGGCAAATCTTTGGTCAGTTTAACTGGTTCCGGTCTCGGACCCATTATATAAACAACAATAATCAGCAAGAGGAGGATAGTTAAAAAGCGAAAAAACTTTTTCATACACGGAGATTTAAAGGCTGAAAATTACAATTTAATTTTCCAACTTCTTGAAAGCCTGTTAAAGAATTTTGATTTACAGCGACAATTGTTTATCATCAGCAATATTTACTTTAATCATCTCTCCACTGTCCGAATCAATGTACATTATTACATTTTCCTTATTTCGTAGAATTGTACTGGGACATTTTTCAGAAATTTCAGCATTTATGGTTTTGTAAACTGCCTTAGTTTTTGTTTTACCTGGAACAGTACAAAACATATAAGTTGCTGATAAAAGGGCAGGTATGGTTAATGTAATTGCAGACATCGGAACATTGTCGATACTCTTAAAACACCCATCATTTACCTGTTGATTTCTGCAATCGTGATCAAGTTCAACAACTTTAACCAATTTCTTATCCTTGAAATCAGCAACATGTGGATCGTTAAAAGCCAAATGACCGTTTTCTCCTATTCCTAAGCAAACAATATCTATCAGTGATTTTAATATGAGGTCGGAATACCTTTCACATTCCACTTCAAGATCGTTTGTTTCTCCATTTATGTAATGAACACTTTTAAAACCAACCAAATTAAAAATACGTTCAGCCAAAAAAGTTCCAAAAGATTGATGCATATTTTCCTGCAAACCAATGTATTCATCCATATGAAAAGCATTGATCCTCCCCCATTCAATTCTTTTGTCTGACACTAAAGACTTTAACATCTCATTTTGTGAAGGAGCTGCGGCAAAAACAATATTAATTTCATCTTTCTGTAAAAGTAATTCTCGTATTTTTAAAGAAATATCTTCCGAAGCTATTCGCCCGGTTTCATCCCTGTTTTCACATACTTTGACCTGTAATTTATCCTTTTTGAAATAAATCATTTTCATCCCTTAATAATTCATAATACATTTTCAATTATTCACAAAATAAAGCTTTTAACATTACATCACCTTCAAACAAAGTTTTTTAAATTCCTGAAAATTGTTAGAACTCAACCCAGCTAAAAGATTTATCAAAAAATATTATTTAACCCAAACTATATGTGAGATAATATTTTCAAAATGGTATGAAATAGCAAACAAATTACAATAAACTTTAACATTTTTTGAAATAATAAATTCTCAATCCATTCCAATAATAAATGAATGATTGATTATATTCAAAGGTTAATTAATCAATCCACTATTTTGTAATACATTTATAATTTATAGTGATATCTTACAAAAAAGAAACAAGGATATTTACAAACGATGCTAATACAAAATGAAGTGTACGGGTTAAAATATAAAAGCTATGTATAAAAAAAATGGATTAAGACGATCGCTATCTTTAATGATAATATTCCTGTTACTTGCACTCTCAGGTTATTCACAGAACAAGGTTGTAATTGGCTATTTACCTGCATGGAAAGATATGCGCAGTACAATTAACAGTACCGATTTAAATATTCTCACTCATATCAACATTGCTTTTGCCAATCCAAATTTATCTGGAGAAATGATGTCTGGAAATGAACCTGTTTGTTTTAGAGCATCATCATCAGATATTATTTACGTGATAAACAAAGCACATCAAAATAAAGTAAAAGTACTTGTTTCTTTAGGGGGAGGATCGGTGCCCGATTGTTCCGGAAACTGGGAAATTCTTTTGCAACCTGCCAGTAGAAAGAATGTTGTGAATAATCTGGTGGGGTTTGTCAATTATTTCAAATTTGATGGTATTGATGTGGATATTGAAGGGAGTTTACTTACTGCTATCAGTAATGACGGTAACTACACGCCATTTATTCAGGAATTAAGAACAGCTCTTAATCCACTTGGCAAATTGGTTACCTGTGCAACAGCAAGCTACCAGGGAGGTATGATCCCCACATCGTCCATTCCCTATTTTGATTATATTAATTTAATGTCATACGACAATGATTGGGGCGGTCCGGGAAACCATTCAACTTATGAAGATGCGGTTAAACAAACTCAACAATGGCTTAACCTGGGATGTCCCAAAAACAAACTTGTATTAGGCCTTCCGTTTTATGCATATTCAGGTGCTGTTGGTATTAATGGTGCTTCTTATAAAAAAATTATAAGGCAAAATCCGGACGCTGCCTATGTTGATGAATACGACGGTTATAAGTATAATGGTATGCCTACGATTGAAGCAAAAACTAAATATGCGGTACAACACGGAGCCGGAGTAATGATTTGGGAAATTTCACAGGACACCACCGGTAGTTTAAGCTTATTACAAGCGATTGGAAGAAAGTTATCATTAAAATAAGGTGCTTGATGCATCTTTCAAAATAAACGGAAACTGCATCCCGAAATTTAATATCTTGTATAGCTATGACATTTTTCAACAATTTAATTACTGAAATGGGTATTTTTTTAAAACTGTTATCCCAATCGTATTCTTATTTCAAATAAAACCATCTAAAGTCTGGTAATCTATGAATCATCTTACTAAAAACAATTATCAACACTTGGATTTACATCGCGTAAAAGCATACTTAATTGTTCTGCTTGCAACTATCATTTTTTCTGCCATTGAATCGCCTGCACCTTTGAATGCACAACCTGCACCAGATAAAATGGTAAAGGAAAATTTCAAACCTTTTCCGGTCAGAGGATTCCACATTGACCTAAGGATTCAGGTAATGACTATACCTGCATTAGAGGCATTCGCCAGGGAACTGGCCGGTTTTGGCATTAATACACTTGTGATGGAGTGGGAAGGTTCCTATCCTTATGAAAAGCACGCAACCATTTCCAATAAATATGCATACACCCGGGAAGAGGTAAAAGAATTTGTTTTATATTGTGATAGCCTGGGAATTGATGTAATTCCTTTACAGCAATGCTTCGGACATGTGGAGTACATTCTTCGGCACAGCAGATACAGCGATTTGCGCGAGTCGGATAAAGATTTCTCGCAGATTTGTCCGCTTAAAACCAGTGGCGATAGTTTGCTTTTCTCTGAACTTTTTGCTGATATGGCTTCTCTTCATACTTCCAAATATATTCATGTTGGTGGTGACGAAACATATTTGCTCGGATATTGTACTGAATGCTCAAAAAAAGTTGAGCTCCAGGGCAAATCGAAGTTATTTGTCGATTATATGAAAATGATTTGTGACCTCGTTATAAAACAGGGAAAAATACCGGTTATGTGGTCGGATATTCTTTTAAAATATCCGCAAGCAGCCACTGAATTACCCAAAGAAACCATATTTATTGACTGGAACTATGGCTGGAAAATCGATCATTTTGGTGATATTGACAATTTACTTGAAAAAGGATTGACTTTTTGGGGAGCCCCTACTATCCGAAGCCACCCGGATAATTGGTACACCACAGATTGGCAGAAACATTTTAACAACCAGCGTGACTTCATTCCCTATGCCCGTAATGCCGGTTACAAGGGAATGATAATGACCTCTTGGTCCACCTCAGGTCTTTATGGTTTTACCTGGGATACCAATTCAGAAGTTATTGATATGCATGCTATTCGTAATGTTTATCCGCTGTCGGGGTACCGGATATTAATTGCCTCGTATACACAAGCTCTTAATCAATCAGAACCGTTAAATCCTGAAGCTTTTGTAATACAATATGCCCAGAACCGATTTGGTTTAACAAAAGCTGAAGGTCAAAAGCTCTGGGAAATACTGACTGCTTCCCCTGAAACGGTAAATTTAGATGATCCTGCAGGAATTGTGGCTTTAAACGCAATCCAACAAAGTGTAAGTCATGCGAAAGAACTGATGTCCTCACTTATGCCGAAGAAAAATGAACATGAATTTGAGCATTTGCGACTTATGCTTGATTTACGATCTTTTTATCTGGATTTCAAAAAAGTGGAATCGATTTACGAATCAAATCAGTATAACCGTGAAATGGCAAAGAAGATACAACCGGAGTTACAGCGCTTAATTGCCGAATCAAAAGGTCTGAACGAACGATTTACTGATTTGAATACGGGCTTTTTATACCCTGATGAAATCAAGGAGCAAAACCAAATTCGAAATGAGAAGCTTCAAAATATCTTTGATATTGTTTCGAATGAAGTGTATTAATTTGAGTTTTCAAATTTTAGATAGATGACCAATTTAAACGATAATAATAAGTATCTGGAAGGACTGGATTATCGAAGTGGAAAGCCAATTCGGATTGAAATCAGGGATGGTAAAATTGCTGAGGTAATCCAAATTTCTGAAACAGCAAAATATCTCCCGATAATTGCACCAGGATTGGTCGATTTGCAGGTAAATGGTTATGGAGGTATTGACTTTAATACTTTGGCACTTGAACATTCAGATGTTCTTAAAGCTGTAAAATTG
Source organism: uncultured Prolixibacteraceae bacterium (assembly GCA_963769925.1). Taxonomy (GTDB): domain Bacteria; phylum Bacteroidota; class Bacteroidia; order Bacteroidales; family Prolixibacteraceae; genus Draconibacterium. The sequence goes on from CAVYOB010000021.1 coordinate 68,199, forward strand.
TTGGCTCAGCAAGGAGTAACAACCTTTTTCCCTACTTTGATAACCAACACTGATGATGCCATTCAGCAAGGCTTACAAAGAATCGTTAAAGCATGTAAATCTTATCCGGAAGTTGATCATGCTGTTGGAGGGATTCATCTTGAAGGTCCGTTTTTGTCAATGGAAGAAGGAGCACGAGGGGCGCATGATCCCAATCTTGTGAAACAACCGGATTGGAACTTGTTCCAAAAATGGCAAAAAGTAGCCGAAGGGAAGATCAAAATAATTACCCTCTCTCCTGAATGGGAAGGAGCCAATGAATTTATCCGAAAGTGCTCAGAAAGTGGCGTCATTGTTTCCATTGGACACACCGCAGCTACGCCCGGGCAAATTGATCAGGCAGTGAAAGCTGGGGCGCGTTTATCAACTCACCTGGGAAATGCTGCGCACCTTATGCTTCCAAGGCATCCCAATTATATATGGGAGCAACTGGCTCAGGATAAGCTTTGGGCCTCTGTAATTGCTGATGGTTTCCACCTGCCCGATTCATTTTTAAAAGTTATTTTTCGGGTTAAATCTGAGTCGTCAGTTTTAATAAGTGATTGTACCAAATTTGCCAGATTAGCGCCAGGAATATATGAAAGTCATATCGGTGGAAAAGTGAACCTTAATTCTGAAGGTCGTTTGAGTATGGTTGATCAACCAAAATTACTTGCTGGGTCAGCCCAGTCTTTGTTATGGTGTGTTAACCAGGTCATCAGGAAAAAATTGTTGTCAATGGAAGCAGCATGGAACAAGGCATCAATAAAACCATTAGAATTAATGACTGGAAAATCCTATTCTGCTTTTCAAATAGGTGAACCGGCTAACCTTGTGCTATTTGAACAAAATCGGGAAGAAATAAAAATTCTTGATACTTTAGTCGCAGGTAAGACACTAAATTAGATAGCTGGCAAATATAAAAATTTATGCATTGGTTCCTGGTTATCCGGCAAACCAGATTGCAACCAACAATATGCCTAAAACCATTATTATAAAGTTATTAATGACTTTCAAGAAAACAAAAAATCCGTGTAAATTACTTACACGGATTTTCATCATTTGACAATAAAATGTCTTTTTTAAAAAGTGACTCAGCTGGGTCTCGAATCTAATTTTTATTCTACTTATTATCAGGCAGATAGAATTCTAAGAATTAATCTGTAACCAATCTGTAACCACGATATTGTCTTTTGATTATCTCCATGTGTCATTGATATTCTCAAGGGGAATCTGACTCATCACATTATAGAACACTCAAATAATTTTTCTAAGGTAATAATTAATAGGTAATCATGATAAGATTTTTGTAATATCTTTTCAGCATATAATTAGAGAAAGTACAACGGTATTTAAAATTTATAAAGTTGTATAGTCGTTCTGTTTGGCACTCTTAGAGAACAATCGGAATATGATTAATTTATTGTTATAATTCGTTATCATTTTTGTTCAAAATTGTTCATCTAATATTCAATATATAGATTTACTATATATATATTATATTAATGATCGCTTTACATTACATACATGGACGTTGTGTATAAAAATACTTTTAAAGGACGCAAATTTCAAAGGAATGCAAAAAATTACAGAAATGAAATTCTTTTCATTAATAAAGAACTCAGTTTATAATTATGAACTCAATCCACATAACATACAAGATGCGTATGAAGAGTTTATCTCTTTTTTAATTCAATCAAGTTTTGATAATTCACATATAAATTTTTTTTACAACCAGCTCAAATATGCCAAAATTGAATTGACCTTACTCAAAAAGAAAGGATTAAACGGTGACAAAAAAAAGACAACTCATAAAAAGTACATAAAAAAAGCAATTTATTTTATTGATGCACAATTAGAACTAATCAAATGGAAAACTATGTCAGGTGGATATGAGTTTAATTCAAATACAATAAACAGAAAAAAATCAAAAAATAGTAAACTACAATGGACTGGAAGTATTGTTGAGTTAGTAGAATTCGCCTATGCGGCTCTCGAATGCAAGAGCTTTAATAATGGAGATCTTGAAATTAAAGAACTAACAGCCCTATTAAGTGAATATTTTAATATTAATGTTAAGGACTGCTATAGAGTTTTTGTTGATATTCGCCATCGTACAGGAGATCAAACTATTTATATTGACAAACTCAAATATAGGATGATGGAGAAGTTAGAAAAGATGGATAACAAAGATAGATAGTAGCATACGATAATTTCAAGATAAAATAGTATCTACACCTTTAATTTCAAATAAAATTAAAAAAAATGCTCCCAACGTGTTAACAACTTGTGAAACCATTTGAATTTGATATGCAATTTTTGCGATAAAATATAATATTAATCCAATGGAAGTAATAACATTTGAAAGCAAGGCTTTCCAGGAAATCGTAAAAAAACTTGATACGATAATAGATCATGTTGCAAAATCTCAAAGCGGCAATCTTTATGAAAAGAACAAACAAATATGGTTAGATAGCAACGAAGTTGCTGAATTGCTAAACATAAGTTTAAGAACCCTTCAACGATTGCGCAATGAGAAACTGATTAGTTATACAATGCTCCGGGGTAAATGCCTTTATCGCGTCGCCGATCTGGAAAAATCTTTGCAGGAAAGAATTATACCAACCGACCAAAGAACACTTGATAAGTTCCGTCAGAAATACAATTTTAATAATTCACACCTGTAATATTATTTCTAACCTCTTTTTACCATAAAGTATTGCTATGTACATTGATGAAAGAAAATTTGAATACTGGATGAACCATCTTACCTCTCAGTTCGATTTAGTAAACAAAAAAATTGATAAACTTTCGAATACAGAGAATAAAATTAATGATGAAATATTGCTGGATAACCAAGACCTCTGCCTACTATTAAAAGTAAGTAAAAGAACACTGCAAAGGTTTCGCAGCTCAGGAAAATTACCGTATAAAAGTATTGGGAAAAAAACTTATTATCTTGAATCAGATGTTCACGAATTTATACAAAAAGGATTTAAATAATGTTTGTATAGGTTAGTGCATGTTGCCAGACGAGAGTCTGAGTGTCTGATCGATACTGAGGTTGGGACGAGATTCGACTTGTCGAATCCGCACAAACCCAGCCATGCCTTATACCACGTGTTAGCTGCTTTTACTTTTATTATTTTCTCCAAGAAGTGAAGAATTTTTTAAATTTTAACAGGTTCTCACTTTTAATAAATAGTCTTCTGTAGTAAATTTTTTCAATTAATTTTTTCTTTTCATCAAGCATAAGATAATTTGATTCATCACTGATTTCTATAAAGTTAATATACTCGTTTATTATTTCTTTATTACCCTTAGAAAACAATTCTGGTATATCATGCATAACTATGTTTGTGTCATCTAATCTAATTGTCATTAATCTTGCCAATTGGTCGATTGATGATCCTAAAAAATCCTCATGTGTCCTATTTAACTTTTTGACCTTCCCTGCACCTATTTGAGAGTGAAAATACTGACTGGGTTGAACAAATAGCGTCCTCGTCTTCAGACTATCAAAAACGGATTGTGGAGTTGATTGATTTGCATTTGGAAATTTTGGCTAATAACGAAGCTAGTCAAGTGTCAAAATGATAACTTGAAGAAATTTGATATTGAGGAATATATAGAATGAAATTAATTATTAAAGCCGGCTGTCCGACATCAACTTTTTTAATAAATAATTTTCAATTTTCTTATTATTCTGGTTTCTGAAAATAAGATAAACTTTATATGTACATTTACGATAAGTGATCAAACATAGTGCTTATTTAATAGAGCTTTGGAGAATTAAAACACCAACCCAAAGAAAAAGTGTGACCGTTTCCAATCATATGATTTGAGCTCATCGGATTTTCGGAAGTGTAGGTAAAGAATAAGCTTTTGTAAGGAATTCTTGTATAAAAGAACAGGGAATTCTCACTTCTGTATCCCATTCCGACACTAAAAGATGTAAAATCAAAAGTCATTGATGTATCGAAGTTGTATTTCTTAATTCTGGAGTTCCTCATGGTAACATTTGGCTGAAAATGTACATTTGCGCGGAGTTCGAAATTGTAAGTCCCTGAAAAATAGTATTTCGTATAATTATTAATTCCGTCGGCCACACTGGTTTCAAATTTGAAATTATCGGAAGCCAGGTTCAATACTGAAAATGAAATATTGTAATTCCACCCGTGAACTGCTGCTCCTACTCCGCCATCAAATAAAACCGAATGATTATTTCCGGTTAACAAACGCGGATCATCAGTGCTAATTGGAGACAGCGAATTAATATCAATATTAAGGGTTTCAACTGAACTGGTAATTCCAAAAGACAAAAACGAGGACTTGCTGAAAGGAAAATGATAAGCATAAACCAACTGAAAAATATTTTGCGAAAATGCCCCAATCTGCTCCCTTAAAAAGACTGCTCCCAGCCCGATTCTTTTTTCATAACCTGTATTTCTTTTATGCTTTTTAGTTTTAAGATCAGGAGATATTGCAAAACTAAACTGATAATCATTTAACGGCTTAAATCCGCCGGCCCACAAATTATACATTCCGACATCTGTTCTGATCTCGCTATCGAATGCTGTAAATGCAGGATTGCTGATCATCGGATTAAAATTTGAAAAGTACTGATATGGAAAATCCTGGGCACTTGCATAACCAGATGCAAAAACCAGCACAATCGTAAATATTTTACGTAAAATATTCATTGTAAAACAGTTACTTGTCCATACCTTGTTTTATAACCTTCAAAAGAAATCTCATAGAAATAAGTGCCCTGATAAATCTTTCCGTTTATTTTTCCGTCCCAAGGCTTATATCCGTTTTTGCATTTATAAACAGGCTCTCCCGATTTATTATAAACAATCAAATTTTTAAAGATATAAGAATCGATATTCCAAATCTCCCAAACATCGTTATACCCATCTCCGTTGGGGGTAAAAACATCAGGGATTTTTAATATGTCACTAACCTGAAATTCAATTGTATTTGACCATGATTCAAAGTTTTTATCCACGTTAATTTCTTTTACCCGCATGTAATGATATAATGAAACATCGGGATACTGATATTCAAAAGCTGTTTGCCTGTTGACAGTAGCAATCAACTCCCAGTTATTCTTTCCATCTACCGAATGCCATATCTCGTGTTTCAGCCTGTCGTTCTCCCAAAATTGATTCAGGTTCCATCTTAATGAAATGGTTTTTTGTTCAGGAAAAATATCGCCGTGTAAAACAATTGTTTGCTGGTAGCCGGAAAGGAAAGTCTCATCGCACCGGTTTATAACCTCAAGATTTATAATTTGGGAGCCCGATTCCTCCGGTTTAGTTTGATAAATATAGTATCCTGTCAAACCAGTGTTTAAAGGATGAAACTCCTCAATTATTCCATTGTCCACATTTTCAGCGTACTGGGTTAAGGTTTGTTTATGAACATCGAATTTATCAGAAGAATAATGTACCTCCAATTTATTTTGAAGATCAAATGACACATAATCTAAATTTATTTCTATGCTGTCATTTAATACATTAACTTCAAGCGGATCAGACTCCCCATAACAGACAGTATCTGTTGTTACACTGGTTTCCCTGACAAATATTTTCTTTGACCCTTCCTTTTTCCAGTTTACAATTACTTTATTTGTTCCCTGCCCGTCGATAATTTCTCCGCCATCTGCAATCCATTCATAAACCGAGCCATGAGTTCCTTTAATCCAGTATGTTGCAGCTTTAGCATCTGCAATGCACATATCTTCCTGTCCTATCGGCGGTTGAGTAATTAACTCAGGGTTTATTCGCACAGGAAATACGGCAGTATCCGAAACACACCCAGACTCGTTTGTTGCCAAAACCTTTGCCGCTGCTCTGGTATTAATGTCCCACCAACTGATTTTAATAGTGTCAAGCGTATTATCGGTAACTATTTCTCCTCCATTTACAAACCATTGGAGGCTGTTATCATTTCCATTCACCCAGTAATCAACTTCCCCAACATAAGGACAAACTGACCAGCTTCCGTCAATATTGGCTTTGTTTGGTTTAGGCAAAACTGTCACATTGGTAGTATCGAAATTGATCCAGCAGTTTTTATCCGTTACCCGAAGGACTTGAGGAAATGTTCTGGTTATATTTCCCTGCGATGGGGCAGAAAAAGTCGGTTGGGATAAAAACGGATCATCAAGATATTGATCAGGATACCACTGATAAAGGTCCGCCTGATAATATGCACCATTTCCAAGCTTTATCTCCGATAAAGGACAAAGTTGTTTGTCAGGCCCTGCATTGGCATCTATTTCGTCAAAATTATCCAGTGACTTATCCCTGAAAAAGCTGGTTACAAATTCAAGAGGTCTGGGAGAAACCGGGATTGTTGCAACATCAAATTCCAAATCACAATTCAAACCCTTATTATTGGGTCTATTTATTCTTGCTAATTTGTATTTTCCGTCAAGATTATCATAATAAGAAAAATAAATTTTACCATCAGGAGCCAAATTCAAATCACCTGCCCATCCTATATCGGAATTTTGTAAAAGGTCTAAGATTACTGTTCTTGTTTGAGTAATATTATTAACATACCTGACATCTAATTGAACAATTTCACTACGCCTTTCAACAACTTCACCGTTTACGGTTCTATTTATTCTAATATTATAATATAAAAACCGACTATTGGGAGAAAATGTCACTTTACTATACATATAATATTCCAGCGGTCTGTAATTGTACAGTTCCCCGGTTAAAAAATTAAAATCGGCTATTAATCCTTGTTCCTCAAATGAAGTTGACGTTTTCGGAATATGAAAAATATACATTTTATCACCATTAGGAGAAAATTGAAGGCTATTAAAGCTACCAAAAGGGAAATAGGTGTTTGCTATTGGTTCGGTACTTATTCCATTTTTATCGATTTTGTAAAAAAGAAGCACGCTTTTATCAACGCCATTATCCGAATAAGGAATATAATACGGGATTACCATCCAATAATAACTGTTATAGCAGAATCCGGCTACGGTCGGCACACTGCCAAAATCTGTAAGAATAGGGTTTTGTTTTGAATCTGCAAGAATAACGTTTTGTTTTGTAACTATCTCCCCCCGACCGTTATTTGCATTAATGTCAATTTCGGCATAGGCCATTTTTTTATCTTTGTAAATATAATTTCTATTTTTATCTATAGTCCATTGACCGTAAGTATATATCAATAAATAATGCCCTTCTTTTTCAGGATAAGGAATAAATATTGGCTTTGAATTGGGAACAAGTAAATAATCTTTTTCAACCAAACCAGTCCCGTTTACTAAAATCTCATTATTCCTGTTCCATACAGTGTCACCATTGGTTGACAGAACCACATTCCCCTCCTTATCGCAAATGGTAGCATTAACGCTTGGATTGCCGTTGAAATCGAGATATTGAAAACTTCCCGATTGAAAATTAAACTGTTTTCCATTACCAATCGCCCATACCGCGGCTTCATTTTGTGCCCGGGTACAAAACGGACTTAAAAGCAGGAAAAAAAAAGTAACGATAAGGATTAGTTTCATATAGTTTGGTTCTTATTAACAGTCTTATAAAGTTAAAATATCTAAACGAACATACATGTTATGTCAGAGAATAAATCTTTTAAAATATTTTTTTAAGATCAAAAATACCAGATACCATTTGCGAATCGGAAGCTTGCGCTTTCCATCATTATTCCATTTCGTAATCCCATTCAGAACTGAAATAATGAATAACGCCATTAGCATTTTAGTTTTCAATTAATTAATGTATCTATCATCCAAAATCTTTGCATAGGAGACTTCTCTTTACGTACTCCAAATGGCGATATTCCAAATTTACAATTTTAATAAAATATTAATTGCATTTTTAGATAAATGATATAGCTTTTATATAATTATTTATTAATTTTACATATATGCTATATCTATATATAATTTAAAACCCAACAATTGGTAAGGGAAAAAGTTACAGCCCAGATGAGAAAGAGGACAAAAAAATTCTATCGATTATTTACAAAACCTATTTTTAAAACAATGACAACAAAAATGCAGCTATACGAAATCATATAATTGAAACCACATAACGCAAATTGTTAAAAACTTAAATTCATGAAAATAAGCCCTCTGTCCATTTTATAATTAATCATATTGCTTATCCGTTATCATGCCAGTAGTTTGAGGCAACTGCAACAATTAGCCTGTCAAAAAGCCTATCGCCAAAATATCTTCGATTCAGCTTATAACAGAATTCGTCAAGATAAAGCTGTAAATATTTTCCCTTTATTTTATGGTAAATCCCTAAAAGTGTACGCTTTGCATTGCTTATTGCGATATGTACCCACTGCAAAGTTGTTTTGGTGGTTTCCCGTGTGGATTTCTCTGTAACATGCACCTCAACATAATCAGCAATATCAAAATAGCTTGTGCTTTTATCACTGAATACGATGCTTTCTCCTGCTATATTCTGTCCGATAAATCCGTTAATCCCTTCAGCTCCCTGGCCTTCAAGAACCTTCATCTTGAAGTATCGACAGTGCTTTCCCTTTTTACCCGTTTCCGGGTCTTCGAGTGGTGTGGATTCTGCTGCCACAGCTACATTTTGTTGCCGCTGGCTTCCTCTTCCACGTTTGAGATTTTGCTTGTCCTTCTCACTGGTTTCTGTTTCAAAATAGGCCTCGTCAAATTCAACCATTCCTGCCAGTTCATACTGACTGTCACGTTTGCCCATCGCTTCGCGTATCTTGTGCATCATTGCCCAAATTGTTTCGTATCGGCTATGGTCTAACTGCCGTTGCATTTCGGCGGCCGAGATTCCCTTTTTACTGAAACTCATAAAAGCCATTGCCAGATACCATTTGCGGATTGGGAGTTTGTGATTCTCCATCATTGTCCCACTACGAAGGGTTGTTCTAAAATTACATTCTGAACACTGCCACTGCCATTTGCCTTGTAGCCAATAATGTTTCTTGCTGCCACATTTTTTGCAGATAATGCCTTCCTGCTCACGTACCTGTCGAAAATGCTGCCTGCAACTGTTCTCGTCTGGAAAAGACTCAATAAATTTGATAATATTCATATCATTTCTGTTTCCCATAAGATAGCATTTTATACTTTAGTGGTACGTAAGCGGACAAGCAAATTAATCATTAACGAGTACAAAATATCTTTAAACATTAAAAATTAATGCTATGAAAAAATTTATTATTTTATTGGTAATTACATTTGCTTTGTTCGCAAATACTTCTTATGCCCACTGGGGATTCAGTAGGACTTACAATAGCACTAGTAATGGCTATGATTCATTTGGTGGTTCAGATGAATGGTCCGGGTCCTTTGGCGTAGGTCCTTTTACTTGCCATGTACAAGCTGACGCAAGAGTTGACATTCCTCTAGATAGCATTACACAAAACGCCACCGCAGACGCTACGGCAGTACTTATATTTACGGGAGGATACGGCAGTCAATATGTTTCCGTTGCTCATGCTGATTATGATCATCAACGAGATGGTGATCCTAAGACGTTTTTAGTGTATAATCCCACGGGGTGTACAGCTTATGTTTCTGTAACACTAGCTAATAATGGGACTGGTAGTCCTTATGCAGAAGGCTCTGGTACTATAAGCTGGTAATTTTTTATACAACAGAGGGCTTATTCTTCCATAATTAATCATATGGCTGGATCTATGTCAGCTATATTTACAATAAAGCGTAATGACTTTAATACTTTTCAAAAGTAACTTTAAAAAATTACTAAATAGATCAACTTACAAAATGAAAAAACACATAATCTTCCTAATGTTAATTATTCTATGCTCATGTAGCCAAGATAATAATTCAGATAAGAGCATTATTATTAAAATTGGTCAACTTGAAATTACAAAATACGAGTATGAGAGGAATCGTACGCGTGAAATGATTACAAATACAAAGGATTCGAGCATATTGCATGACTCAGAAAAAATTGCCCAATGGAAAAAAAGTTATCTTGATCGGTGTTATATAATTACCGATGCATACCAAAAAGGCTATGATACTACTACCGTTATAAAAAACCTAATAGACTACATGGGAAATTACATGATGTGTATTCGTTACGGATATCTTTGGAAAGCAACTATCTCCCCAATAGTTGATAAAGCAATGGAAATAACACCAGAGAAAATTGAAAAAAGAAAAAAACTGTACTATTTTGATGTAATTTCATGCAATAACCTTAAAAACTTATTAACCGCAACCAATGGGGATACTGTTATAAGTACTAAAGAAGAGTTTTTACAGCTTAAATCAAAATCCGCACAAAATGGCTCTTTTACATCTAACTATTTTTCTCAACAATGGCCATTTATCGACTTTTGGAATTATAAAGATTATCTCTTTAATATGAAAGAAGGTGAGGTTTCACAACTTCTTTTGCAACATAATAAGTACTTTTATTTTTACCTAGATCATGTTGAGGAAGTGCCTGTATCTCAAAATGATAGAAAATATTTGTCGGACATATTACAATCAGGGACTGAAGAAGAATTAATAAAGAAAACTGACAGCCAACGTGATGTAACTTGTCAGCCTGTTTTAAATCAGGATAATATTTCAGTAATTGCAAGTTTTATTAAAAATGGGAACACGATCTTTCGGTTTAATGAAGATATAGAGTTGATTAAGTATAAAATTGATGGGGTGGAAAGAAAAATAGGTTTTAATGCATTCCTCCAATATTATTCAAATCAGCCCTTGCGCCGGAAAATTGAGAATAAAGAAACTCTCACAACTGCAATAAAAGATTATTATATGGACGACTATTTAATTAATGAAGCAAAAAAGCTAGATTTATACAATTCCGACAATTTTAAGCTGGATCAGAAAACTTACCAAAACAATTTACTATATGAAAAGTATATTGTAAATGAAATAACCAATAAATTAAAAATTGATTCATCGGAAATTGTTGATTATTATGAAGAAACTCTTAATCAGTACAGTCAACCAAAAATAATTACAGCCAAATTATATGTATTTAAAGATGGTCAATCGGCCGTAAAAAGTAAGAATACAATCCTTCAATTGTTAAAAAATAACGACGTTGAAAAAACAGGGGATACCACGTCAATTAAAGGATTAGTAAAATATTTACATACAGACATTGATATGGAATCAACAAACTTCTCTGTTGACATAAAAAATATGTTATTAAATACTGAGGTTGGAAAATTCTCTGTTACCCCTATCCCATATAATGGAAACTATGTTTTACTTTTCAAGGTAAATGAGGAAGGAAAAAGCTATATCAGGCTTGATGAATTGTATGGACAGCTAGAGTACTTAATAAAAAGCAAAAAGACAAAAGTTGAAGAGAGGAATCTAGTTTCACAATTGAAGAAAAAATATAAACTCGAAATTGACAAAACCCGGATTTAAAGTATAAAAAAGTAAACTAATGTAAATCACAAATAAATGAGGCAATCGATTATTCTTACCGTAATTATTGCCATTCTGTTACTTTCAACTTTGGCTGCTTCGGTAGGCTTTAATAATTATTGGTACATATCTTCTTCTACTTATCTGGAACTTGCTTTTGGAGTGTGTTTTGGAGTGATTTTAATTTTCATGCCTATTATATTAAACAAAAAAATACTTATTCAATGTGAATTACATATTCCGGACTTGCTTGTTCTAATATGGGCTGCATATTATCTATTTTCTTATATAATAAGCAAAAAATATAACTTCATATTAAGCGATGCTTTAATTATGGGCATTGCATTTTCAACTTATTGTTTCATAAGGATAGTAAATTTTAAAGGTCGCAAATATGTTAAAGATCTTTTCTATGTTATTTTGCTCTTTGGTGTTTTAGAGTCAATTTACGGTATTCTACAAATTCTAGATATTTTGCCCAATATATTTCAATTTAAATTTGGGGGGTCATTTGGAAATCCCGGAGATTTGGCGAACTTTTTAACAGTCACTTACATCGTAACATTAGGCCTGTATTTTCATTCCAAAGAAAATAAATACAACTACTTGTTATTAGCAGTTGCTTTACTTCAGGTAAGTGTAATTATAATTTCAGAGGCAAGAACAGCCTGGATAGCAAGTTTTTTATTTACTACTATTTTAATTTGGTATTATCGTTTCAGTTATGAAAATGATTTTATTTTGAGAAGAATTAGAAAACATGTCATTCCTTGGTCACTGTTTTTTACAGTTTTGCTTGGCTCAGGTATTTCAGGTGCGGTGTTGCTCTATAATTTCAAACCCAATTCAGCAAACGGACGCTTATTTATGTATCAACTTTCGACTGAACTGATTTTTGAGAACCCTTTGTTTGGTCACGGTTACAACTCCTTTGAACCGGTTCAACATCAAATGCAAATCAATTATTTTGAAAATAATAAATCAGATTATAAAAATGGTTGGTTAGCTTCAGAGGTAACGTTTGCTTTCAATGACTATTTACAACTGGCTATTGAATTTGGTTTATTATTATTATTATTGGTCATCGTCCTAATTTGGAGACTGTTTAGCTTCAAGAAGGTAAGTGACGAAGTAAAAGCGAATAATTCTGATTTATTATTTATTGGTAGATCTGCTCTAGGATCAATTTTAGTTTGTATGGTATTTTCTTATCCGCTACAGAATCCGACCATATTATTAATATTTTTTATTCTACTGGCTTCAATTTCTACATTCGATGATAGGAGTCTTTTCATACTGAAGTTAAAAAGGCTACATGTTATTATTGCCGGATTTATTGGATTGGCTTTTGCAGTATTTGTTTTGTTTTATGGGGCAAATTCAATAAAGTTTGGATTAAAGTGGAAGCAAGCTTATGCACTTCTTGAAAAATCCCCAAAAGAATGCTTGCAGGAATATGAAGGCATAAACAGATTTTTGAAACATGATCTGTCTTTCATGTATAATTATGGATCAATTTTCTTTCATACAAGAGAATTTGAAAAGTGTATTAAGCACTATGAAAAGAATAAATATTTGTATCTAACTACAGAAACTTTAGTCATGATAGGTCAGTCTTACGAAGAATTAAAGGATTTTTCAAAGGCTGAGGAGAATTACAAAGCTGCATCGTTTTTAGTCCCTCACAAATTCCTTCCAAAATACAAATTATTTAAGTTATATGAAAAAACCGGAAATAATAATAACGCCTTGGAAATTGCATTAGAAATCAGGAATATGAAGGTAAAAGTATTTTCGGATGTTGTAAAGAATATTAAAACGGAGATTAATAAATATTTGGCTTCAAGAAATGAAGATTTAACACCTGATTAACACGAAATAATCTATTTGTTACAAATGAAAAATAAACTTGCCATAATTTTGTTCCTAACCTTCATATCTGGTATAATGTATTCATGTACAAATCGAAAAAGTGAAAAAATAATAATAATTTCTACAAATTCGGGGAATTTAAATAACCCTGTTTTCGATATTAAACGAGGGATTAATATTAGTCATTGGCTTTCCCAAAACACTGACTTAAACATTGACCGGGAAAATTATTTCAAGGAGAACGACGTGAAATTTCTTGCTCAAAATGGATTTGACCATCTTAGAATACCAATTGATGAAGAAAATCTTTGGAATAATGATGAAACAAAACAGGATAAGGCCTTTCAATTATTACATAATGCTGTAACGTGGTGTAGAAAATACAACCTTAAAATAATTATAGACTTGCATAGTGTACGGTCACACTCATTTAATAAAGCACATAATCTATTATGGGAAAGTAAAGAAGAGCAAGCTCATTTTATGGAGTTATGGCGTCAATTATCTTCTGAATTTAAAAAGTATCCCAATAATCTTGTAGCTTATGAATTATTAAATGAACCTGTATCAGAAAAAGCATCATCCTGGAATGAATTAGCTTTGGAAACAATCAAAGAAATAAGGAAAAATGAACCAAATCGCATTATAGTCTTAGGCTCGAATAGGTGGCAATCTCCAGATACATTTCATGAATTGTCTGTACCACAAAATGACAAAAAAATTATATTAAGTTTTCATTTTTATGTACCAATGATTTTAACCCACTACAGAGCATCATGGATGGAAATATCAAAATATACTGGTTCTGTAAATTATCCCGGGTTAGCTGTTGATACAAGCGAACTTTCAAATTACGGTAAAGATGTAATTAATGAAGTTAATAAAATAAATGGCGTTTTCAATCGGGATACGCTTTTAAAACTCATACAGGAACCAATCAGAGTTGCAAATGAATATGGATTACAATTGTATTGTGGCGAGTTTGGGTGTTTGCCAACCGTCTATCGCTCAACTCGTTTAAAATGGTACAAAGATGCCAGACGTATCTTTGAAACTAATGGTATTGCATGGTCCAATTGGGACTATAAAGGTGGCTTTGCCATTTTTAATAAACAAACTGGGAATCCGGATTATAATCTGATTTCTTTATTAACAGGAAATTAATAATTGAGCCAGAAAATATTAAATAAATGGTAAGATGAAATACCAATCAAAAAATATAATGTATGGTTTTCTTGTGGTCCTAAGTTTTGCCTGCAGTAATGTCCCACGCAAAGGTGAAAATACCTTAGATTGGATGGAGCCTGAGAATAGGAAAAAGTTTGAAGAGGTTTTTGAGCATTTTAAACAACCTCAAGATAGTTTGAAACTAAAAGCGGCCTATTTCCTGGTAGAAAATATGGAAGGACTTGGTTTTTATAAAGGTCGACAAATAGAAGACTACAACCAGATATTTACTATCCTAGCAAACAAACCCAAAGATTACCGTGAAAATTTACCTTGGTACTCTGATGTTCTTGTTTCTCTATTCGATTCTTTAAAGTCTATATATGGACCTATGGATTATAAGAATTTCTATTTTGTAAAAGATGAAAACGCAATTACCTCTGAATATCTTATAAATTATATTAACGAAGCTTTTGATTCATGGAACAACCCTTGGAGTAAAGATGTTGTCTCATTCTCCGATTTCTGTAACTATATATTGCCCTATAGAAACTTTACTGAACCATTAGAAAATTGGCGGGAGATGTTTGTTGACAAATATAGTTGGATCCATGATTCTGTTAAACCAAAAGACGATATTATTGATGTTGCACGAAAGCTAAATGTTAATTCAGAGTTGAAGTTTTCCAATGGGTTTGGCAATTATACTGTTTCAATAGCTCCAAGTTTAATTTTAAAGGCAATGTATGGCGATTGTTCCAACAGTTCCAACTACAAATGCATGATAATGCGTTCCCACGGTATACCGGCAACCATTGATTTTATCCCACAATATGGGTCTGATCATAATATTCATTTTTGGAACTCGGTTATGGATTGCAATGGCAATTTTGTTAGTTTTGAAGAAGCTTTGAATGATATAAATGCCTTTGTTGCATATAAATATAAATTAAGCAAAGTTTATCGAAAAACTTTTATCAGGAACAAAGATTTAGAATCGTTAATAAACGACACTCATGGTGATGTGCCGACTATGTTCAATAATTCTAAATTTATAGATGTAACTGCACAGTATGTTCCCATAACCGACGTTAAATTACGATTGAAAGGAGTTCCATCAGAAGTTAGATATGCATATGTGTGTGTATTCAACGATTCCGGATGGACACCAATTGATTACGCAAAAATTAAGGATAACTCCTCTGTTCAATTTAAAGATCTTGGCAGAGACGTACTTTATATGCCAATGTATTTTAAAGATGGGCAATTATCTCCGGCAGCGCTTCCTTTTAAAATTAGTACAAAAGGATACATTCAATATATTGAACCTCAGCAAGAAACATTAACGGTTAGATTAACAAGAAAATATCACTGGTATCAAAATAAAATAAACTGGTTAAATTGTTTACATGAAGCATGGTTTGAGGGTGCAAATAAGCAAGATTTTTCGGATGCTGTGATTCTTGAAAGAATTAATCAAATACCAGGTGAGCACTTTATCAGACTAAAGATAGAATCAAATGAAAAGTATAAATTTCTACGATTAGTTTTCCCCCCAAGCGAATCAAGTATAATTTACGACGGAGATGGTGCCAGTATTGCCGAAATCGAATTTATTTCAATTGATAATCGTGTTTTAAAAGGAAAACCAATTGGAACTTCTGGTAGAAAATACAATACTTATACCCCTGAGAAATGCTTTGATGGTGACCCACTGACGTTTTTTGAAGATGCAAGGCCAAATGTCAGAGACAAATATGTTGGCCTTGAACTTTCAAAACCAGAACAAATTAAAGCTATTCGATTTTTAGCCAGAAATGATATGAATAGCATTCAACCAGACAACCTTTATGAATTATTCTTCTGGGATAATAAATCATTTGTCTCTCTTGGGAAAAAAGTTGCTACTGACACTGTGATAGAATATAATAACGTTCCAAAAAATTCGGTTTTATGGTTAAGAAACTTAACAGCAGGTAAAGAGGAGAGAATCTTTACCTGGGAAAATGAGAAACAGGTTTGGTGGTGAAAATTGCTTTTTTACAAAAAAGAATTGTGGAGTTGATTGATTTGCATTTGGAGAGTTTGGGGCAGAATAAAAGTGAGGTAATATTGGGTGATGAGTTGGATGGGTTTGATATGGGTGAGTATATTTGATGGAAATTAAAGAATTATTTGAATCTATTATATTTTTGTATTTTTACATCAAAGCAATTTAGTATGAATCAGGCATTGTTAACAAGGTTATTTAAATCTATTGAAGGGGAACAAGATACACCTTTGATGAAGGTTGCCTATAGCATTATTGAAGAAGAAAAAAGGAAAGGGCATTCTAAACTTGCTGAAAAATTAGAAACAATTTTAAAACAGAAGTTAAGTCAAAACAATTATCAATCTTCTTTTAAAGTTGTTAAAGAAAAAAATTATAGCATCCCTGTTGATAGGCGATATAGACTTCCTCTTGCCACGAATATCGAGCATGAGTTTCTAAGACATGAAATGATATTAACGCCTGAGGTTGAAACAAAAATTGTTAGAATTGAACAAGAGTATCTTGCGCGGGAAAGATTGGCTCATCATGGGTTAAAGCCACGAAAAAAAATTCTTCTACATGGTTCTTCAGGTTGTGGGAAATCAATGGCAGCTGAGCGAATTGCTTGGGATTTGGGATTACCTTTTTACAAGGTTCGGTTCGATACAATAATTTCATCGTACTTGGGAGAATCTGCGTCCAATTTGCAAAAACTTTTCGAAAGTATTAACGATTTTCCGTGTGTCTTGCTTTTAGATGAATTTGATATTATAGGAAAACAACGAAGTATTTCGTCAAATGATGTTGGAGAAATTCACCGAATAGTTAACATATTACTTGGGTTATTGGAAGAATATGATGGAGAAGGTATTTTAATAGCAACCACCAATTTAGAAGGAAGTCTGGACAATGCTCTGTTTAGAAGATTTGATGATTTTATCGAGCTTTCAAAACCAGGTGAAAAAGAAATAGCACATCTTTTAAAATCAACTTTCTCTGCACTAAAGCTCAATAAAAACATAAACCTAAAGAATTATTCAAAGGAAATGCTTGGAATGTCATATGCTATCATAGTAAAAATAGCGAATGATGCCGCAAAAAAAGCAATAATCAATTCTAATCATGAAATTTCCATTGAAGATCTGGATAATGCTTTAGAAGAAAATAGAGCCATAAATAAATAATCTATGGAAAAATTCCCTCATTTACAATTTCAACAAAAAATTACCGGTAGTCCTCGGTTTCATGGTGGCGGTGAAGAAAATCCAAGAACTCAACTAAATAAACAAAATAGACAAAGTCACAGCGAAATTCTTCGAAATAGTACAACGAATACTAAAATCAGACTGGGAAGGTACTCTTATAATTAGAAAAGAGCAAGGATTGGCTGGAATATGAAGAAACAACAGCACCTGTTTTTCTACAAATAAATCCAGATATTATCAATGCTCAATTTGATTTAGAAGCATTTGGAATTGAAATAATATCAGAAGAAGAGGATGGATTTATTATTGGTGCTTCATTTGATAATTTAAAAACACTTGAAGAAAAAATTGCAGGGTTCTTAATTCTGAACATGGAACTGGTAAGATTGCTGATTTTTGGCAAATTATTGATGGAAATAGAGAAGAGTGGAAACCACAACATATACTTTCTGAATATTTGTATTCAATATGGGATGAAATTGTAGACGATGTTATTTATAATGTTGAGATTTCAGTTGCATTTGCGAAACCTATAGGGAAAGAACCTGATCCGAGAGAAAAAAGGAGGTGAATAAGGATGTAAAAGTACAGGGAAAAACAGGAACAAAGAGATAATTTATTATTGGAAAGACAAGATCATTTTGAAGAGTTTATTTCATATTATGGAGAAATAATTAGTTCAATTGTTGAGTTAGAAGACAGTTTTGCCTGTGAAGCTAAGATTTGTGGCTTGGGTTAAAAGATTTGGTTGTTAATTATCAATATGTTTTTGAGGTTTCTGAGATTGATGAAATATCAGGTATTAACGGAGCTGAAAATAATTTGAATGATTTTGAATTAGAAATAATTGCCTCCTGATGATAATTCTATCGAAGTTGGGGTTATTGATAGTGGAATTATGGAAGACCATAAATTTATTGCTCCTGCAATAAAAAAGGAGAATTCTAAATCATATATCAACGATTCATCAACTGCTGACTATGTGCAGGGTGGTGGACATGGAACCAAAGTTGCCGGTGCAATACTTTATCCCAAATGGTATTTCAGACATTGAATCCCCGTATAAATTACCTTGTTTTATAAGGAATTTAAGAATTCTAAATGAGCATAATATATTGCCATAATTATATCCAGCGAGCTTAATAAAGCAGGTTGTTGATGAAAATAATGATTGTAAAATTTTTAATCTTATCAGTAAGTTCCAATGCTCCATACAGAACAAAACACATGTCAACTTGGGCTGCTATAATTGATAGATTAACTTTTGAAAATGATATTCTTGTTTTTAATTTCTGCAGGAAATATAAGTTTTCCAGTAATTCGATGATTTAATTTCAAGAAGGGAAAAATTATCCCGATTATCTTGAAGAAAGATATTTGTAGATTAGCAAATCCTTCACAAAGTTGCTTTTCCTTATCAGTTGGGTCCATTAATCATTCTGATTTTGAAGATGAATATTGGCATTCTTTGGGTGAGGAAAATGATATATCTGCATTTTCAAGAATTGGCACAGGTATTTGGGATTCAATAAAACCAGATGTTGTTGAATATGGTGGTGGAGTTATTATGTCTAAAAATGGGATGCCACAGATAAAAGAACATGAAGCTACTTCTCCTGAATTAATACGTTCTACATTACATGGAGGAAGTGCAATAGGAAAAGATAGTGTTGGAACTTCATTCTCAACTCCTAAAGTATGCACATCTCGCTGCGATTTTAAAACAAATGTATCCAGACGAAAGTATTAATTTAATAAGAGCATTAATAGCACAAGGTGCGAGATTGCCTGGGGATTTCTTCCTAAATCCTACAAAAACAAGTGTGCAACATTTTGGATATGGATTACCAATCCTTGAAAGAGTCACAAAGAATACTGACCATAGAATTACATTTTATAATACAGGAGAAATTAAAGCGGAAGAAGGACACATTTATTCATTAAAAATTCCAGAAGAATTAAGAAATCCAGGTGATGAGTATGATATTGCATTGGAGGTATCATTGGCATATTCTGCACAAGTAAGAAGAACAAGGCAAAAAACAAAATCCTATTTGTCAACATGGATAGATTGGACTACCTCAAAAATTGGAGAATCTTTTGATGACTTCAAAGATTATGCACTTCGGACACATGAGGAAGAAGAACCAAATTATGACAAGGATTATAGAAACGGATTAAGGAGTTTCAATTGGAAAATTAGGAGTCGAAGTGATTTCGGAGAAGTACAGGATATTAACCGTAATAATAGTTCATTGCAAAAAGATTGGACGGTAATAAAATCGTACGAATTACCGGAAGAAATCAGTTTTGCGGTTAGAGGACATAAAGGATGGGACAAAAACAAAATGGAAGTTTCTTATGCGTTAGCTGTTTCCATTGAAATCCTGGGAACTGATATTCCCATTTATGAATCTATTAGAATAGAGAATGAAATAGAAATAGAGGTTTAATGTGCTCAAGATTCAATATAATCTTCCTTTTGGTATAATCATGTATAGGTTATAACTTATAAGAAAGCTCAGAAAAACAAACAAGAGCATAGTGCATGTAGACTTGTAAATATTATTTGTTTCAAACAGTTTGAGATAAGAAACAGTCATCCAACCTTTAAGAACAATCAATACCAGCATTACTGGGAGGAACAGGTATCTTTGTAAGACAGAAAAACATAATGTAATACATTTATTGACACATAAATGGGAAAAAAGCATTTTAAAGCATTCTATGTTTCTTTACGATTAACAAGCTTCCCAATTTTAATCATATAGTTGATACTTCTCACAAAACATCAAGTCGCTTTACATTTTTAAGGCTAATAAAACCTATTAAATCACTTTGTATACCATCAATTTTCTTGAATTTATTGTCATACTTATCTCGATGTTAATTAAAAATTCTTTTCTCTAAAGCCAAACACAGCCACTCACTTCCACATACTCCCCATTTTATTTTTCAGTGATTTAAGCCTTTACATTTGGTTACGAGGCAGGAAAAAATCTGCCTGAGTAGTAACCAAATTCTGAAAAATATGAAGGAAAAAGATTACGGGTAAAGCCCGGTTCAATTCCAGTGGTTTTGCCACATCACCCAAGAGAGAATCCAGTAAAAAATTAGTAAAACCGCTTTCCTGTATTTCTATTCGGAGAAGCACAAACAACAAATTATTATGGCAAAAATCAATTCATTAAAATCCATATTAACCCTGTTCTTTTCATTCTGGGTTACAGTATTATTTGCACAGGGCGATGGCTCTGCCGGAATCACCGAAGCCACCAGCATGGTCACCTCGTATTTCGACCCGGCAACCAAATTAATCTACGCCATTGGAGCCATTGTGGGCTTAATCGGCGGCGTAAAAGTGTATTCCAAATTTTCAAGCGGCGACCCGGATACCGGGAAAACCGCAGCCGCCTGGTTTGGCGCCTGTATATTTCCTGATTGTTGCTGCCACCATCCTGCGTTCATTCTTCCTGTAAAAAGTATGGCAGAGTATTTTATCAATAAAGGGGTGAACAAACCGGCAGAATTTAAAGGACTGCAAAGCCAGTACCTGTTCATTTTTGCAGGTGGGTTGCTGGGAACATTCGTGGTTTTTATCGTCATGTATCTGGCCGGAATAAACCAGTGGGTTTGCATTTTCACCGGGTTGGTTCTGGCCTTCGTGGTTGTCTGGCTGACTTTTTCGCTCAACCGGAAATTTGGCCGTTTTGGTTTGATGAAGCACCAGGCAACCCGGACTTTCCCCGCCGGATAATCAACCGGAGAAGTATTCCCAGATTATTCACTCATAAAAGAAAGGAGGCAGTATGAGAAGCGTTTTAAAAACGGCCACACTTGAAAGCAAGTTTCCATTGTTGTCGGTTGAACAGGGTTGTATCATCAGCAAAGATGCGGATATTACTGTTGCTTTTCAGGTTAACTGCCGGAACTGTTTACCGTTACTTCGGAAGAATACGAGGCCATACATTCGGTTTGGAACAAGGCGATTAAAGTGTTGCCCGATTATTCCATTGTTCACAAACAGGATTGGTACATCAAAGAGAATTACCAACCGGAACAGCCAGGAACAGGATTTAAGCTTTCTGAGTTCTTCTTTTGAACGCCATTTTAACGAGCGTCCGTATTTAAGCCACACCTGTTACCTGTTTCTTACCAAAACGACCAAAGAGCGGAGTAGGCAGCAAAGTACGTTTAGTTCACTGGCGCGGGGAACACTTCTCCCTAAAGAGATAAAAAATAAGGAATCCGTTCTGCGGTTTGTGGAAGCAGTGAACCAGTTTGAGCAAATCATTAACGACAGTGATTTTATCCGGCTCACACGTTTAACGGCAGAGCAGATTACCGGCTCCGGAAAAGAACCGGGAATTGTGGAGAAGTATTTTTCACTTTCTCAGCAACAAACTGCCTGCCTGCAGGACATCACACTGAATCCGGGAGAAATGAAAATCGGGGATAATTCCCTGGTGCTTCATACCCTTTCGGATTTGGATGATTTGCCAGCAAAAGTTTCGACGGAAAGCCGGTACGAAAAACTTTCCACCGACCGCAGCAGTTGCCTGCTTTCATATGCTTCGCCGGTTGGTTTGTTGTTGACATGCAACCACATTTACAACCAGTACATTTTTATTGACGACCATTCGGCCAATCTTGCCCGTTTTGAAAAGATGGCCCGAAACATGCACTCGCTTTCGAGGTACAGCCGCGCCAACCAGATTAACAAACAATGGCTGGAAGAATACCTGAACGAAGCGCACAGCAAAGGGCTGGTTTCCGTGCGGGCGCATTTTAATGTGCTGGCATGGAGCGACAGGCCGGAAGAACTACGGCAGATTAAAAATGATACCGGTTCCCAAATTGCACTGATGGAATGCAAGCCGCGTTACAACACCGTGGATGTCCCGACACTGTTTTGGGCGGGCATCCCCGGCAATGCGGCTGACTTCCCTTCCGAAGAATCGTTTTATACGTTCACCGAACAAGCCTTGTGCTTTTTCACCGGTGAAACCAATTACCGGAGTTCCTTATCGCCGGTGGGGATTAAAATGGTTGACCGGCTCACCGGAAAACCATTGCATCTCGATATTTCCGATTTACCCATGAAAAAAGGGATTATCACCAACCGGAACAAGTTTATCCTTGGCCCTTCGGGAAGCGGAAAATCCTTTTTTACCAATCACATGGTACGGCAGTATTACGAGCAGGGAACACATGTACTTCTGGTCGATACCGGGAACAGCTACAAAGGATTATGTGATTTAATTCATTATAAAACAAGGGGCGAAGACGGGGTTTATTTTACCTATACCGAGGACAACCCGATTGCGTTTAACCCATTCTATACCGACGACGGTGTGTTTGACATTGAAAAAAGGGAAAGCATCAAAACGCTTATCCTTACCCTCTGGAAAAATGAGGAGGAAGCGCCGACACGCTCGGAGGAGGTGGCTTTGTCGAATGCGGTGAACCAGTATATCGAAAAGTTGAAATCGGATGGTAAGATGGCTCCGTCTTTTAATACATTTTATGAGTTTGTCCGGGA
This sequence comes from uncultured Prolixibacteraceae bacterium, assembly GCA_963769925.1. GTDB lineage: Bacteria > Bacteroidota > Bacteroidia > Bacteroidales > Prolixibacteraceae > Draconibacterium. Next base: position 91,448 of record CAVYOB010000021.1, read on the forward strand.
TGAATATTCCGAAACGCTCCGTGTGAAAAAGGTACGGGAAAAGGATTTTGATATTGCCAATTTCCTGAATGTTCTGGAACCATATTACCGGGGCGGTGAGTATGATTACCTGCTGAACTCGGACAAACAAATGGATTTGCTGAACAAGCGCTTTATTGTTTTCGAGCTGGATAATATCAAAGACCACAAAGTCCTGTTTCCCATTGTAACTATCATCATCATGGAAGCCTTCATCAATAAAATGAGGCGGTTAAAAGGCATCCGAAAGATGATATTGATTGAGGAAGCATGGAAAGCAATTGCCAAAGAAGGGATGGCGGAATACATCAAATACTTGTTTAAAACCGTCCGGAAATTCTTTGGTGAAGCAGTTGTGGTTACGCAGGAAGTGGATGATATTATCGCTTCGGAAATTGTGAAAGAAAGTATCATCAACAACTCCGACTGTAAAATCCTGCTCGACCAGCGCAAGTACATGAACAAGTTTGATTCAATCCAGGAATTGCTTGGACTGACCGAAAAAGAAAAATCGCAGATTCTTTCCATCAACCTTGCCAACCATCCCCGGCGAAAATACAAAGAGGTATGGATTGGTCTGGGCGGGGTGCAGTCTGCGGTTTATGCCACCGAAGTTTCTTTGGAAGAGTATTACACCTATACCACCGAAGAAACCGAGAAACTGGAACTCGTCCGGTTGACCGAACAACTGGACGGAAACATTGAACAGGCCATTAAACAACTGGCCGCCAGCAAGCGAAATGCTTAATCATTCACATTTTAAAATCAAGAATCATGAAAACAAGACTATTTATAGCCGGGCTGTTTATTATGCTCGGCACTTTTAACCTGCAAGCGCAATTTGTGGTTACCGATCCGATAAACACTGCACCAAGTATTGTCAATTCTGCAAACGAAATTGTACAAACATCGAGTACGGTTTCCAACGTGATAAAAAATTTTCAGGAAGTAAAGAAAGTGTATGAACAGGGGAAAAAATATTACGATGCTTTGAAAGCAGTAAACGACCTTGTGAAAGATGCCCGGAAAGTTCAGGAGACCATTTTAATGGTTGGTGAAATTGCCGACATCTACATCAATTCCTATCAACTGATGTTACAGGACGAGAATTTTACCTTGGAAGAATTGGGAGCCATTGCTTTTGGTTACTCCAAGCTTTTGGAAGAAAGTAGTAACCTTTTGCTAGACCTGAAAGGGATTGTTAACAGCCAGTTCGCTTTCAATGACAGACAAAGAACGAATGGATATTATTAACGGCGTTTATATTTCTGTCCAGCATTACCGGAATCTGGTACGCTACTACACCAACAAGAACCTTTCGGTTTCTTACCTGCGTGCACAGAAGAAAGGCGAAACGGAACGGATGCTGGCGCTTTACGGTAATGCTGACGAAAGGTACTGGTAATGGATTTTGATAATCTACATCAAATTCTCCGCAGCCTTTATGTGGAGATGACGCCTTTATGCAGCGACATGGCAGGGGTGGCAAAAGGGATAGCCGGATTGGGGGCATTGTTTTATGTGGCCGCCCGTGTATGGCAGTCGCTTGCCCGGACTGAACCGATTGATGTGTATCCGCTTTTGCGCCCCTTTGCCATTGGGCTTGTGTATCATGTTCTTTCCCTCTTTTGTCCTGGGAACAATCAATATGGTTTTAAGCCCTGTTGTAAAAGGAACCCACCAGATGCTGGAATCCCAGACTTTTGATATGGAAAAATACCGGGATTTAAAAGAACAACTGGAAATCGAGGCTATGAAACGAAATCCTGAAACTGCCTTTCTGGTGAGTGATGAGGAGTTCGATAAGCAATTGGATGAGCTGGGATGGAGTCCTTCGGATTTGGCAACCATGTCGGGAATGTATATTGAACGGAGCCTGTACAACATGAAAAAGAATATCCGTGATTTCTTCCGGGAGATTCTGGAATTGTTGTTTCAGGCGGCAGCTTTGGTTATTGACACCATCCGCACTTTCTTTTTGATTGTGCTTTCCATTCTTGGTCCTATTGCTTTTGCCATCAGTATTTATGATGGATTTCAATCGACCATGACACAATGGTTCTCCCGTTACATTTCAGTTTATCTCTGGCTCCCGGTTTCCGACCTGTTCAGTTCCATCCTTGCACGGATTCAGGTACTGATGCTTCAAGCGGATATTGACAAGCTACAGGCAGATCCAACCTATTCGGTCGAGGCTTCCAATGGGGTATATATCGTTTTTATGATTATCGGTATTATCGGATACTTTACGATTCCAACAGTTGCAAACTGGATTATCATGGCCGGAGGTATGGGCAATTACGGGAAAAACGTAAGCTCATCGGCAAGCAAAGCCGGTTCTGTGGCTGCAGGTGCAGTCGGGGCGTCAGCAGGAAATATTATCAGGGAAACTACTTAAAGAAAGTAAACAGAAAATTATTATGGAATTTAAATCATTAAAAAATATTGAAACGAGCTTCAGGCAGATTCGTTTTTTCGGGATTGTATTTGTCATCCTGTGTGCAGGCATTACCGGTTATTCGGTTTTCAGTGCTTTTCAGTTTGCTGAAAAACAACGACAGAAAATCTACGTACTGGACAAAGGAAAATCATTAATCCTTGCCCTGTCACAGGATTTATCCCAGAACCGTCCGGTGGAAGCGCGGGAACATATCCGGCGTTTTCACGAACTGTTTTTTACACTCTCGCCGGATAAAAACGCCATTGAGTCCAACATCAACCGGGCCATGTTTCTGGCAGACAAAAGCGTTTATACTTATTACAAAGATTTAGTTGAAAAAGGGTATTTCAACCGGATTATCTCCGGGAATATCAACCAAACACTACAGGTGGATAGTGTGGTGGTTGACTTCAGGAACTATCCCTATACAGCTTCTACCTATGCCCGGCAGGTTATCATCCGGGAAAGTAATATCACGCAGCGGAGCCTGGTTACCACCTGCGACCTGATTAACTCAGTGCGAAGTGATAACAATCCGCATGGTTTTACGATTGAGAATTTTACGGTAAAAGAAAACAGGGATATTCAAACCATAAACCGGTAGCCATGAAACAAAAAATCAGAAAAACCAGCCGGTTGCTGGATGATACCATCCGAAAAGCATGTGAACGGATTCCACAAAAGAAACGCAAAGTAGTTGTACTTGGATTGTGCATCCTTTTTGCCTCAGTTTTCTCTTTCATGCTTTGGGATTCTTTCAATAATCAGAAGGTGCAGAAGATACTCGACATCGAACATATCAAACCTCTTGACTTACCACAGGACAGTTTAATCCATAAACTTAAAGATGTATTTCATGAACAAAAACAATAAAACTATACTGAAACCAAAGCAAAAACAACTGCTAAAAAAATATGCAGTTTTTGCTTTGATGTTTGCGGTTTTTGGTGCAAGTCTCTGGCTTATTTTTAAGCCATCAGAAAAAAGCAGTACTACCAAAGGTGAGGCGGGATTGAACACAGAACTGCCTATGCCTGCAGAAAGCAACCTGATAAAAGACAAAATCAGCGCCTTTGAACAGGAAAAGCTTTTTGAGGAAAAGCCGGTTCGTTCGCTGGAACAGTTTTCAGCTATGGTGGGAAACGATGAACCTGCAAAATTTGATTTGTCTGTACCGGACAGCAAGGCAGAGCAATCAACATCAAACGGGAAATTTTCAGGTTCAAAACAACCGGAAAAAGCAATACAACATTCTGCTTCGGCTTACAAGGGAATTAATAAAACACTTAACAATTTCTATGAAAAGCCTAAAGAGGATTCTGAAAATGAAAAGTTGAAAAAGGAAATTGAGGAGTTAAAAAATCAAGCTCGCTCAAAAAGAACAGGGAGGCAGTGTGGATGAACAGTTAAGACTAATGGAAAAGTCGTATCAACTGGCATCCAAATATATGCCGGAATCTTCCGGGCAAGCTGTTACAACAGAAGTTTCCGAAGCAAAACATCAACCAGCAGAAAAGGAAAAACAACTGGTTCCTTCAAAACCTATCAGGACGATTTCGGACAATACCGTTTCCGCACTGGAGCAAAACATGAGTGATTCGGCTTTTATCGGGCAGGTCTCAACACCTCGTAATTATTCTTTTATAACGGCTGGAGATGAGAAAACCCAGAAAGACCGGAATACAATTTGGGCATGTGTAAACAGCACCCAGACACTGGTCAACGGGCAAAACGTAAAACTTCGTCTGCTTGAACCGGTAGAAACCAGTGGTTTTGAACTTCCAAAGAACTCGCTTATAACCGGCATTGCACAAATTCAGGGGGAACGGTTGCAGATATTTATCCATTCCCTGGAACACAATGGAAATATTATTCCGGTGCAACTGACCGCCTATGACACAGACGGACAGCAAGGCCTGTTTATTCCCGGTTCAGTGGAAACAACCGCTTTAAAAGAAATCACTGCTTCCATGGGGCGCGATGCCGGAACAAGCATCAGTATTACACAGGGCACAACTGCAGGACAGCAATTAGCTGCTGATGTAGGGCGGAGTTTTATTCAGGGGACTTCCCAGTATGTTTCAAAAAAACTGCGGACAACTAAAGTAACCCTGAAAGCCGGGCACCGCCTGTTGTTGATGCCCTCCAACTAAAATCAAATTATTTAATCTTAAAAATTCATCAAAATGAAACTGATAATTTTCTTCCTGCTTTTTATATCAACTACCTATCTTTTTGCACAAAACAATTACACAAAGGTTATCCCTAAAAACAATGTTATCCCTTCCTATTATTTGGAGGTAACTTATGACAAAACGGTGCACCTGATTTTCCCCTCGGGGATTTCCTATATTGATTTGGGCTCATCCAATATCATCGCAGGAAAAGCAGAGGGTGCGGAAAATGTAGTCCGGGTAAAAGCTGCTGTAAGAGATTTTACTGAAGAAACTAACTTCTCTGTTATTACCGATGAAGGAAGCTTCTACTCGTTTATAGTGAACTATTCGAAAGAACCGGAAAGGCTGAACATTGAAATGAAGGATTTTCTACATGAAGAAAAGTTGAGCAATCATCCTAAGAATTCCATGGAGGTCCAACTTTCTGAATTGGGGAATGAATCGCCGCAAGCGGTACAGATGGCAATGGAGAAAATCTATAAAGCCAACCGGAAGAAAGTCAAGCATGTAAAAAGCAATCAATTTGGAATTGAGTTTCAACTTCGGGGGATTTTCAGCCATGACGGACTGTTATTTTTGCATACTGAAATCAAAAACACCTCTGACATTCCTTTTGATATTGATTTTTTGGTTTTCAAAATCGTCGATAAAAAAGTGGTTAAACGGACTGCTATCCAAGAAACCATTATTGAACCTGTTCGGGATTACAATTATCTGACCTCAGTGAAAGGGAAAGAATCCGAAAGTGCTGTTTTTGCTTTTAAGAAATTTACCATCCCAGATAAAAAACAACTGGTCGTGGAGCTGCTCGAAAAGAATGGGGGAAGGCATCAGCGGTTTGTTATCAAAAACGGGGATTGGGTAAAAGCTTGTCCGGTTAAGAAGCTGTAATATTCTTTTGTTTAATAATCATAATTTCAGTAACTTTACTATTGATAGGTCATCCCGACCTATCGTGTGTTTGGGGGTTAACATTAAGGGTAGCTGTTGAGCTACCCTTTGTTCTATTGTTATAATATTTCAATTTTACAAATTTGTATTCTATTTCTATAATGCCATATCTAAAAAGAACAAAAGTTGGGAAAATGTTTTATCGATAAAACATTGTAATCAAATAAATCACCAAATTACAACTTAATGATTCAACTTAATCGTTACTCCAAATGAATTTATTCTATGATAAGCTTCTTCACAACCATTTTATCTTTCATATAAACCTGAATAATATAAACACCACTTTTCAGTTCTGAAATGTGAAAGATATTTATTCCCTGTTCAACTTTTAAATTTTTAATCAATGTACCATTTGAATTATAAAGTTTACCGATCACAGATTTTGAGTTCTGCGATTCAATAGTAATGATTTCATTTGCAGGGTTGGGATAGATTTTAATGTCTCGAAAATCATTTATGTCATTACTTATGTTTGTTACTAACTCTGAATAATAATATTCTGTATTTTCACGAAGCTGCCAAACATTGTCATCTGTACTTTCATATAGATTTTTCGCCATTATGTTATTGTTTACATCATAATCATAAGTGATTTGCGAACGGTTAATCCAAACATCTATTGTTCTATTCCAAATTGAACTTACCTGTAATATCATTTGATTATTTAAATCGTAGTCCCATTCAATCTTGCTTGAATTTTCCCATTTGTATTGAGAACTTTCCCAACGGAAAGATACTTCCTTAATTAGTTGGCTTCTATCATCAAAATCCCATTCCTTTTTTTTGAAATAAGCCCAATCAGACTTTTCATTTTCCCAATAGTATTCTTCTGACAAAACCTTATTCCCTTTTTCATCGAAAGCATTTATTATTTTATTATATCCCTGCCAGGGTTCAGTGGTGTCTTTCCTAAAAACAGAAAATCCAATTTCATTTCCTATCGAATCAAAGGAATATTCATATTTTGTATAATTGTTCCAGATTTCCTTTTCAACGTTCCAATCCGCCTGAATTTGAACTGAATCATATCCTCGTGTATCGTAAAAATGTTCTGCTTTCCCAATAGAAGTCCATAACTCATTTATTAAGTCATAACTGAAAGACTTGTTTTGTTCAAGTTGCCCTATGTTATTAAATTTCCATTCCCATTTCATTGAAAATGACCATTCGCTCAAGTTTTCATTCCATGAATACTCCATTTTATTTGTTAATTTGTTACTGTCATTATAAGTGTATTCAACTTTGGAATAATTAATTAATTCATCTGAATTATTTTGGGGTAAATAAAAAACGTAACCTAAAAGATTACCATTAGTAATATATTCCTGCTCCAGTTTATAAACAAGTTTCCACTGAAAAGTAATTAAATTCAGATTATAATAGAACTCGAGAATACAATTTCCAACCTCATCATAACTATATTCATATTTATAATTTCCACCAGATGAACAGTTAATACAGGTACTTCGATGAATCCATTCAATTTTGTTTCCTTTATTGTCATACTTGTAATAATCTTGAGTATACAACATGGAATCCCAATCAGTCAAATAATAAGTTGATAAAACTGAATCCAACAAAAAAGATGTCTCCTTTAAATTTCTAATTGACATAACACCAACATTTTCCTTAGCTATTTTGCCTTCTTTAATGTTTAGACAATTTAAATTATTAGTTTTTTGCGCTTTATTGTATATCGACGAGAATAAAAAAAACAGTATTAGAATTAATTTAATGGTTCTCATAGTTTACTGTGGTTTTAAAAAATTAAACTAATATTAATAATCTAGAATACAAATTTTTAATTATTCATTCTTGTAATAATGATTTTCAGAACTTTTGAGAATTATTCTTTTAAAATGCTAATTATATTAATGTTGTTCTTTGATGATGTTGTTCATAATACTATTACTGACTAACATAAGCGTTTCCTTTATTTCATCATTACTTTGATTCGTCAAGCCTACAAAAACTCTAACAAATACATTGGAAATTTTAAACATTATAGTCGTACCTTTTGTATTATATATTTCATATTTGGGAATCCATGTTTTCTCCCCAATGATTGGTCTGTCAGTAATAATATATGGCATTGAATAATATTCTTTAGTAAAGCGATAAATAATTGCATTGAGTTCTGAATCTGATGAGCAAACGAATATATTAATTTCAATCTTATCTTCTTTATTTCTATTCCAAATCTGCAAACAGTTTGATGAGGCGGATATTACTGCTTTATGTGTGTTCTCCACTAGAATTAACTTATTTGTTCGTTTATCTCTTTTTCTCAATTCAGAAATCTGATTCCCTGACAATTTATCTAGTTTGGTAAAACGTTCACGATTTAACTCGAAATTGTTTACAATTTGATCTACTCGAATTTTAATGTTTCCAATATCCTCTGGATTTATTTTATATTCACTCTCAGAACTTTGAGCTAATATTGAAAAACTATTTGCAACTGAAAGCAAGATGAAAACTATTTTCAATAAATGTTTTTTCATTTAATCATCCTCCAATTTTTTCAAGTTATTATTCAATTGATGTGGGTTCATTATAATATGGGTCTGTTTGCCCCAATATAAATGGATTGTAAATACCCCACCAACTTGTTTTTCTAATAGCGTCTTGATATGCTGTAATAGTCATTTTTGTCGGGATTGAATATCCATACATTATCGTTGGATCATAAACATAATTATTCCAGTCAATTTGATGAAAAGCCCAACTGTACTCAGCTTCTGAATATGTAAGTCCTATTGGATCTATCTCATTGGTTGTAAAATCACCCTCTAATCTTCTTGTTTGATTTAATGGAAGTCCTAATGAACTTGAAAGAATAGATAAAAGCATACTACAATCCTGACAATCCACATAGTGCCAACTTTCAAGTATACCCGAAAGATTGAATACAAAAGCACCATTTTCTTCAATATAGTGCGATTGATTCGGATTATAATCAAGTTCATCGTCATTGTATAATCTAATTACTAACTCACTTAATGTATTATCAATTGTGGTTTTCCCTTGCGCCCAACTGCAGGCTTTGTCTAAAACACTTGTCCAAGGTTCTTCCATCGGAGCTATTGGCTCCGAGAATAACCTGTAGTATGTATGAGTTGTATTCGTTGTGGTCCAGGCAGCTGAATATCCTGATTCATTGACCGGAATTGCATAAATCTCCCATTTCCAAGTAAATTCCTGTTTTCCAACATTGAGGGGGAGTCCTCCCGTTAATTGCAACTCTACTGCATTCCCTTGACCAATAGCAAGGTCATAGTTCGGTATAAAAAAGTTACAAAGTGTACCAATGCCATTTGAACTACCGCTTGCATATGAAAGTCTTATGATTAAATGTGCAATATCAGTATAATTGTCAGAAGCAAAACAAACTTTTATTCTTCTGCTATACTCACCTTCAATGTATGCAGGATTGGAAATTTGATCAAAATAATGCCATTCGGCCGATGTAACCAGGTCGCCATTTTCGTCTGAAACGGACAAAGCATCATGTTGATGAGAAGAATGATCATAATCAAAAAAGATATCGTAAGGATAAACCTCTACTTCAGTGCTAAAAGATAAAAATGACCATAAACACAAAAGAATTAGAAATAACATTTTATCCACATTAAAATAATTATTTTTCATTTTTAAAATTTTAATTACCTAAAATCATCCGTTTTGAGTCAATTTCTTTATTATCGATAATCAAGGAGTAAATGTACACTCCAGCGTTAAGCTCAGAACCTGCAATTGTAACCGATGTTTGATTACGGCCAGAAATTAAACAGGTTTTAACCAGTGTTCCCTGGGTATTGAATATTAACAAACGAGCATTGTTGCTACTTTTAGGTATAAAGCAATTGATTACCGTTCGTTCTGAAAACGGGTTAGGGCTGTTTTGGTATAGCTTTGCCTCAGTTTCAAAAACGCTTTCAAGACTTTCTATCCGTGCACTCTTAATTGCATTTTCGGATTCCTTTAACTCATTTAATTCTGATTTTAATGAATCCAAATATGCCAGTTGTTCCTGCATCCCTTTCACAAGCAAAGGAACAAAGTCCATCATCCGAATACACAGTGTTGAATCCGACTCTTCCATTGAAACTGATTGAGGAAGGACTTTCTGTACCTCCTGTGCTATAAATCCTAACCGGTTTTTATCACCTGTCTCCAACCGCGTCCTTAGATTTACATTTTTTTCACCGGAATAATCATAGTTATAGTCGAAAGAAACAGGCCTTAATTTTTTTATAAGTGGTAAAGCATCATATAATGTTCTAATGTTTTTTTTCAGGCTTTTATCTGAAGAATACACAATATTGCTTGCATAAATATCGTGGGCCTTAACAGAATACAAACTATTTTGATAGCCTAACATACCTATGCCATTACCATTTGCGTTAAAAACCCATCCATAAGAATTATCATTGGAAATTGTAATATAGTCGCCCCCGGAAGAAGGACATATACGCGTAGCGCCGAGTATGTCAATAGCATAACCCGGATTAGTCATTTCATTTCCCAATCCAATTTTATTATCGCAATCAACAGTTATCTGCGCTTTACCATATAAGGCTGCGAATAAAATTATCTGGACAGTTATTAGAATTTTGACTTTCATATTTTATTATTTAAAAATTAATTTAGTTTGGTTAAACCATTTAGTGATATTTTTAATCCCGTAGGATCATTCGTTTAGAATCAATTTCCCTGTTGTCTATCATCAACGAATAAGTATACATCCCCGGGAGTAATTCCGCTCCAGGAACTGCAACAGAAGTTTGGTCACGCCCGATTATTGAACAGGCTTTAACAATTGTACCCTGCATATCACATATCCGTATATAAGCTTCATTACTGTTGACAGGAATGAAACAGTTAATTATTGTTTGATTTGTATATATGCCAATATCATTTTGATATAATCTGGGTAAAAGTTGAGAATTATCACCAGCATCCTTTAGCTGTGCCCTTTTAGTTTTAGCTTGAGAAGCTTTCAATTCGTTAACTACCAATATCAAAGAATCTATATAACCTGTTTGTTCCTGCATGCCTTTTACAAGTAACGGAACAAAATCCATCATCCTGAGGCAGAGTGTTGAATCCGGTTCTTTCGTGGAAACTGACTGAGGCAGAATTTCCTGAACTTCCTGCGCAATAAAGCCCAATCGATTTTTATCATCAGTTTGTAACTTGTTTCTTACTTTTATATTCTTTACACCCGAATAATCAAAATTATAATCGAAAGATACCGGCCTTAATTTTCTTATTACAGGGAGGGCATCAAATAATGTGGAGATATTTTTTTTCAGATTTTTATCAGAAGTATCTTCAATATTCTCAGCATACATATAATGGGCGCTCACCGAATACGGGACATAGTAATATCCTATAACACCCTTGTTGTCAGTATTTGGATCAAGGGCCCAACCTGGTTGCTATCATATTGAATTATCATATAATTGCCACCGGAAGAAGGACGAATACGTGTGGTGCCAAGTATATCAATAGCATAGCCTGGTGTAGTCATGCCATTTCCTAACCCAACTTTGTAAGGAGTACTGCTCCCATCACCTGTAACCACTATTTGTGCTTCACTATTATTTATGGTTACAAATAAAATCATAAGGATAATTATTAGATTTTGGGCTTTCATATTTTATTGTTTAAAAATTAATCTGGGCAATGTCGATTGTTAGAAATACTATTTAGTTACTCAGAATCATACGCTTTGAGTCCACTTCCTTATTGTTAATTAATAAAGAATAAGTATACATACCAGGGCTTAATACTGCTCCTGGAACTATAACAGAGGTTTTGTCCTGTCCTGTTACATTGACGGTTTTTACAAGTTTTCCTTTCATGTCAAAAATTAGTATACAGGCATCACTCCCGCCATCAGGAATAAAACAATTGATTGTTATTTGTTCTGTATAAGGGGTAATATTATTTTGGTATAATCTTGCTAATGGTTGTAGATTTTTGTCAACATCAACTAACCTTGCACTTTTAAAAATATTTCGAGACGCTTTTAATTCATTGATTTCTGAAGTTAATGAATCAATTCGTATTGATTGTTCTTGCATTCCTTTTACAAGTAAAGGAACAAAATCAATCATCCTGATGCAGAGGGTTGAGTCCGACAGTTTTGCAGTGACGGATTGAGGAAGAATTTTTCGAACTTCCTGCGCAATAAATCCTAATCTGTCTTTACTACTGGTTAATATCTTGTTTCTTACATTTACATTTGCCACATCTGAATAATCAAGATTGTAGTCGAATGACACTGGTCTCAATTTTTTTATAATGGGAAGAGCATCAAACAATGTGAAGATATTTCTTTTCAGATTTTTATCTGAAGAGTATTGAATGTTAGTCGCATATATGTAATGAGCGGTCATAAATAACAATCGATGATTGCTCCCGATTCTGCCGGTACATGTATCATTAGGATTAAATACCCAACCATAAGGACTTTGAGGTGTAACCAAGATATAAGAGTTACTAGAAGTCGAAGGCTTTATTCGGGTTGTACCAAGCATATCTACTGAATAGACTGGAGTAGTCATTCCATTTCCTATACCAACTTTATTGTTATCAATAACTATTTGAGCTTTACTACTAAAGGTTATGATTAAGATAAAAAGAAATAAAATTAGATTCTTAGAATTCATTTTGCTGGCTTTAGTTTAGTATGAAATTTGGTACTGTAAAATTAATTAATTTCATATAGACAATATATGCTATATAACACTATATATAGATTTAATACTCATAATTGATCAACAAAGAACTCCCAATTAGAGATTCTTCTGTTCAATAGATAAGTTTAAAGATATAGATAGAATAATTTAGTTATCCCTTTGAGATAAACATATGACCTTAAATTTTTCATTAATACGGAAATTAAATAATTTAAGGCGTGATTAATTAGAAAAATGCACAACAACAAATATTTTCGATTTAAATTCTTTTTCACTTAAAATCTAAAATGTTAGTATTTTTAAGAACATAACCAAAGACACACCAACAACCAACACAATCCCAAGGATTATAACAATTATATTCTTCGCAAATTCAATAAGAAACATAATGCCGATATAAGCCAACAAGCACCACCAAAAGCTTAATCCGGTGATATACGAAGCAAGAGCAATGAATGGCAAGCCTGAGAATCCATCGAACCGGGAGGTCATTAAATATTCTTTTCATAATGGGTCGGTTAGAAGATTGATAATTGTGTGCCTCTTTGCAACTTTTGATTTATCTCTGAAATTCTTTCGACATATCCATTCTCTTTTGCAGCAAATCGAACCATTGTTTCAAATGAGGAATCGGGATAATTATTCAAAAACCACACTAACGAATCAGGCATAATCCAGTGCGATTGATAGATAGTTTTCTTTGTATTCAGGGCGTCGAACTCAAAATGAAAAACAGGGGTATAGATTTCAGTCAAATCTTTCTGTTCATAGTCATGTCTTGTTTCCATTACAAAATGGCAGATATTTCACCTTGCATTGATATTCAATTAATCCGAGTTTGTATGTGAAGGAAATATTCTGTTTCCAATCTTTATTTAAATCAGTTAATTTCATCGTATTACATTTAGGTTAGTAAACTAGTTCTCCTCCATACCGGAAGGATATAATGTCTTTATGAATGGTTTCAATCAGGTTATATACCATATCATCAGAAAGTGCAGAGCCTTGCCAGAATACCCGTTTTTCAACGGAACTGCAAATCGTACAATCTCTATTGCTACTTGCAACCACGTGTACCTGATTTTGGATGAAAAAATCGAAATCCGTCGAATATTCAGCTTCCTTAATTTTTACAAATTTTTGTTTAATAATTGGGAAATTTCCACCAAAACTTATGCGGATTCCGGAGGAGAGTGAGTTTTGTTTTTCGTTAATCACATTTTCAAAATCGTTTATTTCATTTTTCTTTTCCATAGTATTATCATTTAATGTTATGCGTCTTTCCATCGGGTCGGTCGTTGTTGTTTTGGTGGCTGAAAAAGGTAGTGTTTGGGTATGCAGTTTTTTTGCGGGAAATACTATCTGACAAAGGAGGATGGAGATTTTCTGCAAAACCGGAGGCTTGAACTTGCATACTCTTCAAACACGGATTTACCTTTGCCGTCGGAACAACAATGGCCGAACGGAAAGGCATGATTTTAAAATTGCACCCTAGGGAAAGAAGAATCTGTAAAAATGCGGGTTGAAAAATTAATATTGCCTTTTTCAAAAGGCCTTTAAACATTCACAATGATTTTAAGTGATGGCAAAAACAAGTGTAGAGGCTGAATGGAAAGCAGCGAGGTCAGTTCGAAAACAAGGCGAGCGGAGTGAAATGAAGCATTTACTCTTGTACGCGGTGCCAAAGGTTGCTGGATGTAAGAAATGTTCCGAACATGTTCGGGGAAATGCATGGAATGAAGTTACCGGAGGCACTGGAACTTTATTTGAAAATATTGGCAGTCCCCACCGAAAAAGGGTCAGTATATGCCCAAAAGGCGTACAAATAAATTATAATTTCTCATTAATTATGAGATGGTCATGCTGTTCAATAACATTTACATATATATTGATTTTCTATATATTATGACGTATCTTTTAAATTATTAATAGTCTAAATAACATATTTCAAAAACCATGAACAAAAACCGCTCTCCTTAGAAGTTTTTATTCATTAGATAGTTTAATGAATAGGGTATGGTTTTAGCTTTCATATAATAACTCTTATGATATTCATGCACTAAACGAAAAAGTAATAGTCCGTAACATTTGTATAATAGCGAAGTAATTAAAACTATAATATAAAAACCTATGAAAGAAAAAATTGATTTCAACAAAATTCAAGAAAAATTGAACTCAGACAAATCTTATTCTGAAAGATTTGTTAAAGATCCTGCAGGATTATTGGAAGAGGAAGGCATTCTTTTAAATAAAAAAATGAAGAAACAATTAATTGAAGGTATAGCATCACAAAAGGTACCTTCTGGATCTTCCGTTAGAGCAGATGGAGGTGTTATAATTTCAATATCAAAGGACTTCTAATAGAAGATAATTTGAGGGAATTAGATGAAGAATATTATTAAACTAAAAATGAAAATTGAGGCATCTCTAAGTAACCGGGATGCCTTAATAGTAGTTCCTCCATTTGCAGGTATAGATCGACCATCAATAGCAGCACATATTCTTCAAGCAACTTGTAAATTAAAAAATATTGAGGTAGATGTTTTATATGCAAACATTATTCTTGCCTCAATTATAGGTGAAGAATTATATACTTCAATATGTTATGCACCTACAACTGGTCTTATAGGAGAGAGATTTTTTTCTCATGTTGCATATGGGAAGCGGGCTATTGATAAAAGCCAAGATTTTAGTAGGTCAAGTCATATAAGAACTTCTAAAGACACTAAATTAACCGGACATTTAGAAGGATATATTAAAGCCTCTGATCTAGTAGAAAAATTTGTTTCTATATTAGTTAACTGTGTCCTTACGTTTAATTATAAAAGTGTGGGCTGTTCTACAAGTTTTGAACAAACAAATTCCAGTATTGCTATTTTATCCAGAATTAAAGAGCTTTCTCCAAATACAGTTACTTTATTAGGAGGAGCAAATTGCGAAGGAGAAATGGCTAAAGGAGTTCTTAGTTTAAGCAAAAATATTGACTATGTTTTTTCTGGTGAATCCGAAGAAACCTACCCTACTTTTCTTGATCGACTTAATAATGGTTATCTCCCCGAAACGAGAATTATTAAAGGGAATAAAGTAAAATTGGATGAACTGCCATTGCCAAGTTATAAGCAATATTATGGTCAGCTTACACAATTCCTTCCTGAAAGTCTATTATTAAAACAAAAGGAAATCTGGCTTCCTTTTGAGACAAGTAGAGGATGCTGGTGGGGAGAAAAAAATCAATGTACCTTTTGTGGTATTAACGGAGATTTAATCGGTTTTAGAAAAAAAACTTCAGAGAAGGCATTAAAAGAATTATCACATTTATTGAAAGAACATAATTTTTCAAACATATGTATGATTGATAATATAATGCCTTATAGTTACTTTAAGGATTTTTTACCATCATTAGCTAAGCTAGGATTGAACTTAAATATTTTCTATGAACAAAAGTCAAATCTGAAGTTTTGGCAAGTTGAACGACTGAAATTAGCTTCGGTTAATGTTATTCAACCAGGCATTGAATCATTATCAACTTCATTATTAAAACATATGAATAAAGGTGTAAGTGCTGACCGAAATATAAGCCTGCTAAGATCAGCGCGAATGCTTGGTGTTTCAATTAACTGGAATATTTTACACAGCTTTCCTGGGGATGAAATTGAATGGTATAAAAACACATTAGAGATACTTCCTTTTATCGAACATCTTCACCCTCCAACTGGTGTATATGCAATCAGTATTGATAGATTTAGTCCCTACTACGAAAATAAGGAATCCTTTGCTTTAACAAATATCCGACCAATGGGAGCCTATTTTGATGTATTTCCTGAGTACGCTCATATCGCAGATATTGCGTATCATTTTGAAGCAGATTATGTTAGCCAGTCAAAAGAAACTATTGATGTTATAAAAAAAATAGAAGCCACTGTAATTAAATGGAGAAAAGCCTGGAAAAGAAAAACTAAACCAATACTTACTGTCTCTCCGATTTCTGACTCTAATTACGTTTTATTTGATTCAAGAGCTTGTGCCACGAAAGCGTTTCAGTTCATTAAATGTGATCAAGCGAATGCGATTCTAAATGCTAACACAAAAATGAATAAGAAACTGGAACAGTGGGCTATAAATAATGGTTATGCTATTATTATAGATGGTGTTTACATTCCACTAGCTACTACTAATAGAGAAACATATTCTAGATTCGCTCCATTTGAGTTTTTAAACTAATTTTTAAGAATACTACGGAAAGTTCAAACAAATAATCAATGATTATATAAATAAAGCGCTACTTCGAATCCAATGGTGCCATGTTATGCAAGCTTTCAACTATGTCAATTCTTGAGCAAATGCACTCGGTGACAATTTTGATAGAAATCTTTCATCATTTTCTGCATTCTGTTAGATATTATATCCATCAATTCTTTATTAAGTTCATTTGGAAACATGCCTTCATAATATGCTGAAGATTAAAGAATAATCCGTAAATGTAACATGATAATTGAAACCCAACCATTGCACATTTAGGTATTAATAAAGATTTTAGCTTGGGAAAGACAAGTGTAAAAGCTGAATGTAAAGTAGTAA
This sequence comes from uncultured Prolixibacteraceae bacterium, assembly GCA_963769925.1. Classification (GTDB taxonomy): domain Bacteria; phylum Bacteroidota; class Bacteroidia; order Bacteroidales; family Prolixibacteraceae; genus Draconibacterium. The sequence goes on from CAVYOB010000021.1 coordinate 108,325, forward strand.
TGTCAGTTCGGAGACAGGGCGAGCGAAGTGAAATGAAGCCTTTACTCTTGTGCGCGGTGCCAAAGGTTACTGAATGAAAGGAATGTTCCGAACAGGTTCGGAGAAATACCTGTAATGAAGTTACCGGAGGCATTGGAACTTTATGTGAGAATTTTAATAGTGTGGGAAAGGCAAGTGTAACGACGTAATGAGCGATCCAACCCTGGCTAGGGTGACATAGCGAGATGAAGAAGCTTTCTTTTAATAACTCAAAACAAATAGCCTATCTGACAACCCAGACTTTATTTGGACGAATTTTTATCTAAAAGAAATATTGATTTTATATTACATTAAACATTTAAAAAAATTATTTAATAATTTTCATTATTAATCTAATTAAAGAGAATCATCCCGTTACATACGATAATCCTTAAGAATTCAATATATTTGTATATTAAGTATAAATAGAAAATAACATTTAGGCTTGGCAACTGTTTTAATATGTAATCTAGAAAAATTTATTAGCTTATGAAAAGCATATCAAAGGAATTAATAGGAGCGTCTTCTATACCTATCATTTTAACAATTTTAGAACGAGGAGATAATTACGGATACGAAATTGTTCAACAAGTAAAAGACGCCTCCAACGGAGAGATAACATGGAAAGAAGCTAGTATTTATCCTGTTTTAAAAAAACTTGAAAGCTACGGATACATTAAATCTTACTGGAAAGTTGTTGATAATGAGCGACCGAGGAAATATTATACACTACTTTCTGACGGCAAAAAACAACTAAAACAGAATATTCATGAATGGGCAATGATACAGAATGTATTTGAAAAATTACTTAAGACAGCAAAGTGATAAAATCTTGCTTGAGTATATTTTCCCATGGAAACTCCTGATATAAATAGAGAATCATTTTTCAATCTACAAGATAGAATAGATAGTTGGGTTCATGACATTAGGATTGATCCTTCCATCACAGAATCTGATGTTGAAGAATTGCATAGTCATTTACTTGACCTGATAGACAATCTTAAAAAGGTTGGATTGGATGATGAGGAAGCGTTTTGGGTCGCATCCAAAAGGTTACAGATTAGTGAAGATGTAACTAATGAGTACCGCAAGTCAAATAATGCTTTAATTCAAATGAGAAGATCTTTAATTATTTTAGGAGGTGTTTTAGTATTCTTCCTTTTATATTACTTTATTAAAGCTACTTCAAAACTTTTATTTATAGCAATTTTTTCACTTAGTGACTCCAATGCATCTATAGCAATCAACTGGTTTGAAAGAATTTTAGTGAGCTGGCATTTTGTATTTCTTCTTTTCTTGGCAAGTATCTTTTTTTTAGAAAATAAAATCGTTAAACTAATTGAAAAAATAAAATTAAAACCCAAGTATACAATTATTCTTCTATTAATATCAATAATTTTCGAACTTATTGATATTAGCACAAATCCAATAATAAAAGCAGAAATAAAAGATAATTTAATTCTTCAAGGCAAATTTGTGCATGCCAACATTTATTTCGGAATAAGTTTTCCACTATTTATGTGTATAGGCTTTATTTTTATTTATTATAAATATTACCAGAAAACCAAGGTTTAGAGATTTATTTCTTGGAGTTTAAATTATCTTGTATATATTTATATTCGATATATAAACTAAAACCTATGAAAAAACTCTCAATCCTCTTAGCATCAATTCTTTTGGCTGTTTCATGCCAAAAAATCGAACCTCAGTATTCATGTGATCCTATAATTAATCAATATGTAGTTGAAAATATTGAGGAATTATCCTTAATCGATGTCAATGAATTATCATCTTATGATTATCTATTACAAAAGGCCGTTTTTAATAGTTGGAATTTTGAAAAGAAGAGAAGTGCATGGCTTGACAAACTGAATTACATACTGTCAAATGAGGATCTTAATAGTAATGAAATTGACCATATAAATAAACTTATCGACTATATCCAACCTGATTTTTTCTCGGATGAATTTATTCAACAAAATTCCAAATATATTTCACAATTCAAGGATGAATGGATCGAGTACGCCTATAACGAATTAGGATGGTCAAAGCAATATATAGCCTTTATTACTTATAGGCTCTATTTAAATTGGGCTCAATTTGAAGATGAACTTTTGATGCTATCAATTAGAAGCGAAAGCGTTTCTCCTGATCCTGGAGGTAATTGTGATTGTAACGTTGCTGATGATTTTTGTGGTGTAACAAATGATTGTCTTTCAAGTGGATGCACTATTGGTGGGGGGTGTGGATGGATTTGGAGTGAGCAATGTGATGGGAATTGCTCAATGTAACTATATGTAGCACTATATTGAATGTAAAATCTATTCCATATAAAACTATTTATTGTCACAATTAATAATTTATGTGATTTATATTTTTCTAAAACGACCAATCTCCTAATCAATACATTAATAATTCACCTTAAACGATCATATGATTAAAATAAATATGAATCACAATGCATTACAAAGTTTAGTAAAACAGGTCAAAAACTAAGTGTGGAATAAGAATAGTAGATGTCGTAAAATGAGTATTGGAGAAAATTGCAATGAGTTTAGTTGTAGGATAATAGTAAGGGATATTTAGAATAGACAGAATCCAGTTTATTACTGGAAATGCATAACATAGATTAATAAAAAACTCAAAATGTAACTGAGGAGGCGAAGCTGTGAAAAAACCTTAGTAAACTCATCAAGAATATCCTAATAGAATATATAAAACTTCAATTATTAATCCACCTAAATCCTAGCCCGACTGTGATAAAAAACAGCCTTTCATTAAAGCACAAGATTACAAGACCATTTGTGGAAAGTTTTATACTTATAACTGTTCTCTCAGGTATTTTCATAACTCCTCTTGTTGTAAATGAGGAGTTATATGATCCAACACGTACAGGTAAAATTTTCTTTTTTGCCCAATGGATGTTACTGATTATTCCATTAGGATTATACATATTTATTAAAAACTGGAAACAACCTTTAGATATACTTTCTCTTTTTGTTTTCATTTGGGTTGGCTGGATTTTTTTACGAGGCAAATTCGGCGGGATATGGCACGATGAAAAATTTTTCTGGATTGCCGGCTGTTTTGCTTTTTTCTTTGTAGGAGAAGGCATCATTAATAATACTTTGAAAAATAAGCAATTTGACTTGTTATTTATTCCTTCTGTAATTATTACACTTGTTGCAGCAACCGAAGCTGTATTTGGATTATTACAGTTATATGGAAAATTTCATGTTTACCATAGTTTATATAAAATAAGCGGTACTTTTTTTAATCCGGCCCCTTATGCAGGATTTCTACTTGCTTCAATGCCATTTGCATTGTTTCTGACAAGTATAAAGAAAAAGAATTTGATTCACCATTTCTGTTACTGGCTAGGAAGTATATCCGTCTTATTGATTATTATTGTTATTCCTTCAACAAGAAGTCGTGCAGGTTATCTGGGATTTATAGCTGTAATTACTGTTTGGGTATTTTATCGTTACAAACCTCTTATTTATCTTAAAAAAATAATTAACTCCAAAAGAAAAAAAATTTTCGCCTTTACAACTATATTTTTTGTTATATCAATGGCATTCACAGGACTTTATTTATTCAAAAAAGACTCCGCTGATGGACGGCTGCTGATTTGGAAGATAGCAATTCAAACGATCAAAGAAAAGCCATTAACAGGACACGGCTTTAATACCATACAAGCCACATTGGCTCCAGCTCAAGCTAAATATTTTAGCTCTGGCAAAGGAAGCGAAAATGAAAAAATGTTGGCCGACAGTGTAAAATGGGCATTTAATGAACCATTACAAGTTGCTTCTGAAACCGGATTGATCGGCATGATAATATTGTTACTAGTCACGGGCTATGCACTTACATTTAGAATACCAAAACCAACTTCACGAAACCAATATTTGACTATTGGTACTGCGCGCGCTTCGTTGGGCGGGATCATAGTTTTTGGTTGTTTTTCTTATCCGTTTTATTCTTTGCCCATAACTTTACTATTTTTCTATTCACTAGCCATTTTGAATTCTTTTAATTTCAATTCCACCCGACGAATCAATCCTTATATTTCTGGAGGTTCAAAAATATTGTTGTTCGCAGGAATAGTAATGCTCGGGGTATTTTATATCATACAAACACCAAAGATAAAACATTCCTACTGGTTATGGGATGAGGCAAATACCCTATACCAAATGAATGTTTATTCCAATGCAAATGAAAGTTTTGCCGAAACCTATCCTCAATTAAAACATAACGGACTTTTTTTACAACAATACGCCAAAAGTTTGGCTATGGATAGCATGAATAAGGAATCTGTTAAAATATTATCGATAGGGGACAATTATTACAAAGATGAATTTAGTTATATAGCATTGGGAGATAATTACAAAGCTGCTGGGAAATTTAATATGGCTGAAGAACAATATCAGCTGGCAGCGGACATGGTTCCGCATAAGTTTTACCCTTTGTATTTGTTAGCCAAATTATATAACGAAAGTGGACAAAAAGAAAAAGCAATTAAAACTGCAAATGAAGTACTGGCCAAAAATGTAAAAGTGGAATCGACGGCTATTGAGGAAATTAAAGAAGAAATGAAAACAATAGTTGCTAATAATCAATAACCTAAAGGGAAAGAACAGGAAGCCAAACTTGCAAGAGTCATCCGCTTCCTGTTCGGCACCTTTTCTAATAAAGAAAGTGAGGTGTGGTGACAAAGATAAGAATTTAGAAATTGCATTATAACCGAGTATTTAAGTCCCCAAAAACGCGAAATGAATTATTAAAACATATTATGAAAAATTAAATTATTATGAAAAATTCAACAAAACTCGTGATATTCATTGTATTTTGTACAATGATGATCAATGTTACACTTTTTGATAAATCAGATTTTCTTTCTAACATGTCTATTTTTAAATTAAGTGTTGCCTCGGCAGATGATGGTGAGAGTGGTGGTGGTGCTACATGTTACAGGGTTAAGAATTGGTATGAATGTCCAGCAGGTAGCCATAGTTTATTCAGGATCACTGAATGTGAAGCATATACATTAGTACCGCCATTGGTATGTGATCATTGTCAAGTAACCTCCTGTGATTAAGGTTCTGCTTGCAGACGTTAATTCTATAAAAGTTCAGCCTCTCATCAAAGAGGCTGAACTTTAAAAGGATTTACCGATAACTTATAAAAATAGAACAATTTTGTATCAACAATATTATTTACCTTAAATATTACAAAAGCAAAAATGAAAAGAAAAATAACTTTAATTCTATTAATAATATCAGTTCTTTATTCTTGCACGAGAGAGAATAAGGCGAATCTTGATAATTTGGAGATTTATCCTTTAAGGGAAAAAAAGAGGGAGATAAAACTAAATCAACTATTTTCAAATTTTGACTTCATTTCTCTAGAAACCACCGATGAAGCTATTATTGGAAATATCTCGAAGTTAATTTTTAATGACGATAATATTTTTATTTTAGATAACAGTCAGGCAAAAAAAATATTCATTTTTAATACTAATGGAAAATTTATCAGAACTATTGGAAAGATTGGAAAAGGCCCGGGTGAATACACCAATATAGAAGACTTTACCATCGACAAAGCAACAGGAAATATTGTAATCTTGGCATATCCATCTATGGTGCTAATATACAATACTGAAGGAGCTTTTATAAAACAAAAGAAATTATCAGATGAAGCATTACTGTGGAATATTGGTAGTTATCAAAATGGCTTTATTTGTTCGTCAAATCACCAGTCAGTATTAAAAGGAGATAATGCTTTTCTTCTTTTTAATTATACAAATGACTTTAAACTGAAAAGCAGGTCTATTAATGTTCTCTCACACCAGGCAGCAGTTCCTCCACTCATTTCCAATCCTCTATTAAACTATCAAAATCAAGTGGCTTATTTTGATTTTCATACTTCATCTCTATATCTTGGGGCAAACACTTCTAACATGAAAAGAATTCATTTCAATTTTGAAGGGAAGAATGTACCAGAAGAAGTGTATGCTAGCTCGCAGGAATTCTTTATGAACCAAAATAAATATTCTTTTTTCGCAGATTTGGTACTCACAAAAGATAAAATACTTTCACGTTTTGCATCAGAGGGCAAGTTGTATGTGCTTATAATTAATTTATCCACATTCAATACCTCTGTTTACGAATATAATGATTGGTTTCCTAGATTATTATTTTACAATGATGGTATTATTTATTCATCAATGTCAGCATTACAATTTAAAGAGGATTATAGGTCCAAAATAGAAGAGAAAGGTAGTATTTACCCAATCAATGAGAATAGTAATCCTGTAATATTAATGTTTAATGAGAAAGATCTTGTCGAGTATGAAAAATAGTCTAGTCAACAAATTAATGTTTTTTGTAGGAATCTTGACAATTCTGACTGTTACTTATCGATTCCTTTTTGTAAAAAGTCAGAATATTGAGCTACAAGCTAAGTATGATAGTTTATCCGAGAATTTTAATCGAATAATAAAAGTTGTTAAACAATCAAATACTTGTGACTATTTAAAATTAAACGATAGCAGACTAAAGAATGTAATATCAGGACAATCAATTAGTATTTCGAGCTTGTTACAAGCACCAAACAACATCAATATCGTTTATAGAGTGATGAATACTACCTGTGAAATTTGTAATAAAAAACAAATTGCAAAAATAGAATTTTTAAAAAAATTTGATAATACCATTATCTTAACTAACGAAATTAATACCAGAAGTATATTATGGTTTCTAAAGGAAAAAGATATTAAATGTGATATTTACCAAATTGATAATGATGATGAAATATTTAAAGGCGATGATAAGAATAAAGCTTTGCTTGCTTATGTTGACAATGATGGGGCCATTCTAAAAGCATTCTTTTTTACGGAAGAAGATCTATTTCTTTTGAATGAAATAATACCTGAATAATGAGCTTTTATCCTTAGCTATTTCTCACCTTGAATGAGGAAAATGTTTGAAATAAATAAAACAACCTTTGGCTAAATCAAATAAACAACATTCCTTCGAACTCAAATAAACAAAATACTATGGTCAAATTCTTGATAGAGCACCTTTTGCCATCTATTGACGTGAAGAATGTAAGATTTTTTTGTAATACTTACTCTAGAAGGAAAACTAATAAGTTATTTTTTCCCGGTTATGCATTCACCATATAAGATAGATTTATATCTCCAACTAATCAAAGAGAAATATTTAAATTTGAAGAAATTAAATATTATTAATTTGGGGTTTATTATTTTCTATTAATAGAATGACATCATAATTTGTTTGATTGTAAGAATTACATAAAGTGAACCATAGCTGCAATTTAACTAAGCATAATGATGAAATACTTTGAACGAAAGTCTGTGTCGAAACAATTGTTATTAATGTTTTCTGTCTTTGTGATCCTAAACACAACCTTTTCCTGTAAAAACAAAAATCAGGATGAATCACAGGAGGGAAATAAGTCACTCCCAGAAGAGAAAAACATCGTTGAAACAGTTGTTATACAAAATCAGGATTTTACCCGCGAGATTGTCAGTAACGGAAAACTATCTGCACTACAAAGCGCGGAGCTTTGGTTTAAGGCTTCGGGTATTGTAAAAGAGATTCTTGTAAAAAATGGGGAAACGGTTCAGAAAGGTGAAACTCTTGCAAGTTTGTACGACGAGGATATGAAATTTTCTTATGACAAAGCTGAAATAGCCTTAGAACAAGCTGAACTAGAACGACGGAGCATACTTATCAGCATGGAATACAATGACGGTGTTAACGGCGTTCCTCCCGACCGGTTGAAAATTGCAAATATTCGATCCGGCTATTCACAAAGTTCGATCAACTTGGAAGAAGCCGGACAAACCCTGAAGAATGCAATAATTATTGCGCCTTTTACTGGTAAAATTGAAGGAATTGAACAAAAGCCTTTTGAAAAAGCGGACCCGTCAAAACCTTTCTGTACGCTTATAAATGACAAACATTTTACGATTGATTTCCCGCTGCTCGAAACGGAGTTCAACCAGGTTAAAATCGGTCAGCAGGTGGAGGTCTCTCCTATTGCTACAGATAAAAAAACGAGAGGAACAATAACAGAAATTAATCCCAGTATCGATGAAAATGGCCTTGTGTGGGTAAAAGCGGAAGTTGATAATCCGGGAGGATATATTGAAGGAATGAATGTAAAAGTAAGCATAAAACATTCCATCCATGGCCAGTTGGTGGTTCCCAAACAAGCGGTGGTTTTACGTCAAAACCGTGAAGTACTTTTTCGTTACACCAAAGGTATTGCTTACTGGACCTATATTAATGTTTTGGATGAAAATGAAACCCAGTATTCAGTGGTTGCAGCAGAAGGAGCAACGCTTAACCCAGGTGATACTGTTATAATTTCCAATAATCTTAATTTGGCTCATGAGTCTGAAGTGGAACTTAAAAAATAAAGTTGGAGAGTTTGGAAGTTCGAAGGGTTCATATAAACAAAATCAAACGATTTCAAGCTAAGTAAAACAAACAATACCTACTCCATCCAAAATAAACAAACCATCCAATATTAAATTCCTGTTCCACCGGCTCATAGCAGTAACAATGGCATTTTCGGCCTTGTTATTAATCGGAATTACCACATCGACAAGTATTCCTCATTCCCATGATCCCTGTTCGGGTTTCAGATGTGGAAATGTAGGCAAGCTAACTGAGAAATGTGATAGTAAAATCGCATCGAGGCATAATGAAAGAGGACAACCGGAGTATAAAATAATAAAATAACATTTTGAAACGAATTGAAAGGGGAAACTACATAATGCACAATCTAATATTTACTAAACATCAGTTTTGGTAGCTCCCCTTTGGGGAGTAAAAATAAGTATACTTTTTTAATGAATAACTAATTATAAATTATTTTAATAAATTAAAAAAAATGAAAAAACTAGTTAATATATTATTATTAGTATTTCTTGTTGGAGGGACTGTTTTGTTTTCATATTCAATCCAAAAAGAAAAAATCTCTGACTCAGCATTAAATAATATCAAACTTATTTCAATTGCTATAGCTGAAGATACTGGGACTGGAAACACTGGCCCTAAAGAAACCGTTGAATGTGGTGGTATTTTCAATGGGAAACAGAAAGGGGTCTGTATGTGTACCAACGCATACAATTGTACTGAGACTGCCTGTTTCTAATGGCTTTTTATAAAATTTGAAATTAAAGGTTGGCTGCATTTACTCATTTATTGGACATTTTAAATGCAGTCACCTTTACCATATTATTACAATTATCTAATTAAAATAGACTATAGAAATGAAATACTTAAAACACATAATATTTTCCTACACTATTCTTTTGTTGTTTTCTTCATGCACTAAAAAAATTGAAACAACTTCAAATTTAGTTAATGTTAAAACCTTAACAGCCAAAGAAAATATAGTTTATTCTATAGAAAAGAATTTTTCTCTTAAAAAATATATTATGCTCCAAGATGACAGAAACAACTTGCTTTCAACCATTGATAAGGTTAAAATTAAAGGGGGTAAAATATATATTATGGATAAGTCTGGACCACATCAAGTCTTTATTTTTGATATGAATGGAAATTTTATTAGGGAAATAGGCAAGCGAGGCAAAGGCCCCGGAGAACATACAATGTTATGTGACTTTGATGTTGATGATAATGGGAAAATTTACTTGTATAGCAGACAACAAAAAAAAATATTTATTTATGACTCGGATAATTCTTTTATTAAAGAACATAAATTATCATTTTTTGCAGATGGATTTAATTTGTTAAAGAATGGCAAATATATTTTTTCTGTCCTTAAAGAGAATAATATAAAAAGAAAAGATATTCATAAAAAACATCCTAAAGTATTGATAACAGACTCATTGTTCAACATAGAGAAAACATATTTTTCCTATAACAATAATTGCCTTGACAATAAAGGGAATACAAATTTATTTAGCGAATTTTCTGATGGTTTATTGTATAATAAGCCTGTTAACGATACAATTTTTTTATTTGATTGGGAAGGAAATCTTAAGCAAGGTTACTATATTAATTTTGGGGAAAAGACATTACCAAATAATTTCAAGAACGACTATACTCTTTATAGTCAAGAAAAGGATAAGTCTTTCTGGTATATGTATCAGACACCATTAATTTTTTCTAGTAATATAATTGGGAATATTTACATGGGACGCAATAAAGGGTTATTTCTTTATGATATTAGCAATAATGAATTTCAAGTTGAAGAATATTCCGTTAAAGATTTTAACCACACTAAAGCAATAATACCACTTTATACTCTTAATGATTCCACTATAATTTCATATATGGATTATGAAATATATAGTGCTACATCAGAAAAAGAATTATTAAGCGAGGATATGAAGAAACATTTAGAAAATGGTGGTTATGTAATTACAGTATTCGTTTTCAACTAATTATTGATTTGATTAAATGTGGACAATCATGTTTAGGTTAGTTGTTAATATGAGAAACATTGCAATACCAGTAGTATTTATTTTATTTCTAACGCAAATTTCATGCAGGAATACAAAAGGTGAAAAAATAGTATTAGATTGGCTTGGAAAGAAAATAACCGTAATTGATTCCCTCCCTTTATATTCATCCAAAGAAGAACTGTTTATCACCGGAGACTTTATCACTAATCAGGAAAAAATCATTGTTTATATTAATGGAACTTGTTTTACTTGTTTAGAAGATTTGGTTTATTGTAAAAAAATTGTGAAAGATATGTCAGATGCTGATGTAAAGTTTTTATTTTATATCCATGCTAGTGACTTTGACATAGTAAGACTTTATCTAAAAAGGTGGAAATTCTCATATCCCGTAATATTAGATAAGAAAAACATATTTTTTACTACAAATAAAGTATCGGACAATAAGCTGTTGCAAGCAATGATTTTGGATAAGTATAATAGGGTCAAATTTATTGGAAACCCTGTTGGCAATAAAGAAATTCAATCTTACTACTACCAATACTTTAAAATTGAATAAGTATTACAAATTTAATAACACAATTCCAAAACTAGGAAACTTATTGAGAATGCCATTCGCAGCTTTCAATAGTCACTGACAAAAATTATTTTGATGAAGATGAATATGCTACAATCTACGAAAAACTTAAAAATGAAAATATTAAGATCAAAAATTTAATTTCTTATCTAAAAAAGCATATAGCCAGAAACAAATTTAAATAAATCAAACAAACAGTATACTTAACTCAAAATAAACAACCAACCAATGGTCAAATTCCTGATCCACCGGCCCATAGCAGTAACAATGGCATTTTTGGCACTGTTATTAATCGGGATTGCTACATCGACAAGCATCCCTGTTTCACTAATGCCCGACATTGACATCCCGGTGATTTCTGTTCAGGTTTCAGCTACCGAAATGCCGGCCCGGCAGTTGGAAAATTCGGTTGTAAGCACGATTCGCAGTGTGTTAAAAGAGGTGAACCATGTGGAAGAAATGAAAAGCGAAACCCGCGACGGTTCGGCATGGATAGAACTTCGGTTCCGTCATGGAACGTCCATCGACCTGGCCTCAGTTGAAGTAAACGAGAAAGTAGATAAAGCCATGAACAGGCTTCCAAGAGAAATTCAACGACCGGAAGTAATTCGGGCCAGCGCTTCCGACATTCCCGCTTTTTACCTGATGGTTTATCAGAAAAATTCTTCGGACCTGGGAAAAAATGGCGGGCTCGAATTAAGCAGCTTTGTTAGCCAGGTTATCCGTAAAAGGCTTGAACAACTTCCTGAAGTGGCACTGATTGACATGAGCGGACTGCAATTTCCTGAGATTAAAATTGTACCCGATCAGGCTTACCTACAGAATGGCGCTTTTTCAATTGCAGCATTGGAACAATTGCTGAACCAAAATAATATTGATTTGGGAAACCTGCTTATACACGATGGTCAATATCAGTACAATATCCGGTTTAATACCCGTCTTCGCGACATTTCCGACATTCAAAAAATACCGGTCAACCTGAACGGGAAAGTGGTTAACCTGGAAGAAATTGCCGATATCAGCCTGCTGCCGCAGGTACAAAGCGGGAACGTCAGGTTTAACCAAAATGAAGCGGTGAGCCTTGCTGTTATCAAACAGTCGGATGCAAAAATGGCCGACCTGAAAACACAACTTGATTTTTTAATTGAGAAGTTTAAATCCGATTATCCTGACCTTGAATTTTCAGTTGTCCGCGACCAAACCAAGCTATTATCCTATTCCATAAAAAACCTGGGGCAAAGTCTTTTATTTGGGGGACTGCTTGCCTTTCTGGCCATGTTTCTTTTCCTACGCGAACGTAAAGCCCCCTGGTTAATTGGCATCAGCATCCCGGTGTCGTTAATTATATCGATGCTGTTTTTCTACCTGGTTGGCCTTTCCATCAATATTATCTCACTTTCGGGACTGGTACTTGGTGTAGGGATGATGATTGACAACTCAATTATCGTTATCGACAATATAACACAGTACCGGCAACGACACACCGCTCTTGACAAGGCATGTTACGAGGGTACCAACGAAATTATCCGGCCGCTGATAAGTTCGGTACTGACGACCTGCGCCGTTTTCATCCCCCTTATTTTTATGAAAGGAATGGCAGGGGCGCTTTTTTTCGACCAGGCAGTTGCTGTCTCCATCGGGTTGGGAGTTTCGCTGATTGTTTCCATAACCCTTCTTCCCACTTTGTACCGGATTTTCTACCGCCGAAACGAAGATGTGGCAAAAAAAACAATCTATCCGTTTTATTTTAACTGGTACGAAAAGGGACTAAAATTCATATTCAGAAACCAATTGGGAACCTTGCTGCTGGTGGCCGGGATGATTGCAGCAGCAGTAGTTTTGTACCGTGTTATGGTTATTTCCCGCTTTCCTGAAGTAAGCCAGGATGAGGCAGTCTTGCAAATCGACTGGAATGAACCGGTAACTTTACAGGAGAATAATAACCGGGTGGAAGAAATACTTTCTGCTTTGTCGGAAGCTCCTGAATATGTTATCGAAGAAGCCGGGAAACAACAATATTTACTGAATAGTACCGAAGAATCGGGAACCTCCGAAAATCATTTATATCTTAAAACAGCGTCGCCGGCCAGGCTTTCAAAACTCAAAAACGAGGTTGCTGTTTATATGGACAAAAATTACCCGGATGGCGATTTTACATTCGCTGAAACCGATAACTTATTTAACCTTGCTTTTGGGAAAACCGGGGAACCACTAATTGCACAATTCAGCAGTAAACGGCCCGGCAGCGAAGACTATTTGCCGGGACTGACTTTGCTGCAACAAAAAACGGAAACGGAATTCCCGGGAAAAGTAGAATCGAAACTGGTGACCCGAAAACTGATCCTGCTGGAAACCGACCCCGAGAAACTTCTTTTTTATAATGTGGATAATAACGATTTGTACCGGCAGATAAAAAGTGCATTTAATGTTAACACGGTTTTTATTATTAACGACAACAATATGTTCATCCCGGTAAGTATCGGCAACAATTATTCTTCGGTTTACCAGATTATCAGCAGCATTAACGTAAAGAACGATAAAAGAGAAGAAATCCCGTTGTCGGGTCTTGTGAAAGTAAGTTCCGGCACCGACCTTAAATCGATTGTTGCAGGGAAAGATGGTGAATACTTCCCTGTTAAACTAAATATCGATGCAAAAGAATACCGAAAATCAGTAGCTCAAATTAAAAAGATAGCCGGAGAAGATAACCAGTTTGATGTAACCTTTAGCGGGTCTATTATTTCCAACAGGGGAATGCTCCGGGAACTTATTGTAATTATTTCGGTTAGTTTGCTGCTGTTGTATTTTATCCTGGCTGCCCAGTTCGAGTCGTTTGTACTGCCTGTTATCGTTTTACTTGGAAGTCCCTATCGACCTGTTTGGCGCATTTTTGTTTTTACGACTTTTTGGTGAAGGAATCAACATCATGTCGGCCATTGGAATTATTGTAATGACCGGTATTATCATCAATGATTCAATTCTTAAAATAGACACCATATTAAAACTGATGGACCAGGGATTCAACCTGCTCAGGGCCATATTCGAGGCTGGGAAGCGAAGGCTGAAACCTATTATCATGACCAGTCTTACTACCATCCTGGCAATGTTGCCGTTCCTGTTCCAGAAAGGCATGGGCGCCGAACTGCAAAAACCTCTGGCGCTGGCTATTATTGGTGGAATGACTATCGGAACGCTGGTGAGTTTGTATGTGATTCCATTACTGTTTTATCAATTGCATTATAAGTCAATTAACTAGCTTTTTAGCATGCTCTTGATTACATGAATTTAATATAGCTATTTATTTTGATTATAAACAACATGTATATGTTGTTGTTACGTATATAATATCTTATATTTATATAATAATTATTTGAAATTCTCGTGTCAAAGAGATAAATTATAAAAACCAAACAGAAAGTTTCTCGATTATCTAATAATTTTTTATTTCAGGAAGGAGGTGATGTGACATACAAATTTTATTATCTCATTTATCAGCTATTCTTAAAAGAATCATCAGATCAGTTTGATTTCTTCGATGTTTTCTAATTAAATGTTTAGTACCGTATTAAATTAAAAATTATGGAAAGAAAAATTATGAAGCTAATATTTGTCTTATCGTTTTTTGTATTCTTTCTAGGAAATATAACGATAGGAATACACCCGAATGAAGCCGTTCCAACTTTGAGTTTAAATAAAGCAGAAGCTTATATAAAAGTCTATAAATCTTGTTACACTGGAAGTTACAGTATGGATAATCCAGATTATGGCTCATATTTAAGATGGTGTGGAAATTGTCATTATAATTATGTGCGACCCACTGGAGACGGTGATTGTGCAATTTACGAATAAAATATAACGAACATAATTAAATCAAGTAAAATGAAAATTAAATTACTAAAAGGTTTTATTGGAGTAATACTCTTTATCGGATTGTTAATATTTAATATCACTGTGATCTTTGATAAAAATAATAACAGTATTAACTTTGACAGGATATTAAGTGATGCGTATCCCCCTGCTTCATATCATTGTTATCAAGGAGACCTGTGGGCTCAAGGACCTCCTTTATATTTTTGCGGAAGTTGTACGATTATGCCTTTAGACCCTGGCCTTGATGGTCATTGTACATTATGGTATTAATTAATACAAGAAGGTTAATCATTAGGTTAGTCATTTATTGGCTAACCTATAATCCAATAGTATGCGGAGATTATTTTGCTGTGTCCTAATTATATTTACAATTGCGAGTTCGTGCTCAAAAAATGAATTAACATCACTTTATGATGTCAAATTATTAAACATTAAGTCAAGGTATGAAATTGATGATATGTGTTATAAGGATCCCTTTATTGTTGATAGTTTTTTTATTGCAATATCTCTCTGTGATGATTATGTCTTCCATGTTTATAGTTTGAATACATTTGAGCTTGTTTTAAAATTTGGAGAAAAAGGACGAGGTCCAAATGAGTTTTATATTCCTATGCCCTATAATTCAAATACTATTTCAAAACAGTCAGGGAATGGGTATTACTTTGTAGATAATAATCTAATGAAGGAATTTAAAATTGATATAGGATTAATTTTAGAGAATAAGAATTTTTCTAATTGCATTTCATCGAAGGATATTGGATCACCAATTGCATCAAGTCATGAATTGAATATACTTAATAATGGAAATATTGCTGGAAGAGAATTAGATAATGCATTAGGGCCTTTTTATATTTTGAATCCAAAGTTAAAATCATTGAAATGGATTGAATATGACCCAGAATTTAAGCTTAAAAAAGAAATTAACAATCAAGTATTTTATGGTAAAGTCAATTCAAATAAAAATACAATAGTTTTTTCACCAAGATTTCTTGATGAGATTATATTTTATAATATTTCTGGATCGATAATAAAAAAACATTGTTTTTCGCCAATTAAAATACCAAAAATTAATAAAAGTGCTGGAATAATAGATTACGAATCACAAATGTTTTCAAATCAAAGCTATGGAACTAATAGTCTTTATTATGTTCACAGAGTAGGCGATTCAATATCTAATTATTTAAATAGAGAGATACCCGTGTCAAATATATTAGTTTTTGATTGGTCAGGAAATCTTAAAGATGTTTTACAAATCAATGCTATTATAGGATTCTTTTGTGTGGACCCAAAAACACATTTTATGTATTGTTTAGAGCATAAAGAAAATTCGAATGGGAAGTTGTCTATTCTAAAAATACCTATACCTCATTCTTGAATAAATTGTAATAGTTACATAAAATGATAAAACTTATTAAAAAAATATTTTTAGTTATTGTTCTTGATCTCCTTTTAATGTCCTGTAATGAATTTAAAATTACTCCATTGAATATAACAAAAGAATTATTTAGGATCGCAGATACATCTTTATCAGATTACTGTTTTAGCAATATGATATTAAAGGATTCATTATTAGTCTTGACATCAATATGTGATAGCAATTATTTTCATGTTTTTAATAAAACCAATCTTGGCTTTGTAAACAAATTTGGGGACAAAGGGAGAGGACCATATGATTTTAATATGCCTTTTTCATATAATAATCCATCTAATGGAGAAAGTGAATTTTTAGTTTATGACCCTAATCTATCAAGGCATTACGAAATCAACTTAAACAGAATTATAAATGGAGAAAAATACTCTAGTTGTATTTATTCAAAACCACTAAATAAAGGTTTATCTATGTGCACTAATCTGTGCTATTGTGATTCTTCACATGTTGTTGGAACAAACTATGGCAAACCAGAAGGATTATTTTTTATACTTGATTTAGTTTCTGGAGATAAAAGGTGGGTAGAATATAATCCTAAATTTAATATCGAGAGTAAATATAAAATACTTTGTTATTATGGGGACGTATATTCAAATGAAAGAATAGTTTCATTTGCCGCGCGTTACATTGACGAGGTACTTTTTTTTAATATTGAGGGAAAATTAATTAAAGCAAATTATTTTTCAGAAACTAAAGTCCCTCTTCTCACTAAAGATTATGCTGGAATTGATAATAAATCGCCTACTTATACTTTTAATTCATATGCAACAAAGGATCATTTTTTTGTTCAAAGAATTGCTGTCCCAATAAAGGATTATTTATCTTTTAGAAATCCTACATCAGAAATTATTATGTTCGATTGGGAGGGAAATGTTGTCGAAGTTTATAAACTAAATGCAGTAATATTATGTTTTTGTGTAGATGAAGACGAAGGGAATATTTTCACCATAGAACCGCAAAAAAACACACAAGAATCATTGATTCTAAGTAAATATTTTTAATATGAAGAAACGAGTAATTATTATTATTGTTATACTTATAGTCAGTAATCTCTGGCTCAGTTTTTCCTTAATTTTATTAAGAAAACAAACAACTGAAAAATTGGCAATAATTGAAAATACTTCAGGTGATGATTGTGTAGAAGAAATAGCAGAGGCATATATAAAAAGTCTTAAATATTATCAAATTGATCATCATGTTTCTGATTATGCGGCTGATACAATTTTGAGTTTATTTAATAAGACACATTCTAGATTACTCTTTTATAGAATAGATTTTCCATATTGTGGTAATTGTGTTTTACCAACTATTGATAATCTAATTGAGAAATTAGATGAAATTGGCTCTGAAAAAATAGTGATATTAACATCATTCCCTTCAATGGAATATGCAGATGAGTTAAATGAATATATTAAAGACTCTGGATTAAATATTTTAAATTTGCCACATAATGAATTTTGTCTTGATTGTAATAATTTTATTGGGGCATATTTATTTACAATGGATATTTATTTAAATACACAAAATTTATTTTTCACAAATAAATGTAATACTTCTATTGTAAGTAAATATTTGAATTTTGTGAACACTAATTATATGATGGGTGAATAAATACCTTTATCATAAGGGTTGAACAATAGTTTTCTATAAGGAACTAAATATAGGGATTTCGCATTATTTAGAAAGAATATTCATCTGGACTGTTTTAACCGAACTTAATTTGATATCCACTATCCTTTTTTAATAATGACTTCTTCCAAAAAGTTTTTAAAATCTTTTCTTAGAGTTTTCTCTTCGTTGCTTTCTTTATTCATACTAGCTGTGGCCTTTAGATTGTTTTTTATTGAAATTTACTATGTCCCATCTGAGTCGATGAAAGGGACATTGATCCCAGGCGATAATATTGTTGTATTAAAATGGTGTTACGGAGCCAGACTACCTGTGACTTTTAAAGACATACCATGGTCTGACATTCTATATTTAATAAACAAAAGAACTTATAAAAAAATAAAAGATGTTAAGTTCGGTTATAAAAGATTAATAGGATTTAATAAAGTAAATAGAAATGACATTGTTGTGTTCAATAATCCTAACAATAGACAAAACATTTTAGTAAAAAGGTGCGTTGCTTTACCTCTTGATACGATTATGGTTAAAGATAACATAGTATTTATTAATGGTAATATTTTAAAAGAGACCTTCAATAAAAATTCAATCTGTAATATTTATATTAAAAATTATGAACGTTTTTTTAATCTGGCTGATAGTTTAGACATAAATTCTTTTCATGTTTTACAAAATGTTGATAAAAGAGTTATTCAAGTTTCCATTGATAGCATTCAAAGTGAATTTTTATTAAAATCAAATGACATTGATAGTATTAATTTTTCCATATTAACAAATTACAAAAGTTCAGAATTAGAGTGGATTCATAGGACAAATTGGGATCTATTTACATATGGGCCCTTTGTTGTCCCAGGAGCAAATCAAACAATAGAAATTAATAATAAAAATTTTAGTCAATATAGAAATCTCTTAATAGATAAACAAAATGAAGATTTAGAAATGTTTAATAAATGCAATGAAGATGAACGGTTTAGCCATAGAATTGAGACTTCTCAAAGTTATTATTTCATGTTAGGAGACAATAGACTTGATTCATATGATTCAAGATACTGGGGATTTTTACCGGAAGAGAATATTATAGGTAAAGCAGTCCTTGTTTTATATAACTATCATGATGGTAATTTTAATTGGAGCAGATTTTTAAAGAAAATAAAATAAATTCAACTATTAGATTATCTGCACAAAGATAAAAATCAAATGCGATTCGAAACAAAACACAGACCCGCCTTTTCTTCCTTTTCTGTCATCGTAGTGTTTCTTGCGTTGATGATTATCGGGGTCGCATTTATTCCCATGCTCGATCTTCGGTACGAACCCAGTCGCGAGTTACCACGACTTTACATCAGCTTTAGCTGGGGCAATGCATCACCAAAAGTAATTGAAGAAGAGACATCAAAAATTGAAGGTGTTTTAGGGAAAGTCAGCCAGGTAAAAAACATCCAGTCCACTTCATCTGTTGGGTATGGCCGCATAACGCTTGAATTCGATAAAACTGCCGATCTGGATAAAAAACGATATGAAGTTTCGACCCTGCTCCGGCAATTGCGCAGCAACCTTCCCAACGATATGAGTTATCCGGAAATCGGCTCCAGTGTACGCGATAACGGCGAGGCAGTTTCGTTTATGACACTTACAATTAATGCCAGCGCTTCAACCTATTATATCGAAAAAATTGCCAATCAGCTGGTTATTCCCGCATTATTGCGTGTAGAAGGAATTGATGACGTGAGATTGTACGGAGCTACACCTAACCAGTGGGAAATCAGTTTCGATCCGGATATATTAAAAAACTATCATCTCACTCCCAACGATATCAGCACGGTAATAAATCAGCTGGGAAACAAACAGTTTTTGGGAAACCAAAAAGATGCGTCCGGCTCATTTATCCCGGTTTTGGCATCTGAAAAAACCGTTAGCCCCGAAAAATGGGGAAACCTCCCGATTGCCAACACCGGGGGCCGCATCGTAAAACTATCGGATATTGCTACAATACGACTTAAAGAAAGACCTCCAACTTCTTATTACCGGATAAACGGCAGGAATGCAATAAACCTCACTATCTATTCAGCCCCGGGAAATAACCAGCTAAAACTCTCGGGCAAAATTACGGATCAACTAAAAAAAATTCGCGAAACTTTGCCCAATGGTTATACGGTAGAAATCGCCTCCGACAGTTCCGAATATATCCGGGAAGAACTCTCTAAAATAGGGATGCGTACCTTCTTTTCGCTACTCATACTTTTATTATTTGTTCTTGTAGTCAGCCGTTCTTTCCGCATTTTGGCCATTCTTACCATTTCTCTAATCGCTAATTTATTAATTGCCGCCGTATTTTATTACCTGTTAAAAGTTGAGATCCATATCTACTCGCTTGCCGGGATAACCGTTTCCTTCGGTATAATTATCGATAACAGCATCATTATGGTAAGCCACCTCCAGAAACAGAAAGGGCTGCGGGTTTTTATTTCGTTGCTGGCAGCCACACTAACCACCCTGGGTGCGCTTTCCGTTGTTTTCTTTCTGAAAGAAAATCAAAAGATTTTGCTGGTTGACTTCACCTATGTAATGTTGATCAACCTGACTGTTTCACTTTTCGTTTCACTGTTTCTCGTTCCTGCGTTAATGGAAAAAATCTACCGGCAAGATTCACAAGCTGTTTCTTCAGTTCGTGTCAGAAAAGGCATTATCCACATAACAAGGTTTTACAACCGGTTTATTCTTTTTGAGCGAAAATACAGGTGGGCATTTTTTGTCCTTATTATTCTGGCTTTCGGTTTGCCTGTAAATCAGATCCCCGATTCAATTGACAAAGACACAAAAACGGCTCAGCTCTTTAATAAAACGCTTGGCTCCGAACTTTTCAAAGGGAAAATAAAACCTGTGCTTGAAAAAGTCCTGGGTGGTTCGTACCGTTTATTTACACAGTACGTTTACGAAGGAAGTTTTTACACCGATCCCGGGAAAACCACACTTTATGTAAGAGGCCAGATGCCCGAAGGTTGTACAATCCAGCAACTGAATGACGCCATGCGAAAAATGGAGCAATATATCAGCCAGTTCAGTGAAGTTGAACAATTTGAGACACGAATCAGCGATTATAAAAGTTCATCAATAGTAATTCATTTTACAAAAGAAGCTGAAAAGTCATCATTCCCATATATGTTAAAAAGCCAGATTGAATCAAAAGCAATCTCTTTGGGTGGTATGGATTGGGGAGTTTATGGAGTTGGAAAGGGTTTTTCCAATGCATTGAATATGGATTATAAAAACAGTCATATACTTCTTACCGGGTACAACTATGACCAACTCTATAAATATGCTGAGCAACTGGAACAAAGGCTGTTGATCAATCCAAGAGTTGAAAAGACAGAAATTAACAGTTCAGGCTCCTGGAACTCTGCTACCCGCTTTGAATATCTTCTTAATGCTGACAAAGAACTGCTCGCTGTCCAGGGGTTAAATTATTATGATTATACAGGATCGTTGTTTAACCAGTTATACAACCGATACCAGAAATCTTACTATAACGAAAATGAGCTTCAACCGGTTGTCCTTGTTTCAAACAAAACCGGCGATTATAACAAATGGGCTTTTTACAATATCCCTGTCGATACCCGTGAAGGACAAAAAAAACTGTCGCAGGCCGGTGAAATAATAAAGAGGCTCACCGGGAAAAGCATTGTAAAAATCAACCAGGTGTACCAGATGTACCTGAACTATAATTTTATTGGTCCCGGCCAGTTAGGGAAAATAGTCCAGGAACGGGAGATTGATGCGATGAATGAAATACTTCCTCTGGGATATAAAGTACAAAAACCGAAAACTAATTATTACTGGGACAGGAAAGATAAAAAGCAGTACTGGTTGCTTTTACTTATTGTAGTAATTATTTATTTCATTACTGCCATATTATTTGAGTCGTTGCTTAAACCACTGGCTGTTATCAGTCTGATTCCCATTTCTTTCATTGGGGTTTTTCTGACATTTTATCTTTTCGATTTTAACTTCGACCAGGGAGGTTTCGCCTCGTTTATTTTGCTTAGCGGACTGGTAGTAAATGCAGCAATTTATATCATTAACGATTTTAATAACCTGGTAAGCAGAAAGAACAAACCGACATCGGTTCAAACCTATTTAAAAGCTTACAACCAGAAAATAATAGCCATTACACTAACCATTTTATCTACCGTACTTGGGCTTGTGCCTTTTGTTTGGGGCGGACAAAAAGAGGTGTTTTGGTTTGCTTTTGCTGTTGGCGCAATGGGTGGTCTTTTATTTTCTTTGGTGGCAATTATTATTTATCTGCCGCTGTTTTTGAAATTTAAATAAGTTTATAATAGAAATTATTGCATCTCACCATATTCAAAACAAACTTGTAATCTAATTATTTATCTAAGCTCCATGAACAAATTATTTTATGCTTTAGCACTAGCACTATTTCTTTTATTCTCATGTTCTTCAGAAATCTCTCAAAAAAATGCAATCATCAAATTTAAAAATGTAGAACAGGATTTTGGAGTCCTTACATATCAAAAAGAAAAAGGTTACAGTTTTGAATTTACAAATCCGGGGAAATCACCTTTAATTATTCAAAATGTAGAAACTTCTTGCGGCTGTACAGTTGCTGACTGGCCTAAAAAACCATTAGCCCCTGGGAAAAAAGGCGAAATAAAAATAAAATACGATGCAGATTTCCCCGGTGTTTTTCAAAAAACGATTACCGTATATTACAACGGAAAAGACTCCCCTGCAGTATTAAAAATTTCCGGCAAGGTAAGCTTTCCTGCAAGTTTCGAATAATACTCAGGCATGAAAAAAAAGAGGCTTATATTAACATTGCTGGCGATTGGTTTTATTGCGCTTACTCAACTTTGGTGGTTAGTAACTGGGATTTCAATTACTATAGCAATATTCATATTGCTTTCAACCAATTTCATGAAATCAAAAAAATGGATTCGATGGATTCGGGGTACCTCAATGGCTGTTTTCGTTTTTGTTATTGCAATATCATTTCGGATTTTTTTTATTGAGATATACTCCATTCCCAGTGGCTCAATGGAGAATACATTGCTCCCTGGAGACAAAGTATTAGTTAATAAATTAATAATAGGACCACGCATGCCTAAGTCTCCCCTTGAGATACCGTGGATTAATATCCCATTTTATCTTTTTAATAGAGCCTACGCTAAATATGATACTACTGGATGGAATTATCATCGACTTCGGGGCATAAATTCAATCCAAAGAAATGATGTTATTGTTTTCAATTTTCCTAATGATGAAAAAACTTATTTCATAAAGCGATGCATTGGTCTTCCTGGAGATAATCTTAAAATTACAGAGGGAAAAACAATCATAAATGATATATTATACAAAGTTCCCTCATTATCAAAAAGAAACTACATTTTCTATTTTAAAGATTCCGGTCTGTTTTCAGAATTAATTGATAGTTTAAAAATTCATTCATATGGAATTTACAAATTATCTAATGGTTCAAGCACAGTAATTTCGTTAGATTATTCTGAGCTTCAAGAATTTAAACAGATTACATTTATTGATTCAATAAAAGAAATAAATATTTGTTTCGATTCCATACCCAGGTGTTTTCCTTTTAACAAAAATATTCAGTGGACAATCGACAACTTTGGACCTTTGTACATTCCTAAAGCTGGTACGACTATTCAACTTAACAGAAAGAATTATGTATTGTATCAAAATATTTTACAAAAATATGAAAAAATCAAAGTGAATACCAAAGATAGTACAGTATATATTAATCAAAAGAAAGCTACAACATATACTTTTAAACATAACTACTTTTTCATGATGGGTGATAACAGGCATAATTCTATTGATTCACGCTCCTGGGGCTTTGTCCCTGAAGAATTGATCGTTGGGAAAGCCTCAGTCATCTTGTTTTCAAATGATTATAATGGTTTTAAGTGGAAACGAACGTTGAAATTAATAAAATAAAGTCTTTAGCAAGGCATTCAATTTCTCATATAAAATAAGATATAAAGAAAGAATTTAAATAATAAAAACTAGCCAAGGGAAAGAACAGGAAGTTTAACCGGTAAAGTTATCCGCTTCCTGTTCGGCTCCCTTTCTAAAAAAGAAAGTGAGGTGAGGTGACAAAGATAAAGAAATATGAATTTAAAGAAACCAAGAGTTTTATGCTTGTGAAATGATATACCAAGCAATCAAAGTATTACTAATTAAAATAATAAAAATGAAAAAAAAAGTTAGAATTATAATTGCAGCCATATTTGCAATTGTTCTTGTATTCAATGTATTTATAATAAGATCAAGCGATTCTAATGGATTTACTTTAGATTCTTTGTTTAAAGCAGCGAATGCAGAATGCCTTTCACCCGAAATGGGTCAACCTTCGTACATAAAAGGACATTGTACTATGTTTACCGAAGTATGTCTTTGGCCAACAGATCAGCCGATTAATTGTGATTTTTTTTACACTAATTAACATATTAAATAAATAATCAGAACTGGATAGGATTAATCCTGTCCAGTTAATATCCTAAGACATGAAAATTATAAACTATAGATTTTCTTTGTTTCTTGTTTTATTGTTTTTATTTACAAGATGCGGCTATAATTCTGTTGAAATAAAAAATGAACATAAAGGACAATTAACAGCAACAACAGAACTAAAATTAACTGGCCAAAAAAAATTTGTAATAGATAACAATACAGCTCCTCAACCAACTTATACCCAATTTTATTTTGGCAATGACGGATGCAGATATATTACGTTCTTAAATAATTACAACAACTCTATTTATTTCTATGACTACGATTCGTTGTCATACAAACAACAAATTATTTGGGAAAAAAAGGGGCCTAATGGTATTGCTCGATTAACAGGTTATTACATCAAATCTCTTGATTCTATTTATTTGTATAACATGAACGAAATAGGTGTCAAGCTTGGAAACGAAAAAGGAGAAATATATAAAGACTTCTCATTGTGTAATCAAGATTTAAAAGATTTAAATTGGTTCTATAATCGCCCTGTTTACTATTTACAAACTGTTACACCGTTTTTAGAAACAAATGATGAAATTTTGTTAACTGGATTCTTTTATGGTTCTATTCCAGATAAATCTATTGCGAACTTCAAATTGACTGCAAGATTTGATTTTAATATGAACAAGTTGCATTTTAGTTTTGGGTATCCAGTTTCATTATACGGTTCAAATTACAATTGGGAAGGAGAACTCTATACTTTTGTTTATTCTGATGTTCATAGGGACTTAGATAAATTAGTGTTCAGCTTTCCTGTTTCACATAACCTGTATATTGCAGATTTAAATACTGGAGAATACCAAGAAGTTTATGGAGGAAGTAATTTTGCCGGTTCAATATGTTCTTTGCCCAAAGATCAGAAGAGAACCACTAAGGAAGAATGTGTTAATCATTTTATGAAACAGGATGTTTATGCTGCCATAAAATATGATAAATATCGCGACGTTTATTACCGTTTTTTTTTAAATGCGATGCCAGAATCAAGTAAGAGTCTTAATTGGAAAAAGAAGCCTATTTCCGTAATCATTATGGATAAGGATTTTAATTACATAGGTGAGACAGTTATTGGTACGGGAGAGGATTGGTATTGGCAAAACTCATTTGTAACGCAAGAAGGATTAAATGTTGAATATATTGAAAAAAACTTTGATGAAGTTTATCTGACACTTAAAATATTTACCCTCAAAAAAATATAATATGAAAATTATAAAATTATGCTTCCTCGTAATATTCCTATTTATTATATCCTTTTCTATTTCATGTCAGAAAAGCGAAAGACAGATTGAATCTGAATTTTTGAAAAATGCATTTATTAATGCAAATTTAGATGATAATGTTCACTGGATTGTAATTCTACCAGGTCTTGGCTGTCATGGCTGTATACAAGTAGCAGAAGCATTTATGCGAGATCATATTGAATATAGAGATATTCTTTTTATAATTACAAAAGTATCTTCTTTAAAAATTTTGCAACAAAAAACTGGAGTTAAAATAAATGAACATCCTAATGTTATAGTTGACCGTGAGGATTTATTTATTGTTCCAACAAAGAATGGAATATATCCTTGTATTATTCATGTTAAGGATGGAAAAATCAAAAGCTATGAATTTCAGTCACCTCAAAATGGGGAGGCGTTTAAGAAACTTAAAAGCATACTTACTCCTAGCTAAATTTTCAGTTATGCAACTTGAGAAATATAAAAAATAAATGTTAATTGCTAACCTATCATAGTCTTGTTAAAAGATATTTCGATTGTACAAGAATCGGTTTGAGATAAGGTCCAATATATCAATTTCATGGAAAAAGAAAAATTCAAGAAACTTGGAATCACGTTACTTATTAAGCTATTAGGAATTCAGTACTATATTTCGTTAGTGTTGTTTACTATCATCCATCCGTTAAATTCAAAAGCACAAACCAACAATGTCATACAATCTAATGCTTCATTTGCAGAAAAGATTTATCTGCAACTGGACGGAAAAGCATATACTACAGGTAACATCGTCTGGTTTAAAGCAATTGTTTTAAATGCATGCGATCATGTGCCCTCACATCTGAGTCGTGTTTTGTATGTTGAACTGGTTACCCCTGAAGAAATTATTCATGAAAAAAAGCTAATTAAAATTGAAGATGGAATTGGTCAGGGCTTTTTCTACCTTGGTGAGGATTTACCGGAAGGGCTTTATCAAATACGGGCATATACACAATGGGACAGAAATTTCGGATCTGATTTTTTCTTTAAAGAATATATCCGTGTATTTGCGGCGGAATCGGATGAGAATACCGAAAAACCGATCAGCAATGTTACACTGATAAAAGAACAGGACAACAGGAACCGGTTAAAAGCAAGGTTTACTCCGGCATTAATTGACAGCCTTCATAAGAAAAAACTTACAATTATTGTGGCTCTCGATAACAAAAACGATACGCTGGAAGTAAAAAGCGGAAAAGATGATATATATACGCTCGATTATGTTCTTAACGAAGAAAGTCAGTTTGCTACATTGCAAATGCAAACTGAAAACGACCGGCGATATTCGACCACCATCGTATTAAACAAAGATTTTCTTGATTTGCAATTCTTTCCGGAAAGTGGCGAAATGGTTCATGGATTAAAAAGTAAAGTTGGGTTTAAGGCATTGGATGCCAATGGGCAGGGGAAAAGAGTAGAAGGAGATATTGTGGATGAAAAAGATTCGGTAATTACAGCCTTTAAAAGTAATTTATTGGGGATGGGAAGTTTTATTTTGACACGGGCAGACAGCACAAAAAAGTATTATGCACGGTTAAGATCGCAGGCGGAAGAAAATGAGGTTTTAATGTATCCTTTACCCAAAGTGGCTTCAAAAGGTAATATTCTGGCTGTGGAAAAACGTGGACAGAATATTCTTGTTTCGGCTTTGTCGAATTACCTGAAAAATGACAGTATCGAATTGTATATTTCTTTCCGCGGGATGAGTTTTTACGAGATAAAAGCAAAACTGAATGAGGGAGTGTTTAGTGTTTTACTGTCTGCTAATAAGTTTCCTGAGGGAATAATTTCTTTTACTATGAAAGATAATTTGACGCAACCGGTAGCTGAAAGACTTTATTTTAATGAGAAACCCGACGGCAGGATTAGCTTATCCATTTCCACAGATAAGGATTCCTATGCAGAGCGCGAACGGACCAAACTAAATATTCAGGCGACTGATTCAAATGGTGAACCTGTAAATGCGAATTTATCGGTGCTGGTGATCAATAAAAATCAGTTAGGAAAAATACAAGAAATGCGTCAAAATATATTGTCTTATTTTTTGCTGGAATCGGAGTTAAAAGGGATAATAGAAAATCCGGGGTATTATTTTAATAACGATAGCAACATGCACAGCGACCTGGATGTATTGATGCTTTCGCAGGGATGGAGGAAATATCATTATTCAAAAGAATACAAGGAAATAACATTTAAACCGGAACACAATCTTAGTGTTGCCGGAGAGGTAAGTGGTCAGTTTTCAACAAAAAGAAAAAAGCAGGCTAAGCTCACCATGATGACGTTTGGCACAGATAAATGTGTTTATACACAAACTGCCGATAGTGCTGGCCGGTTCAAATTTAATTTGGAAGACGAATACGGAGGTAATATCAATGCGTTGATTCAAAGTTCAAAGATGTCGGGGAAGAAAGTAAATTACACGATTTCGCTGGATAAAAAAGAGTCGCCCCCGGTAAATTTTGATCATGTAAAAACTGTGGAAAATCCAGACAGTGTTACAACGTTACTGGCAGAAAAAGATATTGAACGAAAGAAAATAGACGAAGCATTTCCGCTGGATTCTGGAAACATTCTTTTGGATGAAGTAGAGGTGACAGCTTTAAAACTTACCCCAACCCGTAAAAAAGTGATAGAACTGTACGGAGAACCGGATGAAATTATTGATGGTAAAGAGATTGAAGCAAAAGAAGAGAAGTGGTCTTATGGTTTGTATAGTGTATTATCATTCAATTATCCTGATGAAGTTAAGATTATTACATCTTCTGATGGCAATAAATATGCTTTTGTAAAAGGTACTGATCTGACTTTTGTTGTAGTTGACGGAAAGCCTGTAAAAATGGAGGATTATCCACTCATTCCCAATATTCCACCAAGTGAAGTTAGCAGTTTTGAAATTTTTAAATGTGCTGATAATTTTCCAAGATTATTTATGGAAGTCACTGGAAAAATTCTCAGGACAACACTTTGTGGGGGTGTTATTGCAATATACACTCGTGGCGAACATGGAATATTTGCACGTAGTTCAGAAGGAATATTGAAAACAAACATTCGGGTGTTTTCAGCTCCACGTGAATTTTACGCTCCAAAGTACAATAATGTTCAGCCTGACGACTGGACAAAACCCGATTTAAGGGCCCGGGTTTACTGGGAACCCGAATTAAAAACTGACAGTCTGGGGCAGGCTAAACTTTCCTTTTACAATGCCGACAACACTGGGGAAATGTTAGTGATTGTTGAAACCGTTTCTGAAAATGGGGGAATTGGATATAAGCAATTTGATTATTCAGTTGAAGGAATAAATGAAAAACATATAATTGTGAATTGAGAATACCTTCAAATTCTAATTTTATACGGGGTAAGTAATCGATTTATACTTCGTTCCCTATTCAGTATTTTTACTTCAAGATGATAAATTTATCTATCTGATTGTGTCCCTAAATTTCAAATTATACTACAAAAAGTGTGACCTTTTCTGAATTGAAAAACAAAATATTTTTTCGGCTTTAAACTATAAATATAGCCTATTAATGATTTGTCCAAAGGATTGAAGTCATTTCCTTTCAAACAAGATCAATTTGCATACTGTGAATTATCACTAGTTATTAAAAATTTAAAAATTATACTAATTATGAATTCATTTAAACCTAAATTAATCATCATTGGAGGATTTTTTTCCTTATTATTTTTAATCAGTTGTAATGATAAATCTAGAACCAAAATACCTGAACATGACTTTTTATCTACACCGCTGAAAAAGTGGATTTGTATTGGGCCATTTCAATTTGACACTATATCACAAGATCCAAGTCAAACTTTTTATAATGATGATTTGGCAGAATTTGGTATCAGTGAATCGGTTTTTACAAAATCCGATTTGAAAAAAATTCCTGAAACAATTAACAAGTTTGAAGTTGAGGACAAAGAGGGAACTGTTGATCTTATTAAATATGCTCCTGAAGATAAATTACAACAGAGTAACTTTTACCTGTATTCAGAGGTTGAAAGTAAGACTGACTGCGAAGTTGTTTTTGTTACCGATGGAAGTTTTGCATATAAAATATGGTTGAATGGACAGGAAGTAGTTAGTGATTTTTGGAAAAAGAATACAAACAAAGGTGGTGATAGATTTATACCAGTTAAATTAAAAAAGGGAAAAAATACTGTATTAGCAAAGGTTAGCAGGGGAAATAATGAAATCTCATGGAAATTAAACCTTACCATTACAAATATTGAAGAAGCAAAAAAAGTTTTCTTTGAAAACTGTTTAAGTGATTTTATCGCCAATCCAAATTTTCAGGACACCCTTTCGATTTATGTTGGTCCAAACATATCCGGGGAAATAAGGATCATCAATACGAACCATCAAACGGTATTCAGGAGAATATTCTCAAAAAAAGATATTAAAAATGAATACGTCAACTTCCAAAATCTTAACCCTCTCCCTGAAGGTTTTTATACAGTGAATCTGTATTGCGGAAAATACTTCATGAATGAAAAAATTTATCACGGACAATTATCCAATGTCAAGGCAAAATTTGAAAAATTAGCATCACTGTGGAGCGGTGATAGTCTGACTTCTAATGAAATTAATACATCCATCAAAAAATTCAATTATCTGATTGGAGTTAAGCCAGATAGTCTATCCCGTTATGAGAAACAATATTGGAATAATAATAGTGTTTTTTATGGTTTTAATACTAATCATGCAATAAATTACCTTTTAAGAAATAAAAATCTCAACGGGTTGGCAGGAACAGTCATTAAATCCTATTATTCAGAAAAAGAACATAAAACATTTAATTTTCTATTTCATGGGACCGGAAGCCCTGAAGAAATTGCATCTAAACCTGTGATTTTAATGATACCATATGCTCTGGAAGGGAATGATTTTACGACTACCTGGTATTTCAGCAGTTTAGATCAATTAGAAATAGATGCATATCTGGCTGATAAAAATGGATTTTCAATAGCATGGTTATTTTTAAGAGGGAGTGATTATAATATTACAAATGCTGATGACGATGTACTTGGAGCAATAAATACACTAATTACGGACTACAATATCAATCCTAACAAATTTTATATCGATGGCGATTGTGTAGGAGGGTACAGGGCATTATTAATTGCTTCCAGAAATCCAGATAAATTTGCCGGAGTTGCTGCTCATGGGCCAATAAGCCAAGGGAATTACGGTCTCGGTCCGATAAATTTAGTCAGGAATCTATATAATGTTCCTATTTGTATTGTTCATGGTCATGAAGACAAAGTTGTTCCAATTGAGCAATCAAAATTATATATTAAAGAAGCTCAAAAATTTGGAATGAATCCTTTCTTAGATGAGAAGTTCAACAAAGGGAAACATTCATTGTCAAAAGCATACCATAAAGATTCGTTTCAGAAACTATGTAAATCTTCAGCCTAATTTGGACAGATTGGTATAAAAATTAAGAGATAGATTTCTTAATTTAATAACCAAAAAAAGTTCAAATATGAAAGGGAAAAAGCAAACAGCCGAATCAAAAGTAAAAGAGATAAGAAGGCACACCCGCAAGAAGTATTCAGCGGAAGAAAAAATCAGGATTGTAATTGAAGGATTACGAGGAGAAAGCAGCATTGCAGAGCTTTGTCGCAGAGAAGATATTAATGCCAATCTTTATTATAAATGGAGTAAAGATTTTCTGGAAGCTGGAAAAAACCGTTTAAATGGAGATATTAAGCGAGAAGCAACAACATCTGAGGTTCATCATCTAAAAAATGAGAACGTGGACTTAAAACAGCTTGTTGCAGAGCTAAGTCTTGAAAATCGTATGCTTAAAAAAAGTCTGACTGGTTCCGAGTAAATTACAAGTATATGAGAAGAAGTGCCAGCGAGAAAATGGAAATCATTCGTATTGTACAGGATTCCGAACTTGGAGTGAAACAAACACTTGAAGAACTGGGAATAAGCCGCAGTACATTTTACGTTTGGTATAAAAATTATCTGAAAAATGGTTATGATGGTTTGAAACCTAAATCACCAAATAGAAAATCATTCTGGAATAAAATTCCTGAAAAAGAAAAGAAAAAGGTGAGGAAAATTGCTCTTGAAAAAGAAGACCTTTCTCCCAGGGAATTAGCCTTTCACATAACCGATAAAAAAGGTTGGTTTATTAGTGAATCCAGTGTTTACAGAATATTAAAGGAATATAATCTAATTACCAGTCCTAAATGGATTTTAATGGCTGCCGCTGATGAATTTAAAGATAAAACAAAGCACGTTCATCAACAATGGCAAACCGATTTTACATACTTCAAAATTATTGGCTGGGGTTGGTATTATTTAGCCACCATAATGGATGATTATTCCCGATATATTATTCACTGGGAATTATGTTCAAATATGGAATCTGTCGATGCGATGAGAGTGGTTGAGCAAGCACTTCACATAACGGGACTTACTGAAAAGAAGCGACCAAGACTTCTATCCGACAATGGTCCCTGTTATGTTTCAAGTGCTTTTAAGGAATTTATTGACCAACAAAAAATAGGGCACGTTAAAGGTGCTCCATATCATCCGCAAACACAGGGGAAAATTGAACGCTATCACCGAACGATGAAAAATGTAGTTAAACTTGAAAACTATTATTACCCTGATGAATTGCGGAACAGGCTTGCGGAATTTGTAAATTTTTACAACAACCATCGTTACCACGAATCACTTGGAAATGTTACTCCTGCCGATGTTTATTTTGGCAGACAGAAAGAAATTATTAATCGTAGAAAAGAAATTAAAATTGAAACCATAAAAGAAAGGAGGAAAATGAATCAGCAATCAAAAAAAAATCAGCGTAGTCAACTATTGAAATATTGATAACTTTCTTAACGCTTCGCTAAAAGTTAACAACATTTCAACAGTTCAGAAAAATTATCATTAACAATAATTTTCAATGTAAAAAGTATCTATTAATTTTATACAAAAAATTGTCCAATAAGTTCTGAAGTTAAACAATCGAAAATATGAAATATTTATTTCTAATAATATCAGTTGTGTTAATATTTTCCTGTAATAATAATAAAAAGAGTAAATTAAATGTCGATTTTAATCTTACTAAATTAAGCAAATCTCTTGTAACAAATAATGTGAACAGTTATAAAGTAATTCCGCTGGAAACAACCGATGAAGCATATTTAAATTCTATTCGAAAAATATTAATTTATAAGGATAAAATATTCTTACTTGATAGATTAACGGGAGGAAGAGATTTTGTTTATGTATTTTCGTTAAATGGTGAATATTTAAATAAGATTAATCGGCAAGGGAGAGGCGCACACGAATATATGTCCATTTCAGATTTTGATATTCATCCTAAGAATGAAACAATAGATATTTTAGATCCAGGTTCAAGAAAGCTATTTAGTTTTAATTTGAATTCAGAATATTTAAATGAAGTTAAACTTAATTTTGGAGCCAAAGAATTTAAATATTTTACAGAAGGGAGTAAATTATATAAAGCTTATTCCACGAAAGCCTCGATATTAGCAGACGACGGAGTTGGAAGGCATATTTATGTTTATGACGAAAATAATAATTTTTTATATTCTGCCTTGCCATTTATTAATCCACTTGGCGTGACTATAGGCAATGGAATCTTTTTATTGAAAAATGAGACACAAGTAGAATATTTAAAACCTAATACAAATATAGTTTATTCAATTAAATCGAATAATATTGAAATTAAGTACTTATTAGAATTTCCTAATGATGTAATGCCACAAGATATAACAGAAAATGTTTTTCTACACGGTAAAAAAAATCGGAAAGGATATATTTATGGTTTGGAATATTTTGAATCTAATAATTTCATATATACTTCTTTTATGTACGAAAAACAACCATATTGGGGACTATTTGATAAATATAATAAAGAATCAATAATATTTAATCATTCTAAAAACCCATCATGTAATTGTGGAGTTAATTTAAAGATTAAAGGAGTTTATGAAAATTACTTCATTGTTCAGACCGACTACCTTAATTTTAACAATGTAATAGATTTGCTCGATCCAACAAAAGAAAAATGTTTAAACCCAAACGTGTTTAAAACTATTGAACAATTGGATATGACATCTAATCCAATATTAATATTAGTTGAATTTAAATTTGATGATAATAAATAATAATCTTTTAACATTTTAATGCGTTATTACTTAATTATAAGATACAGACTATTAAATTGTAAGTAATAAACTTGTTTATGCTATTGTAGGATTTTTAGTATTTCTTAAATAAGATTTAAACGAATAATAAAATATCATTTGGATTATTTACCACAAACCAATATGATCTCTGGCACACCTTAATTGTTCAAATTACTACTTAACAATAAAAATCTTTTTATCTTCTTAAAATTAATTTTAATCTCAATTTTATTCGATTTAATAGAATAAGTATGAATAGAAATTATGTAAAAAAGTACTTTAATATACTCTTAATTTTGACCATTTTGATAAATATGGTATTTCTTCTTAGTTATTATTTTACAACTAGAAAAAGAATATTAATTGATCCCTATGCTCAAACAAAAGATACACGTTTGTATAAAATTAAGTCACTTCAGATTGAAGATATATATTGTCATTTAGAGAATTGGAAGGATAGCATTTTGTTATCAACACTTGTAAAAAATAAACCAAAATTAATATTACGAGTTCCCACCGTTTACTGTAAAATGTGTGAGTCACAAGAACTTGATAATCTAAAATATTTGTATGAAGTAGAAGGGTTTCATAATATTTGTGCTGTATTAACAGTTGGTAACTCCCGTGAATTAAGATCGCTTTCATTATTAAATTATAATTTTTTGAAAGTAGGTTTTACTAACAATAAAATATTAAATGTTACAATGGACAAATATAATAAACCTTACTATTTTGTACTTGATTCAAATATGAACGCAACCATGTTTTTTTTCCCTCAAGCTACGACACCAAATTTAACAATAAAATATTTCGAGGATGCTTCAAATATGATTGCATCATATAAAAAACGTTTGTTTGATCAATAATAAATCAGATAATCCTAATTTTCTTTTATTCAACGATATCCCATTATTCTAATTACAACACAAAACTAATTATTTGTTCATTACTAACTTAATAATCTACTGATATTCAACAAAGTGAGTTGCTTTTTGTAAAATACAGAACGACATAGTAAACCAAATGCTAGTTAATATTAGAAAAGAAATTAATGATTTTTGAATTAGAATAAAGCGAACAAAAATATCATAGATAGGCACTATTAATTCTTTCATTAAAAGGCCATTCCTTGAAATAATTCCATATGCTAATACAACCAAAATACTCAATGAGCTTTTTATTCTTTCAACAAGAAGAAAAATGTTTGGATTGGCACCTCAAAATATGATGTAATATTTCCAAATTTCATAAAGTAGATTTATTAATGAGCATGATAAAATATAAAAGATTCTAAAAATAATAATAGGTGAAAATTATTTGGTTTCAAATCAAGACTTTGAAAATATTCTAATAAATAGCTCTTTATATAGAAAACGAGATTTACAATTTACGAGGATGATTTTAAGAAATGGCAAATTAATGGAAGATTAAGGGCAGTTATCACATTAATGCACTTCTCCTATAGTAGAACATGTTCTACCGCCAGATAATTGACTTTCAATGAAACGAATATTTAAGGGAAGATATTTATTGTCTTGCCTTAAATAAATACATTAATGCTTATGATAATCTTTACTTATTATTTTATCCACCAGAAACCAATGTAGATCAAAGATCTTTTTGAAAATGAAAAGTGGAAAAAACGACCAAAGTGACCACCCAATAACGATGCAAATTGACCACTCCTAACGACGGAAACTGACCACCTTTCTACGATCGAAAGTGACCACCACGGACGATTCAAACTGACCACCTGGGCAAAAGAACTTTTTCGAGGCTGTTGAAGCCATAACTTCGCGTGCATTTAACAGAATAAAATGTATGCAATATGGCCAATAAACTTACAGATATGAGTAAAGTTCGAAAAGTATTACGCCTACACCACAAAGGCGAAAGCAAGTTGTTTATCAGCAGGTATTTATCACTGTCGCGCAATACCGTTAAAAAGTACATTGCGCATGCAAAAAATGCTCAACCTCAGCTATGAAGATATTGAACTAAAGAGCGATGCAGAACTGGAGCAGCTGTTCAGTAATAATCAACCTGAGTTTATCTCGCCCACAACATGAGGCCGTGTACGACTTCTTTCCCTACATGGAGCGACAGTTAAAGAAAGATGGGGTAACCAAACTACAAATGTGGCGCGAGTATTACCAGAAAAATCCCGATGGCTTAAAATCGAGCCAGTTTTGCAACCTCTACCGGCAGTGGAGCAAAAAGGTAAACCCGGTGATGCACATGAACCACAAAGCCGGCGACAAAATGTTTATCGACTATGCCGGCAAGACACTTGAGATTGTAGACAAGGAAACCGGGGAAGTACAGGAAGTACAGTTTTTTGTGGCCATTCTTGGGGCCAGCCAGTATACCTATGCTGAAGCTTCGATGAGCCAGAAGAAAGAAGATTTTATTGCTTCGGTCGAAAATGCCCTGCATTTTTACGGGGGTGTCCCGGCTGCCATCGTGCCCGACAACCTGAAGTCGGCCGTAACCAAAAGCAGCCGTTATGAACCAACCCTGAACGAAACCTTTCATGATTTTGCCGAACATTACGAAACCACCATCCTTCCGGCAAGGGCGTACAAACCCCGGGACAAATCGCTGGCCGAAGGAGCCGTTAAAATACTCTACCAGCGCATTTACCCATCCGTGAAAGGAAAAACTTTTCATTCACTAAAAGAACTGAATGCAGCCATTTGGGAAGGCCTGAAAAAGCATAACAACAAAAAACTTACCGGACGGCCCACATCGCGGCTGCAACTGTTTAACGAAGACGAAAAACACAAACTATCGCCACTTCCTGTCGAACGATACGAGATCAAGCAAATTGCAATGGTAACGGTGATGCAAAACGGGCATGTATCGCTTGGCAAAGACAAACATTATTACAGTGTCCCTTACCAGTATATCCGCAAAAAAGTAAAGATCGTTTTTACAAAAAGTAGCGTCGAGATCTATCACAAATACAACCGTATTGCCCTTCATAAACGCGATCTGAGGCCCTACCAGTACTACCACCGTAAAGGAGCACCTGGCATCAACTCACCAGTTTGTTACCGACTGGACACCACAGCGTTTTATCGACTGGGCCGCATCGATTGATGAGCCGGTAAAAGAATTTATCATCCAGCTATTGGACAGGAAACAACACCCCGAGCAGGCCTACAAAAGCTGTATGGGCGTACTTTCGTTTGCAAAGAAAGTGGGAAACAGAAAGGCTTAGCAATGCCTGTAAAAGAGCACTCGACCACCAGGTTTTCAACTACAAAATAATCGAGAATATTTTAAAACGCGGATTGGATAAAATAGAGGACGAATCACGCAACAGGAACAGGAACTTCCTTTTCATAAAAACATAAGAGGCGATAAATATTATCAGTAATCAAATAAATAAACAGTTTAAAATGAATGAAGTAACACTTAGTAAAATGAAACAGATGAAGCTCTATGGAATGCATGGGGCTTTTAAAACTGCTATTGAAACAGGCAAGACCGACGACTACACCATCGACCAGTTTACATCGATGATGATTGATGCCGAGTTTGACGACCGCAACAACCGTAAAATTGAACGGGCGATTAAATATGCCAGGTTCCATTACAAAGCATCGGTCGAAAATATTATTTACGAAACTGCCCGTAACATCGATAAAACAAAGCTTGCTAAGGCTGGCACAGTGCGAGTTTATCGACAGCAGCGAAAACATACTGATTACCGGGAGTACAGGTGCCGGGAAAAGCTACATTGCAACAGCACTTGGCTACCAGGCCTGTATTGAAGGGTACCGGGTATTGTACTTAAATACCACAAAGCTGTTTTCGAAACTGAAAATGGCCAAAGCCGATGGTTCGTACTTGAAAGAACTGGCTAAAATACAGCGGTATAAACTCATTATTCTCGATGATTTTGGCCTGCAGCCACTTGATAACCAAAACCGAATTGCATTGCTCGAAATAATCGAAGACAGGCACAATAACAGGTTCGATAATCGTAACCTCTCAAATACCGGTAAAAGGCTGGTACGAGGTTATTGGCGAAAAAACAATTGCTGATGCTATCCTAGACCGGTTAATCCACCAATCGCACCGGATTGAGTTAATGGGAGAATCAATGAGAAGAAAAAGAAATATGTTTAATAGTGAAAATGTTTAAATTTGTTTAATCGCAACAGCTAAAAAAGAGTTCTTTTTCTGGTGGAAAATCAGGGGTGGTCAATTTAAATCGTCACAGGTGGTCAACTTAAATTGGAATTGGGTGGTCACTTTCGTCGTTATTTGCAGTCAGGGTGTTTACTGTTAGGTAAATTAGTTTCATCATCCCACTGAGAATCCATTGTGGAATATCCCAAATGAAATACTTTTTTCTTCCGATTATGCAGGACCTGAATTGTAATTGCTTTAGAACCATCCTTTAGTAATAAATCCTGTTTTAGTTTAATTTTTACTGATGCCATGACGTTGAGTGAAATAAATAGTGAAACATTTGTGAAACATTTTTTTCAAAAGTATGCATTTTATTTCATATTTTTGTTTTCTACAAGTCTCTATTTAAGCCTATTTTATTGATATTGTAGGAAACTGAATGAAATGGAATGAAATAAAACTTATGCTTTG
>CAVYOB010000022.1:0-34257 GCA_963769925.1 uncultured Prolixibacteraceae bacterium
CTTTAATACATATTCCCGGCAATTCGTGGTCCAATCTTATCTGGTTTGAATTTTTCATTTTTCCAGGTCGTTCGAATAGTTTCTTCAGAGCGATTTTTCGTTTTATAATTTATTTTTCCCAGGGGTATGGTTTAGTTTTCAGGACATTAAATTCAAATGCATTTTTTCCCAATAAGGCACCATTTCCGATCCCTTCAATTTTCCCAATAAACTCTGTATTTAAATCTGAACAGAAAAATTCAAGAGTTGCTTCTCCGTTTTTATCCGTAATTACTGTTGGTGCCCAAAGCAGTGTATTCCTTGTATCCGGCAAAAAGTCGTTTTCCTTTTCTTTATCATAATTGGGCTGGTAGAACTCCTGTTTTCCATAATAGGCTTTCACCCTGTAAAGATTAAATTTCTTCATTAGTTCATCTTCGGTCCAACGTGGATAATGATAAACTACATCAATCTCTCCTCCTATTGTATAAGCCCCGCCTACACCATTAACCCACTGAAATCCTATATATTGATGGTATGTTTCTCCTTCAACCGGTCTTCTATTTTCCTTACTATCAAAATGGACTTCACAATTTAAATAATTACTATTACAAACATAATCAGTACAAAAGTCTGCATTTGCTAAACTATCCAAATGCCCCATATATTTGTCCCTAAAGGGTCTGATCTCGTTTCCTTTAACAGTTACTTCTCCCAACTCAATTACGTTGGGACCAATCCTCGATGGTCATAAACAGTTGAGTTTTTCTGCTAACGGGTTATCTTAGCATTGAGCTCCGAGTAAAGGCCGGTTTAAGCAATGGTGTTTTATAAACCCGAGCGCAATCAAGGTCAGGATGTAAAAAGTCAGGAGTATTTCTTTCTGACTTGGGTTAGAGTTTAATGGCGACCCCGCCTTGGGCGGGGATCCCGATCGGAATATTTTCAAAGTTTAAAAGTTACATCCCATGGGGCTTTTAACATTTTAAACATTTAAGATATGGGAAAAAAGCAAATGAGTTTAGAAGTAGTCAACCCAAATGCTGCAGGAATTGACGTAGGAAGCAAAAGCCATTGGGTTGCTATTGGGCAAGATGCCCAGGACATCAAAGAATTTGGTGTTTACAGCCAGGACCACCTGGAACTCTGTCAGTGGTTATCTGAAAATGGTATCACATCAATAGCCATGGAAAGCACCGGTACATACTGGCAGACTTTATTTAGTGCTTTAACAGCTGCAGGGTTTGAGGTAATACTGGTAAATGGAAAGCAGACAAAGAATGTGAAAGGCAAAAAAACCGACATCAAAGATTGCCAATGGATACAGAAACTTCATTGTTTAGGTTTATTGAGCCATAGTTTCTTACCTGACAGTACCACTGAAATAATACGGACTTATTCCAGACACCGACAAAACCTGATAAAACAAACCGGGGCAACTGTTTTGAAAGTCCAAAAATACCTTCGGTTGATGAATATGAGGTTGGACGTGGTTGTAAATGACATTGTTGGTTTGACAGGAACAAAAATAATAACTGCATTTATTGCAGGAGAAACAAAAGGTAAAAACCTGGCTAAATACCGCCATTACAACTGCCGAAAACCCGAAGAAGAAATAGCCAGAGCATTACAATACAATGGAAGGGCTGACTATTTATTTGCCCTCAAACAAGAATGGGAAACTTATTTGCATATCCAAAAGCAAATTAGCGAAGTCGATGTCCAGATAAAAAAACTACTTGAAGATATTATCGACCAGGACGACAACAAAAAACAGCACGTTGCCAACAAAAAATCATACAAGCGAAAAAATAAGAATACCATCAGGGGGACTGATATGAATCAAATCTCTTACAAGTATTTTGAAGGAATCGACCTTATGGAGATTGAAGGGATTAATGATGCAACAATAATGGCAATAATCAGTGAAATAGGCTTGAAAGGGATAAAGAAGTTCAGTTCAGCAAAACAATTTACAGCATGGCTCAGGTTAGCTCCAAATAACAAAATTAGTGGTGGGAAGGTATTAAGCCACCACATACCCAAAGGCAGCAGCAGATTGAAAATAGCTTTTCGAAATGCAGCAAATGCAATTGGAAATTTGAAAGAAGGACACCTTGCTG
Organism: uncultured Prolixibacteraceae bacterium; assembly: GCA_963769925.1. Lineage (GTDB taxonomy): Bacteria > Bacteroidota > Bacteroidia > Bacteroidales > Prolixibacteraceae > Draconibacterium. The sequence continues at coordinate 2,103 of CAVYOB010000022.1, forward strand.
ATTTCTTCAGAAGAATCAACTATAAAAAAGGGCGATCAACTGCAATTAATGCCACTGCCAGAAAGTTGGCTATTATCATATGGAATATGCTGGCAAAGGGACAAAACTATAGCCCACCAACTCAATATATGTTTTTAGATGAAAAAAGAAGGCTCGGACTTGTAAAGAAATTACAAAAACAAATCACTAAATTTGAAATCAAACCTGAACAACTCAAATTTGCAACTACTTGAATTAGTGAATAATAAATTTGACGTTAGTCGGAATCATAAATGGCCTGGATTTGTTTTCTTTTATTGTGTCCCCAGTTTTATGAATAGGATAACTTATTATTTTTTGTTTCATAACATCTTCAATATTCTCAAAAGGTCTGTCCAAAGTAATCCTGGGTACAAAATCTTCCTGTCCCATGGGCTTTATGTAGATATATGCTCCTTGCCATATTTTTAAATGTTCCGGAGTTATTGTAAACTTTCCATCAACATCTGGCACTGTCAACATTTTTGTATTGTTTTCCGCAGGATTAAATATTGTAATAAGTGGTCGTCCTTTGGGAGCCTGTTTCAGCTTTTTTGTGTAATGTACCTCTCCCGATGTACCGTCAGCAATAACTGGTATTTGGGGGAAAATATTCCTTTTTAGGTTTTCTTCGCTCCATGCATATCTTCTCCAACCCTGTGTAAGTAAAAGCATATCCAATGCTTCTTCCCGATCACGTTTTTTTCATCAAAGTAATATACCGGGTCGTAAATCCTTCCCCGTATTTGTTCAGAGAGGTAATAATGCGAAAGAATATTTTCCGGATTTTTGGCATCCTGATAAAGTTTATCAAATACACTCACCCCAAGATTTGCCACTACCGGATTTCCGTTTTCATCGGTTGTTTTTATTTTAAGTGTTACTTTACCACGGGTTTCATATTTTTCCTTATCTAAGAGTTATTTCAATGTTTAGCTTTTTCTCCGGGTGAATATAAACCAACCTTTCCGCAACCGGATTAAACGAGTCATCAAAAAGGGTGAATTCGGCAATTCCCTGTTGAGGAAAATCTTCAATCGGAATATTTACTTCCAGTTCCCGGTTTAGTTTCCTGTTGCCAAATAGTAAACTACGCCCCGCATCTGCCTCTGCAGAAAACAGTCTCTTTCTTCCTACCCTTCATTTTGCGATACAACAAAACTCAGGAACTCGTTATCATTTTCATCCAGATGCAGCGTTAAACCGTTTTTGTAAATCTTAGGTAACAGGAATGTACTGTCGATGATGGGTTGCGAAAGACGGATATGATATTCTTTATCTGTGTCAGGGGTAAAGTCAAAACTTCCCGTTCCGGCATGTTTACTTTTAAAATCCAGCAATGGCTTATCATTTTCAAACAGAGTTCCGGTAACATCTATAGGTTCTCCATCAATATTGACAGCTTTAAATGCTATTTTACATGGAAGCCCTGCAACAAGATTTCCCCCTTCGGGAAAAGTATTGAATTGAACCGGGCTTCCCTTTTTACATGGGACCTCGAAAGTTTTTGTTTCTTCCTTGTCTGAGTATTTTATCTGCGTTACTATGCTGAGCTTATCCCCAATTCCTTTCGATACAAAGTCGAGTGTTGCCTGTCCTTCAGGATTGGGAACGGCTTGTTTTTGAGTGATTTCTTTTCCATCCGAATACAGCGTTGCATTAAATAGAGCATATAACGGCTTATCAAATTCCGAAAGAGAAGTAATGGTCATATGAATCGTATCGCCCGGATTATAGAAATGCTTGTTGAATGTTGCATTGAAGGACGGATGAGGTTTCATGTCTTTTTTAACGATGATTTTCCGAACACTGCCCTGAATGCTCAATGAATCATTAAAGAAGGAATGACCTGTAAAAGCCTCCAGCAGATAATCACCTTCAGGAATCGTGTCCTGCAAAAAAACATGACCGTCAGTAAAACCATTGATTACTTCGTATTTTTCCTGCCAGACAGCTGTCTTTGTTTCTTCATTTACTACCTGCAGATAAAGAGTTTGGCTTAATGGAGAAGGAATGAAAAATTGTGAGTTGAGAATATAAGCCTTGAACCATAAATCTTCACCCGCTTCATAAATGTCTTTGCTTGGTTGAAGGTAAATATGTTCCGGTGGATTGTTTTTTGACAGCGAATCAAATTCACTTATGAGTTTGACTAAATGATTAGGATCTGTTTGGGAAAATACATTAAAAGAATGAAACAATAAAAATGCAGGTAATAGAAATATATTTATTTTCCATAAGGAAATTGGACATCTTCTTATTTTACATTTTTTATTCACGCTTTAGTAATTATCTCAATAAATTTTATTTGTGTTTCCGGTCACTTGTATGTGGTCGGGCGGGATACCCGCCATATTATAATTTTCTATGAACCATTTTTTTCAAATATTTTTTTTAGTTCTTTCTTAATATCAAAATCCTTCTCAACAGAGTTTTGGATTATATTACCATTCCTGTCTAAAAGTATATATGCTGGTAAAGAGGTAACTTCATACATTAAAAAAACTTCATTCATTTCACCTTTTAAATCAGAAACATTTGTCCATGGAATTACATCAGATTTTATAGCATCCTTCCAGCTTGTTTCATTTATGTCACCCGCGATACTTAAAATCTCAAAGCCTTTTGAATTGTACATTTGATATAGTTCTCGTAAATATTTATGTGATGACCGGCATGCACCACAGCCTGATGACCAGAAATCAAGCAATACATATTTCCCTTTATAGTCGGATAGTCGGACAAACGTTCCCTGTGGCGTTTTCTGTTGAAAATCAATAGCTTTGTCTCCGATTCGCGGAGCATCCGGCGATTTACAAAACTTTACTATTTCATCTCCTTGTGTAGTTGTTTGTAATTCAGGGGACAAGCAATTAAAAAGTTGTTTAATAGCTGTTTTGTCAAGTATTTTTGAAGTTTTAAAACATGCTGAATGAATCGTATACAAAGAAACTTCTGATGATGGATGTTTTTGTATAAAACTCAAAAACCGTTTCTTTAAATTATGCTTTAAAGAATCGATTTGAGTATTTAATAACCGTTGTTCCGCTGCACCGGCTATACTCCTCTCATCTTTTAAATTTTCAATTTTACGTTCAATTGGCTCCACTGTACCGGAATATAACTCAAAATCGAGATGCGATGTTGAACCTTCTATCTTTCAATTTTGAAAGGAACTCATAATTGCCACTGATCTTAATATCTGACGGTTCCAACCAAATGATTTTCTGATCACGAAATTTGTACTGGATACTTTTTTTCATCAACATAAATATTTTGGGCTTTGTTAATTCAATGTCATACTGAAAAGTTCCATTATTAACTTCAATCCTTGCAAGCGATGTTGGATTTTCAGTATTTGCTAAATACAATTCTACTGAATCAGGGCAATTTTCCAGTACACCTGTAAGATGACATGTATTTGAATCAGCTTTGAAAGAAAAATTCAAAGCGATAATTAAAATATAAATTATTAGGTTTTTCATTATGAGTTTGTTGATAGGATGAATTATAATTGGCAAATTAAAATATCGTCAGAGAAATATTCAAAAATAAAGCACTCACAAATTTGTTTCCAGTACTTTGTTTACTTCATCAGCCGTTGGATTTACCAACACTATTTTCCCTGTTTTATCCACTAAAATGTTACAACCACCCGATTGTTCGGTACCATAATACTGGTTTATCCTGGAGTCGAGTTCAGGCTTATCAATTAGCGTTGTCCATGGATATTCGTCTTCCGTCAACCTGTCTTTTACTTCGTTTAGTTCATCGTATTTTGTTGCTACGCCAATTACTACGAAATCTTTATCTTTAAATGCTTCATAAACAGGCTTCAGTTCACGGCTTTTGCGAATACACGGCCCGCACCAGGGCGCCCAAATATCAATAACCGCGTATTTGCCTTTAATCGCTTCAGATAAAGTGTGTTCATTATTATCTAAATCCGCTAATGTGAAATCATAAAAATCACCACCGGGTTTCAGATTGGAAAAACGCCATATAACTTCGTTGCTGTAGCGGGTATAAGTATGGTTTTTAAATTTTGATGCAAATCTTTTTTGCAGTTCAACGAGCTGGTCATAGTTAAAATATTCTATGAAAGTATTCTGTGTTTAATATGGATTCAATCAGCCTATAATAATTGTCGATAGTGATATTGCTTTTTATATGTTCAAATTCCTTAACATTCATTATTTTCATTATCGAATCATATTGTTCGTTTAGTTTTTTTGCTTCAGGACTGTAACCTTCTCCTGTCTGATACATTTCATTTATCTGATCATAAATTTTTTGTTTATCTCCCTGCTTTTCTGTCTTTCTAAGTGTTTCGTTTATGTCGTCCATTCTTTGGTTGTAATAATTACCATTTTTACGAAGCGCACTCATACTATCTCTGATTGCGGCTGTTTTTTCATTTATTTCAGCTATTCTCTTTTTTTCATAATCCTGGTATTGTTTATTTTCTTCTCCGCCTTCAACGGTATTTTCTTCCCATTGATTCATGGGATGTAAAACCATTTTTATAGTGTCGTTTGTTGTAAAAAATTTAATTGGACGCCATGAACCATGCATGAGTTCATCTTCGAATGAGAGCGCGTAAGCCTCAGCATCTTTAAAATTAATTGTATGGGTGAATGTACTGTCAGTTATTGGAATTGTAATTGCCGTTTGGGAACGAAAATCCTCAAATGATTTAGTCAGAATAAGATTATTACTTTGAGGCCGGTTGATTACCTTTCCTGTAATAACACAGGTTTTTTCTGTTTGTGTGCAAGACGATAGAATTAGCCCAAGTGAAAAGACAAATAGGAGGGAGTAACTTTTCATGATTCTTGTTTTTGGTTTCTTGTGTAATGTTTTATTAACGAAATATTTACAACTAATATAATATTTTTATACTTTCATTTTAAGTTATAACTTCATTAATATATTCACAACCCTTGAATAATTTCTTCCTGTAATAACTTTCGTATTTTTACTATCCTCAAGCAATATAGCATATTTCCCTGGTGAATATTTTTTAATTTCTTTAATTAAGCTACTATTAATTATATAACCTCTTTGAATTCTGGTAAATTGTGCTGGGAGTTTTGTTTCAAGTAAATTTAAACTTTGATCTAAATTATAAACTTTGCCACTAAAAGTATGTATTTCAACATACTTCTCTTTTGCTGTAAAATACACAATCTCATTCATTTTAATAAAAACTACCCTGTCTCCAATTTTAACAGGAAAAGTGGTCGGGGGCTTTAGTGTACTTGTTTTTATTATTGATTGTAAGAGTTCTTTAATTTTTACCTGTTCTTTAAAATGATTAAGTTTTTTTAATTTTTCAATTGTTTTATTTAAGCGTTCCGGTTTTACGGGTTTAACAAGGTAATCGATACTATTAGTTTCGAATGCATTGAGTGCATATTCGTCAAATGCAGTACAAAACACAACTAAAGGAATTTCATTTAAACTTTGCAGCATTTCGAATCCGTTTTTGCCCGGCATTTCAATATCTAAAAAGATTAATTCGGGTTTTAAAGACTCAATCAAACTTGCTGCTTCAATTCCATCTTTTGCTTCTCCTACTATTTCAATATCGTTTGTATGTGCTTGTAGAAGTTCTTTTAGAAAGAGCCTAGCTGGTTCTTCATCATCAATAATTAGTGTTTTAAATTTGAAATCAGTCATAATCCATAACTTTTTTTGAATTAACGGGCAGCCAGACACTGATCATTTTTTTAGGATGATTTTCCCAATTAATTTTGGCATTCCCTTCATAAAACATTTCTAGTTTATCAAAGATATATTGTAATCCATATCCATAAACAGGGACTTCAGGAAAGGACGGGCCATTGTCTGAAACTGCGATCAAAATTCCACTATTTTGATTTTGAATTTTTAATTCAATTTCGCAAGTATTCGTAATTTTTGAAGCACCATGTTTAACTGCATTTTCTATCAGTGGTTGAATTATAAATCTGGGTATTTTTATGCCGTTTACATCTTTGTTAACATTAATCGCGAAATTTAACCGATCTCCAAACCTGACTTTTTCAATTTCAAGATATGAATTCGCAAGATTTACTTCATCTTCAACAATAGCAAAATCTACATTGGTTTTATTTACCGCATAACGGCAGAATTCCGACAAAGACATAGCCATTTTTCTTGTTTTTTCAGGATTGTCTATTGCAAGTGCTGCTATTGAATTTAGCGAGTTATATAAAAAATGTGGATTTATTCTTGATTGAATTAATTGCAGTTCTGCCTTAGTTTTTAACTCTTCCATTTTGGCAAGTTGCAATTCTTTCTCACTTATTTTTAACAGAGATCTATCCTCTAAAAAAATAAATCCTACTCTTAAAAATGAAATTATAAAACCATAAATAAGAGCCGAATTATAATAGTAAAATCTAAAAGTTTCACTAAGTATAAAAATGACCAGATAACAAGCCGAAGCAGTTAATATAAACTGCAGGATGTATTTTAGCAGATTAGGTTTTTTGTTGATTACAAAATACTTTTCAAACAAAAACAGTATACTGGTTAAAATAAAAGTTAAAAGCATTATTGAGAAAAATATCACAACGATAATTAATACCGGGAAGATGATTTTGTATATGTCATTTTTATATACAATACCGGCAACTTCAACCATAAAAAATGGGAAAGAGAGAACGAAAGCATTTAAACAATACTTTAACCACGTTTCATTTCTTTCCCTGAATTTCCAAAACCTCAAAATGACTATTCCATAAACAATTAGTGCTAAAATTAGTAACCGATATATCAACTCATAAGGAAGAATCGATAAACTAAATGCATTTTCACTGGCATACTTCAAATAAACAATAGGATAACGCTTATAAAATTGATTATAAAAATCTTCGGAATAAAGGGTTTTTAGAACTTTTTTATCAAAATTGGTAACAGAAGTTTGTTTGTAATCGGTCAGTGAAAAAATCCCTCCTGGATTAATCCCTTTTACTTCTTCAATTTGTTCATAATAAAAAAGACAATAGGGAATTAGACTTCTCACCAACTCGTATCTTATTGCATTTTTCCGGTTTTGTTGTGATACAATACTATCGAAATACAATTTTGGCGAAGCTTTACTTACTCTTCCACTTGTCGGTGATCCAGACCAACCACTGCCAACTTTTATCCCTTTATCAAAATATCTGGTTCTAATTGTATCAGTATTGATTATCAATCTTAGATTTCCGTTTTCTGACGTTGTGTAAACATTAACTGTTTCAATTATTTCGTTTAATTCTTTTGCCAGATTTGATACCAAAACAGAATCTTCATCCGTATAATTACCAGACAGTTGAATTTTAACATCTTCTTTAAATGTACTTGCATGATATTCCCAGCCAACAAAATTGTTTTTAATGAAGTCCCAGAAAGCTTTATCATTAAGCTCATTTGATTGAGCAATAACAGTAGCGTTACTTACAATTATTGCTAGAAATAAAATAGAAAACAGAATTTTTTTCATGACCTGAAATTTTTGGTTTCGAAAGCCAAGTTAATTAGCAACATTCCTTCATTACAAGTAATTTCCGACAAGCTGCTATATTTTCCTGATAAAGATAGATAAGAATGATTTGCTTTTTGGATTGGTTTAAAAAAAGGCAACTCAAATTAACCTGCTGCTAAAATCTTGTTTGGGGAATAATAATTCTATTTAAACAATTTTAAATCTACAGCACCCCCCATCATCCGGTAGCCAAGTTCGTTGGGATGCAGAAAATCACCCGACTGGGCATCGGGCAGCAGGGCATCCGGGTCGGCCGGGTCGGCCATTACTTTGTCAAAATCGATAACGGCATCAAAACGACCACTGGAACGAATCCAGACATTTACTTTCTTCCGGGCTTCTTCACGATAGTCGGTATAATAGAACGATTTTTTAATTTGTGTAATGGTAGCGCCATAAACTTTAATGCCTTGTGCATGCGCATCATCAATCATCTTTCCATAAGCGTCAATCAATCCATCGGCAACACGGTCTGCCATTTCACTGCTTCGGGTACCACCAAGGTCATTCACTCCTTCCAGTATGATTAACCATTTAACTCCTTCCTGCCTCAGTATGTCGCGGTCGAAACGACTAAGAGCTGTGGGACCCAGCCCGCCCCGAAGAACACAATTACCACCAATTCCCATATTAAGCACAGCAATATTTTTTGTTCTGTGGTTTTCAAGCAGCCGTTTTGCCAATTCGTCCGGCCACCGGTCCTGTTTGTTAGTTCCCGAACCTCGTCCGTCGGTGATGGAGTTGCCAAGAATGGCAACAGCAGCTGCAGATTCAGGTGCTTTTACATCGATGCCGTTAATTACATACCAGTGATCCGTTTTGGCAGCATCTGAATAATCCGTTGAAGGAGAAGTATGGTTTCCGGCGAGCAGGTACGAAGTGGTGCGTGATCCCGGGTGCCCGGTAACGTCGGGCGATGTTTCACCAAAGCAAATGGTGATAGCCACTTCCATTCGTGGATCCAGATGGAAATCAACCGGATCTGAAGTGACGGCATCACCCGGCTCCATTGTAACTTCAGTGTTCCCATTAAATTTAAGCGTTTTAACGATTGATTCATCAATGTTGCTACCACCTTTGGAAACCGCAATCTGAACGGTTTTCATGGTAACCGGACTTTTGCTGAACTCGTTTGAAAACGACATTCTCAGGCTTTCACCACCAATGGAAACACATACTACCTGTCGCAGGGTGTTATTGCTCAATCCCGGTGCCGGTGGCATATTTCGTGGTTCAACCAATTGCGGAGCCGTACTCCAGGTGCCTACCCATTTTTCTGCCGAAGCGAGCGTTGTTTTTGATCCCGGATTTGTAAATCCGGAAAGGATAAATAAACTCAGTAATAATCCCAATGCGGTTGTTGTAATAAACGAACGACGGGACAGACGAAGATTTTTGAAAATTGGATGGATAAATTTACCTGATTTAGTCATAATGAAAAACTTTTATGAATTTTAAAAATAACCATTTATTGTTAAAAACGGAACCAGGTTTTTGTCTTATGTAAACCTCATATATTTTTTAACCACATTAACATTCTCTTTATCGGTCAACATCTCAAGCAGACAAAATGCAACATCTAACCCGGTTGAAGGTCCTGTTGATGTTATTATGTTTTTGTCAATCACAATACTTTTATCCTGAACTATTGCCCCAAAATCTGCAAGTTGTTTTCTTCTTGCGCCATCCAATAAATCATACGTAGTCGCTTTTCGATCTTTCAAAACTCCTGATTTCCCAACGGGTAGTGCAGAAACGCATATTGCAGCAATTATTTTGCCTTCTTTATCAAATTTCCGAATCAGGTTTAAAAGTCTTTCATCGTAGGCATCTTCATAAAAACCAGCTTTTTCAAATCCTCCGGCAATAGCTAATGCATCAAAATCATGGACATTGATTTTTTCAAATTCCAACTCTGGTCGAACAATAAAATTCCATGTACATTTTATCTCTTTCCGAAGTCCTGTTGTTACTAAATCAACAGGCTCTTTCCCAAAAGCCCGGCTCCAACCTATAACATCGGTGAAAACACTTGCTTCGTATTCTTCAAATCCCTGTGCAAGAAATAGTAATACTTTTTTATTCATATCTGTTCGTTTGCTTTAAAGGTCGTTCATTTTATGGTTTGACTGCATCGGCCGCTTGTTTATGGTCGGGCGTTCCCGATCACATTATCTGTCGGGACCCTGCCTGACAATTTGGTCAGAAGTTACACTTAGAAAATAATTATTTCGTTTACTCAAGATTATTTAGTGTCACTGATTTAACCCAGCGCAACATCAAGCAGCATCATGGTTGAAAAACCTATCATGGCACCAATAGTGGACAGGTCAGTTTCATTCCCGGTCTGCGATTCCGGGATTAATTCTTCCACTACCACAAAAATCATAGCTCCGGCAGCAAACGAAAGTGCATAGGGCAGAAGGGGAGTAATGGTTAAAACCAGGTAGGCTCCCAAAACTCCGGCAATCGGCTCAACCATCCCCGAAAGCTGGCCGTAATTAAATGCTTTCAGCCGTGAAAAACCTTCGCGTCGCAGTGGAATGGAAACGGCAGCTCCTTCAGGAAAATTTTGTAAGCCAATTCCAATAGTAAGGGCAATGGCTCCGGCAAGCATGCCTGTATCGGGGTTATTTGCCAGCGCTCCAAAAGCAACTCCCACAGCAAGACCTTCAGGTATATTATGTAAGGTGATGGCAAGTACCAGCAAAATACTACGCTGCCAGTGGGTCTTTATTCCTTCGGCTTTGTCAACCGAAAGTCCTAAATGAAGGTGTGGTAGAATTTTATCAACCAGCAACAGGAAAACACCACCCGCTAAAAATCCTACTAATGCAGGTACCCAGGGAATCGAGCCATTTTCTTCCGCCATTTCAATAGCTGGTTTTAACAGCGACCAAAAACTGGCAGCGATCATTACACCGGCGGCAAAACCGAGCATCGAGTTAAGGATTTTTTTGTTGATCTTTTTAAAGAAAAACACCATGGCGGAACCCAAAGCCGTAACAAACCACGTAAAAAGAGTGGCAAACAATGCCAGCAATACCGGGTTAAGTTCCAATAGCCGATTCAAGTTCATTTTTGCGTTGATTTTGTTCGTTTTTTGCTGTGGTAAAACCAACAGCAAAATAGTTCATTTTTTCGAATCTATCCTAATGCTGAAGAGGGGACGGACAAAAGTTGCTAAAAAAAGAGATCCTTTGAATTAAGGACCTCTTAATGTTTTATATAGATTATTTCAATGCGATTAAAACCATTGTCTTTTCCGGAATAACATTACACCTAAAAATGATAATATCAGCGATCCTAAAATTATGGCCGGCATTGCCCACATGGAGTTTTCCATACCGTTAGGAATGTTCATGCCGAATATACTGGCAATTAAAGTCGGTATCATTAAAATGATTGAAATCAGCGTCAGTTGTTTCATCACCACGTTCAGGTTATTCGAAATAACCGAGGCAAAAGCATCCATCATACCACTTTGAATGTCGGAATAAATCTGGGCCATTTCAAGTGCCTGTTTATTCTCGATCAAAGCATCTTCCAGCAGGTCTTCATTGATCTCTGTGGTTATCTTTTTCGAGTTCCGGAGTTTTGCCAAAACTATTTCGTTAGCTTTAATGGACGTGATAAAATACACCAGGCATTTTTCCATTTTAAGCAATTTGTTCAGCTCCTTGTTTTTAATCGACAGTTCAAGGTCCTGTTCAATTGATGAGGTCATTTGGTTGATTTGTTTCAAATACCGGAGGTACAGGTTTCCTGCACGCAAAAACAGATGCAGAACAAAGTTTATATCGTCGGTAATTTGCCGGTAATGATCTCTGAATATCGAAGGCTGTCCGATAGGTAAAACGTCATTATCGTGTAAACTAAGTGTAACTGTAAAGGTCTCGGATATAAAAATTCCGAGAGGTATAGTATGAAACGGAACACCGTTATTTTTAACTTCAACAGGAATTCGTAAAATAATTAACGTCCAGTTATCCTCAAATTCAATACGAGGTCGTTCATCCTGGTCCAAAATATCGTTAATCACGTCGTTTGGCAAACCAAAATCGTCGGTTAATTTTTGAATTTCATCCTGAGTTGGACTTGTTGTATGTATCCAACAACCTTTTTGTGGTTCATCGATTTCAACATAGCCACCAAAAGTTTTGAAGATTTTAATCATGATGAATGTCTCCTTACATTTTACCCTGTAAGGAAACAGTTGCCCTTACAGAAGTGTTAATACTTTAATTGCCTATGATACGGGCCTTCGTCCATTGATAATACTTTAAAATTTCGCATGCAAAAGTAACATAATTTTGTTACAATAAATCACACGTTGGAAATTTTTAATACTTCAAAACCAGGTGGAAGGATTAAGTAATTAATTACAGGTTGTTAACATGTCGGGGCAACCAGTTACTTAACAAAATTCCACAAAGAATGGTTATCTCCAAATCAACAAAAAAGGGGCAATATTGAAAATGAACCGTATTAAAGATTACGTTATACTATTCACTACTCATAACGGACGTATCCCTGTTTTTAACCCATTTTTCCAGCCACTGGTCCTGTTCCCAAAGTACATGTAAAATGGATTCCCGGGCAGCATAACCATGACTTTCCTTAGGAAGAAAAACCAGTCGGACAGGAGCTCCCATTCCTTTCAATGCATTAAAATATCTTTCGCTTTGGAGTGGAAAAGTTCCGGAGTTATTATCAGCTTCGCCATGGATAAGCAGCAGCGGCGTTTTCATCTCATCGGCATGCATAAACGGCGACATTTGATAATAAATTTCCGGTGCTTCCCAGTAGGTACGCTCTTCACTCTGAAACCCAAAAGGTGTTAGTGTGCGGTTGTAGGCTCCACTGCGGGCAATTCCTGCAGCAAACAGATCAGAATGAGTAAGCAGATTAGCGGTCATAAATGCACCGTAAGAATGACCTCCAACAGCCACTTTGTTACGGTCGATATAACCCAGTTTGTCAACCGCATCAATGGCAGCTTTTGCATTGGCTACCAGTTGTTCGATAAATGTATCGTTGGGTTCTTTGTCTCCTTCCCCAATGATTGGGAATGAAGCTCCGTCGAGAATTGCATAACCACGGGTAATCCAGAAAACAGGTGTACCATACGAAGGCATGGTAAATGTGTGCGGCGACGAAGTTACCTGCTCGGCTGTGGAAGCGTCTTTATATTCACGCGGGTAAGCCCACAGGATCATCGGAAGTTTTTCTTTTTTATTAAAATCATAGCTGGCAGGCAAATACAATGTCCCTGACAGTTCAATTCCATCATCGCGTTTATAGGTGATCACTTCTTTATGAACACCTTCAAGACTTTTTACCGGGTTATCGAAAAAGGTAATCTGCTGAGGTGCGATTTTCTTTTTAATATTACGGATAAAATAATTCGGATAAACATTGCTGGATTCAATTCTAGTCAACAAAACACCTGCTTTTGCATCAAGTACTTCCACGATGTTTTCCAGGGTCTCTTTTCCGTCGGCACGCCATATCCGTGCTGTCTTTTTTGTTTTCAGATCGAACTCATCAAAAAACGGACGGATGCCTTCAGGCGAATAACCACGGCCGGTGAGATAAAGTTTATTTTTATTGATTATCAGTGTGTTTTTCCCTAATGCATTCTTTTTTGTTACAAAACTACCCGGATCGCTATACCTGTCGTTGTAATTCAAATCAAAAATAATTTCCGGTTTCTGTTGCGGATCAGAAGGATTAAAAAGATACGTTTTTGAATTTCTGGTATTCCACCAACGGTCGTGTGCTATAGCTATTTCATCATTTCCCCAGGTTATTGCTGCATAGCGTTGAATAGTTTTCAGTATAGAGTGTGGTTCTCCTGTAAAAGGAGCATTCAACTCAAAAACTTCATCCCTGAAATCAACTTCTTTTTCCGGGTCACCTTCATCGAGTGCAACAACATAAGTTAAGGTGGCTGGTTTATCGCTGCGCCATCGGATGGATCGCATCCCTTTCTGTGTTGCCATAAATCCTTGCGGAATGTCCTCAATTAATGGAAGTTCACGCAGAACTTTAGCCTGTTTCCCGTTTTTATCGTAAATAACAGTTTTTGAGGGAAACCGATAATAAGTTACCAGATAGGAAAAAGGTTTGTGAATGGTGTTTATCATCACATATTCTCCATCGGGAGAGAAGCTAAAGTCAGTAACCATGGCAGTTTCCATCCAACGTGATGCATTCCCATTCAGATCAACTTTGTAAAGCGTTGAACGGGCCAGTTGTCCAAAATTGAACTCATCAGTTTTATCTTTTAACAAGTCCTGGTAGGTACGGTTTTGAGCTTTTTCCCCTTTACTTACCGAAATGCGCGGGCCGGTTGGTACAGCATGCGTTTTATCGATCATAGGCTGTCTGTCGTCGGGAATAAATTTGACAAGCAATGAATTTCCGTCGGCAAACCAGGCATACGGACTTTCAATATTTGCATTAATTACTGCATCTGTTAATTTGCGACAAGATGCCGATGCCACATCTAAAACCCAAAGTTCTACACCTTTTGATGTTGTATTCGTAAAGGCCATCATTGTTTCATCCGGAGACCAGTCAAAATTTGCCAGCAAGGGCGCGTCCGGCAATCCTGTTACCGATTTTTGTTCCTGGTCACCCACTTTCATCAATGTGATGTTTTGGTAGTAATTTGTTCGGCTGCCAATATTAGTTGCCGGGTTAATTCGCAGCCCTGCAAGTCTTAATTCAGGTTCTGAAAGTTCGGCGATGCTTTTATATCGGTTACGATGAAGCAGTACCATATTTTCATGCTTGTCGTCAATGCGTACTGAAGGTGCAAGCGGCGCATCGGCCAGTTCAAGAATTTTTTTTGGAGGTTGCTGATAAATGATATCAACCTGAGCTTTTAGTGAAAAGCCAAAAACAACGATTAAAAGGAAAAGTGTTACAGTTTTTTTCATTTTTAGGAACATTTCGATTGTTAAAATTTAATTGGTTTATTTTGAGAGCCAACATTAACAGCTGCTTAAAATAGGAATTATTTTATTAAGTACAAATGTAATTTTCAGTATTGTATAATTTTGAAAAAGTACTTCATGATTCAAACCTGAATTTTAAATTTTAATTGTTCAAAAATATTGGGTAAATCACCGGTTTATCAACATACGGCATGATCAAATTGTGTTACCTTTGGACTTAAATTTTTAAGAAGTTACCATAATGAACAGAGACACAAAGGTTTTTGATATTATTCAAAAAGAGTGTGAACGCCAGTTGGGCGGGATTGAATTAATTGCTTCCGAGAATTTTGTGAGCGACCAGGTGCTCGAAGCTATGGGTTCGGTAATGACCAACAAATATGCTGAAGGTTATCCTGGCAGAAGGTATTACGGTGGATGCCAGTTTGTAGATATGACAGAACAACTGGCTATTGACCGGATAAAGGAATTGTACAATGCCGAATGGGCAAATGTTCAACCACATTCAGGTGCACAGGCCAATGCTTCGGTTTTGAGTGTTATTTTAAAACCTGGCGATACTTTTCTTGGATTGGATCTTTCTCACGGTGGCCACCTTTCTCACGGGTCGCATGTAAACTCGTCAGGTATTTTGTATCACCCGGTGGCTTACAAGGTGAAAGAAGATACCGGTTTGGTAGATTATGATGAAATGGAAGCGCTGGCGCTGGAACACAAACCTAAGCTGATTATTGGTGGTGCTTCTGCTTACAGTCGCGACTGGGATTATAAACGGATGCGCGAAATTGCTGATAAAGTAGGTGCAATAATGATGATCGATATGGCTCATCCGGCCGGACTAATTGCTGCCGGGCTTCTTAATAATCCTCTCGAATATGCTCACGTGGTAACTTCAACTACGCACAAAACTTTGCGCGGCCCGCGCGGAGGAATAATTCTGATGGGAAAAGATTTTGAAAATCCTTTTGGAATTACAACTACAAAAGGAGTGGTTCGCACCATGTCATCATTATTTGATTCGGCGGTTTTTCCGGGTCAGCAGGGTGGACCGCTGGAACATGTGATTGCCTCAAAGGCAGTAGCATTTGGTGAAGCGCTCACACCGGAGTTTAAAACATATCAGCAGCAGGTGAAAAAGAATGCTGACGTAATGGCTCAGGCATTTATCGATTTGGGATATAAAGTAATTTCAGGTGGAACAGATAATCATTCGATGCTGATTGACTTAAGAACGAAGTTCCCCGAGATTACCGGAAAACAAGTGGAAAATACGCTGGTACAGGCTGAGATTACGGTAAATAAAAACATGGTTCCGTTTGACAGTCGTTCGCCCTTCCAGACATCAGGATTGCGTGTTGGAACACCTGCCATCACTACCCGTGGAGTCAAAGAAGATTTAATGCCGGTGATCGTCCAAATGATCGATGATGTGATCTCAAATATTGAGGATGAAAAAGTGCTTAAATTGGTTGGAGATAAAGTTTACAACCTGATGAAAGACTTTCCTTTGTTTGCTTATTAGTATTTAGATTATTATTACAGTGTATTGAGATAAAGACCCTAAAGGTAAATCATTCTTTTAGGGTTTTTTTATTGCTTTTCTTTACTTTTAACAATAAATATTCAGGACTGGTATGAACATGGAATGGTACATGATTTTGGCGCTAATTGGCACCGGGCTGGCTGCCGGGTTTATTAATACAACTGCGGGTGGCGGCTCAATGCTTACCTTACCTTTACTGATGTTTTTGGGGTTACCTGCGAACGTTGCCAACGGGACTAACCGCATTGCCATTCTCCTTCAGAATATTATCGGAGTAAATACCTTCCGGCAAAAAAAAGTTCTTAACCTAAAAACAGATATAAAACTGGCCATTCCGGCAGTTGTTGGGTCAATAATCGGGGCAATGTTTGCCGTGGAAATCAATCCTCTGTTGCTGAAAAAGATTATTGCCGGGTTGATGGTAGCGATGTTTCTGTTAGTGGTATTAAAGCCTGAAGTCTGGGTAAAAGAACGTGTCGGCACTGTAGGTGCAAAAACTACAACTCTTCAATATATTATCTTCTTTTTTATTGGATTATACGGAGGTTTTATTCAAATGGGAGTTGGATTTCTGTTACTTGCCGGATTAGTATTAAGTTGTGGACACGACCTGGTAAAAGCCAATGCCGTAAAAGTTTTGATAGTACTTATTTATACTGTTTTCTCGCTGGGCATTTTTATTTTTCACCGGCAGGCAGATATTGTTGCCGGGTTGATCCTTGCTGCCGGAAATATGGTTGGCGCCTGGCTGGGAGCTAACTTTACGGTAAAAGGGGGAGCAAAGTACGTTCGTTATGTTTTAATACTCGCACTAGTAATAGTCATTCTGAATCTGTTTGGAGTTTTTGGATAAAAAAAAGCTCCGAGTTACCAGTTTTGTGTTACGAGCACGAGAAAAACAAATTGAAAAAAGAATTATCTCCCCTTATTGAGGGGAGTACCCGGAGGGGGAGGGGTGTATTAAATTAGTGCAATAAACATTGACAGTAAGTCACAAAATATCAGTTACCATAATCACCGGTTTTCTTGGAGCAGGGAAAACTACATTCATTAATACATTACTAAAAACATATTCTGAAACTCAGTTTGCCCTTGTTGAAAACGAATTTGGTGATGTTTCCATCGATTCCCAACTAATAAAAGGAGTAAATGCCAGCCAGATGTTTGAGCTGAAACAAGGCTGTATTTGCTGTACTATTTCAGATGAATATGAGTTAATTCTGACAGAGTTAGCTGAGCGTTTTCCAAATGTTGAACACTTGCTGATAGAAACCACAGGAATTGCCGATCCAGCACCGGTTATCAGGCCTTTTTTCAGGTACGAGAATTTAAAGGAAATTTATGCTTTTAAAGGCTCTGTTTGTTTGGTTGATACTGTAAATTTTGAAACGGGAATTGAAACTGAATTAAAATATAAGCAAATAGCAACAGCCGATGTAATTTTGATCAGTAAATCAGAAAACCTATCCGTTTCTGAAAAGGAAAACCTGAAAATGCAAATCAGTCAGATAAGTCCACTATCGGAAATTCATTTTGGTAATTACGGTATTTCCAGACAGTTCAATTTTGAAGACATCTCGTTTCTGCCCAAATATTTTCCTGATTATTCGGGAGAAAAAATAAATCATTCTGAAATTTCAACACAAACGCTTACTTTCTCCAATCCTCTAAATAAGGAAAAATTTACCCACTGGCTTTTCTATAATTTGGATGTATATAAAAATAAAATTTACCGTGTTAAAGGTGTTCTTTGTTTTGAAAAAGAACCTTACGAATATATTCTTCAGGGAGTGGGGGGTAGCTTTGAGTTGACGGAAAGCGAAAATCTTTCTGAAGATTATAAATCTCAAATGGTATTTATTGGCAATTTAGCTGAAATTGTACTCGAACCATCTTTTTAATTTATTTCAAAATTATCATCCAAAGCGGAATGATTACGACCGAAAGTAAAGTTCCGAAAACCACTACTCTGGTGAGCAGTTCAGTTTTTAGTTTATATTGAACTGAAAGTACATACGGTGTTACTCCCAGTGGCATGGCAGCATCGATTATTGTTGATTTTAGACCGGAAATATCTATCGGCAATAAGGCGACAATTCGGTAAAAAATGTAAGGAAGAACAATCATTGTCAGCAAAGTAAGAGACGCAACCTGTAACCATTCATTTAATTTCCCTATTTTTTGCATACCAAGAAAAACCCCAAGAGAAAAAAGAACTACTGCGGTTACAGAATCAGCAAATAGTTGAATGGTTTTTCCTGCAAATTCAGGAATAGGAATCTTAAAAATAACAATAAGCAACCCAACAAATACCGACAATAAAAGTGGGTTTTTAACCAGACTTACCCCCAGTTTTTTAAGACTAACTTTTTCTTCACCATAAATTTCAATGAGAAGAATTGCCAATGTCAACAACCAAAAAACATAAACCGCCGAAATTATTGCGGCTTCAGGGAGAATGTTTTCACCAAATGCATTGTAAAGAACCGGAATTCCAAGGTATGAAACATTTCCAAAAGGAATGATCAGAAAAAGCGTTCTTTTCATGTTAACTGACACCCGGAAAATGCGGGCAAGCGGGAAAACAAGGATCATACTTCCCAGAATAAAAACAGAGTTTAGTATGATGAAAGTAGTGTAGGAATTTTGTGTCAGGTCAAGTTTCATTAAAGAAAAGATAACAAGTGCAGGAAACCCAATCCAGAGCGCATATTTATTCAGCACTTCTATCCAGTTTTCGTGATCAACTTTAGCTCGCGAAAAGGCAAATCCCACAAGAATAATAAGGAAAAGCGGAAGTACTGTCTTTAATGCAATTAAGAATGTATCCATTCGCCGTAGTTAATAAAAGGTCGCACATCAGTTACGATCATTCCTGCTTTTTCAGCAGCCGAAATTCCAAGGTCCCCGTCTTCGAATACCTGGCAAAATGCAGGATCAACTTTCATTAAGCGGGCACATTCCATGAAAGTATCGGGGTTTGGTTTGTGACTGGTAACATCATTTGCAGAAACAATTACATCGAAATACTGGGTATAATTAAGTGCCTTCAACTGGACTTCAGCGCTTCTTCGGCTTGCTCCTGTGCCCACAGCCATAGGTAGTTTGCCGTAATATGCTTTGACTATTTTTTCAACTTCCTTAACAGGTTCAAGCAAATGGGCCATTTCCCAAAATGAATGTTGTTTTAACCGAACAATTTCTTCCGGGTCAGCATCAATTCCGTACTGATCGACAACTCTCTTTGCAAATTCAATGGTAGGACGTCCGGTCATTTCATATACAATTTTTGGATCGAATTTGAATCCGTATTTTTCTCCAATCTTATTCCAGGTTGCCACGTGCACAGGTAATGAATTCGACAATGTTCCGTCTAAATCAAAAATTAATGCTTTTGCTTTTGGATCTACTTTTAATCCCATTGAATTTATTTTGCTGCCAAAAATAACAATGTACAACTGATTTTGACGGATGATCGGTGCAAAATCCTAAATATGTTAATGTTGAAAAAAATGGGGTATCTTTTAAGATAGCCCCATTAATAATTTTTGCTTTGTCTCGTCCTGAGATAGATTCACACAAAAAGCAATGTTTTTCAGGATGAGATATTATGCTTAATGAACTGTAATCGTAATAGACTCCTGTGCATTTATTCCATCGCGATTGGTAATGGTAAACGTAAATTTATGCGTATTCCCGGATTCAGTATCCGACAAAGTGAAATTATAATCGTAATCAAACATAGTATCCTCCAAATCTTCAGAATATACTGAAGTTGCAGTACCACCATTAACTGATTCAGAAATATTGAATTTCACGATTGGATCTTTTGAAACTTCGGTTTCTGCTTCAATGCCAATTTTTAAAGCCGTTCCGCTTGGTACCGTCGAATCGGTAGAAACGTAACCTTCTTCAGTTTTGAAGTCGATCTTTAATTCACCTTCCCCATCTTCTTCCTTTTCACAGGAAACGAGTACGGTTAAAAATAAAGCAAAAAGCAGTAAAATTTTAAAAGTTGTTTTCATCATTTTTCTTTTTAATGTTATTAATGAATTTGATTTTTAGATTTGCTGTAATATCGCGGCCTATGTTTAATATCCCGAAATTCTTTAATCTCGATAAATGATCGTAATAAGCCTCATTCAATAAGTTGTTTGCTGAAATATTGAAAGTGTATTCCGTCTTTTTTGAATGGCAAGACATTCCAACGCCAGCATTTAACAGCTGGTAAGCTGGTGTTTCCGTTTCCATTTTATTTACCCGTGTTTGCCGCGTCACAAAGTCGGTGTTAACAAAGCCATAAACAGAAGTTTTGTTGGAACCGGAATGATCGTACCTGATTTCGGGTTTTATTTTTTGAGCGGGCATGTAGGGCAAATATTCATTCCCAGCTAATTTCCCAACAAGCCCGGAGTAACTGGCCGAAACTTTTAACCCGGAAACAAATTGCGGAGTTACTGAAATAACGGTTTCGTTTCCATAGATTGCGGCATGGTGTTGCCTGTAACGGTACACCGGAAATCCGTACCATTCTTCCGAAGTAGGATCGAGATAAATGTATCTGTTGAAATAATTGTAAAATCCTGATGTGCTGAACTGAATCGTTTTTCCATTAAAGTAAAGGCCAAGATCTCCATTTACGTTTTGCTCATTCTTCATTTTAGGATCACCAATTTCATAGGTGTAGATTCCTTCATGTAACCCGTTGGCAGATAATTCGGCAAGGTTTGGTGCTCTTACTCCCGTTGATAAATTTGCTTTAATTGTCCAGAAATCATTTGGAATTATGCTGGCGCCCAGCATTCCATTAAAAAACGGGCGGGTCTGCTGAAAAGGACTAATATCTTTTTCTTCTGAATTGACTGTTTTGGTGAGCAGTGTTTTTATATATCTCATTCCTGTACCAAAACCGTATTCAAAAATTATCTTATTCAAATGGTATTTAAGATAAGCCGAAAGATTACTTTCCATCATCCATGCATCAGGAACAATTTTTCGTTTTCCATAGTTGGTATTGTTTTCCAGGCTGCTGCTGTTAGCAACAACCATGAACAAGTTGTCACCCAATTCCTTGTTCCATTTTAGTGTATATTGACCCGTCACCAGGTGCATGATTAGACTCAGCTGTCCTCCACCTTCATCTTCTGACCTAAGATTGGATTGAAACCCCGCATTTAATTTGAGTACTGATTTTTGCAGTTGAATATTATTTACCGAAGAGAACATATTCAGCATTACAATATGATGAGGCCCTGACATTGACCGGCTCCACCTTCTGTCCGGTTCCATGAAATGATTGATATCGTTAAAAATGAAACCAAAATTGTTGTATGAAAAGTGGTAATGATTGTCTGATTGCCAGGCCCCTTTTTTAAAACCGAATGTCCCCTTTAAATAATAGCCATTGAACCTGCTGTTCAATACTCTCGAATTATTGCCGTCAGAATAGTCGCAATGGTTGGTTGTGGCAATTCTCAGGCGATACCATTTATTTCCGTAATTTGCTTTCGTTCCTGCCTGAACGGTTCCACCAAGTGTGTTGGAATGGAAATCCATATCAAAATCAGATTCGTCGGTTCCTTTGGCAGGCGGCATTTCCTCAATAATATTGATGACTCCTCCAATTGCATCTGTTCCGTAAAGAATCGACAACGGGCCTTTAATGATCTCGACCCTCGAAATTCCGATGTCCGATAATCCCAGGCCGTGTTCATCTTGCCACTGCTGGTTATCAAAACGAAGACCGGAAAAAAGGACAAGTATCCGGTTGCCAAAGAGTCCCCGTATCACTGGTTTAGAAATACCTGTTCCTGTGCTTAATTGGGATACGCCGGGCACTGCTGAAAGAGCGTCAGTAAGACTAAAAGTGCCGATTTTACTTATTTCTTTTAACTGTAATGGTTCAATATGAAGACTTGTCTGTCGTGTCTCTTCATCTTTGTAGGAAGAAACAACAACCTCATTCAGCAGTATTTCCGACTTCTCCAGGTAAACTATAAAATTGTTTTTAGCCAGTTCTGTATAACTGATAACCAGCGTTTTGTAGCCTAACATCCGAAAGCAAATTTTATCGATATTCCTAAAAGTTGAAATATTTGCTTTTCCGTTTACATCGGTAACAACAGATACATTCAGCGAGTCACTTGAAATTTCGACTAATGAAAGTGGCTCTCCCGAGGTTTTATCACTGACAAGAACAGTCTGTGTATAACCACTGATAAATATCCCCATAAATAACCAAATCGTTATAAATCTGATCATTATGATTGTTTAAATGAATTAGAAACTAAAATTCTGTGTAAGAAAGGAACAAGGGGAACTAAATAAATTTGGGCGGAGGAACTGGTGGTGGAAATGAAGTTGATAAATATTCAAAAGTGTTAGGTGAATACTTCTTTATTTTTCTGGTTTCCAGATATTTGCTATCAATTATTTTAGAGAAATAAAGCGATTTGAAGAATTGAGTTAGCCGCTTTTGATTGTTCCTGTTTTGTGGGTTGTGCCCCATAGTGTTAGCAACCAGATCATTTAAATACCGGTTTATTTTTGTTTCATTATTATCTCTCCAGCACCAGTAATATGTCGTGTCTCCATCTTTTTTTGAAGCAACTACATCATACATCTGGTGGTTAAACTCAATTTCATTTTCTTCCTTCCAACGTACTTTGGTATAAAGATCCGTAGGGTTGAACTTTAATAAGGTAAGTTCTTCTTGTGGTATTCCCGCCAGAATTTGCTGTTTAACTTCTTTTCGCACCTGTTCTTTTTGATAATAAAACCAGCCGAACATGGACAGAATTGGTGCTATCAAACAAAAAAGTAAAAGTATGCCGGTAAGTTTGTTTTTTAATGATTTTGATTCAGGATACAAAGGTGCGGTGTAACCTCTTTTTCTTTTGCAGGAGCGTTGATATATCCTTAAATAAATCATTTACTGTCAATTAGTAATTTGTGTCTTTAATTTTGCATTATATGCAAATAATAGGCCCCTGAAAATACAATTTTACTTGGCACGAAGTCCACTTAAAATGCACTTTTTGTCAATTTTGTTGATGTATTAACACTTTTATTTTGTGTATTGAAGTGCCGTAACTCCGCAGGAAAACACTTTAGTTGTCTTGAGTTGCAATTCAATTTTGTTGTCCATTTCTGCAAACATTGAAATTCCTTTTCCAAGAAGGACCGGATTTAAGTATAGCCAGTATTCGTCGATGAGATTTTCATTCATCAACAATCGAACAACAGATGGACTTCCAAAAAGCATAATGTTTTTACCATTTCCCTGTTTGAGCTCATTTATAGCATTGGGAACATCACCTCCAATAAAAGTTGTTTTTTCTTTATTCCGTCCTTTTAATGATTTTGAAATCACAAATTTGTCAACCGAATTATACCAGTTGGAATGTTCCTTGTCATGTTTTGTTGCATTTGGTTTGTCTCCTGCTGTTGGCCAGTAACTGTCCATCATTTCCCATGTCACTCTTCCGTAAAGTGCAACGTCCGATTCATCGGTTAAAGGCTTAACATAATCGAATACTTCATTGTCAAATTTAATCCAGTTCATTTCACCATTTTCACTCGCTGCAAATCCATCTAGTGTAATGTGCATGTGAGATACTATTTTTTTCATAATTAATTAGTTTTAATATTGTTTGTCAACAAAAACATAGTGGCTTTAATCTACAGAATGAAAATGCCCTTGCATTAAACAAACTTGTGTTTGGTTAGGTTTTTTGTTTCTGATTTTTTATCTCATGAAAGAATTCGAATTCCAAACCCGATCTAAATATCGTTTTCAATTACAATATCGTATTTATCCAACAGTCCGGGAATGCCAAAAATTGAAAATTGAGCTTTTTTAATTTTGTTTATTTCAGGATCGATGGAATAGTTTCTGCTGGTTCGAAAGTCAGCTTTTTCAAGATTTGTATTTTCAAAAACAGCACCTGTCAGATCGCAGTTGTTGAATTCTGCACTTGTTAAATCACATGCAGTAAAATCAACTTCCTGTAATTGCGAATTCTCAAATACCGTTTTGTTGATTTTGGTTTTATAAAATGTGGAGTGGTTTAACTGACAATTTTCGAATGAAAACGAAAGACCGAATTCATTGCAGTCCTCAAAATGTAGTCCTAACATTTTGCAGGCGTTGAATTTGACATCGCGGAAAGCAGTTTTTGTCAGATTGGACAAGCTAAGATTACAGTCGATAAATTCACAATCGGTAAATTGTATTTCTGAAAGGTCGGCATTGGAAATGTCACATTGCCTGAAAACACAATTTTCATATTCTCCTTTTTCCAATAGTACTACGTTAAAATCAACACTTTCAAATATTTTGTCTTCAATGTAAATCATCATTTTTCTATTTACTTTCCTGTTATTGAATTTAAAAGATCAATAACGTTTTCATTTTTAAGAATATACATCCCCAGTCTTTCGAAAGATATTCCTTTCTCCAGCTTGTATTCATAGGTAGGAGTGTTGTTTACCAATTTTGAATCAAAAAAGCAAAATTGAATATTCGGTAAATCATCCACTTTTTCAGCGACTTCTGTTAAATGCGTTGAGATAAAAAAAGTGCTGCCTTGAATTTTTGCAAACGATTTTATAATTAACAACGATGCGTCAAAAGCATCTTTCACGTTGGTTCCCCTGAATAATTCATCGAAAATGATAAATAACCGTTTCTTTTCTTTGATCTTCAGAATAGTTTCTTTTATGCGATTTACTTCGCTGTAGAAATGACTGTATCCCAGGTTCAGGTCATCAGATAAATTTATTGTTGTTACAATCCCATTATAAATTGATGTTGTCATTTTAGCGGCCGGAACAGGAAAGCCAATATGAGCCAGATAAATAGACAACCCAACCGATTTGAGGAATGTGGATTTACCGGCCATGTTCGGGCCGGTTAAAAAGCAAAGATTTGAAGATTCATTCAGTTCGATGGAATAGGGGACGGCATTTTCCAATAGCGGGTGATACAACTTTTCCACAAATAATGTGGGTCTGTTCGTAGCTAAATAATCTGGAAAGGCAAGATTCTTTTGTTTTGCAACTTTTGCAACAGAGATATAAGCATCGAGCTCGTAAATCAGCTTTATAACTTCATACAGCTCATTTTTGAATTTTTTTCGAAACAAATTATCCAGTTTGTTTAATCTCAAATAGGTGATTTTTAGTCTTTTGCGATATAAAAATTTGAATACTGGCTGATTCGTTAACAATGAAATATTTTCCAGGTAAGAATTAAGTTTTTCCGGTTTGTCCTGTTCTTTTAATGATTCAATCTTTTCTTTCAGATGATTAAACATATCTGTTAATTGCCGAACTCCGGTTTTTATGATATAATAGTTGTTGTTTGGATTGATTCTGTATGAAAGATTCTGTGCGAAAGCATCAACAATATTATTTCTCAGGGGCGCAATATTTAATCTCCGGTAATGCTCAATAAAATCAAACTGGCTGGAATTTATTTTTAGCTCAAAACCCGATTCCGCAAGGTATTTAATTAATTCAGTTCGTTGTTTTAACTCATTAATATCAGTAACCGGAACTTTCATTAGCTGATAAAGAAATCGTCTGCCACCGTATGTTTTTGTTTGGTTATAATAATTTACAATTGAGTTTGCCAAACGGTTGTCCGCAAATATTTCCAAATCCTTAACGGTTTGTTTGTCCAGGTCAAATTCAACTATTTGTTTGGTCTCAGGCATTGTTTGTAATTAAGATTTGGTTGATATTTATTTACCAGTGATAAATTTACCTCTTATTACGTTAAAAGAATCATTTTCTTTTCTTCCTGTAAAGATTAATGAAAAGTTTTTTCCGTCTTTGCTTGTCCACTTGTTTGAAAAATTCCAGTAAAAAGTATTCACTGGAATGTGGTCTTTGCCCCATTCATTTTGATAGAAGACCGTCGTCCATGGTCCCCAGGGTTCTGGAGCATCAAAAATGCTAATATTCCCCCGGTGTGTTTCTGTGTGTTCTGTAGCAAGTAAGTAACGTTTCAGACCTTCATTGTAAATCACGCTGACACACCAGCCCACGCCATCTTTATTTTCAAACACAGCGGTTCGTTTAGTAATATATTTTGTCCAGACAGGGACCCCGTTCTCCATTCCTGCAAAAAACTCATAAGCGTCACGATTCAATACCTGATCCTTTGGAACTCGCGCTAAATCTATTAATCCAGGTTTCTGACAGTTTAGCCAGTCAACTTTGTCAGGATAATCGTCAGGTCCTTCATATGATTGAAACCTGATCAGATAACTATACACATAATCATCTTTTGCTCCCTGGTAGTCTTTGCCGAAGTTGCAAAATGTGGGCATCATTACCTGGTTGTCTTTTTTTAGCGACCATTCGATAAACTTCCACGATGCCCCATGATCAGCTGACCAGACAATTTTTACTTCCCTGAAAGGATCGGAAATGGTATTAAACATTCCAACCCACATATACAATATTCCATTAATGCTAATAATGCCATAACTTTTTGCGGTAATATTGTTGTTTTCTGTATCATGTCCTCCCCAAACATTTACTGGTTTAAAATCGTTCCACTTGCCTTCAATCCGTGCAACTCCAATACTTGATCTGCCAATTTCGTTGGTGCCGCCAAATCCTCCGCCATCACCCCAAACTGTATATTGATTATCATTGTCGGCCCAGGTAACCGGCCAATTGTCACTTCCCGGAGCCAATCTGATATGTGAGGGCCACAAAAATTCTATCTTCTTAATGACCTTACTTGGCAGATAGGGAGCCTGTTGTGCCAGTAAAGTGTTTGCACTTAGAGAGAATATCAGTAACGATTTCAGAAAAGGTTTCATTGGAATTTATTTATCAGGCTAAAGATAAAAAGCAAATATACAATATCCTGAAATTTGAATTTTAATCATTGGTTTGTGATTAAAGTTACTGACAAATTTGCTGTAAATAAGGATGATAGTTAAAAAATGATAAAAAAGACTGACATCAATATGTCATTATTTGCAGCATAAATACCTGTCAGAAGTAAGTTGTGTTAACATAAGATAATTTTCTCAAATTAATGTAAAAAATAAACATACGGGTATATAATTTGGAAAACCGGGGGCAAAGTATGTTTTTAAATTTTAACATCATGAAAAAAATAAGAAACTTAATTTCAATGTTTGCTCTTTCATTAGGAGCAGCAATATTGGTCGTATTTGTATATACGAAAATTAACGGTTCTCAGGAACAAGTAGTAATTAGAGATACAACACCCATACATCTGGCAAAGAATGTTGTAAGTACTCCACAGCAAGGTCAGTTACCCGATTTAACCTGGGCAGCTGAAAAAAGTGTTAAAGCAGTTGTTCATATACAGGTTAAGATGGAAGAACAAGTGAATAATAGTGAAATGAATCCGTTTTACTATTTTTTCTTTGGACCTGGTCAACCCGGACAAGGTAATCAACACCGCCAACAAAAGCCGCAGTATGAAATGGCTTCCGGTTCAGGAGTAATTATTAGTCCTGATGGATATATTGTTACCAACAATCACGTAGTTGACGATGCAGTGAATGTTGAAGTTATTCTGGACGACAACCGTAAATTTACGGCTAAGGTAATTGGTAAAGATCCTAATACCGATATAGCTCTGGTAAAGATCGATGCTGATAATCTTCCTTACCTGACATGGGGCGATTCTGATGCACTTAAGTTAGGTCAGTGGGTACTGGCAGTTGGTAACCCGTTTAACCTAACATCTACTGTTACTGCAGGTATTGTAAGTGCCAAATCAAGAAGTATTGGCATAAATCAGGGGCCGCTGCCTTTGGAATCATTTATTCAGACTGACGCAGCTGTTAACCCTGGAAATAGTGGTGGAGCCCTTGTAAATACGGATGGTGAACTGGTTGGAATCAACTCAGCTATTGCTTCCGAAACTGGTTCCTATTCCGGTTATTCATTTGCTGTTCCTGCCACTATTGCACGTAAAGTAGTTGGCGACCTGAGAAAGTACGGTGAAGTTCAGCGTGCCGTACTGGGTGTTATGATGCGTACCGTAAATGATAGTATTGGAAAAGCTGAACATCTCGATAAAATGGAAGGTGCTTTTGTTGTAAGTACTACTGAAGACGGGGCTGCCCGTGATGCCGGTATTAAAAAAGGTGACATAATTATTTCAATTGACGGGAACAGCGTCAACACCAGTTCTGAGTTGCAGGAACAAATTGGAAAATACAGTCCTGGAGACAAAATCACAGTTGGACTAATACGTGACGGAAAAGAAAAAGACATCAATGTAGTATTACGGAATATGAAAGGCGATACTTCCATTGTAAGAGAACCAACGTCAGCGCTTGGCGCCGAGTTTGGTCCTGTTTCGGATAAAGAAATGGCTAAGTTGAGAATCGATGAGGGAGTACAGGTAACTAAGCTTTCAAAAGGCAAGCTGAAAGAAGCCGGCGTAAAAGAAGGATTTATTATTACCGAAATAAATAAAGTCGGGGTTTCAAGTAAAGAAGACGTGGACAGAGTGTATATGCGGTCAGATGATAAAAAACCAATCCTTGTCGAAGGTTTCTATCCTGACGGTGAATATGCATATTATGTAATAAAACCAGTGGCATAGCGGAAAAGCTTTTGCCGAAAGGAAATCATCAGAGGCTGTCTTTTTAAAAAAGGACAGCCTCTTTTTTGCCTTTAGCGTACATTAGGCGTTGACAGAATTTTATCTTCATGTGGATACAGTTAGATGAGAATTCGGAAGCTTTTCTGTCACATTGTCATTTAAAGAATCATAAGATCTTATTTGTCCTCAGGATTTACAGTTAAGCAAGTAAGCTTTAGTTGATTTCAAACCGCACTAATATGGAGTATTCGAGTTTAATTTTTTCGAATTCAACATCGGGTTCCTGCTCCATTTTCATTTTGTCATTAAAACCACGGACTACAATGTTTGACATTCCTGCTGCCCGCCCCTGAAGTGCATTAAATACCTGGTTGTTTATTTCCTGAATATAAATTGCTTTTCCAAGATTTTGGTTAATAGCATTTGTAAGTAAAGTTGCTTTTTCTTTTGCAGCTTTTATAGCTTGAACTTTAACTTCGGTCCTGAAATTCTGAATATCAGAGTGGTCTATTTTTTCGATGGTAATGTTGGAAATCCCGATTGATTCCAGGCCCTGAAAAACCTGTCCTGCTGTTTTTGCATTGTCAACCATTAACTGGTATTCTTTTACGGAATTAATAGTGGAACTTTTTAACCAGTAATTTCTGAAATTACTTACCATGTCTTTAACGGCAAGTTTTTTTGAAACATCGATCCCGATTTCTGAGAGCTTTCCGATCATCGATTTTTCAATATCTTCAATCTGCTCTTTTCCTTTAAAATCTTTTTCATCAACAATTATTTTTAAATAAATCTCGTTGGGAACGACTTCCATTTCAGCTTTCCCGGTAACCTCAATATAATTTTGATCGATAAAATTCTTTGTTCCTGTTTGCGCAAAAGAATTCAGGGTAAACGTTGTCAATACAATTAAGATTATTTTTTTCATCACATTCAATTTAAAGTTGTTTTCATTGCATCTATCAGCATGGCAAGATAAATAAAAGCGAGCAGTTTTTATTGGTGTTTTCAGTGCCTTTTGTGGATTTTGTTTTTTGAATTCACACACTAATATTGTTTGTTACCGCGAGTAATAACAAATTGTTTTTCCCTTAATTTTCCAAATTAAGTGCTTTTAAATCAAGATTATTCAGAAGAGAGGCTTTAACTATTTTCTGTGAGAATAATTTAATATTAATGTGTTTCAGCAATAAATTTTGCCACATTATCATGCAATTCTTTCAAACTGGGAATATGCAGATAAACCATGTGTCCTGATTTATAAAAGGCATAACTGATGTTTTTCTGAAGTGCCGGATCCATTGGAAGATGATGCATCTCATAAATTCCTTCGTAATAGGGCGTTCCCAAATCAAAATAACCCATGTTCAGCATTACTTTAAGATGAGGGTTGTAGCTCATTGCCTGCGCCAGGTCGGGCATTACGTTACCGTAAAATTTAACCGGCATGCCAGGCGCTTTATGTCTGAAATCCCATTTTTTGAAAACTCCGTCGGCTGAAGGACGATAGGTCATATCTTTTCCAAATTTGAGCGTGGAACGAAGATAATTATTTACAGTGCTAATAAATATAGATGAAATTCCGGCATCGAATGGGTCTAGAACAGGAGTTTTACTTAGCGGGTCGGCACTGTATCCTGAAAAACGGGAATCAAGACGACCTGTTACTTTGTTGTTGTCTGCCTGAAGATTCTGCTCAAAAAGAGGTCCGGAAATACGAAAATTTGCTTTCCGGATGTAGTCTTCAGAAAGACCGGTATAATTGTGCAGACGTTGCGTAATTGTTGCAGCTAAATGTGAATCCATTGTCACTCCTTTTCCAAGCGCAAGCGCATAATCTCCCATGGCAAAATTTTCAACTTCCCGAAGCAGAGGCTCCAGTTCA
Source organism: uncultured Prolixibacteraceae bacterium (assembly GCA_963769925.1). GTDB lineage: Bacteria > Bacteroidota > Bacteroidia > Bacteroidales > Prolixibacteraceae > Draconibacterium. Next base: position 32,661 of record CAVYOB010000022.1, read on the forward strand.
CCGGGCTGATTGGGTAACTTGTGATGATACCATGCAGTAGCTGTTAAAGAAGGAAGAACCAGTTGAGAAGGCAAATCCATTCCCGGATTAGCTTCATTTAAATCCGACATATTATCCCAGCTTAATAATTGAGACAACATAATAACGCCATTGAAATCGATCCCTTTTTCAACCTCAAGTTTATAAATTAAGGCCGCATTACGGAATGTTCCATAACTTTCGCCAAAAAGATATTTGGGCGAGTTCCATCGGTTATAAGCAGACAGAAATTGAATAATAAAATCGGTAAATGCCTGAGCATCTTCATCTATTCCGAAAAAATCTTTTATTCACCTGCACCTCCTTTATCTTTATTGATAACCCGGCTAAACCGGTTTCAGGGCGTCGATAAAAACTAAATCGCTGGCATCAAGGAGACTGTATTCATTATTGATGGTTTTATATGGCGGAATAACACGGGCTGTATCTGCTGCATCGACACGCTGCGGGCCCCAGGCGCCCATGTGTAACCAAAGTGTGGAACTCCCCGGGCCGCCGTTATAAATAAATGTGACAGGCCTTTTGCTGGCATCATTTTCACCGTCTTTAAAATAGGCTGCGTAAAACATGCTGCAAGTGGGCTGTTTCTTATCGTTTTTAAGAATAATGGTTCCGGCAACAGCCTTGTATTTAATTTCTTTACCTCCAACAGTCACTGTTCCGTTGGTTACCACTTTCTGAGGCTTTCTTAATGCTGCAAATAAAGTGTCTCCAGGTATGCCTGCAGAATCCTGTTTGTCAGGTTTCTGTGCATTAACAACGAAACCGTAACTTATTAACAAAACGATGAGAACGATAATTTTGCCTGTTCTTTTCATGATTATTTATTTATGGGAATTTAAATAACCATTGGAACAAATCACAAATAATTATGTTCAGTCTCTGGGAATTAATACAGTATGGTTTATTTAAAAAAGAATTTTCCGGTTTGGTTTTACAGCCAGCTGATTTCATTTAAAAACTACAATTTTTTGAAAGAAACATTGTTTTTCAAGATCAACTTTGCAGATATACATCCCGTTCCATAAAGACGAGATATCTGCGTTGTTCAATTCTGAACCGGTTCCATTCGATATTTTCAATAAACAATGGCCGGATAAATCATAAATGGCAACAGCCATTATTATTTTTGTACGGTCATTAAGATAAATATTGATTTTTTCTTTGGCAGGAACAGGAAAAATGGAGAATACGTAGTTTGCTGAAATTTCCTCAATTTCTGTCGGAAGATTAAATGAAACATACTGCTTAAAAGGAGACATCTTTGCAGCCGCATAATATAACCATGCAGTTGCATCAGGACCCGACCATTTAACAGCCCATATATCGGCTTTGCCTCCCAGACTGTCGTTATAAGAAGATATCGTTCCATTATCGTAACGATAGTTAACCAAAATATCGAATAAGGCCTGACTTTCAGGCCCACCTGCGCAAATATAAGTCAGGGTTCCTTCGTACCACGTTACAATTGGCCCGATACCATCAAAACCTTCCGGATTACCAGGTCCGTTCGTATGAAGAACTTTCCCAACAAAAGAGAGGCTGTTTATTGCTTTTG
>CAVYOB010000023.1:0-255872 GCA_963769925.1 uncultured Prolixibacteraceae bacterium
CGGCAAATGACATTCATTCAGATTAGTCACTTCCGCCGGCCAGTAAAGCATTTGCAGGTTAATATTTGTATGATAATCGCATGACCACGGTGGTGTTGTGCTGTTATTCCATTTCCCTTGTAAATTCATTGGCAAAGTGCCAGCCCGTGATGCTGAAATCATTAGGTAACGACTGTACTGAAAATAAATTTGCTGTAATCCCGAATCGTCTGTTCCTTCTGCAAATTCAATTAACCTACGATCGGTTGGTATGGAATCCCGGTCATTCCCTCCCAGATCAAGTTCAACTCGCTTAAATAGATTTTGGTAATCCTTTTGGTGTTCTTCCCTAATTTCATTAAAAGATTTGCCTTTTATTTTTCCAAGATTGGCGTTATTCTCTGCCACATAATTGTTCCCTTTATAATCCGGATAGTTTGGCAAGTAATCGGTTGAAGCGACATGATAAATCGTTAAATTTTTTGCATGCGAGATTTGTATTTCTCCGTTTTCAATAATGATCTTTCCGTCGCTGTTCACTTTTAAACAGGTTTCAAACTCCATTTTATTATCGGCAACCTGCCCGGTAAAAGAATATACATTATTACTAAAGGATTCATTTATTTTCAGATGTGGCGATTGAAAGTTAATTTTATATCCAACCGGATTGCTGCTTTCAAAACGGTAAACTATCATTTTTTCAGGATAGCTCCCAAAATAGATTCTTTTAAAATGTTCCCCGTCGATATCGTAAGAAACTTTTCCTTCACCGGTATTTAAATCAATTTCTCTTTTATAATCTGAGGTCTCACCTTTTTTATCAACGGTAATAAAAAAGTCTCCCATTGTTTGCTGAGCACCAAAGCTATTTCCAATACCGGTTAGTTCCTTGCTTGCCAAACGATTTGCTTCGTCAAATTTGTTTTTATCCAGCAACTCTCTGACCTGAGAAAGATATTTCCCCGCATCTTTGCGATTTCCAAAATTATATTCCGGATTTGCGCCGGGACCCCCACTCCAAAGTGTTCCTTCGGTAAATTGAAATTGCTCCTCATTAACACCGCCAAAGAACATCGCTCCCATGTATCCGTTTCCAACAGGAAGAGCTTCTGTCATCCAGTCTGTCGCAGGTTTATCGTACCATAACCGGAGGTTTTCCGACTTATTTTCAGATGTTTTACACTGAATAAAAATGAAGATTAAAGGAGACAACAGGAAGTAGATGCTGGTTTTCATGAGTTAGTTTATTCATTTAAGCGATTTAAAAATACATTCTTTCCACAGAATCTAAAAATCGGGATACAAAAAGCCGGAAGAAATATTTCCTCCGGCTTCTATTTATAAATAGCTTATATTTTTATTCTTCCACAAAGTAACGTAGTTGATCGAGCATGATCGGTACATCCTCTTTTTCAACACCTTGTTTCAAGAGGAAATGCAGATCTTCATCGAACACTTTAAAAAATTCCTGTTCAGTAAAATCAGTTTTGGCAATCGATTTTTTGTAGAAATCCAACGCCTCTTTTCTTTTTCCCAAACTCCAGTAAACGTGTCCAATATTCATCAAATCGTGCTTACTGGGTTCATCATCTACTAATTTTTTAAAATATTTTAATGCCTGTTGCTTTTTCCCGTTAACAAAAGAACACCAGCCAATTGGCCGCCATACTTTTTTATTGTCTGGCGCGAGGTATTCAACCTTAAAATAATACTTCAGGGCTTCCTCAAACTGCTCCAGCTCCAAATAACAATGCCCGATATTAAGCTCGATATTCAAATCTTCCTCATTCAGGTTTTCAGCCATAAGATAGTATTCCAGTGCCTTTTGTGGTTCTTTTAAATTGCGGTAACACAAGGCAATTTTTTTGTAATTCCACAAGAGATTCAAATCAAATAATTCAGCTTTTTTATACTCTTCCAGTGCTTTTTTAAAATCACCTGATTTTTGATAGCAAAATCCCAGTTTCTGGTATAATTCGCCATTTTTCTCGTTCGATAGCATATACTTGAAAATTTCAGCAGCCTCTTCAAAATAATTTTTTCTGAAATAATATTCTGCGATATTTCGAAGAATCTTATCATCCTCTTTCAGAATTTCACCCAAAACATTTTTATTATGAAAATCGAAACGCCAGCTAAAAATATCTTCAAAATCTCTTTTCCGCGGATGAAGCTTATAAAAACGGTATAAATCCTGAATTACCTGGTTGGAAATAAAACCTGCTTTTTTCCCCGGATCAGTCAGCTCTTCATCGTTTTGAAGTTCATTAAGTTGATCCATCTCAGCATTCATCCCTTCAGCCATAAACTCACGGTTTTCGGGCGGCAGATTTTTTATGCTGAAACAAAAGGAGTATTTGTCGGAATTGCATAAAATCGGCGCCAGACTAATCGCGTTCATAAAACTACCGGAAGTTTTGTCATCTTCAGGTAACTGCAGGTCAATTTCCGGGTTTTCGGGAAAAAAAGGCATAAACCAGTTGTGCACAGAATAGAAAAATGGAAAGCTTTTCAACATTGAAAATGACCCCATAAAAACATCAGCACCCTCCATCTGCAGTTCCGAAAATTCTTCCATTTTGTCCATCAACCCGGGTGAATCTTTAAAAATATCTTCCCAATCCGGGTTTTTGTCATCACCGGTATTTTCATCCATCAAATCCTGTAAATTGATCTTGTCTTTTAGATTTGGACTTATCTTGATCATTTCAGGAATAATTTCATCTTTTATTTTTTGTTGAATTTTTTCTGTTTCCTGGCTTTTTATAAACTGAATAATTACACGTTCCAGGTTTTGTTTAAAGTCCGGATATTCGTTCAACAATTTTAACCTACTGGCAACTGAGGTATAAAATGCCATCCGGGCATCATACTTGTACAGATTAATAAGCAGCCCAACCAGTGCGCGCTGTTTAATTTCCGGATCTTCATCTTCAAAGGCATCAAAAAGTACGCTGAATTTTGCCTCATCGAAATACCGCTGCAAACTAAGCGTAACAGCCGAAACAAGTAACGATTTGTATGAAGTAAGTATGAGTTCACTCTTTAAAATCTGCTGAAAGACCTCCTGATCGTTGACATGCAATTTATTTAAAAACCAGAAATGGTAAAACAACTGTACCATCTGCTGCTGATGTTGTTTTGCATCGGCAACCCTGATACTACTCTTAACATCGGCCTCTTCTGCCAAATTGATCAATTCATTCTGCAAATAATAATCTTCAAATTCCTGAATGGTATTTTTTACATCGGAAATTTCAATAAATTCAAACGTCCTCTTTTTCTCAAACTCCAGAGAAGGAGATTTTATCTGACGTATGGCATCGTAAATTTTGTCGGTAAGCTCAAACACTGATACAATCAGCTTTCGGTAAACTTTTTGCCGCTCCGGATCCTGTATTCCTTCCACTGTATATTGCAGCATGTAATGGTAATTCTGCTCCAGGGTACGCCATTCGTCAAGGTAAATAAGCATCCCGTTTTCTTCAATAAGCTTCTCCAATAAATCAAAAGCTGGTTTTAATCTGCGGGAAGCAAGATTTGTGCAGATTTCTGTATATCGTGTTTTAAGTTCCTGATCCGTCATTTTTATTCCCTTCTTTCAAAATTAAGTGAAAAATCAATTTCACTCAAAAAACTGTCCAACTTTATATTTCTGTTGATTTGGCTGAAAAATAACATGTCGTTCTGTCAAAATAACGTTAAAATATATGGTTTACCTGGAAACCTAAAGAAAAAACGTTTAATGTTTTTTTGATTTTCAATCCAATTCTTAAATATTTAATATATTGAAATCAAAACAATAAATAAAATACTATGATTAAGTTGTTACTATTAAAAGCCGATTTTACTGATCCGAAAAAAGACAATGAAGAAACATTGTATTTTTGTCCTCATAATGCCATAATCGAAGGTGTGCTGAAATATTATCCCCAACTGGAAAAGGAAATTGAAATTCAACGTATTGATTTTAAAAGGCCACGCCAGACGGTAATAGAACTTATCGGTGAAGAAAATCAAAGTTGCCCGGTTCTAATTATTGATAAAGAGAAAGACATTGACACAGGTTATTTTTCAACTTATGGCGATAAATTTTTTGTAAATGATGAAAATTTAATTCTCAAATACCTGGCTGACAAATTTGGGATTGGAGTTCCCCATTAAAAAAGAAACAATTAATTCGCTTTGAGCTCGTTTCTTGCTTTTTTGCGCGCTACTTCAAACTTTTTCCTCATTTCCTCCAATATATTTTGTGCATCGGATTCCGTTGCAAGATTTACTTTTTCTTCCGGATCATTCCGATGATCATAAAGCTCTTCATTGTCGCCGGTTACTTTATCACCCCATCTTGTATATCTCCATTGATCGGTCCGAATAGAAGTGCCATTTGCACTTGTTATGGTGTACGCAACTCTTTCGACATTATTCTTTTTATCGCCTTTTATAAAATCGGCAAGACTTTTACCCTGCAGAATTTCGGGTTGTTTGTCAGCCAGACCACACAGATCAGTCAAAGTTGGGTATAAATCGATCAACTCTGCTATTGAATTACAAGTTGTTCCATAGTTTTTTTCATATCCTGGGACAGAGATGATCATTGGCACCCTAACAGTTCCTTCCCATAAACTTACTTTTGCCCAGCAGTCGTGTTCTCCAAGATTATAACCATGATCTGAAATAAAGACAACAATTGTATTTTCCCTCATTTTGAGCCTGTCGATTGCATCAAGTAAACGTCCTACCTGTTCATCCATAAAACTTACACTGGCCATGTATCCTGCGATAGCTTTCTTTTTCTGCTCATCATCCATTTTCCAGATTTTGTTATTCTGTAAACGTAAAGCCTGGCGGGGAACATTTTTTCCAATAATAACTTCCGGCAATTTCATCAGATCATCGGGATAAACTTCAAAACAATGTTCCGGGGCAATTAAAGGTACATGCGGACGCACTAATCCAACGCCCAGAAAAAATGGAGCATCAGGTTTTATTTTATGTTTGTTCGTACTGTTCTCGGGAATTTTTCCAGCCCGGCTTTCAAGAATAGCGATCGCCTGGCTTACCGACAGATAATCGGTTTGCGTAGATATTCTTTCCTCAGGTAATACCATTCGTGAAAAAGCTGATCCGTAATGATGATTGGCCGGCGAAAGTAGCTCCAGATAACCACTACTATTAGTTTCGGGCCCCATTACATTGTATGCATAATCCCATGAATCAGGATCATCACCTCCCGGTTCACCACGTTCAATACCTCCGGGAACTCCCATGTGAAATATCTTTGATACACGAGCTGTGAAATACCCCTGCTCCCTGAAAAAACCGGATAGAGAAGGATGGTCTGCAAGTGATGGCGTTTCTTTGCGATAACTACCAGGACGATCAATATTCCGTAAGATCCCGTTCGTCTGAGGATATAATCCACTCATTATGGAGGCTCTGGAAGGTCCGCACAATGGATACTGACAATAAGCCCGTGTAAAACGTACTCCTTTTTCTGCCAGCTTATCCAGATTCGGCGTGTGTTTGTCAACCTCCATATATGGTCCGATCCGTGTGTTGAGATCATCAGAAATAATTAACAGCACGTTTGGTTGTGCACCAATATGAAAGCAAAGCCACAGGAAAATTAATGTTGCTTTAATTCTTTTCCTGATGAAAACAATCTTTTTCATTATGGTACAATTTACCTGATTATTTGATCTGGTCGATACCACAAACAAGTTTTTCTATGATCCGTTTAATCCACTCCTTTTACATTCATCTCCAACGTGTAAACCCCTTTTCTTGCGGTGATAAAAAGAATGTTTCGTTTTTTCCCGCCAAAACAAACATTTGCCGGATTCTCTGGCACATCGATTTCTTTTACCAGCTCTCCTTTTGGTGAATAAACCCACACTTTTTCTGAAGTTAAATAGACATTGCCCTTGTTATCGATCGTCATGCCATCCGATCCCTTTGGAGCAAAAAATGTTTTTCCGCTAAGACTGCCGTCCGGTTCAATGTTATATTTCCAGATTTTACCATCATTAATATCCGAGACATACAGAATCTTTCCATCAGGCGTTCCGATTAGTCCGTTAGGTTGCTTATAATCGTCAATAACGCGCTTGATTTTTCTGTCAGGACTCAGGTAGTAAACTCCTCTTACATCCTGTTCTTCACCGCGTGCCGGATCCCACCAGTCGCGATGATAATACGGATCAGAAAAATAAATACCTCCATTTGGAGCGATCCAGAGATCGTTGGGAGCATTCAGCAATTTCCCGTTGTATCCTTCATAAATTACCACCAGGTTCTTATTTTTATCGAAATATGCCAACTGGTTTTTTTCGTCGGCACAGGTTACCAGTTGTCCTTTTGCATTAAAATACATTCCGTTTGAACGCCCGGTTCCCTCTTTGTAAAGAGAAATACCTTTTTTCTCGTCCCAAATATAAATTTTGTCGTTGGGTTGATCTGTAAAATACACTCTCCCGTCGGGTGCAACAGCCGGACCTTCTGTAAAAGCAAATCCGTTACCGGCCTGTTCAACTTTTGCATTTTTTGCAATAATATCACCTTTATTTTGTGCTGATACTAAAGCAAATAATAGCATAAATGTCACTAAGAATAAATTAGATTTCATTGGTTTATATTTAAAAATTACATATTTATTTATATTTCAAATGTAACGATACAACTGATACATATTTTACTGAAGACTAAAATTAAAGCAATTTTTAAATTTTCATTACAAATAATCAACGATAATCATCAACAAGTTTAAAAATCAACCAACTGCTTTTTCATACAGAAAAATACAATATCAGATTTATAATGAAATAACAACATCACCGCTTGTTTATTTAATGCATGAACTTATTTTTATAAAAATTTTGAAGTCAGTTTCTAATGACCGCAACTAAACCGTAACAACAATTTATCAATTCAGCGTTTTAAAATGAAAGCAATAAAAGGAGTACTGATCGCATTTTCCCTGGTCATATTTTTGGGAATTAATTCCCCTGCACAACATATTCAAAAGGATAAATTTGAGGCTTTTCAATACCGAAACCTTGGTGCTTTCAGAATAAGTGCCTGGGTTGGAGCATTGGCAGTTCCTGAGAATCCGGGAGATAAATTTAAATATACCTGGTATGTTGGTCCAAGAAACGGTGGTATTTGGAAAACCATAAATAACGGAACCACTTTTGAAAATATTTCCGATATGTTTGGAACATCAGCTATTGGAGATATTGCTGTTGCTCCTTCCAATCCTGAATTGCTCTGGGCAGGAACCGGTGGCTCTTTTAATGCACGATCTTCATACCCGGGGAATGGCGTCTGGAAATCGACAGATGCCGGAAATACCTGGCAAAATATGGGACTGAACGATTCTCATCATATCGCCAAAATAGTTATTCATCCGACCAACCCTGACATTGTTTGGGTAGCTTCAATGGGACACCTGTTCTCAAAAAACAAGGAAAGAGGCGTATTCAAAACTACCGATGGAGGAAAAACCTGGCAAAAAACACTTTACATTAATGATGCAACCGGAGTAATCGATTTGGTCGTGAATCATTCAAGTCCTGATATTTTATATGCGGCGACTTATGAAAAAGAACGAACAGCATGGAATTTTGAACCTGGCGGTGAAAAAAGCCGAATTTATAAATCGGTTGATGGTGGAATTACATGGAATATTCTTAAAGGCGGATTGCCTACCGGACCACTCGGAAGAATTGGTTTGGATATCCAGCGTTCAAATCCGGACGTTGTTGTGGCTGTGATCCAAAACCTCAACGTGAAACCCGGGGTTGATCCTAATGCCCCCACCCCTTTTGATGAATTTACAGATCACTCATTTGATAATCTGATCGGTGGTGAGGTTTACATTACAAAAGATGGTGGTGAAATTTGGAAATGTATAAATGATCCTGAAACCAACGATGTGAGCGGCAAAGCAGCATACAGTTTTAACCGCATTGCCATCGATCCGTTTGATGCGGATAAAATATACATTATCGGCGATGGAATGCATTACACGCTGGACGGTGGCAAAACATGGCCGGGCTGGCGTGAACAGAAACTTTTCCAAACCAACTTTGGAGACAACCGTGTTTTCTGGATCGATCCAAAAGATCCACGACATATGATACTGGGTTCTGACGGAGGAATTTATGCTTCATTTGATGGTGGTATGACGATGAACCATTATTATCATCTGCCAGTTGGTGAAGTCTATAATGTTGAAACCGACGATGAAATACCTTATAATATTTACATCGGACTGCAGGATCACGAAACGTGGAAAGCACCATCCAACGGCTGGTCAGGACAAATTACTCCTGCCGACTGGGTTATTACCGGAATGTGGGACGGGATGTACTCAAAAGTCGATCATGAAAACAATAAATTCATTTACACAACTACCCAATTTGGTTCGCATTTGAGAGTAGATCAATCAAAAGGTGAGCGAAAATCTATTCTGCCGGTTCCAAAGGACACTACTGAATATTATCGTTTCACATGGACTACCCCACTTGCTATTTCGCCACATAACAGTGAAATAATTTATACGGGAGCTCAAAAAGTCTTGCGATCACTGAGTCGTGGTGAAAGATGGGAAGAAATCAGTCCTGATTTAACCGATAACGACCCGAATAAAACACACGGAAAAGGACACATTAGGTATTGTACCATTACAACTTTGGATGAATCTCCGGTAAAAGCAGGGATAATCTGGGTGGGTACAGACGATGGCCATGTTCAGCTCACAAAAGATTTTGGGCATGATTGGACCGATTTAACATCAAATCTGGCACTTGCGGGCGCACCCTCATCCATGTGGGTAAGCAAAGTCTTTCCGTCAAGCCACGATTCCGCAACGGCCTATATTTCAAAATGCGGATTTACTAATGATATCATGGATGCACATATTTATGTAACCCATGATTTTGGGAAAACATGGAAAAAAATAACCAACGGTTTACCGGATTCACCGGTTAATGTAATTATTGAAGACAGGAAAAATCCGAACCTTCTTTTTGCCGGAAATGATTTGGGAGTTTATGTTTCGACAGATAGAGGAGAAAACTGGCAGTGCTTTAACGTCAATATTCCCAATGTACCTGTAAAAGATCTGATGATTCAACCGCGTGAAAACGACCTGATTGTGGGAACTTACGGACGCGCAGCATGGATAACAGATATAACTGCGTTGCAGCAATTGACACCGGAAGTTGAAACAAAAAGCCTGCATTTATTTGATATTGACCCAAAACCACAACTGAATTACTCGCAGCAGGCATCATGGGGAAATTATCAGATGACCGGAGACAACCATTTAAATTCGCCAAACGAACCAAATGGTTTGGAAATATGGTTTTTGCTAGGTGATAAATTAAAAGGGGAGACAAAAATCACAGTTGAGGATAAACTGGGAAAAGTTGTTTTTGAGAAAACCTTTCCACAGAAAAACGGAATTGATAAAATCTATTGGAATACTCGCGAAACTGAACCCGGTGAATACAACGTCACCATAAAAAACGGCGCTCTTTCTGAAACAAAAACAGGAACTGTTCTGGAACGATGGATTTGGCCTGTACTAAATTATTCCGGGAAAAAATAAATTGAAAATCCAATTTGATTAAAGATGAAGTTCCTGTGTAATTCCCTATTTTTAAAAAATAAGTAATTAAACCTGAAATAAAATGAAAAACTTAACCAACTTAGTCCTGCTCGTCCTTCTCTCGACAACCACATTACTTGCTCAACCCGGCTACCAGCCAACTGAAAAAAACCTTGAAAACAGGGAGTGGTTTCAGGACGCCAAATTCGGATTATTTATTCACTGGGGAGTTTACAGCATTCTTGGCGACGGCGAGTGGGTAATGAACCAGCAGCAAATACCAATTCATCAATATGAAAAGCTACCAACCTTTTTTAATCCCACACAGTTTAATCCTGCTGAATGGGTTGCAATGGTAAAAAAAGCCGGGATGAAATACATCACCATCACCAGTAAACATCACGACGGGTTTGCCATGTTCGACTCAAAAATCAGCAACTACGATATTGTTGACCGGACTCCGTATGGAAAAGATATTTTGAAAATGCTGAAAGAAGAGTGTGACAAACAGGGAATAAAACTGTTTTTTTATCATTCACAACTCGACTGGCATAATCCCGATTATTTTCCACGCGGCAGTACCGGAGGAAGCTACACCGGCCGGCCGGAAAGCGGGAACTGGGACAATTACATCAATTACATGAATACCCAGCTTTCTGAATTACTAACAAACTACGGTGAAATTGGCGGGATATGGTTCGACGGAATGTGGGACAAACCCAATGCTGACTGGCATTTGGCAGAAACGTATTCGCTCATTCACAAACTGCAGCCGGGGGCAATGATAGGCAGCAATCACCACACGGCACCTTTTCCGGGAGAAGATTTCCAGATGTTTGAACGCGATCTTCCGGGAGAAAATACCATGGGTTTTAACCAGACCGGAACAATCTCGGAACTGCCGCTGGAAATGTGCGAAACGATGAATGGTTCCTGGGGATTCAACATAAAAGATCAAAATTACAAATCCTCCAAAACGCTGATCCAAACCATGGTAAAAGCAGCGGGTTATGGAGCAAACTTTCTGCTGAATACCGGCCCGATGCCCAACGGAAAAATACAGCCTGAGAACATCGACACTTTAATGGTAATGGGAAAATGGCTTGCAAAATACGGCGAAACGATATACGGAACCAGGAAAGGCCCGATTCGTCCGCAGGAATGGGGAGCTACAACAACTGCCAAAGATGGCACAGTTTATATTCACCTCCTGGAATTGAAAAACAAAAATATTTTAATTCCATCTTTGCCGGGCAAAATCAAAACTGCTGTTTATTTTAATGGTGGTGAAAAAGTTACATTTAAAGAAACTGAGTTTGGGCTATTGCTAAATGTTCCCAAAGCAAAACAGGATAATGTGGATACGATCTTGGTGCTGGAGATGAAGTAATCCAAAACCAATTTATTCGTATTCATCCCCCATTTTTCGTCATTCAACCAAGTAAAATTTATTTTTTTTACTTACCATGGTACCTTTAAACAAAAAAGAAAACCATGGATTACAAAGTTTTAACCGCCCCGTGTGGGAAAGACTGTTTCAACTGCTTGCAGAAACTTTTGGTGAAGAGTATGATCAGTATGTCAGAAAAGTTTAACGTGTGCTTTTTTTCCCAGTAATTCTTTGGAACTCGATCTTATTCAAGTTTTAATCGGCATCTTCTTGATTCATTATTTTAATGATATGAAGTTAAAATCCGCTGAAATCGCTCAATAATGAAAATATTTATCATTTCTTTTCTGACTTAACGTTATTTTTGAAATATTGATTCGAGATTTAAAACGATAGGATTTAATGGAATTTCAGACCTTAAAAAATAATCTTCTAAAAGCTTATTCTGCTGAAAACCTGAATAAAATTTCGGTTATACTGCTGAGTTTGTATAAAAATGAGCAGTTTGGCAGCTTGCAAAAAATTGCTGATATGATCAGTGATTTTGTTTTGGTAGAAATCGACGAAAATGGCAAAGGTTTTTCAAAACTCATGATGCTTTACCACCCTGACCGTGGTAATTTCCATCGGGTTGAAATTGAAAGATTAGCCTCAGAAAATAATTTCGATAAAGTTCTGAATTATTCTCATATATTAAAACTTGAAAGGCTGGAAGAAATCTCGGCTTTGCTTGAAAGTTACGAAGACATTGATTATTCGCCCGTTTATGTCTGGGATTTTGATACCGAAGGATTTTCAGTAAATTTTGATATTGAGGATAAACCAAAGGCTAAACCAAATAACTACCATAAAAATAAATATATCAGTTTTTACGAGGCCATAAAAATAAGACAGTATGGCCATACAAAAATTAGTTTTCCTATCTATTACCTTGAAGATATGGATGAATTTGAACTTTCGGATTCGGGAATCCTCGATCTTGATGGTCTTCAGTTTTGCATTCATGCAATAAGCATCGATTTATCCGACAATCATATTAACGACCTTCGACTAATAGAAAACCTTGGACTTCTGGAAATATTGAATCTTTCAAATAACAGCATAGAAATTATCGATTCGCTGGAGTACCTAACAAACCTGCGTGAACTGGATGCTTCCCATAACCAGATTCGCGATATTGAACCACTTCTTGCACTTGAAAAGCTTGAATTTGTTAATTTAACAGGCAATCCTATTCCTGAAAGATGGATTAAAAAACTTAGAAATAAGGTGAAATTTGTTGAATTCGGTTAATTATTATTTAAACTAAAAAAGATCACTTAACTCCTGTTAAATCACTCTCTTTTTTATATTCATTCTATATTAGCAGGAATATATTTTCACATATTTATTTATCTATATATTTATCCTCCCAAAAAATTGAAAAATGTTGTAAAATGTTCAACTTTTACCGATTTTTGTTGTTTGTTCTTTTGAAAATTCATTGATAAAATCATTTAAAATATAGCATCATATGTTTGATTTGGAACTGATTAAAAAAGTTTATTCCGAACTGCCGGAAAAGGTAGAAAAAGCAAAAAAGAAATTAAATCGTCCGTTAACTTATGCCGAAAAAATTCTGTATTCCCATTTGTTTGAAAGTCAGGATCTTGATGCATTTAAACGTGGAGGGGATTATGTCGATTTTGCTCCCGACAGAGTAGCCATGCAGGATGCAACTGCACAAATGGCATTGCTTCAGTTTATGAATTCAGGCAAAAAAACTACCGCGGTTCCGTCAACAGTTCATTGCGATCACCTGATTCAGGCACAGGTTGATGGTAAAACCGATTTGGGAGTTGCCCAAAATGCCAATAAGGAAGTTTATGATTTTCTGCAGTCGGTCTCAAACAAATATGGCATTGGTTTCTGGAAACCGGGAGCAGGAATTATTCACCAGGTAGTTTTGGAAAACTACTCTTTCCCGGGTGGAATGATGATTGGTACCGACTCGCACACGCCAAATGCAGGCGGGCTTGGAATGGTTGCCATTGGTGTTGGTGGTGCCGATGCAGTTGATGTAATGGCTGGCATGCCCTGGGAACTGAAAATGCCAAAACTGATTGGTGTTAAACTCACCGGTAAATTGAATGGCTGGTCGGCGCCAAAAGATATTATTCTGAAAGTAGCGGGAATCCTGACTGTAAAAGGTGGAACAGGTGCAATAATTGAATATTTTGGCGAAGGTGCCAAATCGATCTCTGCAACCGGAAAAGGTACCATTTGTAATATGGGGGCTGAAGTTGGTGCGACGACGAGTATTTTTGCTTACGACGAAAGTATGGAACGATACCTGAAAGCAACAGGTCGTGAAGAAGTTGCCAGCGCTGCCAGCGGTATTAAAAAGTACCTGGATTCTGATCCTGAAGTTTATGAAAACCCGGATTTGTACTATGATCAACTGATTGAAATCAACTTGTCGGAACTTGAGCCGCATATTAACGGGCCATTTACACCCGACCGTGCTACTCCTGTTTCTGTGAATGGGGAAAACAGCTAAAGAAAATGGCTGGCCAATGGATATTTCAGTTGGTTTGATCGGAAGTTGTACGAACTCTTCTTATGAAGATATTTCGCGTGCAGCCTCAATAGCAATTCAGGCGGTTGAAAAAGGATTAAAAACAAAATCTGAATTTACAATTACACCCGGCTCTGAACAGGTTAGATACACCATTGAAAGAGATGGATTTATAGATATATTTCATAATATGGGTGGCAAAGTTTTTGCCAATGCCTGTGGCCCGTGTATCGGTCAATGGGCGCGTCCGGGAGCAGACAAAGAGGAAAAAAATACCATTGTACATTCTTTTAACCGGAACTTTTCAAAACGTGCCGATGGAAACCCGAATACCCATGCTTTTGTAACATCACCGGAATTGGTTACGGCTCTGGCAATTGCCGGACGGCTGGATTTTAATCCGCTTACAGATACTTTGACCAACGATAAAGGAGAGCAGATAAAACTCGATCCGCCAAGCGGAGTTGAACTGCCCACAAAAGGTTTTGCTGTTGAAGATGCAGGCTACCAGGAACCTGCCAAAGACGGATCAAATGTGGTAGTTGATGTTGCACCGGATTCAAAAAGACTGCAATTGTTGACACCTTTCGAACCCTGGGACGGAAGAAACATTGGCGGAGCAAAATTGCTGATCAAAGCGCTGGGAAAATGTACTACCGACCATATTTCAATGGCTGGACCATGGTTAAGATTCCGCGGGCATCTCGATAATATTTCAAATAACATGCTGATTGGAGCAGTAAATGCTTTTAATGGAGAAACCAATAAGATTAAGAATCAACTTAACGGTGGATACGATGCTGTGCCGACTGTTCAACGTGCATATAAAGAACTTGGCATCCCAACAGTAGTAGTTGGCGACCAGAATTACGGAGAAGGTTCTTCGCGTGAACACGCTGCTATGGAACCAAGGCATCTGGGAGTAAAAGCTGTGATTGTAAAATCTTTTGCCAGGATTCACGAAACCAACCTGAAAAAACAGGGAATGCTGGCACTGACATTTGTGAACGAAAATGATTATGATCTGATACAGGAAGACGATATATTCAATTTTGTTGATCTGGTTGAGTTTGAGCCGGGTAAAACGTTGCATATTGAAGTAGTTCATGCAGACGGAACCAAAGATACGATAGAACTGAATCACACTTATAATGCGCAACAAATTGAGTGGTTCAAAGCAGGTTCAGCATTAAATTTAATACGTAAAAAATCAAAATAATTTTAAGAATAGAATGATGTGTTTTCCCTGTTTTATTTAAGTGGGGATGCACAACAACTGATTAAAAAAAAATTAAAATCAATGCAAAAAATTAAAGTTCAAAACCCTGTTGTAGAACTCGACGGTGATGAGATGACAAGGGTTATCTGGGATTTTATTAAACAAAAACTTATTCTGCCTTATCTCGACATCGAATTGAAATATTTCGATTTAGGAGTAGAACACCGCGATGCAACCGATGACCAGGTGACTGTTGATGCAGCCCACGCAATTCAAAAATACGGTGTTGGAGTGAAATGTGCTACTATCACTCCTGATGAAGCACGTGTTACAGAATTCGGGCTAAAAAAAATGTGGAAATCACCAAACGGGACGATTCGTAATATTTTGGGAGGTACCGTATTCCGCGAACCTATAATTTGTAAAAATGTGCCACGTTTGGTTCCGGGATGGACCAAACCAATTTGTATTGGTCGTCACGCTTTTGGTGACCAGTACCGTGCTACCGATTTCCTGACCAAAGGAAAAGGAAAACTTACCATAACTTTTACTCCTGAAGATGGAAGTGAACCTGTTTCGCATGAAGTTTTTGATTTTGAAGGCGATGGTTTGGCAATGGCAATGTATAATACCGATGAATCAATCCGTGGATTTGCACGCTCATGTATGAATATGGCTATCGAGAAAAAATGGCCACTTTACCTGTCAACAAAAAATACCATTTTAAAAGCATACGACGGAAGATTTAAAGATATTTTTCAGGAGATTTTCGATACCGAATTTAAAGACAAATTTGCTGAAACCGGAATTACCTACGAACATCGGTTAATTGATGATATGGTAGCTGCCGCTATGAAATGGGAAGGCGGTTATGTTTGGGCATGTAAAAATTATGATGGCGATGTTCAGAGTGACACTGTTGCTCAGGGTTTTGGATCGCTTGGATTAATGACTTCTGTTTTGGTTACTCCTGACGGAAAAACCATGGAAGCAGAAGCTGCTCACGGAACAGTTACCCGTCACTATCGCCAGCATCAGAAAGGAAATCCAACTTCAACCAATCCAATTGCTTCTATTTTTGCATGGACACGAGGTCTGGCCTTCCGCGGAAAACTGGATGACAACCAGGATCTGATTCATTTTGCTCATACATTGGAACAAGTTTGTGTTGAAACCGTAGAAAGTGGAAAGATGACAAAAGACCTTGCATTAATCATTCACGGGAGCAATTTAACGGAAAAAGATTATTTGACAACTCAAGGATTTCTGGAAGCATTAGACGAAAATCTCGAAAAAAAGCTAAATTAGCAGCACCTAACCTGAATTAAACTATCCTTCTGAAAAATTAAGGATAACTACAGATGACTGAAAAGACTAAAATAGTAAACGGGCAATTGTATGTCCCAACGCATCCTGTAATCCCTTTTATTGAGGGTGACGGGATTGGTAGGGATATTTCCGTGCCTTCGCAATTAGTCATCAATGCAGCCGTTTCAAAAGCTTATGGCAGCGAACGGGAAATTATCTGGAAGGAAGTTCTTGCAGGTGAAAAAGCCTTGAAACAAACCGGTAATTATTTACCCGACGAAACGATTGAAGCGTTCAAGGAACACCTGATCGGGATAAAAGGCCCGCTTCAAACACCGGTTGGTGAAGGAATTCGCTCACTGAATGTTGCGTTGCGGCAAACCCTCGATTTATTTGTTTGCCTGCGCCCGGTGAGATGGTTTAAGGGAGTACCCTCTCCTATTCGTTATCCTTCGCTGGTTGATATGCACATTTTCCGTGAAAACACGGAGGATATTTATGCAGGGATTGAATATATGACTGGCAGTATTGATGCCAAAAAATTCAGGGATTTCCTGATCGATGAAATGGGGGTTGACAAAATTCGTTATCCGGAATCATCATCGTTTGGAATTAAACCGGTTTCAAAAGAAGGTTCTGAAAGATTAATCAGGGCTGCTATAAAATATGCTGTAAAAAGAGAACTTCCATCGGTTACTCTCGTTCATAAAGGAAACATTATGAAATATACTGAGGGAGCATTCAAAATCTGGGGATACGATTTGGCAGAAAATGAATTCGGTGACAAAACATTTACCTGGCGGCAATTCGAGAAATTAAGGTCAGAAAAAGGACAACTCGATGCTGAAAAAGCGTTGAACGAAGCAAAAAAGAAAGGAAAAGTAATTGTAAAAGACGTAATTACTGATGCTTTTTTACAGGAATCGCTTTTGCGTCCCTTTGATCATTCAGTAATCGCTACAATGAACCTGAACGGCGACTATATTTCCGATCAGTTGGCTGCTATGGTGGGTGGAATCGGCATTTCTCCCGGGGCCAATATCAATTACATGAATGGCTACGCAATTTTTGAAGCAACACACGGAACAGCACCGAATATTGCGGGAACAGGAAATGCCAATCCAAGTTCGCTAATCCTTTCTGCTGTTATGATGCTTGAATACATGGGTTGGGATGAAGCGGCCGAACATGTTTACGACGCCATGGAACATACATTTGCAAAACGGCGGGTCACTTCCGACCTGTTTGCACAAATGGAAGGTGCGACGTTGTTGTCAACCTCGGAATTTGCTGAAGAAATAATTAGAAATATGCATTAGAAGAATATTAAACCAAAAATAAAATGGAATACATTAAGTACAGATTTTTTCAAAAAGCCAGTAAATGCTCACAGGAATTTCAAAAACTAAAAAAAGAATATTCCGATAAAGTAATTGGCGAAGTAACCCTCGGACAAATCCTGACTGGAATGAAAGGAATTCCTTTGTTAGTAACTGATACATCTAAACTGGACCCAGAAGAAGGGATACGTTTCAAAGGATATTCTATTCCCGAATTACAGGAAAAGCTCCCGCGAATGAGTTCTGATGGCGAACCGCTTCCTGAAGGCTTGTTTTACCTGATGCTTATAGGTGATATACCGTCTGAAGAAGATGTTTCCAATCTTTCGCAGGATTTTGCCACACGGGCTTATGTACCTCAGCATGTTTTCGATGTAATCGATGCAATGCCGAAGAATTCAAGGCCAATGACGCAGTTCAGCGCAGCTATTTTGGCTATGGCAACTGAATCTATTTTTCAGAAAGCATATCGTGCAGGCGTAAGCAAACAGTTTTACTGGGATGCTACTTATGAAGATGTGATGAATCTTATTGCACGTCTTCCGCGTATTGCAGCTTACATTTATCGCAGAAATTTCCACAATGAAAACCATATTGAGCCGAATCCCCGTTTAGACTGGGCAGGCAACCTGGCACATATGATGGGTTTCGATTCGGAAGATATTCGGAGGTTATTCCGTCTGTATATGGTTATTCATTCTGACCATGAAGGTGGAAATGTTTCCGCACACACAGCTCATTTGGTTGGGTCTGCATTGAGTAATCCTTATTATGCTTATGCAGCAGCAATGACAGGATTGGCCGGTCCTCTGCATGGTTTTGCCAACCAGGATGTTATTTTCTGGATGTTTGAAATGCTCGAATATCTTGGAACCGAACGTCCAACGGATCAGCAAGTTGCCGATTATTGTCATTTGACATTGCAACAGGGCAGGGTAATTCCTGGATACGGACACGCCGTATTGCGTAAAACAGATCCGCGTTTTACTGCACAACAGGAGTTTGCCAATAAATACATTAAGGACGACCACCTGATTGATCTTGCGAATCAGTTGTACCGTATCGTTCCGCCAATTTTGGGAGATATTGGGAAAATTAAGAATCCATGGCCAAATGTTGATGCTTACAGTGGTTCTCTGCTTTATCATTACGGAATAAAAGAATATACTTTCTACACCGTACTTTTTGGAGTATCGCGAGCATTGGGAGTTTTGGCATCACTGGTAAACGATCGTATTTACGGTATGCCGATCGAAAGACCTACCTCTCATCCGTTAAGCTGGTTTTATGAACAGGCACATGGCTCGAAAGCCGGATGCTAATATGATATTATCAATTGCAAAAAAGCCGGTCACCCGGCTTTTCTTGTTTTTGGATTTATCAAAGAAGATTTGGGCACCTCACTAAATAAATGACAGAACTGACCACGGAAATTCAAAAACCTAATCAAACAAACATTGTTTGAAATATTATAGAGAGAATAAAGAGAAATAATGGAAATAAATAAAGCTATAGAAAACAGGTGGAGTCCCCGTGCATTTTCAGATAAACCGGTTACAAAAGAAATGGTTGAATTGCTCTTTGAAGCAGCTTGTCGGGCACCCTCTTCAAGAAACGAGCAGCCATGGAACTACTTTTATGCACATCGAAAAAATAAAAAGGCGTTTAATAATTTGGTTGGATTTTTAACCGGAAGAAATCCGAATTGGGCAAAAGATGCCCAAGTGCTGATTATTTCAGTGATGAAGAAAAACTACGATTATAAGAACCGGCCAAACGGAAAAGCATTACATGATACCGGTGCAGCAAATGTTTCTCTTGCAATTCAGGCTGCAGAAATGGGCTTTCAGGCACATCCTATGGGAGGTTTCGACAAAGAAAAAGCGGTTGAATATTTAAATCTCGACCCTGAAAATTATGCTCCTGTAATCATGTTTGCAGTTGGCTTTCCGGATAAAACCGAGCCATTTTCTGAAGATACAAATCAACGACTTCAGGAACATCAAACAAGGAAAAAAATAAAGGATTTTTCTTTTGAATTGAGCTAAAAGAATTGGATGATTTCGAAACAAAATGTATTAATAAACGAGGGATAGAAATCTGTTGTTCACCTGAGATGCTGAAATTAATTCAGCATGACGTTTAATTAAATTTAATAGTCTGACTGACAAATTTTTAATTACTTTCAAGCACTTGTCCTTTTTCAGTGTAAAGGTCAATCTTTCCATCAAGCAAAACAGCAATAACAGTAACCTGCTCATCCAGAACATTTTCAGGGACATCAATATAAGCAATCCCCGGAACCTGGCTCCAGTACGGTTTCATTTTTACATCCCAGTGTAATTTGGTTCCGTTTCCAACCATCCAAATCCGGTTGATCTTGTTTTTTATTCCTTTCAAAATTAGCGGTCCGTTGGGTTTATGCGGTACAAACAGGTATAAAATATCGCCGTTTTTGTTTAATGCAGTTGGTCCGTAATAATGTATCGGTGAAATCCCGGCACGCGTTCCGTAAATTGCTTCTGCATGTTTACTGGTCCAGCGCCCCAGTTCTTTCAGAATATTTACCTGTTCATCCGGAATTGTGCCGTCGGCTTTTGGACCAATATCCAGCAACAGATTACCACCCATGTGAATACAGTCAACCAAAATACGGATGATCTGGTTGGGAGTTTTATAGTTTGTGTCGTTTTGCTGGTATCCCCAACTATCGTTCATGGTCATGCAAAGTTCCCAGTAACGGTTATCGGGGCGGGTTACCGGAAGTCCCTGTTCCGGTGTGGCATAATCGCCATAACCCTGAATACGGCTGTTCAGAATTACATTTTTATTGTGACTTCTAAGTTTATCACTAATTTCTTTGGCATGCCATTTTTCTGCCGACTGCTCCCAGTCACCATCAAACCAGAAAAGATCTGGATTAAAACGATTGGACAATTCTCCCAGTTCACAAAAATTAAAATCGATAAACTTCTGCCAGCGAACTGAATCGTTTGTATATCGTTTTTCTGTTTTTGTCCAGTTTGGATAATCAGGATTCGACCAGTCAAGTAATGAGTAATATAACCCGACTTTCAAATCATTTTTCCGCAGTTCATCAACAAATGGTTTTACCAGGTCTCTTTTTGCAGGCGTTTTTTCCACCACGTTAAGATCGCTGCATTTGGTATCCCACAATGCAACTCCATCGTGATGTTTCGTTGTTAAGACAGCATATTTTGCACCGCTCTCTTTAATGAGTTTAACCCATTGATCGGGATGATAATTGGCTGCAGTAAAACTGTTCAACTGCTTCATATAATCGTCATACGAAATGTACCCGTTATAAAACGACCAGCTTTCGTCGATTCCGTTAACCGCATAAATTCCCCAATGAATAAAAATACCCAGTTTTGCATCTTCAAACCACTGCATTTTCTTCTCCTTTTCAATTTCCTGCGAAAAAAGGCGATATGAAACAGATAAAAGGATGAACAGAAATAATAGCTTTTTCATCTAATTAAAAAATTGATTCCCGGAATTATGCCGGTATTATTTTAAATGCTTAAGGATAAAACTATTCCAGAGTATAGTATTTACGAATCGTAACATCAATATCCCAAATACATTCGAGACCAGCCGGGAAGACAACAAAATCGCCGGCTTTTATCGTAATCGATTCGAATTCAGAAACAATTGTCGCTTCACCTGAAATAATATAACAGCGTTCTGTTTTATCATAATACCATTCAAATTTTTCTTCATCATGTTCCCAAATCGGCCAGGATTCAACTTCCATTTCATCAAGTTCTTCCTGATCAGGACGATCGATTTCTATTTTCATCTTCTTAAATTATTTAAAAAAAGTGGAGTCCGAAATTCATTCGTTTTATCAGAACCCACTTTCAACAAACTTATTGTGCCTTCAACCTGGCATTTATTAAAAACAAATTTACAAAAGAATGTCTTTCCTGATTTCAATTTATTTTAAAAATGCGCAATGAAAATTTAACGATTTTGTACCAAAAACACACAAATAAAAACTTAGTTCTGAAAAAAATCTAACTAAACATCTTATGCTAAAGTTCATTTTACTTCTGTCAATCAACATTCTTACATTTGGAAATCAATTATTTGCTAAAGATATAGGATCGAAAACAGTGTAAAATTTGATTGAAAATATGTTGATTACGGGTGGAAATCTGAACAAATGAATTAGAATAATTACAGGGATCTTTCAATTGAGTAAAAAATCCCTGCACCTAAGTTTATTTTTTTTGCTCCGGCTTTTCGGCAAATTGTTTTCCAGCCAAAAATGCCTTTTGGTTTAAATCGACAATCTCCTTTCCTTTTCTCGCAAAAACGGTTTCAATGGCATTTAAAATAATATCAGTTTCGATATGAATGAAAGAAGAAGCCGCCCCAAGCATCACCATGTTTGAAGCTTTGGGATTTCCAACTTCACGGGCCATTTGGTCGGCATCAATCCGCACAATCCTGATTTTTGATTCTAATTTGTGAAATTCCTTGTCGATATCAGGATAATTAGGAATATTTTCGAATTTGGTTGTGTTGGTAACCAGTCCTCCTTTTGGGGAAAGATAGGGTAAATACCGCAACGATTCCATGGGTTCAACCGCAAGAATGATATCTGCTTGTCCCATAGGAATTAAATCGGAATAAATGGGAGAATCGGAGATTCGCAGGTGAGAAACCACAGCCCCGCCCCGCTGGCTCATTCCATGTGTTTCTGCCTGTTTCAAATACAAATTTTCATTTAAAGCTGCGGCCCCTAAAATAGCAGCAATCGACAAAATTCCTTGTCCGCCAACACCGGCCAGTATAATATCAGTCTTCATTTTCAAGTTTAATTTTTTTCATTTTTTTAATTCGGCTGATCCGTTGAATACACTCCCGCCGTCCAATAATTACAGAAACTCCTTCAAATGCGACTTCTTCTTTAATGATTTTGACGATTTCATCGTGATTTTTCTTTAAAGGAACAAACAGCCTGATATGATCCGGATCAACGCCAATACCTTCGCAAATGTTTTCAATTCTTCCTTTAGCGGAAGAATCCTGTCCTCCGGTCATTGCTACAGCTTCGTTGTCAACAATAATAATATTGATATTGGTTTTTTCATACACGCAATCCAACAGTCCGGTCATTCCCGAGTGGGTAAATGTTGAATCGCCAATAACTGCAAAAACCGGAGTCAAACCAGCATCGGCAGCGCCTTTTGCCATGGTAATCGATGCCCCCATATCAACACAGGTATTTATCGTATTGTAAGGAGGCAGAGCACCAAGCGTGTAACATCCGATATCAGAAAACACGCGGCCGTCACCAGCTTCTTCAAGCACCTCATTTAATGCAAAATATGTATCCTGATGTCCACATCCTGCACACAATGACGGCGGACGATTGGCAATCGTTTCCGGTACTTTAAAATTATCTTTTCTTGCTTTTCCAAGCGCTTTTGCCAGGTGATCAGGATTCAGCTCACCCCTTCTTGGCAATGCACCACTCAGCCTGCCACAAACCTTTTTCCCTTTGCCAAAATAATCAGTCAACAGTTCTTCTAACAATGGATATCCTTCCTCAACCACCAATAATTCGTCACACTCAGCTTCAATTTTTTTAAGCAATTTAGCAGGAGCCGGATATTGCGAAATCTTCACCACCGGATGCGGACATCTCCCTTCCGGATAATTTTCCATCAGGTAGTTGTAGGCAATTCCGCAACAGACAATCCCGAGGCTTTTATCAGTCCCCTCAAAAAAACGGTTATATTTTGACTCCTCAGAATACGCTAAAAGCTTTTCCTGTTTGTCCAGCAGGTTTTGGTAATATTGCCGTCCGAAAGCCGGTAATAACATAAACTGCATCAGATTCACAGGAAGTTTCAATACATTCTCTTCCCGAATATCTTTCTGAACCACACCTGCCCTGGAATGTGCCAGCCGTGTAGTAATTCTTATCATTACCGGCAAGTTGGTCTTTTCAGAAAAATCAAACGCTTCCAGTGTCATATCGTAAGCTTCCTGCTGATTCGATGGTTCAAACACAGGGATCATGGCAAATTTGCCATAGAACCTTGAGTCTTGCTCGTTTTGGGAAGAATGTTGAGACGGATCATCGGCAACAGCCAAAACTAATCCGCCGTTTACGCCGGTTATTGCCATATTCATAAAAACATCGGCGGCCACATTCAACCCGACGTGTTTCATACAGGTAAGACATCTTTTTCCCCCATACGACATTCCAAGCGCTGCTTCCATCGCCGTTTTTTCATTGGCTGACCATTGCCGGTGAATGTTTCGTTGTTTTGCCGCTTTGTTCTCCTGAATATATTCTGTGATTTCTGTAGAGGGCGTCCCCGGGTATGCATAAACACCCGAAATACCTGCATCAATCGCCGCCTGCCCAATAGCCTCCACTCCTAAAAACAAATTCTGTTGCATGAAAAATAGTTTTTAAATCGATTGCAAATTAGGATTACCATTTGAAGGAAAACAGATCAAATCTCAGGAAATTATAAGATTGATGTTGTTTAAAAACAGGTCAATTGAATTGCATTTTTCAAAAGCGAACTGCAAAACAAACTTTAGCTGTAAATTGTAAGCACAAGCCGCCGACTGGCACCAAAATTGCGAAATTCGCAAAAATAGATGCCCTGCCATGTTCCCAGGTTCAGCCGGTGATTGGTAATCGGGATAGTAACTTCAGCACCAATAACCGACGATTTCAGATGTGCCGGCATATCATCGCTTCCCTCATAAGTATGAACATAAACCGGATCGTTCTCAGGAATCATTTTATTGATGAAGTTTTCAAAATCTGTTCTGACACTGGGGTCTGCATTTTCATTGATAGTAATTCCCGCCGATGTATGTTTTACCAAAATATGTAACAACCCTTTTTCCGGTAATTCAGGTAAATTTCTTTCAATAAGAGAAGTAATCAGGTGATAACCCCTTCGATAACCGGATAACGTTATTTCGGTTTGCTGAATCATTTTTCAAATTGATCTTAACGAAAAATAAAAGTAATTTTTAAGAACTAAAAAGAAAAACAGATTTAAAAAAAATCAATTTTAATACATCTTTTTTTACCAAACTTCGTTAGCATAAAATTTTGTAATTTTTGCCTTTTAACATATACATATAAAATAAAAATGGATCAATCATATCTTTTTGCAGGAATAGCCGTAGCCGTTTTTCTGTTGATTTTTCTGGTTGTTATGCTCATAAAACAAAACAGACAGAATGCTGCTGATTTTGAGACAGAAAGACGACCACGATCCAATAAAAAGGGTATGGCGTCTGGAATTGCTGTCGGACTCGGAGTCGGAACTGCCATTGGCGTAGCGATGGATAATATTGCATTAGGAATTGCAATCGGTGTTGCCATTGGAACTTCACTTGGCGTTTCATTTGAAAGCGCTTCAAAAAAAAGAAGTCAACACAACCAATCTGGCTATAACTTTTCTTTTGAAGAATCTCAGAATTCCCGAAAAAGAACATTGCTCATTTTACTTGTTTTGGTTTTTGGTGTTCTTCTCCTTGGCCTAATGTTTTTTACTAAAACCAATTAATATGGCAAAATATTTATTCCTCATACTTCTTATTGTTGCCGGATGCAGTAAATCAACAAAGAAATTAACCGGCTATTATTTAGGACAAAACCCACCGGGGAATACACCAGAACTCTTTGCTCCGGGAATAGTAAATACTGGGATTTCGACGCGCGACATTACCTTTTCACCTGATGGGAAAGAGATATATTTTGGATTGAATATTGAGAATTCAACCTGTGCAACCATTTTTTACTGCAAGGAAACGGAAACCGGATGGAGTGAGCCCGAAGTCGTGTCATTTGCCAACGATCCGAAATATATTTTTATTGAACCCTTCGTTTCTCCTGATGGAAAGAAACTGTTTTTTGTATCGAATAAAGGAAATGAGTTTTCAGAAAGTAACCGCTTTATAACTGATATTTGGGTGGCTGAAAGAGAAAATGATTTTTGGGGTGAGCCGTATAAACTCGATTCAATAATTAACTCCGAAGAATCGGAATTTTATCCATCGGTTACAGAAAACGGAAACCTGTATTTCACCAGGGAAGATCCAAAAACACAACGCGAATTTATTTACAAATCAGAATATAAAAACGGGAAATACCAGTCTCCGGTAATATTACCTAAACAGGTAAATGCTGGCGCAGCACGGTTTAACGCTACCATTGCACCTGATGAAAGTTTTATTATCGTTCCAACTTTTGGAATGCCTGACTCGCACGGTTCGACAGATTATTATATAAGTTTTTATGAGAAAGACCGCGGCTGGAGTGACCCTTTAAATTTGGGTGACAAGATAAACACCGTGAGCCAACTAGAGTATTCTGCCAGTTTTTCGCCCGATGGCAAATATTTCTTTTTTATGTCGGCCAGAACAAATCCGGCAGAAAAAGAAAAAATTTCCTGGCAAAAATTTCAACAGATGCATAATTCGCCGGAAAACGGCAATTCAAATATTTACTGGATGAAAGCCGATTTCATTCAGGATTTAAAAGAAAAAGCTACATTTACAAAAAACGATTAAGATGAAAATTCTTGGCAACCTTATCTGGCTGATCTTCGGTGGCTTTGCCATCTTTTTAGAGTACATGGTATCAGGATTACTGCTTTGTATCACAATTGTTGGTATTCCATTTGGAATTCAGGCCTTTAAACTGGGAATTCTTGCGCTGTGGCCATTCGGACAAAAAATAGAGTATATGGATTATGCCCCGGGATGCCTGTCAACCATAATGAATATTATTTGGCTGCTGATTGGCGGTATCTGGATCGCACTTACCCATGTTTTTTTCGGATTGCTGCTCGGAATTACAATCATTGGAATTCCCTGGGCAAAACAACACTTTAAACTGGCATCACTGGCACTCACTCCATTTGGGCGGCGCGTAGTTTAATGACATAAAATTTTTATATGTTAATTTCCTCCAATAATTTATTAAAATCAGGCAACTCCGTTATGATTTTCAATTAAAGCAAACACTTTTTGAACTATTTGACAATTAGCGTGTTATTACCATTGATTACGTGCAAATTACAAATATTTTTTTCTATGAAAATTCGTATTCCTGTTCGTTCAATTCGATTTTTTACTAATATTTCAGATATTAACATCTTTTTAACCTCAATGGTTTATAACTTTTATGTATAATACATCTAACTCCTCAAACATGATTTTAACAATAATCAATATACAATCTTTCAAACAGGAAACGAGGCCGGAATTCGAGTTAAGTTACAATGTTTCAACGTTTTCAAAAGAAAATTCCAAAGAAAGCAAAGAATATTTGGGAGGCAAGTAAATTATTCAGTTATCAACGTTTTAAATTTTAAATATGGAGCAGTTATTAACAAACACAGGATCAGTTCCAAAGGAAACATTAGATGAAATAGATGAATTGAATAAACGTGCGTGGCAGGTACACGACACTCAACCAAAACTTGGACTTGAGTTAAGCAATAAGGCAAAAAGTCTTGCTGAAAAATATTCTTATCAAAAAGGTCTTGCCTATGCTATAAGAAATATTGGGGTTAGTAACCGATATCTCTCCAATCTTGAAACAGCTTTGACGCTCTCAATGCAGGCAATGGAAATGTTTATTGAACTGGGCGATAAAAGCGGGGAATCACAGGCACTGGTATCCATTGGAGCAATATATTATTACATGGGAGATATCGATAAAGGACTTGATTATTTTTTACAGGGACAGAGGCTTGGAGAAGAAATTGGAAACAAGGAATCGACAGCTTATGCTTATAATGGTGCCGGTTATATTTACGGATTGCTTGGCGAAAATAAAAAAGGTCTTGAATATCTTCAAAATGCATTGGCTTTGTCCCGGGAGTTAAAAAACTTTAGTCTTGAATCTTCAGTTCTTGAAAGTCTTGCCACAGGGTACTTTAATGATGAGCAGATAGATAAAGCTTATGATACTTTTACTGAATGTCTAAAATTAAGCGAGGAAAAAAACGATAAAAGGAATCAAGGTTATGCACTTTTTGGAATCGGTGAAATTCTGCTCAAACAAAATAATTTGGGAGAAGCCAAAGCGTATTTTTTAAAAAACCTTTCCATACACAAAGAGATTGGGTATAAAGTTGGGGTTACAGATGCTTTACGCTATCTGGGAAAAATATCTTTTCTGCAGAAAGAATTCGAACAAACAGAAAATTATTTCCAGGAATCATTACAGGTCGCCGAAGACATTAAAGCGAAAGCAGCAATATACCGGGCACACGAAGCACTGGCTGAATTGTATGAAAGCAAAAAAGACATCGAGTCATTTGTTAGGCACTACAAACTCTATCATAAAATAAAGTCAGAAGTATTTAAAGAAGAACTGGAGAATAAACAAAAATACCAGAACATTCAGTATGAGATGGAGAAATTACAAAAGGAAGCCGAAATCAACCGGCTTACCAATGTTGTAATGAAAGAAAAGAATGCAGAGCTGGAAAAGAAAACAGAAGAACTTCAACGCTCCTATAACAGTGTATCAGTATTAAGTAAAATCGGAAAAGACATTACTTCCACACTTCACCTTGATACAATTTTGAATACCGTGTATGAGAATGTAAATCAGTTAATGGATGCATCTGTTTTTGGTATTGGTATTTATAATAAAAATGAATCTTCAATAGAATATCGCTTATCCATTGAAGAAGGAAAACGGTATCAGCCTTATTACAGGGAAATGAGCGATAAAAGCCAGTTGGCGGTTTGGTGCATTGAAAATAACAAAGAGGTTTTTATAAATGACATTGAAAAGGAGTTTTCGACGTATCTGAAGGATATTGATTTAACGGTATTAAAATCGGCTGCCCTTGAAGATGGAAGCATTCCCAAAAGTCCTATATCGCTAATTTATCTTCCACTGCAGGTTAAGAATAAAATTATCGGGCTTATTTCGGTTCAGTCGTTTAGTAAAAATGCCTATACAAAATACCACTCTGGATATTTTAAAAACGCTGGCCTCATACACATCCGCAGCTCTATATAATGCCCAGTCATATGAAACCCTGCAAGGTGCGCTCAACGAATTAAAGTTAACACAGCAGCAACTCATCCAGTCTGAAAAAATGGCTTCACTCGGAGAACTCACTGCCGGAATTGCACATGAGATACAGAACCCGTTAAATTTTGTCAATAACTTTTCAGAATTGAATTCCGAATTAATCGATGAACTTAATAGAAGAATTGGCAGTCGGCAATAAGCAGTCGGCAGATGAAATAGTTCTGATGATATTAAAGAAAATGAAAAAAAGATCAGTCATCACGGGAAAAGGGCTGAATCAATCGTAAAGGGAATGCTTTTGCACAGCCGGGGAAGTAGCGGGCAAAAAGAAGTAACGGATATCAACTCACTAGCGGATGAATTTTTACGTCTCTCCTACCATGGTTTCCGCGCAAAAGACAAATCATTCAATGCTGATTTCAAACTCGAAACAGATGATTCGATTCCCAAAATAGAGGTTATTCAACAGGATATTGGCCGGGTTATACTTAACCTGATAAATAACGCTTTTTTTGCTGTTTCTGAAAAAGCCAGACAAAACAGCAATGGCTACCAGCCACTGGTAACTGTAATTACAAAAAACAAAAATGATGTAGTGGAAATTAAGGTAAAGGACAATGGGCCCGGAATCCCGGAAAATGTAAAACAGAAAATCTTCCAACCCTTTTTCACTACTAAACCTACAGGGCAGGGAACCGGACTGGGGTTAAGCCTGAGCTATGATATTGTGAAAGCGCATGGAGGTGAAATTAAAATGGAGACATCGGAAGATTCAGGAACGGAATTTACTATTCAACTGCCGGTAAGTTAATGAAATGACATTATTAAATTATTATGAAAGCAAAATCAATCAAAGGCAATTCCAGAAAAAGAAATTCAGGAGGAATTAGGAGAAAATACTGAACTGAATCGATTTCAATCCGAATTTGGCTATTCTCTTTGTTTCGGTCAAACAGGATCTTGAAAAATTAAGTTCCGTTTTCGATGAAAAAGGGATAACTGTTTTTGGCGCAACTACGGGCGGAGAATTTATCGACGAAAATTATTCCAACGGTGGTATTGCCGTATTGCTACTTGAGATAAATCCTCAATTATTTCAATTTCAGTTTGCGCCTGAAGCAAAAGAAAAAACCCGTGATAAAGCAAAAAAACTTGCTGAAACAGCTCTGAAACAATTTACAAATCCGGCATTTATTGTTGCAGCCAGCGGGCTTAGGGTTGATGGTGAATATGTTATCCGCGGAATTGAAGATGCAGCCGGAAAAGACACGATCATTTATGGTGCATTGGCAGGTGACGATCTTCAAATGCAGGAAGCATTTGTTTTTACCAACGGAAAAATCAGCAACCAGGGTATAGTAATGATTGCCTTTGATGGAGATAAAATCGAATTTAAAGGGCGGGCTACTCATGGGATGCAAGGTATTGGAACCCTGAAAACAATTACAAAAGCAGATGGCTGGTGGATTCAGACAATAGATAACCAGCCTGCCCTTGATTTGATTGCAAGGTATATGGGGCTCAATATTGAAAAAAAGGGAAAAATGTCCCCCATTCCGCCCGAATACACTTCATCCTATCCCATGGTTTTACACCGCAAAAAAGGTACGCCCATTATAAGACCTGTTTTAATGTTTAACTACGAGAATGGTTCGGTAATGTCAAACGGAATGGTGGAACAAGGATCAAAAGTTCAGTTGTCACTCCCACCCGATTTTGAAATTATTGATGAGGTTGTTAACGACTGTAAAGAGGTTAAAAAAAACGAGCTGCCGGAAGCTGATGCCCTGATCATGTTTTCATGTGCTGGCCGTCTGGCAGCTTTGGGTCCATTGATTAGCGATGAAATATCAGGAGTGAAAAACACATTCAATGTTCCGATGGCAGGCTTTTTTAGCTACGGTGAATTTGGCCGTGCAACAAATGGAAATCACGAATACCATAACCAAACCTGCTGCTGGGTGGCAATGAAAGAGAAATAGGAAAAAGAAAGACAGAAGTCGGAAGACAGAAGACGGAAGTATTTTTCTTCAACTTCGGGCTTCCTGCTTCGGACTTCAAACTTAAATAATTATGAAAGCAAAATCAATAAAAGGAAAGTCGCCCGAAGAAATCAAAAGTGGCTTTAAATGAAAGCATGAAAGATGCCCGCCTGCCGGATCAGGGATTTAATCCCACATTAGCCATCGTATTTATCTCCATTGAACAGGATAGAAAATCAGTGGCTGAAATGCTTTTTAATAAAGGAATTGATGTTTTTGGAGCAACTTCAGGTGGCGAATTCAGCAATGACAATCAAACTGAAGGAGAAATGGTAATTATGCTTATTGAACTGGAAAGAAGCAACTATTTCATTTCCCTGGAAGATGCCAAAGGAAAAGAGTTGGCTCAGGTTTCACAAACTTTGGCAAGAACTGCATTATCAAAATTTAAAAATCCGGCTTTTATTCTTTGCAGCACCTCTTTAACCGCAGAGGGTGATTTTTTAAATGGGGACGTATTGGTGGAAAATATAGAAAAGGTGGTGGGTACTGATGTTAAAATATTCGGAGGAATGGCCGGAGATGACATTAAATTTACCGGCACTTACGTTTTTAATCACGAAAAATCGACCGATAGCGGAATCATTGCAATTGTGCTCGATGAAGATAAAATTGATTTGCATGGAATGGCTTTATCGGGATGGAAACCACTGGGAATTGAAAGAACAATTACAAAAAGCAAAGGCAGATTAATCTATACCATCGATAACCAGCCAGCTATTGATATGTACCTGAAATACCTGGGAAATGAAAATTTTTCAGAAAATGAAAAATTTAAAATATTGGATGCTATTGGTGTGCACTATCCTTTTCAGATTAAAACAGAATATGGTGAACCAGTAATGGTTACTCCAATGGGAATCGACAAAAATGAAAATGCCCTGATTTGTGAAAAAGAAGTGAAGCAGGGCTCAGCTTTTCATTTTTCCGTGCCGCCGGATTTTGATATTGTTGAAACGATACTGGAAAATGCAAGAGATTTAAAAAAAGAAAAACAAGCCAGTGCAGATGCCTTGTTAATTTTTTCATGTATCGGCAGGCTTGCAGCTATGGGCCCGATGGCACAGGAAGAAAATGAAGGACTGGCTAAAATCTGGAATGTACCCATGGCGGGATTTTATACCTATGGCGAATTTGGAAGAAGTCCACATGGCAAACGAAGAATGCATTCAACCACTTGCAGTTGGGTAGCATTAAAAGAAAAATAAATTTAATAACTAAAAAAGAATAAAGATGAAAAAAGGAATGATTAAAGTAAGCGTATTTTACCCCAATTCAGAAGGTAAAAAATTTGACATGGACTATTATTGTACAAAACATTTAGCACTTGTCAGCGATTCATTGGGAGAATCATTAAAAAATGTAAGTTTTGAGTCGGGATTAGGCGGAGCTGAACCAGGTTCCCCTGCACCTTATGTTGCAGGAGCAACAATGTATTTCGATTCTCTTGAAAGTTTTCAGCAGGCATTTGGGCCGAATGCTGATAAATTAATGGGAGACATACCAAACTTTACCGACATAGAACCCATTGTGCAGATTGGCAAAGTGATGGTTTAGGAAGTCGGAAGTCCGGAGTCAGAAATCGGGAGTCACCTCCTTAACGACAGGGACCGAAGTTTTTACAATGAAAACTCCGGTCTCCGGTCTCCCTCCGGTCTCTGGGCCTCACCCTCCGATCTTCAGTCTTCGGTCTCCGATCTTAAAATTTAAATCATATGAAAGCAAAATCAATAAAAGGAAAGTCGCCGGAAGAAATTCAATCGGCGCTACAGCAAAGCATGACTGACGGATTTAAACCCACACTAGCTATTGTTTTTCTTTCAATAAAACAAAACCGGGATGCGATAAATGAACTGTTAGATGAAAAAGGCATTCAGATATTTGGTGCCACCACTGCAGGTGAATTCATTGATGAAGAAATTGAAGAAGGAAGTATTATTATTATGCTGCTTGATATGAAACCTGAACAATTTAAACTGGTTTTCATGGAAACAGGTGATCATACCACACTTGAAAATTCAAGGCAATTGGGTATTGAAGGAAAAAATGCTTTTTCAAAACCTGCATTCATTATCGCAACCGGATGGTTACAAATAGATGGAGAACAGATCATTGAAGGTATTATTGAAGGTTACGGTAAAGAGGTAACTGTATTTGGCGGCATGGCAGGTGATGATCTTGCGCTGCAGGCCCCGCTTGTTTTTACCAATGGGAAAAGCAGTGTGAAAGGTTTACTTGCCCTCATCATTGATGAAGACAAAATTTCAATCACAGGAATTGCCACCTGTGGATGGAAAGCTGTTGGAACCACCAAAACGGTTACCAAAAGTGTTGGCAATATTGTGTATACCATCGATGATAAACCGGCGCTGGATATGGTGATGAAATACCTGGGAGTTGATATAGACCTCGACTCGGGGAAAGATGTGGTTACCCATATTGGCGCTTATTACCCTTTGCAATTGGAAAGGGAAAATGTAGCACCTGTAATGCGTACGGCCATGTTTGCCAACAAAGAAGACCGTTCACTGATCTGCGCAGGCAATGTTCCGCAGGGCTCCAAAGTGCGGTTTTCACTTCCCCCCGATTTTGATGCCATTGAACAAGTAGTGGAAGAATGTAATGAGCTAAAAACTGACAGGCAGCAACAGGCAGATGCCATGATTATGTTCTCATGTATCAGCCGTCGTTTGTCATTTGGAATAATGATGAGTGAAGAGATCAGGCAGGTGCAGCAGGTCTGGAATGCACCTATGGCAGGCTTTTTCAGTTACGGTGAATTTGGAAGATCAAAAACCGGTAAACACGAGTTTCATAATAACACCTGCTGTGTTGTAGCATTAAAAGAAAAATAGAAAAAGACAGAAGTCTGGAAGACGGAAGACAGGAAGAAATTTTCTTCAACTTCGGGCTTCCCGCTTCGAACTTCAAACTATATTAAATATGAAAGCAAAATCAATAAAAGGAAAGTCGCCGGAAGAAATTCAATCAGCGTTAAAGCAAAGCATGACGGATGGGCAGGAGTTCAAACCAACCCTTGCCATCATCATTGTAAGCAAAATGGAAGATGCTGAACAACTCCGTTCAATTTTTGGGACTCAGGGTATTGCGATTTTCGGGATCACTGCACCCCAAAAATTTACTGATCAAGGAATTACAGAGGGCGATATTGCTGTAATGCTCATGGATATTCAACCCGGGAATTTCAAAATAGTATTAAACGATTACCAGGGATCTTCAGGATATGAAGCCGGGTATAATGCAGGTTTAGCCGGAAAGAATGCTTTTACAAATCCGGGCTTTATCATTTCACCGGTAGATTTCAAAATTATCGGAGAGGACCTGATCAGAGGATTGACGGATGCTGCAGGACAGGATATTTTGGTTGCAGGTGGTGTTTCCGGTAATCCAATTGATTTTTCAGGACTCGTTTTCACCAATGACGCCTCAAGTACAGGAGGTTTGCTTGCACTCATCATTGATCAGGACAAAGTTTCTATCAGCGGATTGGCAGTTTCCGGGTGGAAACCGGTTGGTACAACCAAAACAATTACCAAAAGTGAAGGTTCCTGGGTTTTTACAATTGATAATGAACCGGCTACTGAAGGTCATTCAAAGATATTTAGGTGATGAAATGATAATTTCAAATGCGCAAGCTACCGGGCTGCCTCCTTCACCAGATCTTGGCTATCCTTTACAATTTGAAAGAGCCTCAGGAAATGCGATAGCGAAACCTGCGATATTTTCTAATCCTGCTGATCAATCTATCATGATAGGAGGGGCAGCAAAAGAAGGAGACCGTTTCCGTTTTTCCCTGCCACCGGATTTTGATGTGATTGACAAGGTGATTGAAAGCACCAGGATCAGTAAAGAAAAAGAGATGCCGGAAGCAGATGTTTTGATGGTTTTTTCATGCGTGGGAAGATTGGGGACTTTTGGTCCATTGATCCATACGGAAATTGAAGGACTGGCATCAACGTGGGGCAAACCCATGATAGGCTTTTTTTCACTCGGTGAATTTGGAAAATTGGATGAAGGCCGATGTGAATGGCAAGGAACAACGGTCAGTTGGGTAGCATTAAAAGAAAAATAGAATAAAGGAAGCGGAAGACAGAAGCACGGAAGACAGAAGTATTTTTCTTCAACTTCGGGCTTCCCGCTTCGAACTTCAAACTATATATAAATATGAAAGCAAAATCAATAAAAGGAGAATCAGCGGAACAAATTCAATGTTGAATTGAAGCAAAGTATTGGCCGATGGTTATTCGCCAACGCTGGCATTTGTTTTTATCCCGCACAAAATAGCGATTGAACCTATATTAGAAATCCTTGACCAACAGGGAATTCAAATTTTTGGCACCTCTTCATTTAATGAAATCGTTGAAGATCCAATTACGAATAATAAGATATCCATCCTATTATTGGATTTGAATCACAGGTACTTTCAAATCATACATCACGAACATGAATCACAAGGTCCTGAATTAACTGCGACTGCCATTGCACAGCAGGTTTCAAAATCATTCAAAAATCCGAATATGCTGGTGTACACCGGTGATTTTCAAATCAATTATTCTCAACTACTGAAAGGATTTACCGATGTATTGGGCATGGAACTGAAAATGTATGGGGCCATAGCAGGTAACGATCAGAATATGTCGGAAGGATATGTGTTTACCAACCACAAAATCCGTAAAAAAACCATTCTGGCCCTGGCCTTCGATGGTGATAAAATTTCGATGCACGGAGATGTTTACAGCGGTTGGAATTCGGTTGGGACCATTAAAACAGTCACTAAAAGTATAGGTAATGAAATGTTTGAAATTGATGGTAAACCGGCGATTGACATGACCATGAAGTACAGTGGTATCAAAGAATTGCCTGAAGATTGGATGGATGCAAATATACTGGTTTCCAGAACCCTTTCCATGAATTTTTTAAGGGAAAACAGCGAACCGGTTACGCTTATGGGACTGCTCAGAATCAACGAGCGATCCATGATTACTCATGCGAATTGCCCGGTTGGAACAAAACTGCAGTTTGCCCTTCCTCCCGAATTCGAAGTGATTGGGGAAATGGTGAATCGTTTCAACCAGTTAAAAGATGAGATGCCTGACCCGGATGCTGTAATATTATACAGTTGCATGAACCGGTTGGATGTGCTGGGACCCTTTGTTAAGGACGAAGTTGAAGGTATCGAAAAACTTTGGGATGCCCCTTTAACAGGATTTATGTCGAACGGTGAAATAGGTCGTACAAAAAATTCAAATTTGGAAATTCATAACTGCACAACAATTTGTGTGCTTGAAATGATAATTTCAAATGCGCAAGCTACCGGGCTGCCTCCTTCACCAGATCTTGGCTATCCTTTACAATTTGAAAGAGCCTCAGGAAATGCGATAGCGAAACCTGCGATATTTTCTAATCCTGCTGATCAATCTATCATGATAGGAGGGGCAGCAAAAGAAGGAGACCGTTTCCGTTTTTCCCTGCCACCGGATTTTGATGTGATTGACAAGGTGATTGAAAGCACCAGGATCAGTAAAGAAAAAGAGATGCCGGAAGCAGATGTTTTGATGGTTTTTTCATGCGTGGGAAGATTGGGGACTTTTGGTCCATTGGTCCATACGGAAATTGAAGGACTGGCATCAACGTGGGGCAAACCCATGATAGGCTTTTTTTCACTCGGCGAATTTGGAAAATTGGATGAAGGCCGATGTGAATGGCAAGGAACAACGGTCAGCTGGGTAGCATTAAAAGAAAAATAAATAAGACAGAAGTCGGAAGACAGAAGACGGAAGTATTTTTCTTCAACTTCGGGCTTCCCGCTTCGGACTTCAAACTTAAATAATTATGAAAGCAAAATCAATAAAAGGAAAGTCGCCCGAAGAAATTCAATCAGCGTTAAAGCAAAGCATGGAGAATGGCTTTAAGCCGACGCTGGCAATCGTATTTCCATCCATCAGTCAGGACAGGGAAAGTATATGCAAACTTCTTGACATTAATGGAATTGCCATTTTTGGCGCAACAACAAATGGCGAGTTTATCAATGATGAGAAAGACACCGATTCTACGGCAATTATGTTGCTGGACATCAAACCTGAATATTTCACCCTGTTTTTCGATGAATTTCAGAATGAAAATTTTAGTGAATTAGCAGAATCGATAGCAAATAAATCGCGCGAAAAATTTCAAAAGCCCGCACTTTTAGTAGTAGCGAGTAATTTCAGCACCGATGCCGAAGCCGTTATTTCAGGTTTTGAGCAAGTCCTGGGGAAAGAGCTGAATATTTTTGGCGGAATGGCTGGAGATAATTATTCATTTACCGACCAGTTTGTTTTCACGAATCACAAATCAAGCAATAAAGGGATTCTTGCCCTTGTACTCGATGAAAGTAAAATTCAGATAAAAGGCCGGGCAACACATGGCTGGAAAGCTGTCGGCACACCAAAAACAGTAACAAAAAGTGAAGGGAATCATGTTTATACAGTAGATGGTATTCCGGTACTTGAGTTAACAAAAAAGTATGGTGGCCTGGATGAATTAAAAATAGAAATCGCAGATTCGTCTGAAGAGTTAGCCACTATTGCCACAAATTTTCCACTTCAGCTACAACGTGAAAAAGGTGCGCCGGTCATGCGGCCGGGATTAAGGATCGACTGGACAGACGGATCTTTTTATTGCGGAGGTAAAGTTCCACAGGGTTCCAAAATCAGGTTTTCGTTACCACCGGATTTTGACGTCATCGAAAAAGTTGTAGACAGTCTGAAAGAATTGAAAGAAAAAGAAATTCCTGATGCGGATGCAGTAATCGTATTTAGCTGTGCAGGACGCAAGTTGGCACTCGGACCATTAATTGGTGAGGAAGTAAAAGAGATATACAACATCTGGAAAGCGCCAATGGCCGGATTCTTCTGTAATGGTGAAATTGCCAGGGCTACAGATGGGAATAATGATCTGCAAAATTTAACGGCTTGTTGTGTAGTGTTAAAAGAAAAATAGCCAATGAAAAATGACTTGGAAGATATTAAAAAAACCATTGAACAGTCCGAAAAATTAACTGAATCGGAAAAGGAAGCCCTTTTAAATTCTGTAAAATCGGTTGACAAGGAAATTGCCATTCTTGAGTTCAAACTGGAACGTACAGAAAAAGTAAAACGCACCACCTCGGTTTTATTGGAAGAAACCATTGATGAGCTGGAAAAAAAGAGACAGGCCATAGAAGAAAAAAACCGGGAACTGGAAATCGAAACAGCACTCGAAAGAGTTCGGGCCAAAACAATGGCCATGCATAAAAGTGAAGAGCTCTCGGAAACTGCATCGGTTATGTTTCAGGAATTAAAGAAACTAAAGATAAATTCAATCAGGACTGGTGTTTGCATTTTTGATTTTGAACATGACAGTGCAGAATTATGGTTAGCCACTGAAGATGGGGACAAAACCGAAACAAAGGTATTGGGAAAGGTTTCCGGGGATATGCATCCCATGTACCGGCAATGGATTGATGCCGGAGCTAAAAAGGAAAAATTGTTTCAGTACAAAATTTCCGGCAACGAGGTCGCCGATTATTATAGAATTGCTAATGACCGCCTAAATCTGCCAAGGCAAACTGACTATAACAAAAGTGAAATTTATTACGGATTCTTTTTCGATGGTGGTTCCATTAATGTAATTGCCGCTGAACCATTAACTGAAGAAGAACTTAATATCGGATCCCGTTTTGCAAATGTCTTTGGTCTGTTGTATCGCCGCTTCCTCGATCTCCAAAAAGCAGAAGCTCAGGCCCGTGAAGCACAAATCGAAGCGGCACTGGAAAGAGTGCGTGCACGCACTATGGCCATGCAAAAAAGTGAGGAACTATCTGAAACCGCAGCTCTTTTATTCCGGGAACTTAAATCGTTGGAAAAAATTCCTCTTCGGCTGGGGATTGTAACTTATGATGAAGAAAAGAAAGCTTTTAAAAACTGGGTAACCGATCAAAACGGTATGCAACTAACAAATGCACATTATTCATCCATCGATGAACCTACGACTTACAAAAAAATCTATCGGGCATGGAAAGAAAATAAAGAATCGCTGATCGTTGATTTAACAGGACATGAATTGGAAGAATGGCTTCTTTATGTTAAGAAAGAATTGAAATTATATGTTGATGAATCACAAATAAAAAACCGAAGGATTCATTATATGGCGTTCTTTAATTATGGATTTTTAATGTGTTCCTTTCATGAACCTATGGATGACAAATTTATCAGGCTTTTTACTCGTTTTGCAAAAGTTTTTGATCAAACCTACACCCGTTTCCTCGACCTGAAAAAAGCAGAAGAACAAGCACGCGAAGCAATAAAACAAGCTTCGTTGGATCGTGTAAGAGGAGAAATAGCCAGCATGCGGACTTCCGAGGACCTGAACCGCATACCGCCGGTTATATGGCGCGAGCTGCAGGCGCTCGAAGTTCCGTTTATCCGTTGCGGTGTGTTTATTGTCAATGAAGAGAATGAAAAAGTCCAGGTATATTTAACCACTCCGAATGGAAAAGCGCTGGGTGTTTTACACCTGTCGTTTGATGCCAACGAAATTATAACCAACACCGTTGACTACTGGAAAAAGCAACAAATCTACAAAACCCATTGGGACAGGGAAGAATTTATCAACTGGACCAAATCGATGATGGAGCTTGGACAGGTTCAGAGTGCTGAAACTTACCAGGGTTCAGCGGAAGCCCCCGAATCGCTGAATCTTCATTTTGTCCCCTTCCGCCAGGGGATGTTGTATGTAGGCAATGTTTCTCCGTTGACCGATGAAAAACTCGATCTTGTAAAAACGTTGGCCGAAGCATTCTCAATTGCA
Organism: uncultured Prolixibacteraceae bacterium; assembly: GCA_963769925.1. Taxonomy (GTDB): domain Bacteria; phylum Bacteroidota; class Bacteroidia; order Bacteroidales; family Prolixibacteraceae; genus Draconibacterium. The sequence goes on from CAVYOB010000023.1 coordinate 39,373, forward strand.
TATGCCCGTTACGAAGACTTTAAAAACCTGGAAGAAGCAAAAAATAAAATCGAACTAACGCTTGATGAATTAAAAGCTGCACAAACACAGTTAATCCAATCTGAAAAAATGGCTTCGCTCGGAGAACTCACTGCCGGAATTGCACATGAAATTCAAAACCCGTTAAATTTCGTCAACAACTTTTCTGATGTAAGTATGGAGTTATTGGAAGAGCTAAAAGAAGAAATAAAAAGCGGAAATGCGGAAGAGGTTGATGCAATAGTAAGCGATGTAATTCAAAACCTTGAAAAAATCCTTCACCATGGTCGCCGGGCTGAAGGAATTGTAAAAGGCATGCTTCAACACAGCAGAGGTAGCAGCGGACAAAAAATGTCCACAGACATTAACTCACTTGCTGATGAATACCTGCGTCTCTCCTACCACGGTTTTCGGGCCAAAGACAAATTGTTCAATGCCGACTTTAATCTCGAAGCTGATGAATCTCTTCCTAAAATCGAAGTGATTCCGCAGGATATTGGAAGAGTTTTACTTAACCTGATCAACAATGCATTCTACGTGGTCAATGAAAAAGCAAAACAAAAGATCGAAGAATATAAACCTGAAGTTATTGTTAGCACCTCTTCGTCCCCCTTCGGAGAGGGGGAAAAAAGGGGGGTGAAAATTACGGTCACCGACAACGGCCCCGGAATCCCTGATTCCATTAAAGAAAAAATATTTCAACCTTTCTTTACTACTAAACCAACAGGAAGCGGAACAGGATTAGGGTTGAGTTTAAGCTATGATATTGTAAAGGCGCATGGAGGGGAAATAACTGTGAGTTCGAAAGAAAATGAAGGAACAGAATTTATCATTCATTTACCCGCATAATTGAAATGAAATAGAAAATGAAAATGAAAATCAAAGTCAAAATATTAAATATTGCCACGCTGCTTTTACTTGCATCTGGTACCTGTTATGCCCAGACAAAAGAAGTAGTTGACAGCTTAAAAAGTATATTGGCCACCACGAAAAATGATACTACTAAGATTTATGCTCAGGCAAACCTTTGTGATGCATACCGTTTTAGTAATGATGATTCCTCCACGTTTTACGGGCAGCAGGCTTTGAAACTAGCCCGGAAGATTAATTTTATACCGGGACAAATACTGGCACTTGCCTTTTTGACTGCCCCTGCACAACAGCAGGGTGACTATCCGAAAACGCTGGAATTAGGGTTTGAAGCTATTCAGCTTGCAAAAGAGCATCATTTAGATGTGTTAGCTGCACCCGCATTGAGCAACATGGCTGCTGTATACGCAAATTTGAAAGACTATCAGAAAGCCATCGACTATTCACATCAACAAATTTTGTTAGAACTGGCAGGACATATCGATCGACACATCGATCCCGGATTTGCTTATGGATACCTGCAAATAGGTGCTATATATAGTTTGTCCAATCAACTGGATTCAGCTGAATACTATGAAAAAAAGGCTGTCAACGGTTTTGATAAGCTGAACTATAATGAGCCGGCTGTCTACCAGCTTCTAGGAGATATCGCACTGAAGTCCGGGAGGAATAACGAAGCCCTACATTATTACAAAATAAGTGAACAGAATGCAATCAAAGGTAATCGGATGCGGGCGTTAACTGCTGTTTATAATAGTATTTCAGAATATTTTAAGACCCTTAACCAATCGGATTCTGCCCTGTATTATGCGCACAAGGGACTTGAACTGTCACAGGATTTGGGACAGAAGTCATCCTCCCTTGCCGCAGCGAAATTATTGTCCGGGTTATATGAACAAACAAACCCCAAAGAATCACTTCACTATTTAAAAATGGCAAATGCTTACAGGGACAGCCTTTTCGGAGAAGTGAATTTAAGAGCGATACAAACTATAGTTACCCGCGAAAAAGAACGCCAGCAGGAACTTGAAGCCGCAAAAGTTGCTTATCAAAGCAGGTTGAAACTATACATGTTGTTAACAGGTCTGGCTTTTTTGCTGTTAATCTCCTTCATCCTTTACAGGAACTATAAAAAAAGTAAAAAAGCTAATCAAACGCTTAAGAATACACTTGATGATCTGAAATCCACCCAATCCCAATTGATACAATCCGAAAAAATGGCCTCGCTGGGCGAACTCACCGCCGGCATTGCCCATGAGATTCAGAATCCGCTCAACTTTGTCAATAATTTTTCAGAAGTAAATAATGAATTACTCGATGATTTGAAAGAAGCGATTGCTAACAACGATCAGGCAGAAATTGAGACCATTTTCAAAGACTTGAAGGAAAATGAAAGTAAGGTTACCAGCCATGGCAAACGTGCTGAGTCTATCGTAAAAGGAATGTTGCTTCACAGCCGTGGCAGCAGCGGGAAGAAGGAACCGACCGATATCAATGCACTGGCTGATGAATACCTGCGTCTCTCCTACCATGGTTTCCGCGCAAAAGACAAATTGTTCAATGCCGATTTTAAACTGGAAGCCGATGAATCACTTCCAAAAATAAATGTGGTTCCGCAGGATATTGGACGAGTTTTACTGAATTTGATTAATAATGCGTTTTTATGCGTGTGTAAACGAAAAAGCAAAACCCCAAAAGGATTGAAGAAACGTTATAAACCACAAGTTATTGTTAAGCACTTCTTTCATTCCCCCTTCGGGAGGGAACGAGGGGGGCTGAAAATTACGGTCACCGACAACGGTCCCGGCATTCCTGAATCCGTTAAAGAAAAAATCTTCCAGCCCTTTTTTACCACCAAACCAACTGGTTCAGGAACTGGTCTGGGATTGAGTTTGAGTTATGACATTGTAAAAGCGCATGGAGGGGAACTGAAAGTCAAATCCAAAGTGGGTGAGGGAACTGAGTTTATTTTTCAAATACCTATTGTCTGAATCACAGATTATTAGGATTAAGCGATTACACAGAATAAAAAAATGAAAGAATTAAAATATAAAGACATAACAGAGAAAATTATAGGGGCTGCCTTTGAAGTTCATAAATTCCTAGGTAATGGTTTTCAAGAAGTAATTTACCAACGCGCTTTAGCCTGGGAATTAACACAGGCTGGCCTTTCATTTAACAGGGAAATTGAGCAGGATATATTTTACAAGGAACTGTCGGAACCAATTGGGACAAGGAGAGCAGACTTTGTGGTAGAGGGCAAAGTATTGGTTGAATTAAAAGCAATCGTAGAACTTGAAGATGTGCATCTTGCACAGATATTGAACTATTTGAGAGCTTATCGAATTGAGGTTGGCCTGTTAATCAACTTTGGAAGCAAAAGTTTAACCTTTAAAAGATTAGTGTTATGATAAAGACGAAATCTGTGAAATCTATAAATCCGTGGAAATCTGTGGTTCAGACGAATTACGATATTTTAAAGGCGCATGGGAGCGAGATAAACGAGGTAACAACGACAGGAGAAGGGACGATGTTTATTATTCATTTACCAAACCATTCATCATTATGAAACATTACTTTATATCCTTATTAATTTTGCTATTACCGACAGTGATGACTGCACAGCAAAACTATCCAGACAGCTTAAAGCAAGCACTTCATAATGCCATCACCGACTCAGCAAAATATTCAATAGCATTTGCGCTAAGTCTTTATTACGGTGAAGATAAAATTGATTCGTCACTAGTGTATATTAATCAGGGTTTGATGATTGCACGCAAAAATAACCGTAAAATTAATGAGGCAAGTTTGCTGACACAAAAAGGACGTGCAATGGCGATTTTGCATAAATATGTCGAATCTTTTGAATCTTTTCAGAAAGCCCTGAAAATTGCAGAAGACCCTGCCAATGAAAACAAGACCTGGAAGGATGATAAAATCTCATTTCACCAAAACCGACTGAAACAACTGGGATATCTACATCTCAATATTGCATTCCATAGAGGTTATAAAGACAGTAAAGAACAGTCAGTCGCACATTTTAGAAAAGCCTTACAACTAGGAAAAGAAGTTAGCGATACTGTATTAATGGGCTACGCATTCTGGGGTATTGCATTAAATTATCCGCTATTGCATAACAAATTAGATTCCGCTTTAATATTTCTGAATAAGGCAGAACAGATTTTCAGGAAAAACGGGATTAAATCATATATCCCAATGGTTTATCTTACAACAGCTGACATTTATTGGATCAAAGGAGACAAGAATAAGAGTTTGTATTATATCCGTAAAAGTTTAGAAGAGTTATCCGGGCAAAACAATACCAATGCATTAAGTTGGGCTTATCGCGATCTAACTTTTCATTACTTACAGGAAAAACAGAAAGATTCCAGCCTCTATTATGCGAACAAAAATATAGAGGTTTTACTTTCGCAGGGAGAGAAAAATATGGGAGAAGCCTATTTGCAGTTATCTAAAAGCTATGAATTGCGCAATGAAATAGATAGTGCCTATAAATACCAGGGCTTTGCTCTGGCAACTCAAGACAGCACTTCCCAGGCAGAAATTAAAAACCAATCTGCGTTTCAGCAGCAGTCCTTTAAAGATCAAATGAAAGTGAAAGAGCTTGAACAGGAAAAAGCATCTTATCAAAGCAAAATCAGAACAAATACATTATTAGGTGGACTTTTCACATTACTGGTCGTAGCATTCTTTTTGTTTAAAAATAACAGGCAAAACCGGCGCTCTAAAAGAAAAATAGAAATCGCTTACGAACGCCTTCAAAATACACAGTCGCAACTCATCCAATCCGAAAAAATGGCTTCACTCGGTGAACTCACCGCCGGCATTGCACATGAAATACAGAACCCGTTGAATTTTGTAAACAATTTTTCTGATTTGAATAAAGAACTTACAAATGAATTGAAGGAAGAGCTGGCAGTTGGCAATACAAAGTCGGCAAATGAAATCGCTGACGACATTATAGAAAACGAGGAAAAAATAATTCATCACGGGAAAAGGGCCGAATCCATTGTAAAAGGAATGTTATTACATAGTCGTGGCAGCAGCGGGCAAAAAAAACCAACCGACATCAACGCCCTTTGCGACGAATACCTGCGCCTCTCCTATCATGGGTTCAGGGCCAAAGACAAATCCTTTAATGCCGATTATAAACTGGAAACTGATGAATCACTTCCTAAAATTGAAGTAGTTCCACAAGATATTGGGAGAGTTTTATTGAATTTAATTAACAATGCATTCTTTGCTGTTAACGAGAAAGCAAAACAAAATATTGAGGGTTATAAACCACAAGTTATTGTTAGCACTTCTTCGTCCCCCTTCGGAGAGGGGGGAAAAAGGGGGGTGAAAATTACGGTCACCGACAACGGTCACGGCATTCTTGAATCCGTTAAAGAAAAAATCTTCCAGCCCTTTTTTACCACCAAACCAACTGGTTCAGGAACTGGTCTGGGATTGAGTTTGAGTTATGACATTGTAAAAGCGCATGGAGGGGAATTCCATGTTGAATCCAGAGAAGGTGAAGGAAGTAAATTTATCATCACTTTAAAGGTTTAATATCAAAAAATTACAAGATGGAAAAATTGCGCACAAAAAAAACATTGCTCCTTTTCGCAGGCATATTTTGCTGGTTTTCACTTGTTCACGCACAAAATGCAACGCAAGATAAACAGATCATTGATATTGAAAAGGAAAGACACGAGATTGAAATACTGGATACCCTGTATTCGAAATTCCTGCTTGAGGGTGACTCGGTGGCGCTGACAAATATGTACACAAAAGATGCACAGATGGGAACCGTCAAAGGTGATGAAATCCTTTCAGCAATTGGAAAATGGATTCGAAGCGGTATAAAAAACGATTCGCGGCATGTTACGTTTAAAAGAACCACCCTGACCGCCGATGATGATTTACTGATTGAGACGGGCATTGGAGAGGCCAGAAGCGACAACGGTGAATTAAAGTACACCTTTCGTTACGTGGTGGTCTGGAAAAAAGAAGACGGTACCTGGAAACTTTACCGCGATATTGGCCTGTAACTGATTAAAAGAAAAGAATTTGGTTTCGCATTTCAAATAAAATAACAGATGAAATTGTTAAAGAAAGAACTGGAGGAAGTAACCGGGATTTATGATACCTGGATGCACAGCTATTTGAATGGTGACGTAAAAACGTACGACTCATTTTTTGATGATAATTACCATTTTATAGGTTCCACCAGCAATGAGGATTTCCTGAACAGGAAAGACACCACCAGGTTTTTTAAAGATACCGCCGACCAGTTAGCCGGGAAAGTAGAAATAAGGAACAATCAAAGAACCATCGAAAAGTTCGACGGACTCATTTTTATCACCGAGCGATTTGATGCCTATTTTCGTATCGAAGGAGAATGGAGCTATTACGGTAAGTTTAGGTTTACCTCTGCACTTCAAAAGAAACCGGAAGGCTGGCGTTTTATTTACCAGCACTTCTCCACCCCCGATTCAAAAGCACAGGAAGGAGAAACCATTGGAACGGAACAAATTGCAGCCGAAAATCGGATGTTGCGGGATGCGGTAAAACGAAGGACAATTGAACTGGAACAAAAAAACCGCGAACTGGAAATTGAAGCGGCATTGGAACGTGTTAGAGCTCGGAGTATGGGCATGCACAAAAGTGAAGAACTGGTTGAAGTCGTTCGACTTCTTGATAAGGAAATAAACGGATTGGGAGTAGATTTAAACGGCTCACAAATAGTAACTGATTTTGCCAATCCTGAAGATGGTGTGAATGATTGGTATGCCAGAGAGGGACAGGATTATCTGGAAAAATTTCATATTCCGTATTTGGAACATCCCCTTACAAAAAGACTCTATAATGCTTTGCATCAAGGTGTTGGTTTTTATACTGAAAATTATTCAAAGGCTGAAAAAAACAAGTATTTCAGGCTACTGTTCAAATACTCCGATTTTAGAAAGACTTCTAAAGAAAGACAGGAATTTGTGTATCATTCACCTGCATGGATTAGAGCCGTTGTAGTTTCTAAAAATTCCGTTTTGGTTTTTCAACGGTTTGATCTAAAGGAGTTTACAAAGGAAGAAGAGGAAATCTTCAAACGATTCGGAAAAGTTTTCGAACAGGCTTACACCCGTTTCCTCGACCTCCAAAAAGCAGAAGCACAGCCACGAGAAGCAAAATTGAAGCAGCCCTTGAACGGGTCAGAAGCCGTTCCATGGCCATGCGTCATACTTCTGAGCTACAGGATGTAATTAATACGGTTCATCAGCAACTCAAAATTCTGGATATCTCAATTACTGGTGGTGCTTTTATCACTATTAATGAAGAGAATAAAGATGAAGTTACCTGTTGGGGAGCAGGCGGAACAGCTGATTATATTGAGCGGGTTCAAATTCCTTTTTTTGATCGGCCGATTTACAAAGGGCTTCTCGAAAGAATAAAAAAGGGACCCGGACTTTATACCGAGGTGTATTCTTACGAAGAGAAAATGGATTTCTTCAATCACCTCTTTAAACATCCACCTTATACTGATGCAACACCGGAACACAAAACGGAAATTCTGTCACGACAAGGGGGGTATACACGTTCCGGTGCCGTTTCAAAAAACACGACCATTTTTATTATTAACCACCACGGCAGAAAATTTTCAGAAGATGAAAATCAGATTTTAATGAGGTTCGGAAAAGTGTTCGAACAAACTTATACCCGTTTCCTCGACCTGCAAAAAGCCGAAGCACAAACAAGAGAAGCAGAAATACAACTTGCGCTGGAACGTGTTCGAGCCCGTACGATGGCCATGCATAAAAGTGAAGAGCTGGCTGAAACCGTGGCCCATCTTTTTCATCAATTGGAAGAATTGGGAATAAAACCCTATCGGTGCAACCTGGCGATTGTTGATCAGAATAAAAAACAATGCCAATTATGGTCGACAACTAACGAAGGAAAAGTAATCCCTTTTGCAGCTTCCCTGCCACTTTCCAAATCCGTAATGAAGGAAATGTATGAAGGTTGGAAGAAGCAAAAGCATTCAACACAAAAAATAATAGGAAACAAACGACTTGAATGGATAAATTATTTGAATAATTATGTAAACTTTAAAGAATACAAGGCAGAAAACATCGATCTGGATAAACTTAAAAAAGAACCCGCCATTTTTAATAACTTCAGTTTCAAACAAGGTTTTTTTGTAATACACACCATTACCGATCTTAAAGAAACCGATTTGCAAATTATTCAGCGTTTCGCCAAAGTATTTCGAGCAAACCTACACCCGTTTCCTCGATCTCCAAAAAGCCGAAGTACAGGCGCGCGAAGCGCAGATTGAAGCTGCACTGGAGAGGATTCGAAGTAGAACAATGGGCATGCAACAAAGTGAGGAGCTTTCAGATGTTGCAACGGTATTATTCCGGCAGCTTTCATCCCTGGGAGTGCAATTGTGGTCTTGTGGGTTTGTATTAACGGATAATGAAAAAGAAAGCGAATTTCGGATGACCAATCCTGAGGGCGAAATTGAGCCACCGCTTTTTATCCCGAATGATGTTGATCCCGCAACCCGGAATATGTATGTTCACTGGAAAGAAGGTGATAGATATTTTGCTGAAATAATGGAGGGCGATGCCCTGAAAAATCATTATGACATCTTACTATCGTTGCCAAAATCAGGGCCAGTTTTCCAGGAGATTCTTGATACAGGTAATCAATTCCCATTGTGGCAGCAAAATCATGCCGCTTACTTCTCACATGGCTATCTCATCTTCATCACCACCGAACCTTTCGAAGATCAGAACCTGCTTGAGCGCTTCGCTAAAGTTTTCGAGCAAACCTACACCCGTTTCCTCGACCTCCAAAAAGCAGAAGCACAGGCCCGGGAAGCGCAAATTGAAGCGGCATTGGAACGTGTTCGTGGAAGAGCGATGGCAATCAGGAAAAGTGATGAACTAAAAACAGTTATTGCTATAATTTTTAAAGAATTGAATCAGTTGGGTTTTGATTTGCTCGAATCTAACCTGATGATTTTTGTTCCTGCTTCAAAGGATCTTATTGCCTGGGGAACCGGCCCAAATAATACTGATTTGGCAAGCGGCACGAGACTGCAATATTTTGACCATCCGTTTCTTGAAGAACTATTTCAGGATATTGAGGCAGGGAAAAAATTCCGATCGGGAACAATTGGAGGTACTCTATTAAAAAGCTACCTGGATAAATTATACACGCTTACCGAGTTCAAAAATACGCCTAAAGAACTTATCGAAGCAAATTATAAAGTTGAAATGGTGCATTTCAGACAGGCAATCTTTAAACATGGCTTTATAGAATTGATTGGTACCGAGTCGATCCCTGTCGAAAAAGAGGAAATACTTAAACGATTCGCTAAGGTAATTGACCTGACTTATACCCGTTTTGACGACATTGTTCAGGCCGAAGCACAAGCCCGCGAAGCTCAGATTGAAGCTGCTTTGGAACGCATTCGTTCACGAACCATGGCCATGCGAAAAAGTGAGGAGCTGCAGGAAGTAGTTGCCACGGTTGCCGAGCGGTTGCACGATCTGGGAATTATTGTTGATGCCGGAGGAGTCATTATTTGCACTTATTTTCAGAACTCGAAAGATGTCCGCCACTGGATAGCAGCACCCGATTTTTCCTACTCCGGAAGCTATTTGCTTCCCTATTTCGATCACGTTATTTTTAACGATGCCTGGGAGTCGCGCTTAAGTGGTGACGAGTTTTTTACCAGAGCCTATTCGGTTGAAGAAAAGGATAGTTTTTTCAGGTACGCCTTTGAACATTCCGATTATCAATATTTCCCCGACGATTTTAAGCAGTGGATGTTTGCCCAGAAAAAGCATACATTAACCTTTGCCTGGACAAAAAATTCAGCGCTTCTCATTCCCTCACATACAGGCTATGTTCCGTCAGCAACCGAACGTGATATTTTGAAACGCTTTGCACAGGTTTTTGAGCAGGCTTACATTCGTTTTCTCGATATTCAGAAGGCCGAAGTTCAGGCAAAGGAAGCCTTGAAACAAGCCTCGCTTGACAGGATTCGGGGAGAAATAGCCAGCATGAGAACCACTGAAGACTTGAACCGGATTACTCCGGTTATCTGGCGCGAATTACAGGCACTCGAAGTTCCGTTTATCCGCTGTGGTGTTTTTATTATCGATGAAGAAAAGGAAAATGTACAGGTATATTTAACTACGCCTGATGGAAAAGCGTTGGGAGTATTGAATTTAGCATTTGCATCAAATGAACTCACAAAAAATACGATCGAACACTGGAGAAAGAAACGAATTTTCAAAACCCATTGGAATAAAGAAGAATTCATCAACTGGACAAAATCGATGATGGAAATTGGACAGGTTCAAAGTGCAGAAACATACCAGGGTTCATCCGCGGCGCCGGAATCACTGAACCTTCATTTTGTTCCCTTCAGACAGGGAATGCTGTACGTTGGAGATATTATCCAATTAACCAATGAAAAACTTGAATTGGTAAAAACCTTGGCCGATGCGTTTTCAATTGCTTATGCCCGTTACGAAGATTTTAAAAACATAGAAGACGCAAAAAACAAAATCGAAATCACGCTGAATGAGTTGAAAGCTGCGCAAACACAGTTAATACAGTCCGAAAAAATGGCTTCGCTCGGAGAGCTCACGGCCGGCATCGCCCACGAAATACAGAACCCGCTCAACTTTGTAAATAATTTCTCCGAAGTAAGTACCGAATTGCTGGGAGAGTTAAAAGAAGAACTGGCAAATGGCGATCTCGAAGAAGTAAAGCCATTACCGAAGATGTGATTCAAAACCTGGCGAAAATTCTTCATCATGGAAGACGGGCAGAATCGATAGTAAAAGGAATGTTGATGCACAGCCGGGGAAGCAGTGGGCGTAAAGAACTAACTGACATTAATGTCCTTGCCGATGAATATCTGCGTCTTTCCTACCACGGATTCAGGGCAAAAGACAAATCTTTCAATGCTGATTTCAAGATTGAATCTGATGAGTCGCTTCCTAAAATTGAAGTTGTTCCACAGGATATTGGGCGTGTTTTACTAAACCTTATTAACAACGCTTTTTACGCCGTTGATAAACGAGCAAAGGAAAATGAAGCTGATTATAAGCCACAGGTTATTGTGAGTACCTCTTCGTCCCCCCTTGAAAAGGGGGGAATTAAAGGGGGGTTAAATGGTGCAGTCACAATAACAGTTTCCGACAACGGCCCCGGTATCCCACCCGAAATCAAAGAAAAGATCTTCCAGCCCTTCTTCACTACCAAACCAACTGGTTCAGGAACCGGCTTGGGATTGAGCTTGAGCTACGATATTATTAAAGCTCATGGGGGGATATTGAAAGTTAAAAGTTCTGAAAAAGGTTCAGCGTTTATTATTCAGTTAGATTTTAATACATGAAAAAAAGTACAGTAATATTATTCTTTGTTTGTATAATCAGTACAGCTGCCATTGCACAAAACATTCGAATCGACAGCTTAAAACAGGTTATTGAAACATCAGAAAATGATACTTCCAGAATTAGAGCAATTTCAAGTTTGAGATTTTACTATACATGGGCTAATCCTGATTCTGCACTAATTTATGCTCATGAAGCATTATTGCTTTCCAATAAATTTGATTCTGATTTTTGGAAAGCGTCTGCATTAACCGGAAATAGTGTTGTTTTATCTGTCATGGGAAATTACTCACAGGCTCTCAATCTTGCATTAAATGCCAAAAGATTGGGAGAAGAAGTTGGAAATCAACACTTGTTATATAATATATATACCGCTTTATGCTTGATTTACAGAGACCAGGGAGACTTCAAAAATGCTATTCATAATGCATTTGAAATATTAAAGATTACCAGGACTTATGAAAACTCTGTTGAGAACGTAACTGCGCTGGGGCATATTGGATCGGTTTATGAAAAGTTTGATCAACTTGACTCAGCGATTATTTATATAAAAAAAGCATATGAGATTGATAATAAAATAAACTGGAAATGGAGCTTGCTGCCAAATACAATGGGAAATATTTACGAAAAAATGGGAAAATATGATTTGGCAATTCAATATTACAAAGAAGGAATTGTCATTGCAAAAGATCAGAATGTTATTCGGGATTTAGTTGATATGTACAATGGAGTAGCAAATATTTTTCTAAAAACCGGCCAAATTGATTCTTGTATTTACTATGCAAAACAAATAATCAACATTAGTACTAAGACTTCTTACCCCCTTTCTGCAATGGAGGCATCTCACTATGTTATCAAGTATTTATAAATCTGAAAATAATAAAGACAGTACCATAAAATATTTAGAGCTAAATGTAGCATTAAAGGACAGTTTGTTTAGCAGAGAGAAACAAAGACAGTTTCAGAATATTTCATTTTCTGAACAACAACGAGCGCAGGAAATGGAAGCCGCCCAACAGATATACCGAAACCGAATTCGTACAAATGCTTTTCTGGGCAGCACTTTCACATTAATAATAATTGCCATTTTCCTGTTTGTAATATACATACGCAAACAAAAAGCAAAACAAAAAATTGAATCGGCATACGAACAGTTAAAATCCACTCAATCCCAACTTATTCATTCCGAAAAAATGGCTTCGCTGGGTGAACTCACCGCCGGCATTGCTCATGAGATTCAAAACCCACTGAACTTCGTAAATAATTTTTCAGAATTGAATTCAGAACTTATTGATGAAGCGAATGAAGAAATAGAAAACAAAAATCTGGAAGATGTTAAGCTGATACTGAATGATATAAAGGAAAACGAAGGAAAAATCAACCATCACGGGAAACGTGCAGAATCAATTGTAAAAGGAATGTTGATGCACAGCCGCGGCAACAGTGGTCAAAAAGAACCAACCGACATTAATGCGCTTTGTGATGAATATTTGCGGCTTTCCTACCACGGTTTCAGGGCCAAAGACAAATCGTTTAATGCCGATTTTAAACTGGAAGTTGATGAAGCACTACCAAAAATTGAAGTTGTTCCGCAGGATATCGGGCGGGTTTTGCTGAACCTTATTAACAATGCGTTTTTTGCTGTAAATGAAAAAGATAAACAAAAGGAGAACAGTTTTAAACCGGAATGGTTGTTATAACTACGTCGAAGGAAAATGACAAAATAAAAATTATTGTCAGTGATAACGGGAACGGAATCCCTGACTCAATCAAAGAAAAAATATTTCAACCTTTTTTTACTACTAAACCTACTGGTTCAGGAACCGGGCTTGGATTGAGTTTGAGCTATGATATTATTAAAGCTCATGGTGGGGAAATTTCTGTAGTGTCAAAAGAAAATAAAGGCACTGAATTTATAATTAAAATCCCGGTAAAAACTCAACAATGAAAAAGTGGTTACAATACTGTTTGTTTTTTTGCAATCCAAAATATTGGAGCTGCTCAAACCGGCAAATTGGAAAAACAGAATGATTATGAAAATAATTTTTAAACAACTTTCTTTTAGAAATTTTTGTAGCCTTTTGATATTAGTGCTGGCAACGAGCTCCGGTCTTTTTGCACAGGACGTTCAGTTTGATCACCTTAATAAGTCAAACGGTTTCCCGTCCGGCTGGATCTACAGCCTTGTACAAGATCAACAGGGTTTTCTCTGGGTAGGCGGCCTCCAAGGAATCAGCCGTTACGACGGCTACAATATCAAGACGTACAGGCATGAACCGCTTGACAGCACATCGCTATCAAACAACTTTGTCAATGCCCTGTATGTAGATCGCGGCGGAAGGCTTTGGGCGGGTACCTGGGGCAGCGGACTTAACCTGTTCGATTCAGGAAAAGAGAAATTCACTCACTTTAAACGTGATCCTGGTAATTCAACTTCATTGAGCTCGGATTCAGTGAATGTAATCCTTCAGACTACAGATGGAACTATCTGGGTCGGCACACAAAACGGTCTCGATCGTTTTGATAAAGATAAAGGAACGTTTATTCGCTACACCCATGAAACAAATAACGAACAAACTCTTACCAGCAATGTTATAAACGCCTTATACGAAGACCAGGATGGCAATTTGTGGGTTGGGACGGGTGATGCCACAGATCCAAAGGGAAAAGTGGGAGGATTAAACCGCTACGATTCAACTGCAGATAATTTTATACGTGTTCTGCCAACCGGACAGAAATCGTTACGCGATAATCGGGTCACAGCTATTGCCGGAGCGCCCAATGGCGCTATTTATATCGGCACCTGCCAGTCAGGGCTCTATCTTTATGACCCTATGGGAAGTAAGCTTGAAGCGCTGGGTGATGATCCCATTGATTTGAAGCATCTGCATGCCCCCCAGGGTATAAAAACAAGTAACTTCTCCGCTAAAGTGGATGTTATTCATAGGGACAAGACCGGCATGCTCTGGGTGGCAACGCATTCCGGTGGAATCAATCGATACGATCCCGCTACGCACACTCTGACACCCTACAGGCAGGAAGGCGATCCGAAAAGTTTGTCAAGTAATTTAGTTTTATCCTTCTATGAAGACCATCAGGGTATTCTTTGGTTTGGGACTGAAGGTGCCGGCCTCAACAAGATCGTGCCTTCCTTCAGCCGGTTTCGGTTATATGGAGCAAAAGAAATTAGTGCAAATAATGGCGTAAGATCACTTTATCAGGAAAGCAAAGATACTCTTTGGATTGGAACCTTTTCAGGCCAACTATTTCGAATGGACCCGTCCACAGGAAACATTGAACGATTCTCAGACACGAAACCTGCTCCGGACGGATTGTGGGGTAATCCTGTAGAAAGTGTATTTAAAGACCGGGAAGGAATGCTATGGGTAGGACAGCAAAGGGGCCTTTATCGCATTAACCCGGTTCGAAAGAGCCATAGAAAATTTACAGCTGATGCTGCAAACCCCGACAGTTTAAGTAATTCCAATATAATGTTTATCAGGCAATCTGATGACCAACATTTGTGGATCGGCACCTGGGGAGGCGGCCTTAACCTGTACAATTTTAAAACCAACCGCTTTCGGCATTTTCAACATGATCCGTCTGATCCAAAAAGTTTAAGTAATAATAAGTTAATGCAAATGTACACAGACTATCAGGGTATTCTGTGGTTTGGCACTGAGGATGGCGGTTTAGACCGATTTGACAAAAAAACAGAAACCTTTACTACTTATCTCGATGGAGAAGGCATTTTCCAGATTTATGAAGACAGTTCAGATCGATTTTGGGTAACAACTTTGACTGACGGAATGTTCCTGCTGGATAGAAATACAGGAAAAACTATTCATCATTATACCACGGAGGACGGCTTGCCTAATAATGTTGTACCAGGCATCATGCAAGATAAACAAGGAATGCTTTGGCTTGCGACATCAGGTGGCGTTGCCCGGTTCGATCCTGAAACAAAGACTTTCATTACTTATGATGAGGCAGATGGCATAAATAACTATCCGGTTATACAGCAAGCGGTTATCAAAGGCATGGACGGCAGGATGTTCATCGGAGGCCCGAAAGGAGTCACTGCTATTAACCCGCAGGATTTTAAGCCGAATCCAAATCCTCCGGTCACGGCAATTACAGGACTGCATGTTTTTGAAAATGCTTTTCCACTACCGGTTAACCGGGAAGAGCAGATAACGTTGAAGTACAACCAAAACGAACTTACGTTCGACTATGCAGGGTTGCATTTTGCCAACCCGTCGCGAAATCGTTATGCATATCGCCTGGAAGGGTACGACAGGAATTGGTTTAATGCAGGTACTGTACGCAGTGCCAAATACACCAACCTGAGCCCGGGTACGTACACGTTCGAGGTAAAATCGTCAAATAGCGACGGCATCTGGGATGAAAAAGGCACATCTCTAACGGTAAAGATTTTACCGCCATGGTGGCTAACGACTACTGGCTTATATAATTTATGCATTACTCGGGATAGCTTTTATAGTACTCCTCAGCAGATTTCTACGCCGCAGATTGGTTGCGAAAGAGCGGGAGCGAACGCGGGAGCTGGAACTGGAACAGGCCCGCGAGGCTTTGCAGCAGGCCTCCCTCGACCGCGTCCGTGCCGAGATCGCATCCATGCGAACCGCCAAAGACCTCGAGCGCATCACACCGCTAATCTGGCGTGAACTTAAAGCACTTGAAGTTCCATTTATCCGCTGCGGCATTTTTATTATTGATGAAGATAATGCAGTGACACATGTTTATTTAACTACACCGGAAGGGAAATCGCTAGGTGTACTAAATTTATCTTTCAATGCAAATGAACTTACAACTAATACTGTAAAATACTGGCGGAAGAAAGATGTTTACAAAGAACATTGGGATAAACAAGGTTTCATTAACTGGACAAAATCAATGATGCAGCTAGGTCAGGTTCAGAACGCTGAAACTTACCAGGGCTCATCTGCACCACCTGAATCACTGTACCTTCATTTTGTTCCGTTTACTCAAGGTATGCTTTATGTCGGAGATGTTTCACCGCTTACTGATGAAAAGCTTGATCTTGTAAAAACATTGGCTGAAGCCTTTTCAATTGCTTATGCCCGTTACGAAGATTTTAAGCAGTTGGAGGAGGCAAAAAACAAAATAGAAATTACACTGAACGACCTGAAAGCAGCCCAAGCACAACTGGTACAGGCGGAAAAAATGGCTTCACTCGGTGAACTCACCGCCGGGATTGCTCATGAAATCCAAAATCCGTTGAATTTCGTTAATAATTTTTCCGAAATAAATAACGAGTTGCTCGACGATTTAAAAGTGGCGATTGCAAATAATGACGCTGCAGAAATTGAGGCCATTTTCAACGATTTGAAGGAAAATGAAAGCAAGGTTACCAGCCATGGTAAACGCGCTGAATCAATTGTAAAAGGGATGCTTTTACACAGTCGTGGTAATAGCGGGCAAAAAGAACCAACCGATATCAACGCCTTTTGTGATGAATACCTTCGCCTCTCCTACCACGGCTTCCGTGCCAAGGACAAATCATTTAATGCTGATTTTAAACTGGAAGCTGATGAATCACTTCCCAAAATTGAAGTCGTTCCGCAAGATATTGGGAGAGTACTACTGAACCTGATCAACAATGCCTTCTATGCTGTTAATGAAAAAGCTAAACATAATGAAAACAGTTTTAATCCTATGGTTGTTGTAAAAACAGGAATTAAAGATAACCTTATAGAAATCAGGGTGAAAGACAACGGCTACGGTATTCCTCAGAATGTAAAAGACAAAATATTTCAGCCCTTCTTCACCACAAAACCAACCGGTCAGGGAACCGGCCTTGGATTGAGTTTAAGTTATGATATTGTAAAAGCGAATGGCGGATCCATAGCTGTCAATTCAAATGAGATGGAAGGAACTGAATTTATCATTACGCTGAATACATAAGTTCAACAACTATGAAAAAGAGGGTATTGAAAAAGAATTTATTTATTTTTTTATCGGGATTAATTCTGACAAGTAATTCGTTGTATGCACAACCTCTTGATGTCACATTCAGAAACTTTGGTCCGGGAGACGGATTGCCGGTAACATCTGTAACCAGTGTAACCCAGGATATTTCCGGTATTATCTGGATTGGTACATGGGATGGCGTTTTCACTTACGACGGTAAGCAATTTACAAAAAAAGTCAATTACGGGAGATATGTTGAGGCAGACCGAAAAGGAAATGTTTGGATTGCGATTGGAGGTGGCACCCTTTTAAATTACAATACCTTAACAGACAGCACCAAAACCTATGAAATTAAAACAGTCAGGAGATATATCGACTTTGTGCTTGATAATAAAGATAATGTTTGGGCTTCCAGCCCCGAAGGTATTTTCAGAATAAACACAAAAACAGACAGTTTTGAGATTGACCCGGGACAAAAAACCGGACATACCAGTGCGATAAAAGTAAAGCCAGACGGAGATTTGCTATTCTATTATCATGATAATGAAAATAATTACTACATAGGACAAAGAGATAAAAACGGCGAATATTCGTATCAATGCTGTACCCGACGGATAAAAATAATCCTGTTCCAAATGCTGATTTTCGAAATGGAAACCGCACATATCTTGCGCCATATGATTCGTCCGGAATTTTGATCTTGAATAATTACGGTTGGGCCATTAAGGAAACAGAGTCTGCCGACTGGCATTTTGAAGGGTTTACCAATCAAGTACGGTAAAAGAGCCAGTTTGATGCGGCACTAATTGACATGACAATAAGAATATCTGGTTAAGCATGAAGATAAAATAACCCGGTTAAACCTCGAAACCAGGAAATTAACTTCCTATCAACACGATGATAAAAATACTAACAGTATTTTTCCACAACCGGGTTACACGGTACAAAATTATTCATCGACCGCCAGGGAATCCTTTGGATTCCCCGTTTTTCCTCCGGCATCAGTAAATTGAACCTATACGAAAGTGATTTTGGTCTCGCGAAAAAACCGAATGGCAAACAAATTATCGATCTACTTTCAGCGCTTGAAGTTAAAGACGGATTCTTACTGGATTGGATTCCCGAAAAAGAGACAATAGCCTGATTCATTTTTCGCCCGATGGAAAAATCATTGAACAGTTGGATGGTAATATTCCCAACTGTCCACCGGGAAGATCGGAAGGAAATAAATTAAGTGATCCTTTTATGTGGTCGCTGGCACAATCTGCCGACGGTTCAATTTGGGTTGGAACTGGCAACCCAAATCCGCAAAGCGGCGGATTAAACCGGATAAAGCCGGGCAGCAAAAAAATTATTCGTTTTAAACACGACCCCAACGATTCCACTTCCCTGGGAGAAAACTGGGTTAGGGGAATGATAGTTGACGGAAGCGACCGGGTCTGGCTTAATACACCTTCACAGATCAGGCAACAACTGGATCGACCCTAAAACCGAAAAATTCCACGTATTTACCATTCCGGATACTTTATTCAACTTTAAACCGAATTCAACCTCGAATTTATGGGTAGAAATGGCGACCTCCGATGGGGATATAATTATGATTGATTGGAAATAGTCGAATACAAACAGGCATTTTCATAGTCCACCATAAAGATCTGTCTGTTAAAACTTTTGGCCCGATAAATATTCCCTTTAAATGGCTCTATATACAACCACGAAGATGATAAGGGGCGCATCTGGTTTATTTCTCCCGATGGATTTGGATACCTGGATTCATCGTTAAATAAGATTGGGTATTATTATGAACTCAAAAAAAATAATTTCCCGGCCAGTTCAATCAAGGCAATTAATTCGGATAAAGCCGGAAATATATGGCTGGCAACCGACAATGGTATCATACGATTTAATCCATCAACAGAAGAATTTACACATTTTGGATTCAATCGCGGATTACAGGAAAATACGTTTCAGGAGTATCTCAATTATAAAGGGCCTTCCGGCAAAATTTATTTTGGGGGAACAGGAGGAATAAATCGCTTTGATCCTTTAGCAATGAAAACAAATCCTTTTCCTCCGGAGATGGTTTTTACCGAGTATAAAACTGAACGAGAAACCCATTCAACCCGGTATTAACTCACCACTAAAACGGCCGTTAAATGTTGCAAAGGAAATCGTTGTTGACCCTGAAGTATCGGTAATTTCCATCGATTTTTCAGCCATCCATTTTGCCGGATATAATGACAATAAATACCAGTATCTGCTGAAGGGTTTTGATAAAAACTGGAGGGACGGAGGAACTTTAGGAAATGCCACTTATACCAATCTGGTGAACGGGAAATACACTTTTAAAATTAAAGGAAGTAACTGGGATGGCGTATGGAGTGATGGTTCCAAATCGATAAATATAGTTATTTTACCGCCCTGGTGGAAAAAATGGTGGGCATATTTAATATATGCCATCCTGCTGGTTGTTTTTATTTTCTTTTTTGACAGGTACCGTAAAAAACGACTTCTGGAAAAAGAAAGAGCACTTGCACGCGAAAGGGAGCTTGACCAGGCCAAAGAAATTGAGAAGGCATACAAAGAGCTTGAAATTTCTCACGAAAATCTTAAATCCACCCAGGCCCAATTGATTCAATCCGAAAAAATGGCCTCACTGGGTGAACTTACCGCAGGTATTGCACATGAAATCCAGAACCCGCTCAACTTTGTAAATAATTTTTCTGATTTAAACAAAGAACTTGTTGATGAACTGAAAGAAGAGTTGGCAATAGGCAATACGCAGTCGGCAAATGAAATTGCGGATGATATTAAGGAAAACGAAACAAAAATAAACCACCACGGAAAGCGGGCCGAGTCGATTGTAAAAGGCATGCTCCTCCACAGCCGCGGCAGCAGCGGCCAAAAAGAACCAACCGACATCAACGCCCTTTGCGACGAATACCTGCGCCTCTCCTACCACGGCTTCCGGGCAAAAGACAAAAGCTTCAATGCCGATTTTAAACTGGAAGCTGATGAAAACCTGCCAAAAATCCAAGTCGTTCCACAAGATATTGGAAGGGTTTTACTGAATTTGATTAATAATGCGTTTTATGCGGTGGATAAACGGGCTAAAGAATTGACCCCCAACCCCCGAAGGGGGCTCAGGACAGCTCAAAATGAATATAAACCTACAGTCACTGTTAAGTACCTCTTCTTATCCCCCCTTCGGGGGGATGAGGGGGGCTGAATATTATCTGTTTCCGATAACGGCCCCGGCATCCCCTAATCCATCAAAGACAAAATCTTCCAACCTTTCTTCACAACCAAACCCACCGGCTCAGGAACAGGATTGGGATTAGTTTGAGCTACGATATTATAAAAGCGCATGGAGGACCAGTTGAAGGTGAGACGAAAGGAGAGCGAAGGAACTGAGTTTATCATTCATTTACCAACAAGTTAAATTACAACGTTATGGTTAAAGAATATTTCAAAAAGAATTTATCAGGAATAGTGGTAGGATTTGTCTTATTGCTGGTTTCTGCTCCTTGCCAAAGTCAACAGGCAACATTTATCCCGGGGTCTATCCCTGGTCTTCCTACTGGTACAGTAATTACTGAAATGTGCCAGGATAACAATGGGTTTATTTGGCTTGCCACTAGTTCAAATGGGCTTTATAAATATGATGGTACAGAGTTAACAAGTTTTACTGCTGATGAAAGTAACCCGAATACCATTGCATCAAACCGAATGGAATGCATAACCACAGCAATAAGTGGAAATATCTGGATTGGCAGTTTTGAAAATGGACTGGACTGTTTTAACCCCGAAACCGAAACATTTACCCATTACCGGCATGATAAAGCCAATGATTCAACTATCTGTTCTGATTCGATACGGGCCATCATTGAAAGCCGTGATGGTATTATTTGGATTGGCACCACCAAAGGACTCGACAGTTTTGACCCTTCAACCGGCATATTTACGCATATGGAAGACACATCCGAAGCCGGGCTTGCACTAAAACAAAATCAGGTACGGACTTTATATGAAGACAAAAACGGCACCATCTGGATTGGTTGCGGAAGCCCTTTTCCTGCAGATTATGAAGATTACGGGAATTATGTCAATTCAGTGCCAGGAGGTTTGTATAAACTGGACAGGAAGACCGGGGAAATAACACAGTACATGCATATTGAAGGAGATGAATCCAGCCTGATTGACAACCGGGTAAGGGCAATATTCGAAGATAGCCGTGGTGTTTTCTGGGTTGGAACAGCTGGCGACGGACTGCATATAATGGATCGTGAAAATGGCACGTTCCAGCGTTTGCGTTACGATCCAAAAAATCCCGATAAACCCAGCCGTCCTCCCCTTAGAGATATCTTCGACTACGTGGTTGACCACATCACCTTTATTAACGAAGATTCCCAGGGTTGTATCTGGATTGGGACTTTCGCAGGAGGAATTAACCGCTATAACCCGGCAACCGGGACAGTGGAATATTTTGGAACAGCTGCAGCCGGCCCAAATAAAATAAACCACAACGATTTTTGGGCGTTTCTTAAAACAAAAGATAATTTATTATGGGTTACAACCACTTGGGAAACTAATACTGATAACCTTTCATTCTACAAAATCTCAACGATATCAGGGAAATTGAATTATTCACAAACGGATGTGCCCATATTGGATTTCGCGGAGGATTCCAAAGATAATATGTGGTTTGCTACCTCCCGCGGACTGCTGCGAAAAAATAAGAATAACCTGTACAACCACTTTCTTCCGGAAAAAGATAGCGCAAATACTGCGAACTATAGTGACTAATATTGAAATAGACGCTCACGACAATTTATGGTTATCTACGAGTGGCGGGCTTTACTATTTTGATACAAAAACTGCCCAATTTAAAGCTTACCTGCATGATCCAAAAAACAACAACAGTATTTCCACCAATGAAGTATATGTAACCCATTTAAACACTGACGGGACCATCTGGGTTGGTACTGATTTGAGTTTAGATTTGCTTGATCCGGAAACAGGCAATTTTAAACATTTTAAAATCAACTCTTCATTGTCTGTATCAAATTTTAATTATGTTGGTTCAATAATGAATGATGAATCAGGAAATATTTGGGTTGGTGGTACGAACGGATTTTCCAATTGGATACAA
Source organism: uncultured Prolixibacteraceae bacterium (assembly GCA_963769925.1). Lineage (GTDB taxonomy): Bacteria > Bacteroidota > Bacteroidia > Bacteroidales > Prolixibacteraceae > Draconibacterium. Next base: position 61,789 of record CAVYOB010000023.1, read on the forward strand.
ACACCGGGCAGTTTATTGAAACGCTGAAAGTTGCATATATGTATGCAAACAGCATTTTCGAGGATAGCCAAAACAGGATATGGGCAGGAACAGACGGAGGATTATGGATTAAATATCCCGGAACAAATGATTTTATCCAGTTTCAGGATTCTGTTGGAATAATCCCCAGCAACCTGGGTATTGGGGAAATTACTGAGGACAAGGATCATTTTATATGGATGACAACATACGTTGGCCTGATCCGGTTAAATCCGGAAACAAAAAATGCAGTCCTGTTTGGTAAAAGCTGGGATATTTCCCCGGAAATTCTTACAGGCAGTATATACACTTCTATACAGGGAGAAATATTTTTTGGCGATACAGCCGGTTATTACCAATTCTTTCCAAAGGATCTTAACCAGCCGGATGGAAACCTAACCAATTTATTCCTGAATAAATTATACATCGACAATAACGAGGTAATTCCCGGTTCAAGTAATATACTACCAAAACAACTCTCACAATTGCAAAAAATTACCCTGAATTATCTACAGAATAATTTTACCCTCGAATATAAAAATATTGACTACCTGACCGACCCGTCGGAAAAAAATGTATTATTCAAACTGGAAAATTACGACAAAGACTGGAGAAAAAATAATGGTGAAAACCAGGCAAATTATTACAATGTGCAACCGGGGAAATATGTATTCAGGGTAAAAGCTTCAAATTTATATGGAAACTGGACGGAAAAAACATTGGAAATTGAAATAAAACCACCCTGGTATAAATCAATGCCGGCTATCATTTTTATTTTATTTTTCTGGCAATTGCAGGATGGAACATCCATTTGTTCCAAAAAAAACGTACTATCCGAAAGGTACAGGAACAAATAAAAGATAAGGAACTGGAACAGGCCCGGGAAATTGAAAAAGCTTATACCGAACTCAAAACAACACAATCCCAGCTAATTCAGTCTGAAAAAATGGCTAAGCCTTGGCGAACTCACCGCCGGAATTGCCCATGAAATCCAAAATCCGTTGAACTTCGTAAATAATTTTAGTGAAGTAAATACGGAACTAATAGTTGAAGCAATCAGGAAATTAAGATGGCAATATCAGAAGTGAAATATGCTGGAGATATTAAAGAAAACCTACAAAAAATAAATCACCACGGTAAACGCGCAGATGAAATAGTAAAAGGAATGTTGCAACATTCGCAAACTAGTTCCGGCCAAAAAGAACCTACGGATATTAACGCGCTGGCCGATGAATACTTGCGCCTCTCTTACCACGGCCTGCGGGCAAGGACAAAGTTTCAATGCCGATTTTAAACTGGAATCTGATGAATACTTCCAAAAATCGAAGTTGTTCCGCAGGATATTGGAGGGTTTTACTGAATTTGATTAATAATGCATTTTATGCGGTTTCTGAGAAATCAAAGCTTCAAGCGTCAAGCTACAAGCTGCAAGTTATTGGATCTACAAAAAAAGTGGATAATAAAATTGAAATACGTGTACATGACAATGGCAATGGAATTCCGGAAAGTGTAAAAGAAAAAGATCTTCCAGCCCTTCTTTACCACCAAGCCAACAGGACAGGGCACAGGGCTTGGATTGAGTTTGAGCTACGATATCATTAAAGCCCATGGTGGGAATTTAAAAGTAGAAACAAAAGAAAGCGAAGGGACTGTTTTTATAATAGGACTTAATTCAAATAGTGCAAGCGTTTAAAATAATTAATTTGAAATAAGATGAAAAAAGAATCAAAAAACAGGACAACAAAAAACAAGCTAACCCAAAACCCGCTGTTCAAAAGCTAAATTTAAAAGATGTTTTGCAAATGCTTAACCAACGCGAAGCTGAAGTCGGCTGTAATTAACAGCGTTCAACAAGGCCTGGCTGCACAAATGAATTTACAAAGTATCTACGATTTGGTTGGGGATAAAATTTGTGATTTATTTGATGGCAGTAACTGGCATTTATTCTTTTGACCATCATTCAGAAATGGAACATTTTAATTATTTGTTTGAAGATGGCGAACGTTTACATCCCGAACCACGTCCATTAAACCAAATCAGAAAATGGATTATCAAAAATGCCAAACTCCTTTTTAGTAAATGAGCATGTTCATAAAACTATTATTAAAATAACCGGAGAAATTATTGAAGCAGTTCCAGGTACACGGCTACCTCAATCCATGGTTTTTGTACCATTAATTGTTGGCAATAAAGTAACAGGAGCGTAACTTTTCAAAATCTCGATAAAGGAAATGCTTTTAGTGATGCTGACGTGCGTTTGTTAAAGACCCCGGCTAACAGTATGAGTGTAGCGCTAGAAATGCCCGATTATAATAGTGAAACCGAGCAACTAAATGCTGAACTGGCTGATAAAAGAGCGTTCAAGAGGGTTTAGTAGCCGAAATGGATATGCAAGGTATTTACGATTTGGTTGGCGATAAAATTAGGGATCTTTTTGCTTCACAAGTTGCTGCCATAGCCACATTTGATCACGATAATGAAATATAAACTTTTCAATATATTTATGAAAATGGTATCAGAGTCGTCCATAACCCTCCTTTTCATAAAATTCGTCAAAGGCTCATTACTACTAAAAAATTAATCAATATCAGCGAAAATGCAGAACAAGCATATACAACTATCACCGGAAATCCACCAACGGCTGTAGAAGGAACCTGTTTTTGCAAAATGTATGGTGTTTGTACCCTTACTCATAAATGATAAAGTACGTGGTTATGTAAGTCTTCAAAATTTGACAAAGAAAATGCCTTTAGCAATTCTGATGTCAGGTTGTTAAGCACATTAACTAATAGTATCAGCGTAGCACTTGAAAACGCCCGACTTTTTAACGAAACCTAACAACGTAGCGCCGAGTTGGCCGTTATAAACAGGTACAAGAAGGATTGGTAGCTCAAATAAATAGCAAAGGTAATACATTTGGTAGGTGATAAAATCCGTACACTTTTTGATGCCCAGGTTACCGCTATTTCAATATTTAATATTGATTTTAAAACTGAGAAATTTCAATATCTATTTGAAGATGGTGGCCGCCTATACCCTGCCGAACGTAGTTATTGTGTTGCGCAAACAAATTATTGATAATCGCAAATCAATTCTTCTTAATTGATGCCGCTCAAAAAATATCTGAAATCAATGGCAAGCCTCATAAACCGGTGCCGGGAACCAAAGCTGCAAAATCGGCATTATTTGTACCTATGCAAGAGGTAATACGGTTCTAGGTTATGTGACTTTGCAGAATATTGATAAAGACAATGCCTTTAACGATTCAGATGCAATATTGCTAGGAACTCTTGTAAATAGTATGAGTGTGGCCTTAGAAAATGCAAGACTCTTTAGTCAAACCAATAAACTTTTGGCAGAGACAGAACAAAGGGCTACAGAATTACAAACGGTAAATAACATCAGTATTGCAATGGTATCGCTACTTGAATTTAATGCACTTATTAAATTAGTAGGGGAGCAAATGCGTAAGACCTTTAAAGCGGATATTGTTTATTTAGCTTTACATGACCAAAAAACAAATATGCTTCATTTTCCATACATCTATGGAGAAAATGCTGAATCCAGACCCTTTGGCAATGGAATAACCGAAAAAATTATCATTCAAAAAGAACCGCTTTTGATAAATACTAAAATAGATGAAGTTTATAATAAAATTCAGGCTGATATTAAAGGAACAATGGTTCGATCTTTCCTTGGTGTTCCCATTACTATAGGGGCCAAATCAATAGGTGTTATCAGTGTGCAAAGTACAGAAGCTGAGAATGTTTTTAATGAATATGATCAACGACTTCTAACCACTATTGCCGCCAATCTTGGAATTGCCATACAAAATGCAGAAGCTTACCAAGAATTACAGGCTGCACTATCAGAACTAAAAGCTACGCAGCAACAGCTTATACAATCCGAAAAAATGGCCAGCCTCGGTGAACTTACTGCCGGTATCGCCCACGAAATACAGAATCCACTCAATTTTGTCAATAATTTTTCGGAAGTCAACAACGAGTTGCTTGACGATTCGAAAGAAGCGATCACTAACAATGACCAGGAAGAAATTGAAGCAATTTTCAAGGATATAAAGGAAAATGAGAGCAAAGTTACCACTCACGGGAAACGGGCAGAATCCATTGTAAAAGGGATGTTACTACACAGCCGTAGAAGCAGTGGGCAAAAAGAACTGACCGACATCAATGCGCTGGCCGATGAGTACCTGCGCCTCTCCTATCACGGTTTCCGGGCAAAAGACAAGTCGTTTAATGCCGATTTTAAACTGGAAGCCGATAAATCGCTACCAAAAATTGAAGTTGTTACACAGGATATCGGTAGGGTTTTATTGAATTTGATTAATAATGCGTTTTATGCGGTGGATAAGCGGGCAAAAGAAAATGAAGCCGATTATAAACCAGAAGTTATTGTAAGCACCTCTTCGTCCCCCTTCGGAGAAGGGGGAAACAGGGGGGTGAAAATAAGTGTGAAAGACAATGGCCCTGGCATCCCTCCGGAACTCAAAGACAAAATCTTCCAGCCCTTCTTCACCACCAAACCAACCGGACAGGGAACCGGACTTGGATTGAGTTTGAGCTACGATATTGTGAAGGCGCATGGTGGGGAATTGAAAGTGGAAACGAAAGCAGGTGAGGGAGCAAGTTTTACAGTCATTTTACCATTAATAAATTAAGCAATGAATCTGAAAAAAAAAGAGCAGGCAGAAGTATCGGAAGTTTATGAAATCTGGTTGAACAGCTATTTAAACGGAGATGTAAAAACGGATGATTTATTTTTGACTTATCGGTACCGGTTTATTGGCTCTACCAATAACGAGGATTTTCTAAACAGAAAAGATACTACCCGGTTTTTTAAAGAAACAGCCGATCAGTTGGCCGGAAAGGTGGAAATAAGAAATAACAGGAGAACATTTGAGAAGTTTGATGAGCTTATTTTTATTACCGACCTTTTTAATGCGTATTTCCTGAATGGCAATGATTGGGAATACTACGGAAAAGTTAGATCCACATCCCCCTCAAGAAAACGAACGATGGCTGGCGGTTTGTTTATCAGCATTTTTCCACGCCCGATTCAAAAGCGCTAGAAGGCGAAACGATAGGTACAGAACAACTTGCTGCTGAAAACTTGCTGTTAAGGGAAGCCGTTCAAAGAAGAACTGTAGAACTTGAGCATCAAAACCGTGAATTGGAAATTGAAGCAGCCATGGAAAGGGTTCGGGTCAAAACTATGGCGATGCAACGTAGCGAGGAATTGGCGGAAGTTGCTTGGTACCGCTTTTTGAACAAATTAAAAACCTCGGCATTAATTCATTTAGCAGTGGATTTAACATTTGGGATGACGAACATAAAAACCTTGTCTCCTGGATGAGCAACGCCACCGGTAACTTAAATCCGCCGTTTGAAATGCCCATACATACTTACAGTCAACACAAGCGCATTTATGCTGCGTGGAAAAACCATGAATCGTTTATGGAAGACGATATCACAGGTGAAGCGCTGACAAAACATTATAAGTTTCTGGTTGTTTCCCATTGCTCGATAAATCGTTTAATATTGCAGAAAAGGCAGGAATAAAAATTCCTGACAGACAGGTTCACAATATTGCCATTTTTTCGCACGGATATTTACTGTTTATTACGTTGGAACCTTGTCCTGATGCTCATGGCATTTTCAAACGCTTTGCCAAAGTTTTCGAACAAACCTATACCCGTTTCCTCGACCTTCAAAAAGCAGAAGCACAAGCCAGAGAATCACAGATTGAAGCGGCGCTGGAACGAATTAGGTCACGCTCCATGGCCATGCATCAAACAAGTGAATTATCAGAGGTCATCATTGTATTGTTTAAGCAATTTGAGCTTTTAGACTTACTCGTTGATACCTGTTACATAGATATTTTTGACCAAAATAACCAAGCATTTAACTTGTCGATTGGTACTGGTACGGCGGTTTATCCAGAGCAAGTAACTCTGCCCTACTTCAACCATCCTATTCATCAGTTACATAAGAAGGCTAGACAAAATGGGTTAGAATTCTTCACTTTCGACGAGGATAAAAAACCCAAGGATAAATACTTTGAGCAATTTTACCCTAATGCTAAGGGAATAAATGTCCCTGAAAAACGAAGGGAGCATATAGCCAAAGGTATAGGGATTGCAGGTTCTGTTGCACTTGGTCAACACTCGGGTATTACTATTTTGAATTATCAGAAAATCATTTATTCCAGTGAAGAAAATGATATTTTAATACGGATAATAAGGTGTTTCAGCAGACTTACACCCGCTTCCTCGACCTTCAAAGAGCGGAAGCACAAGCAAGGGAGGCACAGATTGAGGCGGCACTGGAAAGAGTCCGTGCAAGAACTATGGCTATGCACAAAAGCGATGAACTTGCTGAAACGGCAGCGATCCTCTTTCAACAAATGACAGAGCTTGGAGTTACACCTGAACGGCTAAATATCTGTCTGATTAAAGAAGCAGACAAAATTATTGAAGTCTGGGCGACAGATCAGCAAGGTATTAAGATCAGTCATCACTTTAATGCAAGTCTTGACGAGCCGACTACAGGAGAACGGGTATATAATGCATGGAAAGAAAAAAAGAAATCGGTTGTCATTGACCTAAGTGGAAAGGAATTAAATGATTGGATCCGGTATGTGCGGGAAGTAATGGGTATGGCCATTAAAGCTGAGTTAGTAAAGGAACATCGAATACATAGTGTGGCTTTCTTCTCGCAAGGTATGATATTAACAACTACTTCCGAACCATTACCAAAAGAATCAATAAAATTACTGGAACGTTTTGCAGATGTATTCAACTTAACCTATCGCCGTTTTCTTGATTTGAAAAAAGCCGAAGCACAGGCACGTGAAGCACAAATTGAAGCAGCACTTGAAAGAGTAAGATCCCGGACAATGGGCATGCAAAAAAGCGAAGAACTTGCCGAAGGATGCACAAATAAATGCTGAAATTACAAATCTGGGAATCAGGTCAGACAATACGGGAATATGACTGATATTAGGTTTAACGATAAATTGGGTTCGTATTGCATGTGGTTTTCAATTCCCGGAAAAACATACAGTAATAAATTTCAACTTCCCAACATGCAGGATCCTTTATATGAAGCGATGTACCTGGCCTATCAAAAGAAAATAGAATTTTATACGTTAAGTTTTTCTAAAGAAGAAAAGAATAAATACTTCAAAATAGCTTTTAAGGAATCTGATTTAAAATTACTTCCCGACGAAGAAAAGAGTTATATTAAATGCTCCCGGATGGTCGCTAACGTCATTTTACAAAAAAATTCCGGTCTGGCACTACAAAGATTAAAGACGAGGCATTCCAGACCAAGAGAATGCAGTTGCAATCCGATTTGGCCGGGTGTTTGAACAAACGTACACCCGTTTTCTGGATTTACAAAAAGCAGAACAACAGCTACGCGAAGCCGTTAAACAAGCTTCACTGGATAGGGTAAGAGGCGAAATTGCCTCTATGCGTACAAAAGATGACCTCGACCAAATTACACCGCTCATTTGGAAGGAACTTATTGCTTTGGGAGTTCCCTTTATCCGCTGCGGTGTATTTATTATGGACGATGTAAAAAGGGTGGTTCATTCCTATCTTTCAACTCCTGATGGAAAATCACTCAGCGCCTTTGAAATGTCGTTTGATGACGAAGGAATCGCAAAAGCTATTGCTGAATATTGGAAAAGGGAAAAAATCTATAAAGAATTTTGGGACAAAAACCAGTTCCTGGATTTTATGAATACTTTGATTGACCGGGCAAAGTTGATAAACCTGAATCTTATCAGGGCTCAGCTCCACCACCCAAGTCGCTGTACCTCAATTTTGTTCCTTTTAAACAGGGGATGCTTTACGTGGGTAATACTTCTGCTCTTGAACAGGAAGAATTAGAACTTGTAATGTCGCTGGCCGATTCGTTTTCAATGCTTATGCCCGTTACGAAGATTTTAAACAACTGGAGGAAGCCAAAACAAAAACAGAGGTGACATTGAAGGACTTAAAATCCGCACAATCCCAACTGATTCAGGCCGAAAAAATGGCCAGCTTGGGTGAACTCACTGCCGGAATTGCACATGAAATTCAAAACCCGCTAAACTTCGTAAATAACTTTTCGGAGGTAAACAACGAACTCATCGATGAAATGAAAGAGGAAATTGAAAATAACAATATTGAAGAAGTGAAAGCCATTGCCAAAGAATTGATGATAACCAAGAAAAAATCATCTTTCATGGCAAACGTGCGGAAGCGATCGTCAAAGGAATGCTGCATGCACAGCCGGGGCAGCAGTGGTCAAAAGGAACCGACCGATATAAATGCTCTTTGTGATGAATACCTGCGTCTCTCCTATCATGGATTCAGGGCAAAAGACAAATCTTTCAATGCTGATTTCAAACTGGAAACTGATAAAACACTTCCAAAAATGAATGTCGTTCCGCAGGATATTGGAAGGGTTTTACTGAATTTGATAAACAATGCGTTTTATGCGGTTGAAAAGCGGGCTAAAGAATTGAACCCCTCATTCCCCCGAAGGGGGGACTAAGAACGATCAAATAAATTATCGACCTACAGTTATGGTAAGTACCGCTTATTTAAACTCCCCTTCGGGGGGCAAGGGGGTCAGAATAGTCGTAAAAGACAACGGCTCCGGCATTCCACAAAACATAAAAGAAAAAATCTTCCAACCCTTCTTTACCACAAAACCAACTGGTTCAGGAACTGGGCTTGGGTTGAGTTTGAGCTACGATATTGTGAAGGCGCATGGTGGAGAAATAAAAGTGGAAACAAAAGAAAATGAAGGAACTGAGTTTATAATTTACTTAAAAATTAGTTAGCAAGATGAATAAAACGAGAATAACAGTAGCCTTCATAATTACATTTTTTCTGTCGGAATTCTCATTTGGACAGAACCCGTTCAACCGCTTAATAATGGAGCGCTGGAATACAAAAAACGGAATGCCAAACGACATGGTTCTAAATGTGTATCAAACAATGGACGGGTATATTTGGACGACCGGATATACCGGCCTGACCCGTTTTGATGGTATCAGTTTCACTCCATTCAATTCCCGAACTGTCAGTCTTATAAAAACCGACAACATTGAAACGCTTTTGTATGAAACAAATGACAGTACCTTATGGATAGCAACTCCAAACAGTGGGTTATTGTCCTGTAAAAACGGGCAGTTTAAGGCTTACCTTACTGATTCAACCTCTTTGTATATTTGGGCAAAAACAAACCAGGAGGAGCTGTTGCTGCAAATCGGAAGGGGTAATACAAGCTATGCATTGTTCGACACACACACCAAAACCATCAAACCTGTTACGAGTCCACAGGATTTGGAATTACTGTTAAAAGATGAAACACAAAGTTACGACCGGGTAAATGACTTGTCGGGAAATTCCTGGATTTATTATAACCGGACTTTTTTTCGATACAAAAATGGAAAGCTAAACAAACTGACACCAAAGGAAGGTTATTTCCCTGAAAGGGGCTATTACCAGGTTTATGCAGACAGTAGGAACAGGGTTTGGCTTATTTCCAGGAAAGGCTTGTTTTTATGGAATAGTCAGAAGTTTGAGCCTTATCCTGGAATGGAAGATGTTCTTTTTGTGGGTAGTGGGGCTCTCTCTACAGGTCAGATGCTTGAAGATAGTAAAGGGGGAATCTGGCTTGCAACTGCATCGGGAGTTGCTTATCTGCCAGCTCATTCCAATCGCTTTCTGTTTTACCCGGGAAAAGACGGTCCGCTTTCACGCCCCATCAATAACATACTGGAAGATAAAGAAGGAAATATCTGGTTCTCGTCCACTGCCGATGGACTTATTAAACTTAGTCAAAGTAAATTTATCAGCTATTCTATGCGCGATGGATTGAATGACAATCGTATAGCAGCGGTATGTGCATTGGACAACAATAGTTATCTCGTTGCAACCTATCGTAAATTATTCCGGATCGACAACGGTATGGTAAAACCTTATTTATTTAAAGATAAAAATCTTGAAAATTTTAGAGGTGATCCAACCCAGCTTTACAAAGATTCAAAAGGCAATATCTGGCTCAGTTTCACATCCGGTAATATAATCAGGATATCAAAGAATGGAGAAAAATTATTTCAACCGAAAGGAATATCCAATACCAGATGTGTGTTTGAAGATAATTCGGGCCAGGTTTGGTTTGGATTCGGATACAAGGGTATTGGTTTTATAAACCAGGAGGATGAAATTGAATTGTTAAATTTTCCGAAAGTTGATTTTAGTTCTTATTACATTAGTTCTATCCGTAAACTGAAAAACGGAAGCTGGCTGATAACCTCGTTCAATAATGGTATTATTGTAATCGATCCGGATGGGAATCCGACCTATTATGATGATAAATCAGGATTACCTACCATCGGTGTTTTTATTAGCTACGAAGATTCTGACGGAACCGTTTGGTTCACCACCCAGTCGGGAATTACGCGTTTTAAAATGGGCAAATTCCAAAACATTGGGTTCAGGGATGGTTTGCCCGAGAATTCCATTTTTGAACTTCTGCCCGACCACAAAGGATATTTTTGGTTCCCTTCTAACCGGGGATTGATCCGCGCGAAAAAACAGGAACTGGACGACTACCTGGATAATAATACCGATAAAATTAACTGGCAGTTATACGATGACGGTGATGGAATGCTGAACCGTCAATGCGTGGGTGCAAGACATCCTTCTATTACGCCCGACGGCAAATTACTTTTTCCAACATTTGGCGGACTTGTTGTGGTTGATCCCGGGCAGCTGAAACAAAACACGGTTCCTCCCCCTCTAAAAATTAACCAGGTTTTAAGAGATGATGTCGATCTGGGATTAACCCAAAACCAAACTCTCACACCCGGCAACCATCGCTATATTTTCAATTATAGTGCGTTGAGTTTCGTTGCCCCTGAAAAAGTAAAATTCAAGTTTAAGCTGGAAGGGTACGACAAAGACTGGATTTCATCTACAGGTGACCGAAAGGCTTTTTATACAAATATTCCTTCGGGAAATTTTACTTTTCGGGTAATTGCCTGTAATAACGATGGAGTATGGAATAACACTGGGGCAAGTTATACATTTAGGATCGCACCTTTTTTCTACGAAACAGCATGGTTTAGAATCCTGACAGTAGTATTTCTCACAGGTTTGATTTGGCTGATCGTGAAATGGAGGACAAGTGCCGCAAGAAAACAAAATGAAATTTTAGAAGTACAGGTAGCATCAAGGACAAGCGATTTGAACAAGGCAAATGCAGAACTTAATCAATCGCTTGAAAATTTGAAAGCCACGCAGGCCCAGCTCATCCAATCCGAAAAAATGGCCAGTCTCGGTGAACTCACCGCCGGTATTGCCCACGAAATACAAAACCCACTGAACTTTGTCAATAATTTTTCAGAGGTCAGCAATGAGTTGATTGATGAACTAAATGAAGAATTGGATAAAGAAGAAATTAGCGAAGACAAGTCCATATCCCGCGACATCCAACAAAATCTCGAAAAAATTAACCATCACGGCAAACGCGCTGAATCGATTGTAAAAGGCATGCTCCAACACTCGCGAACCAGTTCCGGTTCGAAAGAACCAACCGATATCAATGCCTTGTGCGATGAATTTCTACGACTATCCTATCACGGTCTTCGGGCAAAAGACAAATCGTTTAATGCCGATTTTAAACTGGAAGCAGATGAAACCTTCCCAAAATCAAAGTGGTTTCTCAGGATATCGGACGGGTTTTGCTCAACCTGATTAACAATGCGTTTTATGCAGTATCTGAAAAATCAAAGCAACAAGATACAAGCTACAAGCCGCAAGTTGTTGTACTTTCCACTAAAAAAGTGACTGATAAAAGTTGAAAATTCGTGTACGTGATAACGGCAATGGAATTCCTGATTCCATCAAAGACAAAATCTTCCAGCCCTTTTTCACTACAAAACCCACCGGGCAGGGAACCGGACTTGGCTTGAGTTTGAGTTATGATATTGTTAAAGCGCATGGTGGTGAATTAAAATTAAACACAAATGAACATGAAGGAACCGCATTTACTATTCAATTACCTAAAGCATAATCTGTATGAAATCAGTTAAATTTATTCCTATTCTTCTCTTGTTTTCATGTGTTGGATTAGCGCAAAATTCTCAATACTTAGATAGTTTAAAGTATGAATTGCAGCATACAACAAACGATACCATTAAAATGGATATCTACCGTAATATGGGCTTTTATCTTCAAAATGGGAAAGTAGATAGTGCCCTTTATTACCATCAGCAGCAGTTAGCTTACGCGAAAAAGCTAAATATGAAATTATACGAGGCAGACGCTCATGAACAAATTGCTTATGTACTATTATGGCAAAGTGATTTACCGGAAGCTTTGGAACACTATAATCAGGCTTTAAAAATAGCCAGCGAACCCAATAGTGCGGCGATCGGTTGGGGATATGCTAATTTCTCTTTCTCTAAAAGTCCGGCAGATGCCAGACTTTCTATTATCGGAATGGTTCATTATGAACTCTCTTCTTTGTACGATGCTTCAAGAATGTTCGATGAAGAAAAAGTACAACTCAATGAAGCCTTGAAAATCGGAGAAAAGTTGAATAATCAAAAAATATTGTCTTTAACTACAAGAGATTTAGGGAGGCTATTTGCTTATGAAAATAAACCTGATTCAGCTTTAATATATTATCAAAAGTCATTATTTTACTTTAAAAATTCCCCCTTTCTGACAGGCCTTGGAACTCTTTATAGGCGGATTGCGCAAGTTTTTACAGCCAAACAGCAATATGACTCTGTAAAAGTTTATCTCAGAAAAGCGATTGATATGGAAATCGTTACTAATGGGTTAATAGAATTGAGTAATGATTATTTGAGTTTAGGAAACATATTTTTGACAATGGACCAGTTAGACTCTGCTTTACATTATACGTTAAAGGGAATTTCACTAGCTAAATCCTTAAGCAGCGAGTATAATGCAGCAAATGGTTATACTCAATTATCAGGTATTTATCAATCTCTCAATCACACAACTTTAGCATTAAAGTATCTGGAACGAGGGAAATCGATAAATGATAGTCTGAACAATGCATATATCAATAAATTAATTCAGATGCAAAATGCGGGTTTCCAGGAGCAATTCAGGTTGAAGAAAATAGCAGATGATCAAGCCGCTTTTCAAAATAAGATGAAGATGATAAGTTTAATAGTGGTACTTGCTGTTTTTCTATTGATTGCCCTGTTTTTATATCGAAACAACCAACAAAAGAAAAAAACCAACAAAGTTTTAGAACAAACACTTTCCGATTTAAAAGCCACTCAATCCCAATTAATACAATCTGAAAAAATGGCCTCACTTGGTGAACTCACTGCCGGCATTGCACACGAGATACAAAACCCGCTCAACTTTGTCAATAATTTTTCAGAAGTAAATACAGAACTGATTAAATGAAGCAAACGAAGAAATTGAAAAAAGAGATCTGGAAGAAATTAAGTTAATTATTGAATGATATAAAGGAAAACTGAAGGCAAGATCAGCCACCATGGGAAACGTGCTGAATCAATTGTAAAAGAGATGCTTGCAGCACAGCCGCGGCAGCAGCGGGCAAAAAGAACTCGACCGATATCAATGCCCTTTGGCGATGAATATCTGCGCCTCTCCTATCATGGATTTCGGGCGAAAGACAAATCGTTCAATGCTGATTTCAAATTGGTAGCAGATGAAAAACTACCAAAAATTGAAGTCGTTCCCCAGGATATTGGACGAGTTTTGCTGAACTTAATCAACAATGCTTTTTATGCCTGTGCTGAGCGAAGCCGAAGTGCTGTTAATGAAAAAGTTAAACATAATGAAAACAGTTTTCCGCCCAATGGTTGTTGTAGATACAAGAGCATTAATGGTAAGCAGGTAGAAATCAGCGTGAAAGATAATGGCAACGGAATTCCTGCAGGAAATAAAAGAAAAAATCTTTCAGCCTTTTTTCACGACCAAAGCCCACCGGACAGGGAACAGGCCTTGGATTAAGCATGAGCTATGACATAATTAAAGCGCACGGTGGAGATATTACAGTAGGCAGTACTGATGGCATAGGAACAGAATTTATCATAAAACTGAATAGCAAACAATAATACGAAATAGCGTGCCTTAAAAAATACTAATCAAGTCGAATATTTAACAAAATGAGAATTATATATCTTTTTATGCCCAAAGCAGGAGGTTTAAAAAAAATTTTATTCCCTCTGTTTGCCGTATTAATTGTGCAAACAGCAATAGCTCAAAGTAATAATGAAAGCGGCTATCCGCTTATTACAAATTATTCGCCAAAAGAGTACGGAGCTTTTCAATCAAACTGGGCAATTGCACAGGACAAGCGAGGTATAATGTATTTCGGAAATGATTTTGGATTACTGGAATTTGATGGCTCAAACTGGAGATTTCACCAAATGCCAAATAAAACAACCTTGCGTTCAATTGCCATTGCAGATGATGGGAAAGTATATGTGGGAGCAGTTGGTGACCTGGGGTATTTTGAGACGGATTCCACAGGGAGATTAGTATTTCGTTCATTAATGAAATATCTGCCTGAAGATAAAAGAGATTTTTCTGATGTATGGACAACTTTGATTAACAACAACAAAGTATATTATAATGTAGCAAAATATATACTGGTTTGGGACATACAAAAACAAAAATTCAGTGTTATACAGGGAAAAGGAAAGGATAATTTTCATATACCATTCGTGGTTAACGGAAAATTTTATGTACGGGAATGGGGTAAAGGACTGGAAGTTTTAAAAGATGGAGAGCTAACACTTCTGAAAGGCGGGGAAAAATTCGCAAATGAAAGAATCTATGTGATGCTTCCATTCCCTGGTGAGCCGGAAAACATCCTGATTGTTACCCGCACGATGGGATTATTTAAGTTCGACGGCGAGAACTTTATTCCCTTTAAAACTGAAGCCGATAATTTTTTAAAAGAAAACCTGATATATCAACCAGGAACAATACTTTCCGATGGAAATATTTTGATCGGTACTATAAACGGTGGAGCTATTGTAATTGACAGTTCAGGTAAATTGATAAGTAGATATAACAGGAAAAACGGAATCGCCAGTGACGGCATTTTATATTCTTTGCAGGATAAAGCCGGTGCAATTTGGCTGGGCACAGATAACGGAATTTCAAGAATAGATTATTCATCTCCTGTAAGTTATTTTGATTCACGAAATAATTTTTCAACAGCTGCAACTTTCATTATCCGTTACAAAGGCAAGTTATATGCCGATGCGAATAATGGCGTATATTACCTTGATCCGGCGTCTTCCGAATTTCATAAATTAAAAAACAGTGATAACCAATCCTGGTCATTTCTAAATTTTAATGGTGAACTTCTTGTTGGAACGTTTGACGGCTTATTTAAAATTGAAAATGACGAATTAATTCCAATCAGAAAAACGGTTGGAAATGAATATAATGCTTTTACCCTGGAACAATCGAAATTAAATCCAAACAGAATTTATGTTGGTGCACAGGGACTATGGTCAATACAAAAAACAAAAGATGGATGGAAAGATGAAGGCCAAATAGTAAGTATGACGGATTATGTATCCTCCATTATTGAAAACGATGACGGAACCATCTGGATTGGGACAAATGTTTCAGGTGCTTATAAAATTAAATTCAAAAAAGATGACTCGGGAAATATTATATTAAAGAACCCGGATGTTAAACATTATACAAAAGCTAATGGATTGACGGGCGGTTATCTGGTTTGTAAATAAGATCAATGGAATCGAGTTATTTTGCAACCGCGGATAGCATTTACAAATTCAATGAAAAGAATAATAGATTTTATTCGGATAAATCGGACAAAATTCAACCTCATATTTTTATCAACATGACAGCCAATAGCAGTGCAGTTTTTTTCCAGCAGGATAGTCTGAATCGTTTATGGCTGGGAACATTAAACACTCTGTCAATGGGCACATTACAGCCAGACGGTTCGTATAAATGGACCACCTCTCCTTTCAGAAGGATAGTAGGAGAACAGATCGGTAAGATGTATGCGGAAAAAAACGGTATTACCTGGTTTCTTGCCGGTTCTGGGTTAATCAGGTATGATTTCTCAAAAGAAAAATCAGACAATATAAGTTATCCGGCTATGGTTCGTCGCGTTAATGTAGGAAAGGATTCAACAATATATTATGGAGGTGTAATAAAAAATCCCACTATCCCCAAAATATCTTTTAACGACAATTCGGTTAAATTCAGTTTTGCTGCAACAAGTTACGAATCAAAAAATACAGCCCGGTTTAAAACATTGCTTGAAGGTTTTGATGACGACTGGTCGTCATGGTCAAATGAAACCACCAAAGAATATACAAATCTTTCACCGGGGAAATATTCATTTAAAGTAGTTGCGGAAAACATTCTTGGTGTTGATAGCACACCCGGAGTTTTTGCTTTTGAAATATTACCACCTTGGTACAGAACGTGGCTGGCTTATGGTTGTTATGCTCTTCTTTTAGTACTGATCATATATGGATTCGACCGACTACAACGAAAAAGATTAACGCTTAAAGAACGTCAGCGGGCCCATTTGAGGGAAACAGAACTCCGGGCTGAAGCAGCAGAATCGGAAACAAAAGCACTGCAAGCGGAAAATGAAAGAAAAAAGAATGTTGAATTGTTAAGTGAAATTGGAAAAGAGATCACAGCAACCCTGGATCTTGATACGGTCTTTTATAAACTGTACGAACATGTTAATCAACTTGCCGATGCTACAATTTTCGGGGTAGGTGTTTATCATCCTGAAAAGAAAGAGATCGAATACAGACTGGCCATCGAAAATGGGAAACGTTATCCTGTTTATACCAGAGATACAAAGGATAAAAACCAGTTCCCGGTGTGGTGTATTGAAAACCGCAAACCTGTTTTTATAAATGATGTAAGGAACGAATACGGTAAGTACATTCAAAATTATAAAGAGCCCGACCGGCTTCTTGAAGATGGAACCAAATCTACTGAACCATTATCTATTATTTATTTACCACTGATCTCGCAAAATCGCATCCTTGGTGTTATTACAATACAAAGCCTTCAGAAAAATGCCTACACGGATCATCATTTAAATATTTTGCAGAACCTTGCATCATACACATCAATTGCACTTGATAATGCAGACGCTTACGAAAAGCTAAACAATACGGTAGAAAAACTGAATGCAACTTTGAATGATTTGAAATCGACGCAGGAAAAACTCGTTGTTCAGGAAAAGCTTGCCTCCCTCGGGGAACTCACCGCTGGCATTGCCCACGAAATCCAGAATCCGCTCAACTTTGTAAACAACTTTTCGGAACTGAGTACGGAATTACTAAGTGAGATGCAAGAGGAAATGGACAAAAAAAATTATGATGAAGCAAAATCAATGGTTGACGACGTGATTGACAACCTTCAAAAAATCCTTCATCATGGGAAACGTGCCGATGCCATTGTTAAAAATATGCTGTTGCACAGTCGAGGTAACACGGGAGAAAAAATACCAACAGATATTAACGCGCTTGCCGACGAATATCTTCGTTTATCATTTCATGGCCTGCGTGCCAAGGACAAATCGTTTAATGCTGATTTTAAACTGGAAGCTGATGAATCGATTCCAAAAATTGAAATTATTCCCCAGGATATTGGACGGGTATTATTAAACCTGATTAATAATGCATTTTATGCCGTTTCAAAAAAGGCAAGCGAAAATAATAACGGTTATAAGCCGAAAGTGATTATAGGCACCAAACTAGTTTCTTCCCGTTCAGGAAAACAAGAGGTAGAAATACAAGTAAAAGACAATGGCCCGGGAATTCCTGATGCTGTTAAAGAAAAAATCTTCCAGCCATTTTTTACTACTAAACCTTCGGGTGAGGGAACCGGACTTGGATTGAGTTTGAGTTATGACATAATTAAAGCACACGGTGGAAAACTAAGTGTTGAAACATCGAAAGACAAAGGGACCGAGTTTATCATCAGACTAAATATTTGAACATGCTAAAAGGAACTACAAAATATCGTTTTACATCCTTCTGGGTATCAACAGTATTTATTTTGATATTTAACTGGAATGTATTTAGCCAGGAAAAACAGGTTTTATTCACTGAAATTCATGGTACAGATAATATAAGTCTCGGGAAAATTAATGCCATAACCCAGGACGAGTATGGATTTATCTGGTTATCGGCCCAAAATAGCAGAAGTATCTTTCGTTACGATGGAGCAAATATGGAGCAAATCACAACAAATCCCGATAACCCGAATGATCCGAAAACATTGGGAGGATACTGGCCTGAGTGCTTATTTGAAGATAAGAACGGAATTTTATGGATCGGTTTCTACGGTCAGGGGCTTGACCGTTATGATCCGGCTACAAAAACTTTTGTCCACTACGATCATGATCCGGATGATCCAAATAGCATTGCCAATGATTTTGTGACAGGCGTTCTAAGGGATCATTTGGGGAACCTCTGGATTGCTACTTACGGAGGACTTGATCTTATGGATGAACAAACCGGAAAATTCACACATCATATACATATCGAAGATGATCCAACAAGCCTGACCGGTGATTCAATCCGGGCGCTTTATGAAGACAAAAGCGGAACACTTTGGATAGGAACGGGACTGGTATGGATTCAAGGATCAAGAGGAGGTCTTAACAAATACAACCGCGATAAAGATAATTTCACACAATATTTACATAAACCAAATGATCCGACAAGCCTGACAAACAACTATGTAAGAGCAATTTTGGAAGACAGTAAGGGAAATTTCTGGGTGGGAACTGCTGGCGACGGTCTGCACACCATGGACAGGGAAACCGGAGAATTCACCCGACTTACTTATGACCCTCAAAATCCAAATAAACTAAGTCGGCCCCCGGTTGTAAGTTCAAGTGATCGTATCACATTTATCAAAGAAGACAGCGAAGGAAAAATTTGGATAGGAACCGATCAGAATGGCATCAATGTGTATGATCCGGATAAAAAAACGATCAAACATTATGGAGATGAAGTAGATAATGGTGTATGGTGGATGTACATTTCTTCCGACAATCAGATATGGATTACCACCAACCAGAACAGACTATTAAAAGTAAAATCGGACTATACCCCTGTTCCAGCTTATTATGGACAATTGAGTAGAAAATACGTGGAATCGGACTCGGTGAGGTGGTTTGGAACAGAAAATGGGTTGATTAGAGAACTGCACAAAGGATCTAGTTCAACTATGACATTTTATTCGGTTTCATCCACCGGAAACAATCGTATAATTCAAAACTGGAATTCATTTCCCGATGAACCGATTTCAACTAATTTTATAGTACCTCTGATAAGAAATGCGGAAGGGGAAATTGTATTTCGAAAAAGTACAGACCCAAAAGTCAGCCTGTTTGATCCGAAAACAGGCATTATAAAAGAAGATACTTTGGGGCTAAGTGGTTTTGATGTCTCCCAAATTTACTTGTATAAGGATTCCGTTTATTGGGTTGGGTCGTGGAATTACGGGCTGTTAAAAGTTGATTTAAAAAATAATTTAACTCAAAGATTTCAGAATGATCCTACAAATGGCAGATCATTGTGTTCCAACACAATTGTCAATATACAATCAGATAACGAAGGAAATATATGGCTGGCAACAATTAATGGCGTACAGCGCTATAATCCGGAAACAAACGATTTTAACAGTTTTTTACTTAGTACGCTCACTTTTCAGTTATTCACCGATTCAAAAGGCGTATTATGGGCCGCAACTGTAAGTGGTGTATATTATTATGACACATTAACAAAAAAATTCAATTCAGTACAAATTAATGGATTGGTACACTCCATATTTGAAGATAGTAAAGACAATAGCTTGTGGTTTAGTTCCTCATTCGGGGTATACAAATTAGACGCTTCTCGCCATTACATTACGTTTTTTAAAATGAAGGCCAAAAATGAAATCGTTCCGGAAGACAATAATTATTGGACAATAAATGAAAGTTATCGCATAAACAACAAAATTTATCTGGGGAGTAGTGCTGGTCAGAATGTGGGAATGTACTATGTTTTCGATCCCGACAAATTGGTTGGGCAAAAGTCTGGGTCCATTCCTTATGTTGCTGCGCTCAGGTTAAACGAAAAAATTGTAGAATCAGGACCAGACAGCCCGATAAAATCATCAATTGAATTGGCAAACATTTTAAAACTGTCAAATAATCAGAATATTTTCTCATTAGATCTCGCAACTATCGATCTTCAAAACAGATTTGGCAAAGAATTATATTACATGCTGGAAGGGTTTGACATCGACTGGAAGAAAACGCTTCCAAACGAATGGATAAGTTATTTTAAAGTCCCTACAGGTAAATACACGCTTAAAATTAGGACAGCTAACCCCGACGGAACGTGGAACAAAAAAGAACTTGGAGTAATTATTGCTCCTCCATACTATCTGACCGTTTGGGCCTTTATCTTTTATTTTCTGATCTTAATTGTGATTGTTTATGTTATTCATCGCACCCAAAAGGCAAGTGTACTAAGAAAAGAACGCGAACGCACCAAAGACCGGGAGTTAGCCCAGGCCAAAGAAATTGAACAGGCTTACAAGGAATTAAAAGCTACCCAAACACAACTCATCCAATCCGAGAAAATGGCTTCACTCGGTGAACTCACCGCCGGAATTGCTCATGAAATCCAAAACCCATTGAATTTCGTTAATAATTTTTCTGATTTGAATAACGAATTAATTGATGAATTAAATGATGAATTAAACAAAGGAGATATTGAAGAAGCTAAGGCGATATCAAAAGATATCAAAGAAAACGGACAAAAAATTAATCATCATGGTAAACGTGCCGAATCGATTGTCAAAGGAATGCTTCTTCACAGCCGCGGCAACAGCGGCCAAAAAGAGCTAACCGATATTAACGCACTGGCCGATGAATACCTGCGTCTCTCCTACCACGGCTTCCGGGCAAAAGACAAATCGTTTAATGCCGATTTTAAAACTCAATTCGATCCGAAACTGCCAAAGGTGGAAGTCATTCCTCAGGATATCGGACGAGTTTTGCTGAATCTGATTAATAACGCCTTTTACGTAGTAAACGAAAAAGCGAAACAAAATATTGAAGGATATAAACCCGTAGTTGTTGTAGAGACTCATCAAGAAAGTTCCCCCCGGGGAGCAGGGAGTCAGGGGGTCAAAATAACCGTCAAGGACAACGGCCCCGGAATCCCTGATTCCATTAAGGAAAAAATCTTCCAGCCATTCTTCACCACCAAGCCGACAGGAAGTGGAACCGGACTTGGACTGAGTTTGAGCTATGATATTGTAAAAGCGCATGGAGGTGAACTGGATGTAATTAGCAATGAAGGCAAGGGTACAGAATTTATCATTAAAATACCTGTTATTTAAATGCAACTAAAAAATAAAATATTCGCCATTGTCGTATCACTTTTATATGTGATTTTATATAACAGTGCATTTGGCCAGCAAGCGGTTTTTAATAAACTGATTCCACCAAATAGTCAAAGTTTTTCTGTAGTAGATAAGTTTGCTCAAGATCCAAACGGCACAATTTGGATAAGCACAGAAAATGGAGTCGTCAGTTACGATGGCTTTCAAACGAAAACGTTTCAAAATAATCCGCTTAATCCAAACTCAATGGCAAATAGTTTTTCACTTTCATTGTGTGCCGACAAAAACGGAATGATTTGGATTGCCACCCTTGGAAACGGACTGGACAGGTACAATCCCAGGACAAATGAATTCACGCATTTTGTAAATGACCCGAATAATCCGGCAAGCCTGGCTAACGACACAGTAATTGCTGTTCTTATCGATACGAAAGGAATACTTTGGATTGGCACCCATGGTGGATTAGATAAGTATGATTCGGAAACAAACACATTTATTCATTATCAATGCGATGAAAATGATTCCACAAGTTTAAGCAATAACCAGGTACGCACTCTATATGAAGACAAACAAGGAACTCTTTGGGTTGGGACCGGGAGTCCGTATCCTAACGATGGTGGCGGACCCGATGCCGGGGGATTAAATAAATTGAATAATGAGACCGGAAAATTTACTCGTTACCTGCACGACCCAAACAATCCAAACAGTTTGTACAACAATAAAGTAAGCGCCATTTTCGAGGATAATACAGGTACAATGTGGATTGGAACATGGAAAAATGGCGTACAAAAACTGGACAGCGAAAAAGGAACTTTCACGCAAATGTTTTCCGATTCAAAAGTTTTTGAAAAATCCGCCCGTGTTAACTATAGTAGTTATGGACTTGATTTCGATTACATTTCTTTTATTACACAGGATGTTACAGGTAAAATATGGATTGCATCTCTTGGTACAGGCTTATATTGCTTTGATCCTGCAAACGGAAAAATAATTACTTATAACGGAACTGAAAATTCCTCCTCCGGATTTTCAGATGCTGGCGCCCGGTCAGCATTTAATTCCCGTGATGGCATTTTATGGATTGGAACCACTGAGGGAAATATTTATCATATTGATCCTTCAATTAAAAAAATCCAACATACTTCAATCACAGGTTCAGATGTAAATAATTTTTATGAAGAACCAAATGGCGATTTCTGGATTGGAACACAGAATGATCTCATTCGGATGGTTAAGAATAGTGGAATCACAAAACATTATACCATTGATGGCTACACAAATAAGAGCCCTAATATTCAGGGATATTTGGTTTACGGGGATAAAGAAGGAAACATCTGGGTGGGTACCAGCGAAGGTTTAAATTTGTTTGATAAAAAAACCGAAAAATTCATTGCCTTTAAGCATGATCCGCAGAACAGTAACAGTATAAGTTCTGACATGGTTATCTGCTTATACGAGGACAGTAAAACAAATCTCTGGATTGGAACTGCCAGTGGATTAAATCTAATGGATCGCAAAACCGCAAATTTCAAACAGTTTTATGCATATCCTGAAAACAGTAATCAGAATGTTATTTTAAGTATTGTTGAGGATAAATCAGGCAAAATTTGGACTGGAAGCAATCAGGCAGTGGGTGTGAACCGTTTAAGCCCTGAAACCGGGGAGTTTAAAAGTTATTTACGAGGTGCAAATGTTAGTTCCCTCTTAATAGATGCGAATGAAGTGTTGTGGGTGGGTACAAATAAAGGTTTTTATAAATACGATTCCAAGTTTGATGATTTTCTACCCTACGTTTTAGAAGGTGCTGCAACCAATATTTCGGTAGTGCTCAATATCGTTGAGGATAAACAAAAGAACCTTTGGTTAACTACTCCCAGACAAATAGTCCGGATTAATCCGGAACGGGACGAAATCAGTTTTTTTGGAGAAAAATTCGGAGTTGGCCAAAATGAATTTAACGTTTTATCAGGATATGTAAGGAGTAGTGGTGAAATATATTTTAGCGATGGACCCGGTTATTTTTCGTTTTTCCCAGAAGAGCTCATAAATAATTTAAAATCGCCTGAAATTATTTTTACAGGGTTTCATTTGTCTAACAAAAAAATAATTCCGGGTGATGGCGGCCCTTTACAAGAGAATTTAAATAACCAGAAAGCAATAAAACTCCAATACAATCAGAATGTATTTTCATTTGATCTTGCAATCGCAGATTATGCAGATCCTGCGTCAAACCGCTTAACGTACTTTTTAGAAAACTTCGATGTCAATTGGCGCAGCGCAAATTCAGAGCGCAGAGCTTATTATTTTAATGTTCCTCCAGGCAAATATACTTTTCGGGTAAAAGGGGTAAATGGTTATGGAGCCTGGGCAGAAAAAACCATCGACATCATGATCATGCCACCGTGGTGGAAAACGTGGCTGGCCTACACCATTTATGCCTTATTGTTTATAGCAGTGGTTTTTGTGTTCGATCGTGTGATGCGACGACGGATTGTTCAAAGGGAACGTCAAAGAACACAGGAAAGAGAACTGGCTCAGGCTAAAGAAATTGAAAAAGCTTATACCGAACTAAAAGCCACACAAACTCAACTCATTCAATCTGAAAAAATGGCAAGCCTTGGAGAACTCACAGCCGGGATTGCTCATGAAATTCAGAACCCATTGAACTTTGTAAATAATTTTTCTGAAATTAATAAAGAACTGATTTCAGAAATGAAAGAAGAGATTGTGAAGAAGAACTTAGATGAAGTAAACCTGATAGCAAAAAACATTGAGGAAAACGAAGAAAAAATAATCCACCATGGTAAACGTGCCGAATCCATTGTCAAAGGAATGCTTTTACATAGCCGTGGCAACAGCGGCCAAAAAGAGCTAACCGATATTAACGCACTGGCCGATGAATACCTGCGCCTCTCCTATCACGGCTTCCGGGCAAAAGATAAATCGTTTAATGCCGATTTTAAAATGGAAGCCGACGAATCATTGCCAAAAATAGAGGTAATTCCGCAGGATATTGGCCGTGTTTTACTTAACCTTATTAACAATGCCTTCTATACTGTTAATGAAAAAGTTAAACATAGTGGAAACAGTTTCGACCCAATGGTTGTTGTAGCTACAAGAACGAATGGGAAACAGGTAGAAATCAGCGTAAAAGACAATGGGAACGGGATTCCGGAAAAAATGAAAGAAAAAATCTTTCAGCCTTTTTTCACTACAAAGCCCACAGGACAGGGAACCGGGTTGGGATTAAGCATTAGTTATGATATCGTGAAGGCGCATGGTGGTGAACTAAAAGTTAAAAGCAATGAAATGGAGGGAACGGAATTTATCATTCAAATACCTGTTAATTAAATGCAACTAAAAAATAAAATATTCGCCATTGTCGTATCACTTCTATATGTGATTTTATATAACAGTGCATTTGGGCAGCAAGTGGTTTTTAATAAACTGACTCAATCAAATGGCCTAAGCATAACAGGCACTATTGGTATTACACAGGATAAAAATGGCAATGTATGGTTTAGCACAGATAATGGGGTTTTCAGTTACGATGGAATACAAACAACAACTTTTAGAAACAATCCTTTAAATACCAACTCGTTAGCGCATAATTTCGCACATGCAGTTTGTGCTGACGATGATGGAAAGATTTGGATCGGGACTTTAGGATCTGGACTCGAAAGATATAACCCTGCAACCGGAGACTTCATTCATTTCAAAAATGATCCGAATGATCCGGCCAGTCTGGTAAACGACTCGGTAACCAGTGTACTTATCGATAAAGAGGGAACGATGTGGATAGGTACTCATGGAGGACTGGATAAATATGATCCGGAAACAAACACATTTATTCATTACAGTTCTGTTGCAAACGATCCCTCAAGTTTAAGCAGTAATCAGGTACGTGTGCTTTATGAAGACAGGAAAGGAACACTTATGGATTGGAACAGGAAGCGCATGGCCATCTAACGGAGGTGGACCCGATGAAGGAGGGCTAAATAAAATGAATAAAGAGACGGGGACTTTTACACGATACCAGCACAACCCAAATAACCCAAACAGCTTATTCAACAACAAAGTTAGCGCTATTTTCGAAGATAATACAGGTACGCTGTGGGTCGGAACATGGAAATACGGAATTCAAAAAATGAATCAGGATCTGGAAACTTTTGAACAGGTTATTTCTGTATCGGAACTAAGTGCCTATAAAAAACAGGGCACACTTTCAAATAGCGGACTTACTGATGATTTAATAACGTTTATTACGCAAGATGTTACAGGCAAGATATGGATTGGAACCTATGCATCAGGACTCTTTAATTACGATCCTGAAAATAAAAAAATTTAATTTGATTATAGTGGACCTGAAAATTTCTCATCCGGATTTTCAGATAACGGTGCCCGAACAGCATTTAATTCCCGCGATGGTATTTTATGGATTGGTGCAGGTGGAAATATTTATAACATTGATCCTTCAATCAAACAAATTGAACACACTTCAGTTTCAGGTTCATCGGTAAGCAGTTTTTATGAAGAGCCAAATGGCGATTTCTGGATTGGAACAAAAAATGAAATTATTCGGATAATTAAGAATACCGGGGTTACTAAACGATATACAACGGATGATTATATTTCCAATGCTCCAAATAATCTTGGATATATGGTTTATGGCGACAGAGAAGGAAACATTTGGGTGGGAACTACTGAAAGTTTAAACCGGTTTGATAAAAAAACCGAGAAATTTATTGCGTATAAACACGATCCTGAAAATAATAACAGCATAAGTAATAATTACGCAATCACAGTATACGAGGACAGTAAATCAAATTTTTGGGTTGGTACGGCCAATGGATTAAACCTGATGGATCGCAAAACAGGACTTTTTACGCGACTTTTATGCACATCCTGAAAGTTCTACAGCTGTAGGCAAAAATGTTATTACAAGTATAGTTGAGGATAAATCGGGGAAATTGTGGATCGGTAACTATAACGGCATGGGAGTTAACCATTTCAACCCTGAAACCAAGAACTTTAAAAGCTATTTGAAGGGTACGAGTGTTTTAACACTTTGTATGGATATCAATGGTGTTTTGTGGGCGGGCGCTACAAATGGACTTTACAAATATAATCCTGACATCGATAATTTTACACCATTCACTATAAATGGTTTTGCAACCAGTATTTCAGAAGTATATTGCATTGTTGAAGATAACAAAAAAAACCTCTGGTTAACCACCAGTAATCAAATTGTCAGAATAAATCAGGATCGAAACGAAGTCAGTTATTTTGGACCAAATTATGGCATCAGTCAAAAAACATTTAACTTTTTATCAGGTATATAAAAGAAGTAACGGTGAAATTTATTTTGGCGATGCAACCGGTTATTTTTCATTTTTCCCGGATAGAATTCTTGAAAATTTAAAAACGCCGGAGCTTCTTTTCACTAATTTTCATCTGTCGGATAAAATACTGACACCCGGTGATGGTAGCCCGCTGGAAGAAAATTTAAATGAACAAAAAGTTATTGTACTTCAATACAACCAAAATGTATTTTCATTCGACTTTACAATTGCTGATTATGCCAATCCTGCGCAAAATCGCTTAACGTATTATTTGGAAAACTACGATGTAAGCTGGCGCAATTCAGATTCTGAGCGCAGAGCATATTATTTTAATGTTCCTCCGGGAAAATACACCTTTCACTTAAAAGGAGTGAATAGTTACGGTGCCTGGGCAGAAAAAAAGATAGGTGTTATTATTTTGCCTCCCTGGTATAAAACCTGGTTGGCTTATGGAATTTATGCTTTGTTATTTATAGCTGTTGTATTCGCTTTCGATCGGGTTATGCGACGACGGATTGTGCAGCGGGAACGTCAGAAAACACAGGAAAGAGAACTGGCTCAGGCAAAAGAAATTGAAAAAGCATACAAAGAATTAAAATCTACCCAAACACAGTTAATTCAATCTGAAAAAATGGCAAGCCTTGGTGAACTCACAGCCGGGATTGCTCATGAAATTCAGAACCCGTTGAACTTTGTCAATAATTTTTCCGAAATAAATAACGAGTTACTCGATGATTTAAAAGTTGCGATTGCAAATAATGACGCTGCAGAAATTGAGGCCATTTTCAACGATTTGAAGGAAAATGAAAGCAAGGTTACCAGCCATGGTAAACGTGCTGAATCCATTGTAAAAGGAATGCTTTTACACAGCCGTGGTAACAGCGGACAAAAAGAACTAACCGATATTAACGCACTGGCCGATGAATACCTGCGCCTTTCCTACCATGGGTTCCGTGCAAAAGACAAATCTTTTAATGCAGATTTTAAACTCGAAGCTGATGAATCGCTTCCTAAAATTGAAGTTGTTCCGCAGGATATCGGAAGAGTTCTTTTGAATCTTATTAACAATGCATTTTTCGCTGTTAATGAAAAAGTTACAAAAACCGGGAACAGTTTTAAACCATTGGTTGTTATAACTACATCGATGGAAAATAACAAAATAAAAATTATTGTCAGCGACAACGGTAACGGAATTCCGGACACAATCAGGGAAAAAATATTTCAGCCATTTTTTACTACTAAACCAACAGGTGTTGGAACTGGTCTCGGATTAAGTCTGAGTTACGATATTATTAAAGCACACGGAGGAGAATTCAAAATAAATTCGGTTGAAAAAGAGGGTTCTGAGTTTATTTTCTATTTACCAATAAACTAAATTATTCGCAATGAATAAAGCTCATTTGAAAAAATATTATTATTTACCTTTTCTCATATTTACTTTATTCTTATTTGGCCCTGCTTTATGTGCCGGTCAACAGGTAACGTTCGAACCGGTTCAAATCCCTGATCTTCCTGCAGGAACATACTTAAGTGGAATGTGCCAGGATAATAATGGTTTTATCTGGATGGCATCAATTGCCAACAATAATCTTTTTAGGTACGATGGAGAAAAATTAACCGCTTATATGCAGGATGGAAATGATCAGGATTCGAATGCCTCAGGCCATTTGGAATGTGTTTATGCTGACAGCAAAGGATATATTTGGATTGGCAGTTTTGAAAATGGCTTATACAAGTTGAATCCGGAAACGGAAGAATTTGAATGGTTTCATCATAAGACTAATGATGCTGCAACCATCAGAAGTGATTCAATTCGGGCTATAATCGAAAGTCGTGATGGCATTATCTGGATTGGGACAGGCAGAGGACTTGACAGTTTGGATCCGCAAACAGGAAAATTTACTCATGTTGATTATCCCTCAAAAACCGGGAGAAATTTAAGTCGCGAACATATAAGAGCATTATATGAAGACAAAGCCGGTATCATTTGGATCGGCTGTGGAAGTCCTTTTCCGGCTGACGATGCTGTATCAAAACCGGGGGGGTTGTACAAACTGGACAGAAACACTGGATTAGTTACTCATTTTCAACACATTGAAGGAGACGAGCACAGTCTTGCAGATAATAGGGTCAGGTCGATACTGGAAGATAGCCGGGGCGTTTTCTGGGTAGGTACTGCCGGTGCAAATGGATTACAAATCATGGATCGTGACAAAGGAACATTTCAACGTTTCCCTTATGATCCCAAAAATCCTGAAAAATTGAGCAGGCCGCCGGTAGTTAATGAATACAGTTATGCCGTCGATCATATTACGTTTATTACTGAAGATGCTGAAGGCTTCATTTGGATCGGTACATTTTGCAATGGGCTAAACAGATATAATCCCACAACGAAAACAGTTGAGCATTTTGGAGAAACAGAAAAAGGAACAAATAAAATTGAATACGACAATTTATGGTATTGTACCAAAACAAAAGATAATCAACTTTGGATTAGTACCTGGGTACCAGGAGATACAAGACCTACCTTATACAAGGTTTCCATCTTATCAAATAAAGTGAATCAGACTTTCACTGGTGTTTCAGTTCGAGATGTTAAAATAGATGAGGAAGGAATTTTGTGGCTGGGAACACGAGATGGACTATTAATGAAAACCAGTAACAACAGATATAAACATTTCCTGATAGATAAGGACACTTTAAGTTTTAAGAACCGGATTCTTAGCATTGAACCTGATTCCTTAAACAATCTCTGGTTATCAACACAATATGGACTTTCATATTTTAGTAAAAAAAGCCAGTCTTTTACAACTTATTTGCACGATCCCGGAAACAGTAATTCTATTGCTTCAAATTATGTGTTCTCTACTTTACTTAATAATGACGGAACTATCTGGGTTGGAACAAATCGTGGGCTTGACCTATTAAACCCAGGTAGCAAAACAGTAAAACATTTTGTAATTTTTCCGGAAAGTAGTGATGATACCGTAATCATTCGGGACAACATAATTTATTCAGTTATTAGGGACCGATCAGGGAATATTTGGGTTGGTTCAGGATCTGGGTTATATCATTTTAATCCGGAAACGGGCCATTTTAAAGAATTGGTTCGAAAACATCTTTTTGATGCCAATAGCTTGTGTGGAGATAATAAAAGACGAATATGGGCCGGAACAAATGGTTACGGTTTATATGTTAAAAATCCAAATTCCGAAGAGTTTACCCTTTTTAAAGATTCAACCGGAGTTTTAAAAAATACATTA
Organism: uncultured Prolixibacteraceae bacterium; assembly: GCA_963769925.1. Classification (GTDB taxonomy): domain Bacteria; phylum Bacteroidota; class Bacteroidia; order Bacteroidales; family Prolixibacteraceae; genus Draconibacterium. Next base: position 91,881 of record CAVYOB010000023.1, read on the forward strand.
GTTATTGGTGGTATTACTACTGACAAGCAAAATCTCTTATGGATAAACAGTTCGAAAGGACTTATCCGGTTAAATCCGGAAACGAAAAATGCAGTTCTTTTTGCAAAGAGCTGGGGCATTGACCCGAATTTAGTTAATTACAAAATATATACTTCTGCCGACGGCGAAATATTTCTGGGTAATGCGAACGGTTACTTTCATTTTTATCCCAATGATTTTAAACAACCCGTGGAAGATCTGACCAACTTATATCTTGGCAATCTCCATATAAACAATAAACAAATTTTACCTGGGACAAGCGAAATATTGCCGCTGCCTTTGTCAAAAATGAAGAAGTTAACTTTGAATTATCTACAGAACACATTTTCCATTGAATATAATAATATCGACTTTGTAACCAGTGAATCTGAAAAGAATGTGCTGTACAAACTGGAAAATTTCGACGATATCTGGCGAAAACAAGTAGACGACAATCAGGCTGTTTACTATAATGTGTCTCCCGGAAAATACATCTTTAGGGTAAAAGCCTCCAATATGTACGGCAACTGGACAGAAAAATCGCTTGAAATAGTGATAAAACCACCGTGGTATAAAACTGCGCTTGCTTATATTATCTACGCCTTACTTTTTATTGCTGCGGTATATGTGTTCGACCGGGTTATGCGACGAAGGATTGTTCAAAGGGAACGTCAAAGAACACAGGAGCGAGAACTTGCACAGGCAAAAGAAATTGAGAAAGCTTACAAAGTATTAAAAACAACACAGGCTCAGCTCATTCAATCCGAAAAAATGGCTTCGCTTGGAGAATTAACCGCCGGTATTGCTCATGAAATTCAGAATCCGCTCAACTTTGTAAATAACTTTTCAGATTTGAATAAAGAGCTTGCAGATGAACTGGAACAGGAAATTGAGAAAAAAAATTATTCTGAAGCAAAAGTTCTGGTGAAAGACATTAAAGATAACGAGAACAAAATAAACCATCACGGAAGACGGGCCGAATCCATTGTAAAAGGAATGTTGATGCACAGCCGCGGCAGTAGCGGTCAGAAAGAATTAACCGACATCAATTCACTTTGTGATGAATACCTGCGCCTCTCTTTCCACGGTTTCCGGGCAAAAGATAAATCGTTTAATGCTGATTTTAAGCTGGAAGCTGATGAATCGCTCCCAAAAATAAATGTGGTGCCGCAGGATATTGGGCGGGTGTTGCTAAACCTGATTAACAACGCTTTTTTTGCGGTCTCTTCAAAGGCATCGACAACAGAAGAAATAGAATACAACCCAAAGATAACCCTCCAAACCAGACTATTAAAATCCTCTTCAGGGAAATCAAAAATAGAAATCAGGATATTAGATAATGGACCGGGAATTCCAGAAAATATTAAAGAAAAAATATTCCAGCCCTTTTTTACAACTAAACCAACCGGTCAGGGAACCGGGCTGGGATTGAGTTTAAGCTATGATATTATTAAAGCCCATGGTGGTGAGTTGAAGATGGAAGCCTGTCTACCGAAGAGGCAACGCAGGCAGGGAAAAAAGGTGAAGGAAGCACATTTATAATTACAATTACCGAACAGTTGAGATGTATGAAAGAAAATATTACTTCTTTGGTTATTTGCGTCATTATTTTTTGTAGGTGCTATTGCCCAAAATAATTACGTTGATAGTCTTAAACAAGTATTATCAACTGCCAAAGAAGATACAAACAAGGTGAAAATTTTATTTAAACTAGGTTGGCATTATCAGTGGAATAAGCCTGATTCAGCCATAATGTATGGGTTGGAAGGAAAACAACTGGCAGAACAGTTAAATTATGTTTATGGTCAAATAATGATGGCGTCAACTCTCGGCGAAGCGTTAAGTACAAAAGGCAATTATTCAGAAGCTTTAGCTATAAATTTAAAAGCTAACCAACTTGCTGAAGAATCAGGTAACCAGCGATTAATTAATGAAACAACTGTATCAAGAGCAGGTATATATTTCTATTCGGGAGATTATAAAAATGCTCTTACTTTCTATTTAAAAGGGGAGAAAAGTAGAACCATTTCAGATCAATTTCAAGATATGACTTCTAATGATGAACTTGCGTTTGGTTTTATTGGTGAAACCTATTATCATTTAAACCAACTGGATTCAGCCTATTTATACATAAGCAAAGCTTGTCAACTCGATCAGAATTTGGACAACGATCACTGGAGCATTCCGTATTACTACCTTGCATTGATACAGTTAAAACAGGGAAAATTAAAAGAGGCCCTGAAAAACAGTAAACTGGGCTTGCTCTTATTCTAAAAATATTAGCCAGGACATTGCAAAAGGTTATACCCAAATTGCAACTGTATATAAAGAAATGGGGCAGGTTGATTCCTCCCTTTATTACGCAAAAAAAGGGTTGAACATCTCAAAGCAGGAATCGCTGACTCCCAAAATTCTGGATGCTACTTCATTGTTAACCGAATTGTATATTCCATTAAACACCGACAGTGCATTTAAATATCAACAACTGATGCTCGCAGCAAAAGACAGTTTATTCAGTGAAGAGAAAGTAAAACAAATGCAAAATCTTTCATTTAATGAAAAACTGCGCCAGCAGGAAGTTGAAGCAGCACGTCAAAAGTATAGCTACCGTATTCGGATGAACGCATTTTTGGGAAGCACTTTTACATTAATTGTAATTGCCATTTTACTGTTCATAATAATCAGGCGTAAACAAAAAGCCAAACAAAAAATTGAATCGGCATACGACAAATTAAAAGAAACACAGGAACAACTAATACAGGCCGAAAAAATGGCAAGCCTTGGAGAACTCACAGCCGGGATTGCTCATGAAATTCAGAACCCGTTGAACTTTGTCAATAATTTTTCTGATTTAAACAAAGAATTATTAGTAGAATTAAAAGCAGAGGCTGACAAGGGTGAGCTTGGGGAAGTGAAAACAATTGCCAATGATCTAATTGATAACGAGGATAAAATTAATCATCATGGTAGACGTGCAGAATCTATTGTAAAAGGGATGTTGTTGCATAGTCGCGGCAGTAACGGACAAAAAGAATTGACTGATATTAATGCGCTGGCGGATGAATATTTGCGTCTCTCCTACCACGGTTTCCGTGCCAAGGACAAGTCGTTCAATGCCAATTTTAAGCTGGAAGCTGATGAATCGCTCCCAAAAATAAATGTGGTACCACAGGATATTGGGCGGGTTATTTTAAACCTGATAAACAATGCATTTTACGCTGTTTCAGAGAAATTAAAACAAAACGGAAACAGTTTTAAGCCTTTGGTTGTTTTATCTGTATCAATGGATAGTAACAATATAAAAATAACCGTCAAAGACAATGGAAATGGGATTCCTAATACAATCAAAGATAAAATCTTTCAACCATTTTATACCACTAAACCGACGGGGGTGGGAACAGGTCTTGGATTAAGTCTGAGTTACGATATCATAAAAAAAGGGCACAACGGCGAATTGAAGGTTAATTCCGTTGAGGGCTCCGGAACAGAATTTATTATTTTAATACCTATAGAATTATGAAAATTTTAGTTGTTGACGATGAAAAAGATGTACAGCCTCTTTTTCTACAGCGGTTTAGAAAAGAAATGAAGAGTGGTGAAATAATTTTTGAGTTTGCATATTCAGGTGAAGAAGCACTGGGGTATATGCAAAAATACCAGCATGAAGCAGTACTCATTCTCTCGGATATTAATATGCCTGGCATGAGTGGGTTGGAACTGCTAAAAAGAATAAAAGATAAGAACCATACTCCCCCACCGGTTGTTATGATGATAACAGCATATGGAGATGCGGAGAACCACAGCAAAGCAATGGAACTCGGTGCGGATGATTTTCTTACCAAGCCCCTGGATTTTGCACAGTTAAAGGAAAAAATAAAAACTCTTGCACAATGACAAAAATACTGGTAGTTGACGATGAACCGGATCTCGAAGTTCTTGTTAAGCAGAAATTCCGAAAGAAGATCAGGGAGCAGGAATACGAGTTTTTATTTGCTTCCAACGGAAAACATGCGCTTGAACAGATCAAGTTAAATCCGGGGATTGACATTGTTTTGAGCGATATAAACATGCCTGAAATGGATGGGCTTACCCTTTTATCAAAATTAGCCGAACAAAATTCCATCCTAAAAGCAGTTATAATATCCGCTTATGGCGACATGCAAAACATCCGAAATGCAATGAACCTGGGGGCTTTCGATTTTATTACCAAGCCGGTGGATTTTAATGATCTGGAACTGACGATGGAAAAAACCATTAAGCATGTCAAGCAGATTAAAGGATACAGTAAAAGCCATTAAAGAAAACAACATCCTTAAAATGTACGTGGATGAAACCGTTTTAAATTTTATGGACACCCATGAATTTGAATCCTCCATGATGTCAAATGAAACCGTCGAAGCATCGGTGGCTTTTATCGATATTTGTGGTTTTACTTCCATCAGCGAAAATGAGCCGCCTGATACAGTTGTGGCATTGCTAAACAATTATTTTGATGTAATGGTAAAAGAAATCATTGCGCAAAAAGGTTTTATCGATAAATTTATCGGTGATGCAATTATGGCCGTTTTCCAGGGCGAATACCATCTCGACAGGGCTATTGATGCGTGTCTGGCAGTTCGAAATAAAATTAATGAACTTCCACAAGTTGCCGACAATGTAAATTTTAAACCCAATGTTTCTATTGGAATAAATTCAGGTGAAATGGTTTCCGGAAATATTGGTTCTGCCAGTTTGCGCAGACTGGATTATACCGTTATCGGGGATACTGTAAATATTGCCCAACGGTTGCAATCGTCTGCTGGTCCCGGAAAAATTCTGATCAGTGTCAATTCTTATGAAAAAATTAAAGAGTTTTTTAATTGTGCTGAAGTTGGAGAATTGAATTTAAAAAACAAATCGACTTCAACTAAAACCTATGAAGTTATTGAATAATGTTTACAATCAGTATGGAAAGAATTGAATATGGATAAATATTGTAATCTTTAAAAAGATAAAATATGGATGCCTCAAAAAAAATCGACTGGAAAGCAATTCTCTCCCCACAATACATACTTTATTCAGCGGCAGGGAGTTTTATAGCAGTTATTGCCTTGCAGGGATTTATGATCCCAAATAATTTTATTGACGGGGGTGTAACAGCTGTTTCCATTCTTTTTAGACAGGTTTTCCATATACATATCAGTATTCTATTAATCGTTATAAATATTCCATTCATCATTATCGGTTACCGTTTGATCGGAAAAACCTTTGCTATTCAATCCATGATCGCAATTTTGTTTATGGCTGGGATTATGCTTGTTATCCATATTCAGCCCATAACAAAAGACAAACTGTTGATGGCAGCTTTCGGAGGATTTCTGATGGGGTTGGGAATTGGCCTCGTTATCCGTGGCGGCGGCGTTGTTGACGGGCTGGAGATTATTGCTCATTATACAAAAAAGAAAGTAGGTTTTACCACGAGCGAAATCATTATGCTTTTTAATACCCTTGTAATTCTGGGTGCTGCTTTTGAATTTGGAAAGGAAGCAGCCATGTATTCCATTCTTGTGTATTACATCGCCATGAAAACATCAGATTATGTAGTTGACGGAATAGAAGAATTTACCTCGTTGAGCATTATCTCAAAAAAAGACCAGGAAGTCAAATCATTAATCGTCAATGAATTTGGAAAAGCTATAACCGTTTATAAAGGAGAAAGAGGATATTTACCCGGTGCATTTCATATTAAAAATGATTGTGATATTGTGGTCACCGTTGTTACACGGTTGGAAATCCATAGAATAAAACAGGCAGTTTCAAAAATAGATCCTACCGCATTCTTTTTTGTACAAAGCATTAAAGAAGTTAAAGGAAGCTTTTTAAAGCGATATGAAAAAAGTTAAATACAACCCTTACCATGAACTTTGAGCAACTAAAAACATTCATTCTTAACCGACTGAATACGGAATTATCACCCAAACTCACCTATCACGGAATTCATCATACCAAGAATGTTTTCGCAAGAGCCGGGGATTATATCAAAAGAATGAATATTGGCGAGTATGATGCTCAGTTGTTACGTACAGCAGCATTAATGCACGACACAGGTTTTTTATTTACGTACGATAATCACGAAGAGTACAGTATAAAATATGCCAGTGAACTTCTACCCGATTACCGATATAAACCGGAAGAGATAGAAAGAATAAACGGAATGATCAGGGCAACAAAGATTCCACAGCAACCAACAAATATTCTGGAAGATATTATTGGAGACTGTGACCTCGATTATTTGGGAACTGATTCTTTTTATCCGGTTAGCCATACTCTCTTTGAAGAATTAAAGGCCTATAATAAAGTTTCCGGTGAAAAGGATTGGAACCAACTGCAAATCCGTTTTTTGCAAAAACATCAATACCATACACCGTTTGCAAAAAAATACAGGGAACCTGTTAAACAAAAATACATTAAAGAACTTATCGATCAACATGGGCAGTAAAAAGTAAAAGTTGATATATTATTATGATTAAAACAAGTTTTAACGAACTTAAAATCAGGGAAAAATCATTTTAAAATAGAAAACAATGAGAGAATTTATGTTAATTATTCACATGCTGGGACTAACCATGGGACTTGGAACGAGTTTCGGTTATATGTTTTTGGGAATTGCTTCATCTAAAATGTCAAAAGAAGATGCAAAAAAATTCACTTTGCAGTCATTTAGTCTGAGTAAAATGGGAACGATCGGTATTACTCTTCTGGTTCTTTCCGGAGGGTATTTAATAACTCCATATTTGGCCAGTTTACCCGACAGGCCATTACTAATAGCAAAACTTGCTTTGGTGGTGGTTCTTATTGTTTTGATTATTTTGTTAAACATAGCATCGAAAAAAGCTAAAGCAGGAGATTTTGAAAAGCAAGTAAAAAAAATCCAGCTGTTGGGAAAATTCTCAATGCTGACAGCTGTTTCAATTGTTGTTCTTGCTGTTTTAAACTTCAGGTGAATTAATCTTCATCATTAAATCTTTAATCGAATTGTTTTTCGGAAAACCGTTTTCCCTGAAATAAATAAGGTGTTTCACTTGACAACCCCCAAAATCCTCATTTCTAAACTTTTACCAGATTCTATTGTTTTAGTTAAATCATTTACACATTAAAATAAGATAAATCATTATGAAAAAACTCATCCAACCCAATCGAAGATCGGCAGATTTTACTTTACTGATCCTCGTGGTTTTTAGCTCTTCCTTCCTAAGTGCCCAAACAGGAAAATACAAAGACCAGGTTGATTTGGCTGCGAAAAAAATTGAATCGCAAGTGATTAACTGGCGACGAGATTTTCATGAGCACCCAGAGCTTTCGAACAGAGAATTCAGGACAAGTGAAAAAGTTGCAGCATATCTTCGATCACTTGGACTGGAAGTAACAACTGGCATTGCAAAAACCGGAGTTAAAGGAGTATTGAAAGGGGGAAAACCAGGTCCGGTAGTTGCGTTGCGTGCCGACATGGATGCCCTGCCAATTACTGAAAAAGTAGATCTCCCTTTTGCTTCGAAAGTAACAACAACTTACAATGGTGCTGAAACAGGAGTTATGCACGCCTGCGGACACGACGGCCATACCGCAATGTTAATGGGTGTTGCAGAAATTCTTTCAGAAATGAAAGATCAGTTGAAAGGAACGGTGGTTTTTATTTTTCAGCCTGCAGAAGAAGGTGCTCCGGTTGGTGAAGAAGGAGGTGCTGAACTGATGATCAAAGAAGGTGTTCTGGAAAATCCGAAAGTGGATGTAATCTTTGGTCAGCATATGAAATCGAACCTTGAAGTGGGTAAGATTGCGTATAAACCCGGGCCCATGATGGCTGGAGTCAGCGATTTTAAAATTGAAGTTAACGGGAAAGGTTCTCATGGTTCAACACCCTGGACTTCGGTTGACCCGATTGTTACTTCGGCGCAAATTATAAATGGGATTCAAACCATTGTAAGTCGAAATGTTGAACTCACCGAAAATCCGGCCGTAGTAACCGTGGGTGCAATTAACGGGGGCAATCGCTCAAATATTATTCCTGAAACCGTAGATATGCTGGGAACAATTCGCGTTTTTAGTGACAAGGATGAACAACTGATATACAAGCGTCTGACTTCGATAAGTGAGAATGTAGCAGAAGCAGCAGGAGCTAAAGCAATTGTAAAAGTCCCCTACTCTTCTCATTATCCGGTAACTTTCAATAACGTAGATTTAACTACAGAAATGCTTCCGACACTACAAAATGTGATCGGCAAAGACAAGGTTGTTTTAATTAATGCCATTACCGGTGCCGAGGATTTTTCCATGTACGCACAGAAAGTACCCGGGCTCTACTATTTCGTTGGCGGAATGCCTAAAGGACAGGATCCTGCAACTGCACCACCTCACCACACAGCAGGATTCTACCTCGATGAAAACGGTTTTATTACCGGCGTAAAAGCGTTGACCAACCTCGCCCTCGATTATATGGAAATGTATCAGTATCATGCCAGTAATTAGTTATGAAACAAATAAGCATTTCAGGATAAAAATTCAATTATAAAAACTGATAAAATGAAAAAAATAAGAATCTTGGGATTTATGGTTCTTTTACTTACCTATCAGGCAGGAATGAGCCAGACTACAGCAGACATTTCGTCTCAGGTAATTAAGTTTATAAGTACTTTAAGTCCTGATCAGAAACTACATGTAAAATACGATTTTAATGATTCACTGCGAACAAAATGGACAAACCTCCCGGTTGGTTTGGCCAAACGTCCCGGAATAAGATACGGCGATCTGTCGGAAGAAAGTAAAATTCAGTTTCATCATATATTAACTACCATATTTAGTTCACAAGGTTATTTGAAGACAACCAGCATTATGAAACTGGATGATATTCTGAATGAAGTTTATGAAATGGCATATCAAAAAAAGGAAATTGATGATGATATGATCGCTGAACTCAGGGCATTGAACTGGGGTTATGGAAATTATTATATTGCTGTTTGGGGCGATCCGGCGGGTACAAAACCCTGGGGATTTAAATTTGCAGGCCATCATATTTCTGTCAATTTATCCGCTGTCGGTAATAACTTTTCAATTACTCCCTTTTTCCTGGGTACTGATCCCGCCGAAGTACATACAACAAAATATGCCGGCTTGCGGATTTTAAGCAAAGAAGAAGATTATGGTTTTCATCTGATCAATTCCATGTCTAAACAACAACAATCGATTGCCACTCTTAGCAAGGAAGTACCCGGTGACATAATCACGAATCCAAACAGCGAACAACGGTTAACCACCTACGAAGGAATTAAAGCCAGCGATTTGGCTCCGAATCAGCAAAAATATTTGAAGTATATTATTACAGAATATATTAATAATCTGGAACATGAAAAGGCACATGAATACCTGGATAAATTTTATGAAACAACATTAGATAGTATTTATTTCGCATGGATTGGAAGTTATGTAGCACAAAAGCCTCACTATTATGTAATTAACAGCCCTGATTTTATTATTGAATATGACAATGTGGGGTTTCAGAAAAACGGAAATCATATTCATTCTATCTGGCGGGAAAAAAGTAACGATTTCGGAGAAGATATTCTGAAAGAACATTATTTGGAAGATCACAAACATTAAAATCAGAAATAATAATTATGCTTCACTTCTTTCGAAAAATGAGAAATGCCCTGATACCCGAAAGCCGTTTCGGGAGATATTTTTTTTATGCACTGGGGGAAATTGTACTGGTTGTAATTGGGATTTTGATCGCTTTGCAGGTGAATAACTGGAATGAAAGTCGAAAACAACGGCAAAAAGAATTGCATTATCTGACTAACATCAAATCCGATTTAATGCTGAATATAGTTGAAATTGACCGTTACATTGAAACGAGAAATTCGAGGACCAACTCAGCTAAAACTGTTCTTGAGTATTTTAACGGAAAGCCCTTAACGGACCTTGATTCGTTTAACTGGCATGCTATTAATGTATATACATGGCAAAAGTTTTTCCAGATTGACAATACGTTTCAGGAACTGACCAATTCAGGGAATCTGTCCATTATTTCAAATGATTCCATCAAAAACAGCCTCCTCGACATGGAAACGCTCTATAAAAAATTAAAATATGAAGAGGAGCACTTCAGATACGATTCGGAAGTAATGTTGTATGAGCCATCGTATGGAATACTCGATATTGAGGCTTGTGTTAAAAACTTAACCTACCTGGCAAGCAACGGACAGGAGGGTGAACACTTCCGACTACCAAAATCAAATTTCGAAGCATTATTAAAAAACCTGAAACAAAAAAACGGGTTTGCTATGGCCACGTATGAATTTCCTTTTATGAATAGTGAGCTGGAAGAAATGAAAACCTTATGTAAAAAAATAATTTCATTAATCGATACAGAATTGTCAAAAGGATAACAAAATGATCAGATTTTATTCATGACGCAGATGAACTCGTAAAGGAAATTGATAAAGATTCGTATTATGATTAGATACTTCAATAAACTGCGCTACCAACACGCCGCCGACAATAAAGTGGCAAAATACCTGCGCTACGCCATTGGTGAAATTTTGCTGGTTGTAATCGGTATTTTAATTGCACTTCAGATCAACAACCGGAATTCCTATCAAAAGGATCGAAAGATGGAAAACCATTACTATGTCAACTTTTTAGAGGAAATGCGTGCTGATTCATCATTTATTCACGGATATTGGGCATGGGCCTATCCACAAAAAATTGCCGGGCTTCAATTGGCACGACAGTATGTTCTGTACCATGTAGAAGTAACCGATACGGCAGATTTTATTGATAAGATAGGGAAAGGGGGCCTTTTAAGCCGATCATCACTTTTTGAAAATACCGGCGCTTACGATGATATTATCAGTACCGGTAACCTCCGGTTGATCCGGAATAAAAACATCCGGTCGCAGATCCTCTATTATTATACGCTCATTGATAATACGATTAAATACATAGATAACCTTCGTACGGATTACTCCACATTCACGAATTCGATGGTGCCTTATGATCCGAAAAGAAGCTTTGTTCCTGAAGCCAAAGATTACAAACGCGCACTGGAACATATGAAAAGTGATGAATTTTTAAGCCTGGCCAACAACGAACTTACATTTGGTTATTCGCTGCAAAGTAGATTGGGAAATGTGGATCAGGCGCTTATGAAAGTCATGGATTCAATAAAATCAGAACTTAAAAAGAAGAAATAAATATGCTACGATTCTTCTCAAAAATACGCTATCAATTTGCTGCCAAAAACAAGGTGGCAAGCTACTTCCGCTATGCCATTGGCGAAATCTTGCTGGTGGTAGTTGGGATTTTAATTGCCCTTCAGGTAAATAACTGGAATGAACAGCAAAAACTAAAAGCATCAGAAAGGCTGGTTCTAAAATCTCTTTTGAAAGAATTCGAGTATAACCAGGAGATACTTGAGAAAACAATAACAATAAATAAAAATAACCTGATCGCTGCCCAGGAACTTGGGAAATACACCGGCCCTCATTTACAACAAACTGATGAAAAAAAACTTTCTCAATTAATGGTTGGCACATTCAAATATATGGTGAATTATTTACCAAGTTTGGGTACGCTGTTCGACATCATTAATTCAGGTAAATTATCCCTTATTTCCAACCAGGGACTGCGGTCGAATCTGGCGGCTTTTGAAGCCGAGATGGATAATGTTCATCGTCAGGAAAATGATGTAAAGAGGGAGCAGAATGTGGCGCATGACATTCTTTATAACAAATGGAAATTTTAGAAGACATTTAAATGTAATTGATGACGCACTGATTGATCCGACCCCAAGCCGGTTTCCAAATAATGATTTTAGATTTCTTGAAAACCCTGAATTTGAGAATCATCTGTATTACTACATTATTACCGCCGCTAATTTGGATAGAAATTTTTACGCGCCGCTAAAGGCTAAACAGGATTCCATCATTCATTTAATTCAATCAGAAATTAAATAAATATATGCCACACATTTTCAAATATATACGCAAAAAAATAATTACTGAGAACAAATCAATAATCAGGAATACCAACTATTTCAAATATGCAATTGGTGAAATTGTTTTAGTGGTGATTGGGATTTTGATTGCCTTGCAGATCAACAACTGGAACGGAGACCGAAAAAAAGTCATTGCAGAAAAGGAGTTTTATGAAGGCATTAAAAACGACCTTACACAGGATAAAGAATATATTGAATTTATTTTAAAAAGTATGAATCCCAAAGTTGAAGCTTTCAACCTCTTAAATGATAAGAATCTAATACTGGATCAAGAAAAGATGGACTTCGTCGATACTATGTTACAAACGTACTTTTTCATGGGACAACGTACTTTTTATCCCGTTTCCGGTTCTTTTGAGTCTGCAGTTTCAGGCAACGAAATCAATGCTTTTAAAAATAAAGATATTACACGTTCCATCATAAAATTATACAATTCAACCTATCCAAGATTAATTGATAATGCCAATATGCTTGACCAAAGATGGGATCAGTTAACTGAAAAGTACATTCACGAAAGGCGAATCAAACACTTTAACTGTAAAAACAATGCCCAACTTTCTCAGATTTTGGATGACATGTATTATCACTTTGTAATGTTGATATGGTATCAAAATGTGCTAAAAAATGCCAATACAGAAATTGATGAATTAATAAAAAAATTAAATGACTAAAATATTCAAAAACATCCGAAGGAAACTGATTTCAGAAAATCAGTCAATAATCAGGAATACCAATTATTTTAAATACGCCATTGGCGAAATTATTTTGGTTGTTATCGGGATTCTGATTGCGCTGCAGGTAAACAACTGGAAAGAAGAAATAAAATATAAAGAACTCGAAAAGAACACCCTGGAAAACATAAGGGCGGATTTGGATTTACAACAGGAAATAATAAACGAACAACTTCAGTTTGAAAAAATTAAAATTGCAGAAACCGATACTGCCTCCATGTTTTTATCATCATCATTACCGTTGGAAAAACTCAATTCCATCCTTGAAAATTTATCCGAACGCCGGACTTTTATTGCAAACAAAACAAGTTATATAGGTATGGATAATAATGGAGAAAAAAAGTTGATACGAAATTCCAAACTAAAAAATGCAATCGTGCGGTATTATCAGCAACTGGATTACATTACAACAGTGATAAATAATAATAATTTATTCATTATTGACAGCCAGTTTGGTTCATTTTTTTCCAATAATTCTTTAAACATCAGGTTAACCGAAAACGGACAATTTGATGAGAATCAGAAAATCGCCCCCGAAAAACGATTGCAGTTAAAAAATCAACTTCAGGTAAGAAAAACGGTTTCAGAAAATATCCACAGGCTTTGTCATGAACAACTGGAAGCTACTGAACAATTAATTCAACTTATTGATAAAGAACTCCATTAACAGACTCTTAATTTAAAATGATTAAATTCTTTCGAAATATCCGTAAAAAATTGGCAACCGAAAATAAGGTTGGGGCCTACCTGCGTTATGCCATCGGCGAAATCCTTTTGGTTGTTATTGGGATTTTAATTGCGCTACAAGTAAGCAATTGGAATGAACAGCGCAAAGCCAAAATTATAGAAAACAATTTTTTTGAGGATGTGTTGCAGGATTTAAAAAAGGATCAACAAAGGCTTTCTTATTACGAATTATTTCATACAAAAAGAGCTTCGTATTTGGACACGCTTTTAACCTATTTAAGAAATCCTAAAAAAACTATGGGTATTGACAAATTTCAGCAGTATGTCGAACCATTGTATTATTCGACTAACGCCACTAGTTATTCCACCGCTTTTGAATCGGCAAAGGCGACAGGAATATTTAACGATATTAAAGCCAAGGACCTCATAAAGGAACTTTCACAATACTATAGCGATTTTGCCCAGATTCAAAATAATTTCACCTCCATTACCCGATATGTGGAAGATAAATTTGAGCCTATAATGTACAGCTTCCCCGAGGGCAAAATGAATAAAGAGACTGGTAATTTGGTCATTAACGAAGAAAATGCACAGGCCTTTTACGATAAAATAGCTTCGATTAAGGACAACCGAAATATTACAATTGACTATGAAATAATTTTAAGAACTCCAAGAATGGAAAACTATTTAATTGGAGATATGGGTAGGACATTTAATGCAATTGGAAAAATAAAATCCAGGCAGGAGAAGCTAAAAGCATTAATTCAAAAAATCAAACAACGTGATTAAACTCTTTAGAAACATCCGTCAAAAACTTATTAATGAAGGTAAAACTGCCACCTACCTAAAATATGCCATAGGCGAAATTATACTTGTGGTTATTGGAATTTTAATTGCGCTGCAGGTGAATAACTGGAACGAAAACAGAAAACAAAACATCCAAAAAAACCTCCTGATTCAATCCTTGATTGCTGACTTAAAAATGGATACTACAATGCTCAATAAAACCTTAAAAATCCTGGCTGAAGATACCACCAGGGTTTTGGGATATACAAAAAGAATGTCGGGCAATCATCTAACGGTTGATTCGCTAATTCAAATCGCCCGTTACGAGTTTGATCCCAAACTGCATTTCAACACCTCCTTTAACAATAACACGCTGCAAAGTTTAATGTCAACCGGAAATCTGAATATTCTGGACCGTTGGATACAGGAGGACATACTGGAATTGAATGAAATGCATGAAACTTATATTGCCCGAACGAACCTGAATTCCAAAGGGTATGTTGACCAAATCATTGTTTATGCACGCAAGTATCCGTTAAAAGATTACGGTAATATTTCACCTAAATCAAAACTGGCAGATGAAATATGGCGCAAGGTTCAGTTTAGTGAGTTGGGATCACAATTTAATGCATTGCTCGCCATTCGAAATGTGACAAATTTAAATGCCATTGAACAACTAAAAGAAATCCATGAAAAGACATCAGATATAATTGAACGATTAGACAGTATCAATAACAAATCATTTCATTCCAATTAATTTAAAATATGCTCCGCTTCTTCTCAAAAATACGTTACCAAATCGCTGCCGAAAACAAAGCTGGCAAAGTACCTGCGTTATGCCATTGGCGAAATTCTGCTGGTAGTTATCGGGATTTTAATCGCCCTGCAGGTAAACAACTGGAACGAACAGCGAAAGGACCGGATTCAGGAAAAAAATTTTCTGGAACGTTTGGAAGCCGATGTAAACACCGACATCGAAAATATTTCAAGTTCCATTCGCTCAAATAAAAACCGCATGCAACGTGCCGAATTTCTGATGGCTTCAATTAGTCAACCACAACTGGCTGAAGATTCTGCCACCTACTTTATCCGAAGCATTGAATATGCGGGGTATACCAATAATCCTGTAGTCTCCGACAACACTTTTGAAGAAATCAAATCAAGTGGAAAGCTTTCGCTGATCAGGAATGAGAAGCTAAGAAGTGCGATTCAGGAATATTATTCGTGGACATCGGATCGGGGTCAGTACAATTTTATCCTTCAGGATAATCAATTGAATTATTTGCACGAGCGCCGGGGAATTCTTTCACCCCGTCAACAAATAAATATGGGAAGTTTTAGACCAACTGAACATTATAGTCGGGCAGAGGCAAAACTGGTTTATGAAAGAATGATGAAAAAAACCGGATTTTTAGAATCACTGCCCTTCGTCATCCAAACCCAGGTCCGAACCGGCGAAAGCTTTGAAGATATTAAACAGCAGGCAATTGACTTGAAAACAATGATTGAAAAAGAATTAGAAAAATAAAATACAAACTGATTGTATCAACGCAAAAGAATATGAAACAAATAATTCTGCTACTCATTTTAATCTTTGGGCACATTGTGGGATTCGCGCAGAATACCGAATACAAAAACTATTCTTATTCCGAATTCTACCAATTAATTCAGGAAGAACAGGACACCGTTTTTTCGCTCGAAAATGCCATTGTTACATTTAATCCTGAAACCGACGAAGAATTTAAAGGTTATTACAAACAGCGCGATTCGGTGTTCCAATCCAAATCCTTTCCCGAAAAAGTGGTAGATAAAGAAATCCGGCTACAGAATGTTATTTTTAAAAGCCGGACGATTGATAATCAGAAATACAAGGGAGATAATGTGGCGCTTACCGAAGGCGCTTTTATTCATTTTCATTTTTTGAAAGAAGTGAATTTGACAGATGTTCAATCCATTAATTGTTTTAATTCAAAATTCGAGAACAACTTCTCTTATGAAAACAATAAAATTTGTGATGCAGATAAGTCCCTGATTGTCGGGTTTTCCAATTCTAACTATTTCACCTCCAACGAATTTAAAAATGCATACTTTCGGTTTAATTGTGAGTCGGATAATATTATCATTATTAACAACAAGTTCGATATCAACAACAAAAAATACAGGTTCGGCCTGAATTTTGGAGTAAATAACAACCGTTTTACATCTTTTAGTAAAAACAGTATTAGCGGAACAGGATTAGTATCCCTGAGTCAAAACAAATCGCAATGGGTCGATTTCCGGGATAACGATTTCCTAATAGGCGCTCAAATCTCAATCAATAATATGCAGGGACTGAACCGTTTAATATTCAAACACAATACGTTTGAAAAACCGGTAGTATTTGACATCGATAAATTTTACCCGATAAAATATAGCGTTGGATGGAAACAGTTTGATAACATGATGATTGCGGATATGGGTCTTGGCCCCTATTTGGCAAAAATTTCATATGAACAAAATTTACAATTTAATCCTTTTAACACTCAGTATCTTAAACAATATATTGATTCAATACGAATTGCCGATGAAGATGCTTATGCCGGCGAAATGGGTTTTCGTGGATTTTTTTACAACCATTACAAATCGATTTTTGACACTGAAAATGCCAATGCAGTTTATGTGAATATGAAAAATATGGAAACCCAAAGACTGGCTTTTCTCTATAAAACCCATCCGACATTCGATACTTATTTTACATGGAAGATCAACCAGTTCCTGAAAATATTTTCAGCATACGGGACAAAGCCATCGCGCGCTATCATTTTCTCTTTGTACGTAATTTTACTGTTTGCGCTTATTTACCTTTTCTTCCCTAACAGCTGGGACAGCCACGGCAAACACCGCATTATTCACCGCTACACTTTTTTTATGAAATACCTGAACCGGAACCAGGGAATTCATGAGGTTTATCTCGAAGAAAAACAACCTGAATTACTGGCTTTCCACGAGTTCAGGGATTTTATTGAAAGCTATGCCAAAACCGTTCCCCGCTTTTTCACTGCCACTGCCCTGCCGCTGTACAAATGGGCATTGTCGGGCACAAAACTTAGCGCATCGTTTTTAAGCCGTTTTGATGTACTAAAAGGAACCTGGCAGGAAGTGCCACCCTCCCACCGCTGGTGGAAAGTGCTTTTGCTAATTGGCGCATTTCTGATTGCAATTGCATACGACATCCTCATTAAAGTCCTCAACGCCCTGATGCTCTCTATCAACACCTTCACCACCCTTGGTTTTGGTGAAATACCGATTAAAGGCCTGCCGCGCTACCTGGCAATTATCCAGGGTTTTATCGGTTGGTTTATGCTTACGATTTTTAGTGTCTCGTTGATTTCACAACTATTAAATTAATGCCTATGCTCCGCTTCTTCTCAAAAATACGTTACCAACTCGCTGCTGAAAACAAAGCAGGCAGGTACCTGCGCTATGCTGTTGGGGAGATTCTTCTGGTGGTTATCGGGATTTTAATTGCGCTACAGATTAACAACTGGAATGAAAACCGCAAACGCGAAATATTAAAAAAAGAATATACATCTTCCTTGATTGCTGATTTAAAAAGGGACACCGCCCAGTTTCATTCGTACCTCAAATACAATTTTCAGCAGCAATTAATGCTCGATTCACTGAAAGAAGTGCTAAACACGCCTTCGCTGAAAGTGGCCGACCTTCGTAACGCCCATTTTGTTGTGAATTTAGATTTAATAAAATCGTTTACCAACGGCACATTTATAGCCTTGCGTAATTCAGGAAACCTTGATCTTTATCCGGCTTCAATAAGAAGTGAACTCATTGAGCTGAACGGGACACAGGAAGAATATTTAAACTGGGCGGCAACCAATTCACAGATGTATTATGAAACCTTAAATCAATTTATGCAGGCAGCGCCTTATCAGGGAAATAAGTTACGTTTAAGCATTCTCCCCGACCACCTGATTCAACAGGCATGGAAGAACGTGGATGCCAACCGCTATATCACTGCTTTTCACACGTTAACATCACAAAAAAGGTTTATGTTATCACTGTATGATGAGTACTATAATCATTTGCTTGAGGAAACAAATGGCATTCTTAACTTAATGGAAAAAACCAATTTATGATTAGAGTCTTAAGAAATATCCGTAAAACGCTGGCTGCCGAAAATAAGGCCGCAGCCTACCTGCGCTATGCTATTGGTGAAATTATTCTGGTAATGATAGGAATATTGCTGGCTTTACAAGTTAACAGTTGGAATCGATCAAGATTGAACCGTATCGAAGAAAAAAATATTTTGGCTACCCTTCATAACGAATTTCTTGAAAACAAGAAAATGCTCGACAGCACCACTGCAATTTATACCGGTGCCATGAATGCTAACATCACTATAATGAATTTAATAGGAAAAAGCGCGGAGGAACTCGAAAAATATGATCTCGACAGCTTATTTTACGCATCACTTCCATCGTCGCAGATTGTATTTTCGAATAGCACCGTTGAAAACATTGTCCAAACAGGTAAACTGGATATTATAGAAGATCCTGAGATTATTCAACTCATTAACCAATGGGAGGCCACAACGGTCATGATTAAAGAGCGGGAAAAATCTCTTGGTGATTGGATAAACAATCATTTACTGCCAATTATCAACGACTATGTTGCTTTTAAAGAGATTGACCATAACGGGAATTTACCATGGACCGGAAAATCAGCACTTACTCCTGACTATTACACTTTGTTTCATTTGTTAAAATATGAAAACATTCAGGATAACGTACTTTGGTACCATCATAAAAATCTCAATGGTTTGAAAATTGCCAACGAGGTAATAATTAAAATCATCAATGCTACAGAGCCTCATAAAAACAACAAAACTTTTAATAATGATTAATCTCTTTAGAAACATCCGAAAAAAACTGATTTCAGAAAACCGTTCCATAATCAGGAATACCAACTATCTAAAATACGCAGTTGGCGAGATTGTGCTAGTGGTTATTGGTATTTTGATTGCCCTGCAAATTAACAATTGGAATGAGGGACGAAAAGACCGTATTGAGGAACAAAAATTCCTAACCCGTTTTGAAGCAGAAATAACCACCAATATTGAAAGTATTTCAACTTCAATAATGTTAAATAAAAACCGCATGAAACGTGCTGAATTTCTATTGAAAACTATGGATAGCCCTCAACTAGCTGAAAATTCGCCCAGCTACTTTATACGAAGCATCGAACATGCTGGCTATACATTTTATCCCGTGATTTCAGATAACACATTTCAAGAAATCAAATCGAGCGGAAAGCTTTCGCTGATCAGAAACGAGAAAATCAGAAACGCACTTCAGAATTATTATTCATGGTGGTCATTCGATCTGGGACAATACAATTTTATTCGGGAGGATACCCAACTACGTTTCAACCACGTAAAAGAGGGAATACTCTCGCCTAGCCAGCAAATAAGCATGGGGCATTTTAGTGATTCTCTAATCTATAATCCAGTCGACGCCAAACTGGTTTATGAAAGAATGCTAAAAAAAACCGGATTTTTGGCTTTGTTGCCAAGCATTATCCAACATCAAATCGAAGTGGAAGGAAGCTTTGAAGATGTCAAACAATTGGCCATTGATTTAAAATCGATGATTCAAAAAGAACTAGAAATAAAATGATGCAACTCTTCCGCAACATACGTAAAAAACTGATTTCAGAAAATCGGTCAATCATCAGGAATACCAACTATTTCAAATATGCGATTGGCGAAATTGTGCTGGTGGTGATTGGAATTTTAATTGCCTTGCAGGTAAACAACTGGAACGAAGGAAGAAAAGACAAAAAGTTTGAACATGAGATTCTTTCGCTTATTGACCAGAACCTTGAACAAGATTCAATTTCATTATCGGCTGAAATTGCTAAATCAAAACTGGCTATCGTTTTAACCGGTCGTTTATTGGAGCAAGTAGCATTAAAAAGCTATAACGACAGCCTGAACTATTGGATGGGGAAGATTATTAGTTTTGAACGTTTTAGATCCCAATCCAGTGCGTACGAAATGTTAAAAGCAAAAGGTCTGGAAAACATTTCGGATAAAGAACTTCAAATGGCGCTAATATCCTATTATGATGAAAGTTTATATCGTGTTTATCAAAGCTTAACTGACGTTGAGTTCTCATTTAAAAGCGATTGGACTCCGGTAATCAAACAAGATTTTAAAGACTTTAAATGGACTATTTATTGCCAACCGACAAACACGAAAGATTTCTTTGAAAAGCCATCTACTATCGCGCTCTTTAAATTGTATAACGATAACAGAAGTGGTATCGTTAGAAATGGGGAAAAAGCACTCGATAAAATTTCTGAAATCAGAAAACTAATAAAAAAGACACTAAATAATGAAAATCCTTAGAAACATAAGACAAAAACTGGCTGCTGAAAACAAAGTTGCTGCTTACTCAAGATATGCATTGGGAGAAGTCTTTATTGTTTTAATTGGTGTTCTTTTAGCTTTTGCACTGAATTCTTGGTGGAATTCGGTTAAAGAAATCCATACCCGAAAAATTATATTGACAAACCTGCTCAATGAGATGTTATATAATAGACAGGAACTTCAGCAAACAATTAGGATCGACGAGTTTGTATTAAGAAATACAGAGATTCTGGAGAAAATTTTGCAAAATTCAGAACCAGGCAAAAATATTGCAATTGCCGATACTTTGTTATCAGCCTTTATAGTTGCTGCAACAAATAATCCATCCACAGGGAGTCTGAATTCAATACTAACCTCCGGGAAAATCGATCACATATCAAATAATGATTTGATTACATCTATAATTACCTGGAACAACAAGTTCGACGATGCCAGTGAAGACGAAAAAACAGCTTTTGAATTTATCGAAAATCACTTTCTGCCTGATTTACAGGAACAGGTAGATATTTCACGCATTTTAGATAACTCCGGAGGAATGGCACAGTATGCCAAAACGGGTTCCAAAAATAAACTACCTCCTGAATTTATTACAGGAACCGTAGATATAAAATGCAGCAATTCCTTAATAAATCTTGTTTCTCAAAGAAGAATGAGATTGCAAATTGTATTAGGGGCACTAAAAAGGTTACAAAATCATCAAATGCAAATGCTTGAGTTAATTCAGCAAGCGCAGAAATAAAATCTGAACTATCTAACAAAATAAATGTTTTAATTCCTAAATTAATAATTGTATCCCTCTAAAAATATAAACTACCTTAAATGGAACCTGAAGTGCCGTGTCTTGATTTTCCGCCACTGCAAAATGCACTGCAGTCACTTGGAACAAGCGATGATTCGTTAGAAACGGGTTACCGGAAAAAGCTGGAAACCAATACTGTTGATTACTAATTTAACTAATCGTCATACAGGGCTGAACAACAACTGCTTATAAAAAATAGATTGCCAAACTGGGCGTGGTACAGACATTCAATTTATGCTTCGGGGTTTTATACCGGCTATGGAGTTAAAACAATACCAGAAGTAAGGGAAGCTATTGAACAAAAGGACTGGAAACTGGCTTAGGAGCAGATTCAGATTGTTGCGGACAGGTTAATTAGTTTTTCAACTTAATTAGGCAATTTGTGTAACTAATTCCCGGAGCCAATCAAATGATGTTAAAAAAATAACTGTCGGAATATTAAAATATATTAATGTTCCGACAGCTGAAAAAAGTGAAAATCTATGTCAGTTTTACTGGCATTGGTCCGGGAGGCGGAGCATTCAAATTCATACCGTGAAATTTCCCCAGATTCTCCTTAAAAAGGAGATCTGTTTTATTATCTGATGTCGCTACTTTCTGCATAAATGTATCCGCACCGGGTCCTTCATGCAAAACAACTGCCAATAATCCATTAGGTGTTTCTACCGCCCATACATCATGACGGGTCAGTCCGTAACGTTTGTTCAGATCATCGAAATCCTCCTTCATCTCACCATTCAGCTTTTTAGCCCACTTTTTCCATTCTTCTTCCTGCCCTTTTATAACAGGCGTAACTACTAATCCCATATTGTTAAACTTTTATTTTAATGTAGTTACAATTTAAGATAATTTTGTCTTAAATAGATAAAGATAAACGTTAATATTGTATAATATTGACGGAGTTACCTGCAGATAATAACATCTTTAAAATTATTCTTTAAAGGTAGAATTAGAAATGAAAATAAAACTGTTATAATAAATCCAATTATTGAATATTATGAAGTCGGAAGAACTTAAAAAATTACAGTTGCCCTTAAAGGAAAAATACAGACAGGAACCGGAGTCTGCAGTAATCACAATTAAAGCAAAAGGCAGAATTGGAGAAGGCATTTCATGTAATATTGAAACGGGCGGAGCGTTGGCCAAAGCTGGCCTGCATCCGGCAACAGGTGGTGACGGAACACTGGTCTGTTCAGGAGATTTACTTTTGGAAGCACTGATAGCTTGTGCCGGAGTAACCTTAAGTGCCGTTGCTACTTCAATAGGTATTGATATAAAAGAGGGAATTGTGAAAGCAGAAGGTGATTTAGACTTTAAAGGAACACTGGGAATTTCAAAGGAAGTTCCGGTAGGTTTTAAAGCCATCCGATTGTCTATTGAACTTGATTGTGATGCAGACGAAGAAAAAATTAAAGCTTTGCAAAAGCTAACTGAAAGGTATTGTGTCGTATATCAAACGTTAGTCGCTGCTACTCCGGTAGAATCACAAATGAGCCTGGTTAGTTAACAAAACATTTCAGGGAAAGTACATTTTTAAGCCTATTTCCCGATTAAACATATATTTTCATATTTTTAATCCTTCTGAATAAATAGATATTAAATGAAAAAGTCATCATCTCTCATTCGTCTCTTACTTGTTTTTTCCGTGTTGTTTATCTGTCATTCTGCAATTAAGGCCCAGCAAACGGACATTGTTTATCAAAATAAAATTGTGGAGTACACTACCGACAGTGTATTTTTGCCCTCATCGGTTACCACCATTACAAAACAACCGGGCATTCCCTCCCCGCTTGAATATTTTGGTTCAATTATCGGCGCACCGGGAGTAATGCACCACACATATGAAATTTATGGTTATTTCAGAAAACTTGCTGAAGCTTCTTCCAAACTTACTATGGAACAACTTGGAACCAGCGAAGAAGGCAGATCAATGAACCTGATTACCATTGGCGACGCAAAAACGATAAAAAAACTTGACACTTACAAAAAAGACATGGCACTTATAGCAGATCCGCGAAAAACCAGTGAAGCTGCAGCCAATAAACTTATTGGAAGAACAAAAGTGGTTTACTATTTAAACGGGGGAATGCATTCAACAGAAATGGGATCGCCTGAAATGCTGATGGAGCTGGCTTATCGTTTAATTACTGATGAATCGGATGAAATAAAAAACATACTGGATAATTGCATTGTTATTATTAATCCCGTTTCAGAACCCGACGGCCGCGACAAACAGGTTGACTGGTATTACCGTTACACCAAAGACCGGAAAGAGTTTGACGACGGGTTTAGCAAATCGCCGCCATACTGGGGAAAATACGTTTTTCATGATAATAACCGCGACGGGTTCCAGGTATCCCAGGAGATATCAAAAGCAATAGCAAAAGCGTATTTCGAGTGGCACCCAACAATTATGCTCGATCTTCATGAATCGATTCCTTTACTTTATATTTCAACAGGAACGGGGCCCTACAACAAAAATATTGATCCGATAACCATCGGTGAATGGCAAACCATCGCTAACAGCGAGATGACTTCGCTTTCGGCACAGGGATTGCCCGGTGTTTTCGATTGGGCTTTTTACGATGGCTGGTGGTCGGGTTACGGTATTTGGATTGCCAACACCCACAATTCAATCGGCCGGTTTTACGAAACCTTTGGAAACGCTGGGGCAAACACCTATTTACGAGATATCTCAAAAGCAAAATTTGCCGGGGATCTGGTTACTTCCCGCGAATGGTACCGCCCTGCCCCATCTACCGGGAAACTTTACTGGTCATCGCGAAACAACATTAATTATACTGAGGCTGCTGTTCTTTCGTCATTAAAATATGCTGCTGACAACCGAAAAACATTGTTAAAGAATTTTTATCAGAAAGGGGTAAACAGCACCAGCTTCTATAAAACAAACGACATAAAAATGTTTGTTGTCCCTGCCGAACAGCGCGATCCGGTTATGGTTGCATATTTGGTCAATCAGTTACGAAAACAGCACATTGAGATTTATAAAACTAAAGAAACGAATGAATATGTAATTCCGCTAAATCAGCCTTACAGCAGGGTAGCTTTTGATTTTCTGACAAAACAGGAATACCCCAAAGAAGCAAAATTTCCACCTTATGATGCAATCGCATGGACACTGGGATTAATGTACGGTGTTGATGTGCATGAGCTGGATTCAATGAAATATAACAATGCTGAAATGGAACTGGTGGATAATGATGTTGTTTATAAAGGTCAGGCAAAAGGCACAGGGTCTGATTATATAATCGATTACAAAGCCCAGTCTTCCATAATTTCCGGCCTGTATGATCTGCAAAAGACTGGTAATTTGAATGTACAGGTTGTGGACTCTATGTTTATTGAAAACGGTGACACCATAAAGCAGGGAGCCATTGTATTGGAAGATTTGGATAAAAATCGGACAGATAAACTGGCAGCAGATTTTGGAATTGACTTGCAGGCAAAGAACCTGAAACTAAAAAACTCACACAAGGTTTCGTTACCGAAAATAGCTGTTTTCCATAGTTGGGATGACACTCAGGATGAGGGCTGGGTAAGATTTACCCTTGAGCAAAAAGGAATTCCATACACGTCAATCGATAAAGATGATCTGAAAAAAGGTGCGCTAAAAAAGCAGTTTGATATAATTATTATTCCTCAGCAATATGGAAATCTTTCTGATTTTGTCAATGGGGTCGATGATCGGTTCGGGCCAATTGCCTATACAAAAACAGCTGAATTCCCGTCACATGGTTATCCCGATTCTTCCCAAGACATTACCGGCGGTCCCGGATGGGACGGATTAAATAACCTGAGCCAGTTTGTAAAAGATGGCGGGGTACTTGTTCCGCTTGATAACTCAGCTTCCATAATTGCTGATGCGGGAATCGGGAAGCAGGCCAAAAGTTTTTCACCCGGAAATCTTTTTCATCCCGGTTCAATTGTTACGGTAAAAGCACGTAACTCAAAAAGTCCGATACTTTACGGCTACCCGGAAATCTTCCACGTCTTTAAAGGTAACGGAAGATTGCTCAGAACTGAAAAGTATGACCGTAATTTGATGATACTGCAGTATGGGACAAAGCCGTTGAAAGACGAACTGGAATATAAAGGAAAAATTCTTGGAGCCAAAAAGGAACCCAAAGCAAAAGAGAAACCTGCAGCCAAAGATTCTGCCGATGTCAAAAATAAAAAAGAACCCGATTATGTCCTTTCAGGAATGGTTCGAAATGAAAATGAGATCATCGGGAATGCGGTCATTCTGAATGTACCGGTTGGAAAAGGCAGGGTTGTATTTTTTACCTTTAATCCGTTAAACCGATACCTGAACCATTACGATTCATCGTTGCTCTGGAATGTCCTTATCAACTGGGATCATTTGTAATAAAATCTGGAACAGAATATCTGAATTTATTTTCTAATGCTGTAATTTAATCGTTCCATATTCAAAATATATTGATCTTATTTTTAATTAATTCTATAAAAGACAAAATTATTTTGATTTAGTCTATATAAGATGTAAATTGAATCTTTATTGCTGAAATTCAATCACTTCTTTTCGTGTTCAATCATAAAAAGGCGCCTATGTCTAACCATTATAAAGTGGGAAAATAATTCACTTTAATAATTTAGAATATGATGAATATTCGCTCAAAACGACGACATTGATAGCAAAATAGAATGAAAAATAAAAATGAAAAGTTTGTCGGTTCATGGGAATTAAAAAAATGGACGGCTGAGGTAAATAATGGAACAGAATTTTTCCCGTTTGGTGAAGATGCGGTTGGGCAAATATCTTATGATAAAAATGGGAACATGTCGGTTCAAATTATGAAAAACAACAGAACTCATTTTCATTCAGAGGATCCACTGCAGGGCACACCCGATGAAATGTTTTCAGCTTTTAGTGAATTTATTTCTTATTGTGGAACTTATGAAATCTATAATAATCCCAATCAGGTAGTTCATCGGATAAAAATAAGCTCTTTCCCGAACTGGGTTAATCAGAATCAAATCAGAAAATTTGAATTTATTGATGATATACTGATTTTAAGTACCGATACAATTGGGTCGAGCAGACACAAACTAACTTGGCAAAGAATGGCCACATCTGTTAAAACGCCAACTCTGTTTTAATACAGTTTCTCACCCAGCGAAGCATTCAGCATATAAATATTGACAACATAATCAATCTGCGATTTCAGCAACAGCAGACGACTTTCCGAAGCAGCAGTTGTAGCATCCAGCAAATCCAGATTGGTAATTACTCCCGACTGGTAACTCAGTTTAGCCAGTGATAACGCCTCTTCTGCCTGTTCCAGCTGAAGTTTCGCGTGGTTCACCTTTTGAGCTGCAGTTTGAATTTTTGTTTCATTTTCAACTACTTCGCTTGAAATATTACGCCTTGTTATTTCAGTTTCCAAAACAGTGGTTTCAGCATCCGACTGTGCTTTTATTACATTGTACTTTTCCCTGGTAGCATCAAAAACAGGTATGTTTACACCTAAACCAACCACATAATTCGGTCTTATCTTTTTGATATCAGGAATAAAACCATTCTTTACTCCTCCGTTGGCAATAAAAAACAGTGACGGGCTGTTTTTTGTCTTTTCCATATCCACTTTCATTGCCGCCAGTTGTTCTTTCTTCTTTGCAATCAGCATTTCATTTCTTTTGGCAAATGCACGGTTGATTAACGAATCGCCACTAATAACAGGCATTTCTGCATCCAGCACTTGTTTTACCTTATGGATCGTTTCAGAAGGCATACCTAGCAATGAATTTAAAGCTGAGAGCTGAACCTCCTGAGAAGCTTTTAAATCAAGTAACTGGCTTTCAATACCCGATATTTTCACTTTTGTGCTTAATATCTCATAATCGGTAGCCGAACCGGTCTCTTTCTTTTTAATTACAAAATCGAGGTGTTCATTTAACGTTTGTAGTTGTTCCTCTTTTATTTTAACTGCCTCCTGCAAAAAATCAAGCGTATAATAAACCTGGATCGACCGAAGCGCCAGTTTTTGTTTAACTTGCTCCTTCGATTGTTCGGTGATAGATTTACCTTCGCCGGCAATGGCAACACTTTGTGCCGTTTTCCCAAAATCATAAATATCCTGATGCACATTAAATGCTCCTGAAATATTATTTCTGGGCATAAAGCTAAATGTACCCATATCCGGAATTGTTAATGATGGCACCGGTCCTACCGTGTTAAAATTTGCGCTAAAATCAACATTGGGATAGTACCCTGATTTTGCGAGCCCAATCTGTGCATCAGCACCTTTTAATGCTTCTTCAGCCGACTGTACAAGTGGATGATGCTGAACAACTTCCTGAATAATCCATTCCAGGGTTAGTGAATCTCCGGCAGCTTCATCTGGAGGGGATTGCTGTGCCGTAACAGTTGATGTAATAAGAACAGCTACTATTAAGATCAATAGATATTTAATCTGTACTGTTTGCATTGACATTATTATTTTTCGATTTATTTTTCTTTTTTGTATGAAGGAAAAAGATGGGAATCAATCCGAGTGACGTAATGATAGCCGCCACCAGAAAATCATCGTTAATTCCTTCGATATATGCCTGATTACTTACACTTCCCATTAACAGTACCTGTCCCTGTTGACGCGCTGTTGCAGGTGAGCTTCCGGCATGGTATTCAATATAATTATTAACGTGTGCCATGGTTGATTGATAAACTTCGGAATGCGCCTGTATCGACTGTCCATAAGTCTGCGCGTGAAAGTTGATCCTTGAAGATAAGCAATGTAGCCAAGAATCGCAATTCCAAGACTACCACCCAATTGCCGGATTGTATTTGTTAAACTGGAAGCCTGTGCCATTTCATGGCGTGGAATCTCACTGATGGCAATAGCGCTGAGTGGGGCAAAAAGTAATCCCATTCCAATTCCGCGCAGATATAAAGAATAGCATGATGTAGTTATGCTCTGTTAAAAATGAAAGTTTTGTAAAAATGAAAAAGCTCGCGACAAATGCCAGTAATCCGCAATACAATCGGAATTTTTACGTTGATTTTATCGGAAATAATTCCGGCTAAAGGTGCTACAATTCCCTGGATAATTCCAACGGGAAGAAATACCTCTCCTGATTGCAAGCGCCGTATACCCAAGTGAATTCTGAAGATACAAAGGAAGTAGGAAAATACCACCAAAAACTCCTATTCCGAAAATGAGCATGATAATATTGGCAATTCCGAAATTATGGTTTAAAAGTAGCTTCAAATCCATCAAGGGTTCTTTCACGGTGAATTCGGCCGTTAAAAAAACTGAAAATGCAACAGCTGAAATGGCAAAACATGCCAAAACATAAGAAGCATGCCATCCCTGGGCATTCGATTGTGCCGTGCCCTCTGAAAGTGCATATAATAAAACCGGAAGGAAAATCGTAACTGAGACAAATCCAACTAACATCGAACTTTCTGACTTTTTTACTTTTATATTCTTCCTGTATAATAAAAGTAGCTAACATGGCAGCAATTCCCACTGGAATATTAACATCAAAAATTAGTTTCCAGTTAAAAGAGTCAACCAGATATCCGCCAATCAGCGGGCCAAAAGACACAGAAGCAGCTGCGGAAACGGCCCAGAAACCCAAAGCTACTCCTCTTTTTTCGGGTGGAAATTCGCGCGTGATGATCGCCATCCCCAATGGCTGAATCATTCCGCCACCAAGTCCCTGAATGACCCGCGAAAGAATCAATATATTTTCGTTGGGTGACATTCCGCAAAACATAGAGCCGACAGTAAATAGCAACAACCCCACAAAATACATGCGTTTGTATCCAAACTTGTCTGCCATCCAACCTGAAGTAGGCAACATTACCGCAAGTGCCAGCAAGTAAGCCGTAAGCACCCATTCAATTTTATCCAGTCCGACACCATACGACGCCATGATTTTAGGCAAACCAACATTTACGATCGTGGCGTCCAATACGGCCATAAATGTCCCGATCATTACATTGAACAGCAGAATCCATTTATAGGCATTGTTTCGCGGATGTAATATCGAATTCCGCGGCCGCATGAATTTTCGTGCCCGATGTAATACTGATGCGTGAGGCATTATTTATGATCCTTTATGATTTTTACCACTGCCGACATTCCTGCCAGAACGTTGTAATTGGATAAGCTCCCACCGTTAAGCACTCCGTCAATCGAAATTTTTAACGGAACCCGCTGGGTTACTTTCGTGAAATTACCCGATGCATTATTTGGCGGTATCAGTGAAAACTGGGATGCGGTATTTGAACCGATTGAATAAACTTCGCCGGTAAAATCAACCCCTGGAAATGCATCTATTGTAAAATTGGCTTTCTGGCCCACATGAACACCCGCAATTTTTGTTTCTTCAAGATAAACAGCGATCCATAACTTATCGTTGTTGGTAACCGTGAAAACCGATTGCCCGGGTTGAACAATATCTCCAGGCAGTAACCAGCGTTTTGCCACAATACCGCTAATTGGTGAATAAAGTCGCGTATTTTTGAGTTGTGTTTCAATCATCTGGACTCTTGCTTTTGCCGATTCAATAGAAGCCTGTGAACTTTTAATAGCTGCCTGAGAAACTTTCAGTTGCGATTTCGCCGCCGCTAATGTTGCTTGTGCCGATTCATTGGCACTCTGAGCATGTTCAAATCGTTCCTGTGTAATTACTCCCCCGTCATACTGGCTTTTTGCACGGTCATAATCCTGCTGTGTTCTGTTCAGGTTTACTTCAAGAACTTTGAGATTCTCTTTATCAAAATTATATTTAGCCTCAACCTGAGTAAGACCTGCTTTCACCTGATCGATTGCCGCCAGCGCACTAATTTTTTGCGACTGTAAATCACTGCTGTCCAGCACTGCCAACAATTCTCCAGCTTTTACTACATCGCCCTCGTCAGCAAAAATATTGGTAATTCGCCCCAACATTTTCGAGCTCACCGAAACATTGTCGGTATCAACGTGTGCATCGTCGGTGGAAATATATTTCGAATACTCGTTGAACCAGTAACCAACACCGGCAGCAACAACCAAAACCACAACAAAGAGTGGAATGTACACCCGAAAACTGTTCTTTTTTCTTTTTTCGTTCATATTAATTATTTCTATTAATCATGTATTCTATTTTGCCGGCATTAATGTTTATTCAAAACAATCAGTCCGTCTTAGTTTCGAATATTTTCCAAAATTTTCCGAAGCAATTTTTTAAGTTCAACTATTTCTTCTTCAGTTAATCCTTCCAGCGTTTGTCTTTCAAGAAATCTCCAAACTTCTTTTGTCTGAGCCACTGCTTCCTTTCCTTTTTCTGTTAAAAAAATGCGTGAAACACGGGCGTCCTTATGATCCTTAATTTTTTTAACCAGATCATTGGCCACCATCCTGTTTATCATATTAGAAATGGTAGCATGCTGAATATCAATGTCGGCAAGCAGTTGCGAAACCGTTTGCCCATCTTCGAGGCTCAGATAATATAAAAGAACATCCTGCCCGGCGTGAATGCCGTATTTTGCCAGCATTTCATTGGCTTTGTTTCTACGGGTTTTGCATATTTTTATAAACAAATACCCAATTGAATCGGTATGTGGCCCTTCTTTCACACGACAAAAATAATGTTTTTTAGTTAGCCGACTAACTAATCATAAAATGGTTAATTAAACCTTAAAATTAAATTAATACTAATTTGTATTTTTTTGAAAGTGATTGGAATTTTCCGTCAACTCGCCATTTTGCCTTTCATCAGCATATCAACAGCATCGCTAAGCGAACCGGCCCTGGTAACATTTCCCGTATTTACAAAGTAAATCACATCCGCATTTTCAATGGTATTAAGTCGGTGAGCAATTATCACTTTTGTAGTAGTAGAGGGTAGTTTTTGCAGAATATCATCCAGCAGTGATTCCGTAACTGTATCGATGTTAGCTGTAGCTTCATCAAGGATCAGCAGATCAGGTTTTCGAAGTACCGCCCGCATAAATGCAATCAGTTGTTTTTGCCCCAGAGAAATCCCGTCGCCTGAAAGATTCACTTTTGTTTCAAGACCTTTATCAAATCGTTGTAACAGTGATTCTAATCCTGAGTCACGGAATATTTGGGTTAATTCACCATTTTGAAGATCCTGGTATTCTTCGTTGCCATAAAGAATATTTTCTCTGATTGTTCCACTGAAAAGAAACGGATCCTGTAAAATAAAACCAATCCTTTTAACCCGTTCTTCTGCCGAATAGGATCGAATATCCTTTCCTTCCAGCAATACTTTTCCTTTTGTCGGATCATACAAACGGGAAATTAAAGAAGCAGTTGTCGTTTTTCCACCACCTGTTGGCCCGACAAATGCATACGTTTTCCCTTTCTTCAAATTAAAGGTAATATTATGCAAAACCTCACTTCCATTTGGATAAGAGAATGATACATCGCGGAAAGAAACCAGCGTTGCCGTTTCATCAAAATAATTCGATTCAATTTGTGGCAGGTTGCTTTCAAGTTCCAGTATTTTACGAATACGGTCCCAGGCAGCAAGTGCCAGTTGGAAATTAGTCCACAATGAAGCCAGTTGCCGGAGCGGGTTATAAAAACTGTTCACATAAGCGATAAAACTGATCAGTAATCCGATGGTAAACTGACCTATTGAAATAAAATAGATTCCCAGCGATAAAACGATTAAGAGGCCGATATTGGAAAATAAAGTAAAGAAGGGCAAAAACAGGTTATTTGCAATGCCAGCTTTTACCGATGTTGAATAATTATCGCGGTTAACTTCTTCAAATCGTTTCCTGAAATAGTCGCGCCGGTTAAATGCTACCACAACCTTAAAATTATTCAGGCTTTCCTGCACTTCCGAGCTAAGGCCTCCAATACTTTTCAGGTTAATTGCATTTTTCTTTTTCACCCACGGCGAAAGAAATTTGGTAAATACCCAAATAATTATTGCCGGCGAAAGTGCCGCAGCACCCAATTCAAAATTTATGGACAGCAAAAAAATAGCCGATCCGATCATAATTAGAATCGACATTAAAAACTGCATCAATGACTGAGAAAAAAACTGGTTCACTTTTTCCGTGTCATTGTTAATCCTCGAAATCAGGTCGCCGGTTTTATTCTGGTTGAAAAAATCATAGGGAAGATCCTGCAATTTTTGAAATACTGCGTTACGCAGGTTGTACAACATTCGCTGCCCTACCGTACCCATTAATTTGGTACGCAAATAACCTGCAACCAACGCAACAATGTACATTGCCAATAATATTCCACCAAATACAATGACACCGTGAAACCGGCCGGTTTCGATATAATTATCTACTGTGCGTCCGATAATTATTGGGCTGGAAAGATTCAGAACAGCAGTGATTACCATCGCCAGAAACGCAACATAAAGCACTCTTTTCTCCTCCACCATGTGAGCAACCAGGTTCTTTAACGATTTAAAGCCCAGTTTCTTTTTCTTCTTTTTATCCTCTGTATCCAGGTTAAGATTGTAGCTCATAATGACTGGTACTTTTTTGTGATTCATAAATCTGAACATATTCCGGACAAGTAGCCCGCAGGGTTTCATGCCGTCCGGTTGCTACCAGTTCGCCTTCCATTAACAGGATCACCTGGTCAAAATCTTTAATCGGGCTTATTTTTTGTGTTACAGAAATCAAAGTAAGATCAGGATAGTTTTTCCGTACATTATCCAGAATTTTCTTTTCCGTTTGCTGATCCACTCGAGCAGTAAAGTCATCAAGCAACAGAATTTTCGGATCAAGTGCCAGTGCACGTGCCAGCATTATCCGCTGTTTTTGCCCGCCTGACAAACTGGTTCCCCGCTCCGAAACCACACTATCAAGTTTTTTCGGCAGTGTTTCAATGAAATCTTTGAGTTCAGCCGTTTCGATGGCTTTTTCCAACGATTCATCAGTAACGGTTTCGCTAAATGCAATATTCTCCCGCAGACTCATATTAAACATTACACTGTCCTGAAAAACAAAACCGATCTGGTTATGAAAAGTTTCCTTTTTATAATCGTCAAGTTTAATGCCTTCAAATTCCACCGACCCCTCATCCGGTTTTATTAAACCTGTCAGAAGATAAAGCAACTGCGTTTTCCCTGCAGCGGTTGGCCCGATAACAGCAGTTCTTGACCCCGCTTTTATTTCCATTGAAACATTCTTCAGCGCCGGTTTTCCTTCATAAAACACCGAAATATTTTTCAATTCTATATTTCCCTTCACCAACGTCTCATTGGTTCCGGTATCAGCCGTTTCCTTTGCCTTTAATATTTCTTCAATACGATCATAAGAAGCAGTTGCTGATGCAATTAGGTTGCTCATAAACCCGATGATTATGATCGGGAAAATAAGCATAACGACATAGCTGTTAAATGCTGCAAAATCCCCGATTGACATTTTCCCGGCAATTACAAAATGACCACCAAGCGTCAAAATAGTTAGCGTTGCCATAC
Source organism: uncultured Prolixibacteraceae bacterium (assembly GCA_963769925.1). Lineage (GTDB taxonomy): Bacteria > Bacteroidota > Bacteroidia > Bacteroidales > Prolixibacteraceae > Draconibacterium. Next base: position 125,807 of record CAVYOB010000023.1, read on the forward strand.
TTCCCAAAAAATTAATGATTGGAATAAGTGTGGCAAACAGTGTTACGATTGAAATGCCAATATCACGGCCTTCGGCACTTGCAGCAAGAAACTTACGGTATTCATGATGCTGCGAATTAATCACCCGGATAATTGCCGATCCCAGAATACTTTCGTTAATCACTTTATTCAGCCAGTCAATTACTTCCCTGCCACGCCGGAAAAGAACCCGCACTTTTTTCAGAATAATAAAAAATGTAACACCCACTAACGGGATGATCATAATTACCGGGATCGCCAGTTCCCAATCGGTGATGAATAAAAGAACACAGGTTCCGATGATTATAAATACAGATGAAATGATGGATGAAATTCCACTGGAAACAAACATTTTAACCGAGTCCATATCAGAAGTGAGATTGGTAAGCAGCTTCGACGGATTAGACTCTTGTATAAAAGAATAGCTTTGACGCGAAATCTTATCGGAAAGTTTCTTCCGCATATTAAAAGCCACCTTTTCCGAAGCAAATGTTTGTACAATATTCTGTAGAAGTGTAAAAACAAAAATGATACTTGCAGCGCCAAGAAATTCAAACAGAATAACTCTCAGGTTATAATTTCCGCCGTTGTATGAATCGATTCCGTGTGAAATAATTTTCGGGATGATCAGGTTGGCCCCATTGCCTGCCAGTGCAAAAAACACGAGCATGATCACCATTCCACGGTAAGGTCTTAACAGTGAAAAAATGCCCGATTTTTTACGTTTCCTGTTTTTACTTACTTTCTCTCCTTTTCCCATTATTTTCTTTTGGTAATTCAGTTTTGCAAAGAAAAATGAAATCTGTGTTTATTTTTAACAATCCTGTAAATAGTTCTGTTTTGTCTTCCGAAATTCACTCAGGTTTAAAATTTGAGGAGTTTATTTCTGAAATGAAATTCAGATATAAAACCTTTCGGGCGGTTAAAGGTTCAGTGAATTAAATAAATTTCAATAATAAGGATGCCATCCGTTTAGGAAAGTTGGCATCCATTCCCGGGATTCTGAATAACCTCTTTTTCAACAATTCAAAACCTACAGACTTTCTTTATTCAGTGGTTTGTTCAGCGCTTTTATCTTCAGTGTAATCCTCATCTTTAAAATGCTCACGTCGCCAAACCGTGCGATCATAATGCATTTTTCTGAAGAATTCCTTTTTTTCTTCGGGTGACATTTTCATGATCTTACTGCGAAGTTCACGATCTCTGCGATGCGCCGTCCAGTTGGGGTTTCGATGTGGGTGAAAACCCCCGAACAACAACCGTGCAAGAACAAGTAGCCCAAGTGCCTGCCAAAAAGTAATGGCTGAAAAATTAAATATTACGGGTAAAAGTGCATTCCATAAAAGCATAGTCACGTAGGCAAACACTGCTATTCCCAATGCTATAAGTGGGATAAAGAATAGTCTTCTTCTGTGATAATCAATTGTTTTCATCGTATAATCTTTTAAAAATTTAATAATTCATCATAAATGATTTGAAGCCGGTCTCGCAAAATCAAAATGGCATATCGTTTTCTGGAAATCAGTGTATTCACTGATTCGCCAGTAAGGGCAGAAATTTCTTTATAAGAAAGCCCTTCAAATTCAGTCATTTCAAACACTTCACGTTGTTCCGCAGGAAGTTCTTTCAGAACCACAGCCAGTTCTTCCCAAACGAGTGATTTTACAAATTCTGTTTCCGGTGTATTTTCGTCTGCTTCCAAAAACCGGCTCCACTCCAAATCCGAAAATTCATCCGATTCATCGGTTTCAAATTCCGAATAAAGTTCCGGCTTTTTCTTGCGGTACAAATCAGTTATTCTGTTTCGTGTAACAGCAAACAGCCATGCGGTCATTTCATCAATGGGTTTCATCATCCTGTCGGCTTCCGAAAGCTGAAAGAAAACCTCCTGCAGGATATCTTCCGCATCTTCAAGCCTGCGGACCCTTTTCCGGATAAATGCGGAAAGCCGGCCTGTGTATTCCTTAACAATATCGCTAATATTAACCCTTTGTACCACTTCTGTTTCCATTGTTGCTTTCATCAGCCTCTGTTGAGGTTGACGAATGAGCGGTAAGAATATTTTAAATTTAGCAGATTATTTTTTTCTTTTTCCGAAAGGTGGTTTTATAAGTATTAAAGGAATTCATTGGGAAAGATTTTATTTAGCATTAAAAAATCGCAGATTATTTTTTAATTTTAAGGTTTTAAACAACTTTTTAGCACCATGAAAACCATTGTTCTTCGCTTAATAATATTAACCCTTTTCTCTGGAATTTTCGCATCTAATGTACTGGCTCAGCATAAAAATAATGTCAGACCACCTGCCGTTGCAGGGTCTTTTTATCCGGCATCGGCTTATGAACTGAGAAACCAGCTCAACCAGCTTTTTACTACTGTTAAAGATACAGCGATTGAAGAAAATGTTGCTGCTATTATTGTTCCGCATGCAGGCTATGTTTTTTCAGGTCAGGTAGCCGCTTCAGCTTACGCAAAACTGGATCGTGATAAAACATATGCACGGATTTTTATTATCGGCACCAGTCACCATGTGTTGCTTAAAGGCGCCTCCATTTACAATCGGGGTGATTACAGGACGCCACTTGGTAATGTAAAGGTGGATACTGAAGTTGTTGACCGGCTGATAGGAAACAATAGGCTGATTAAGTATGTATCGGAAGCGCATGAAAAGGAACATAGCGTGGAAGTTCAGCTTCCATTTTTGCAATACTGGATGAAAAAACCGTTTAAAATTGTGCCTATGGTAATCGGTACCCAGTCTGAAGAAACATGTAAAGAACTGGCCGAAATACTCAAACCTTTTTTCACACCCGATAATTTATTTATTATCAGCAGTGATTTTTCGCATTATCCAAAATATGACGATGCAGTAAAAAATGACAAAGTAACCGGACTTGCGGTTGCCAGTAATTCACCGGCAGAATTTGTAAAAACCATTCTTTCAAATGGAAAAAAGAATATTCCCGGGCTGGCGACCAGTTGTTGCGGATGGAGTTCTGTACTTACCCTGCTTGATATTACTTCGGAACAAAAGGATATTTCGGTTCAGCATATAAAATATATGAATTCCGGGGATACCGAAACCGGCGATAAAAATCGGGTAGTTGGGTATCATTCATTCATGTTTACACGTGGAGACTCTGAAACTGCCATTGATTTTAATTTAACCCCGGAAGAGAAAAAATTCCTTTTAAAACTGGCCAGAGAAACCATCGAGCAAAAACTGGAAGACAATTCCGTTCCCGAAGTCAATGAAGATGAATTGACAGATAATTTAAAAATGAACTGCGGGGCTTTTGTAACGTTAACAAAAAACGATGAGTTACGCGGATGTATCGGAAGATTTACTGCTACAGAACCTTTATACAAAATAGTGCAACAAATGGCCATGGCATCTGCTTTACGCGATGTCAGGTTTACACCGGTAACTAAACGGGAACTCAAAGATATTGACATTGAAATTTCAGTACTTACCCCACTAAAACGTATTTATTCAAGCGATGAATTTCAGTTGGGGAAACAAGGTATTTACATGTATAAAGATGGGCGTAGCGGTACTTTTTTGCCACAGGTAGCCAAAACAACCGGCTGGAACAAAGAAGAATTTCTTGGACACTGCGCTCGCGACAAAGCAGGAATCGGCTGGGAAGGATGGAAAGATGCTGATCTTTATACTTACGAGGCGTTGGTTTTTGACAGAAGGCATCTGAATACACGCAAATGAACACAGCGTATCCGCTTTTTCCGGTTACTATAATTACTTTTCTGGCTTATTTTACCACCTGGTTATTTGCCAAATGGGAAATCCTCTCCAAAAAATGGCACCGTAAATTCTGGAATTATATTGCTGCTGATCACTTTCCTTGTTTCAGGATTACTGGGAATGCTGAGTGTTGTAAAAGTAAATTACAAACTCGAAATTCCCGGCTATGAAACATATATGCAATGGCATGTTTCATTTGGCATTGCCATGGTTTTTATTGCCATATTTCATCTGTCGTGGCACCTGAAATATTATTTTTCATTCCGAAGAAAAAAGACAAAACAAAAAGAAAGTATTCCTGAAATTAAATTCCGGCTCATTTCTGCAATTTCGTGGCTTCCTTTTCCTGCTGGGAATGGTTGCCATTATTAACCAGGTAGTATTTATCCGCGAATTCATCAGTGTTTTATCAGGAAATGAATTGATTCTGGGCATTGTGATGGCAGCCTGGATGTTGCTCACGGGCTGGGGAGCATGGCAGGCGCGCAGCAGCAACTTCGCTTCTTTTACCACAAAACGTGGAGTTATTATGTTGGCAGCTTTATCCATTTTCCCCATGATATCTGATTGCTCTTCTTTACTTGCTGAAAAACCTGATGTTTCCGCCGGGCACATTGGTGAATATTACTAATTCTGTGGTGGCAGCGTTTATTTTGCTTTTCCCGGTTTGTTTTCTTTCAGGTTATCTTTTCACTGCATTTTCAACACTATATTCCACAACAAAAAATGACAAATCTTACCGGAAAAGTCATATTCCGTTGAATCGTTGGGGAGTCTATTTGGGAGGAGTTCTTTTCAGCATCGTTCTTGGTCGGTATTCTTAATTCATTCCAAATTTTTGGGATTACAACAGCAATTATTTTTTTATGCCGGAGCATGGTTACTAAAGAAGGAGGAAAAAAGACGACTATGGAAATGGATTCTTCCCGGAGTTATGATTCCTGTTGTTAATATTTTGTCTTTAATCCTGATCACTATATAAAAAAGATGCTTTTCCCCAACCAGGAACTCGTTGCCAACAAAAGCACGCGTTACGGAAATCTTGTGGTTACCCGGCAGGCCGGGCAGTTAAATGTGTATGAAAACAACGATCTTCTGTTTTACACTGAAAATACAATGGTCAACGAAGAAGCAGTTCATTTTGCCATGATCCAGCATCGAAACCCCAAACAGGTTTTGCTTATTTCGGGCGGAATTGCCGGAATGATAAAAGAAATTCAGAAATATAATGTGGATAAAATTACCTACCTGGAGATAAACCCGGAGATTTTTCGTTCACTTAAAAATTACGCTGAAATACCAGATTCCGGTCAACGTGGAAATCATAAAAACTGATATTCGCAGGTTTATTGCCAAAACCAACCGGCAATTTGATGTAATACTGATCAATTTGCCACCACCTTCATCACTTGGACTTAACCGTTTTTATACCGAAGAGTTTTTTCGGCCTGCTGAAAAAACATTGTAACAATGAAACCGTAATTTGCACCAGTCTGCCGTCAACTGCAAATTATGCTGAAGAAAATGCGCTCGATGTAAATTCTTCGCTTTGGAAAACACTTGGAAATTTTTTACAAAACAGGTTGTTAATCACCGGAGAAAAAAACTATTTCCTGGCTTCCGATGCACCACTCACTTCAGAAATAACAGCAATGATTGCTCAAAAAAATATTCCAACCGAATATGTAAACCAGTATTATCTCGATGATCGAGTTGCTTTCAATGAGAAGCAAAACACTGACATCTCAGTTTGATAACACTGTCCCCGTCAACCGCGATTTTTACCCTTATATGTTTGTAAAACAGATTAGTCACTGGCTGAGTTATTTTGGCACCAAATACAAGATTCTTATTATCATTCCGGTACTTCTTTTTCTACTGCTGTTTTTACGAACTGACCGGATTACAGCAGGACTTTACACAGGTGGTTTTACAGCGGCATCGCTGGAAGTAACTTTGCTACTTCGCGTACCAGGTTTATTTTGGAAGTATTTATCTTGCAACAGCATCATTTTTTGCCCTTTTTATGGCTGGTCTGGCATTGGGAAGTTCATTAAAACCAATTCCCCGATTTACGAAATTAAAAGCTATTATTTCTTGCAATTTGCGCTGGCTTTTTTTGCAATGATTTTACCTTTATTGATTCATGCCGCAGGAAAATTAACTGCCCTGACAATTCCGGTTCAGATCTTCTTTTTTATTTTGATTTTTGGATTGGCAACCGGCATTGGATATGAATTTTTACTGGCATCCCGATTACGTACTAAAAGTTACAGTGAAACTTCAGGAGAGAATTACAGCACGGATTTGCTGGGATCTGCATTTGGCGCCTTTTTGACGGCTATTGTTTTACTACCGCTGATTGGCGTGGTATATACTTGTTTTGTTGTGGCAGCATTAAACCTTTTTAGCGGATTACTTGCTTATTCAAAAACAGAAACTATAAATGCTAACGTATAGAATCCGCAACAGAATTTTATGATTTATTTATAAACCATTAAAATATTCAAATCATGGCAACAATTTTAAAATCAGAGCAGAGAGAATTCAAAGAGAGCCCTAATAAGATCGACAACTACAGAATATTCACGGATGTTTCCAGAGAAAAAAAAGGATTAAATCCGGATAACCTGAACTTTGATTTAAGGCAATTAAACCCGGGTCAGTTTTCAACGCCTTATCATTTTCATCAATTTGCAGAAGAAATGTTTATGATAATTTCCGGTTCTGCAACGTTAAGAACTCCAAATGGACTTGAAGTTGTAAATAGTGGTGATTTGATATTCTTCGAAAAGGGAAAAACCGGTGCACATCAGTTGTATAATCATACCAAAGAGGTTTGCGTTTATCTTGATGTAAGAACTTATTTCGGGTACGATGTGGCAGAATACCCCGACTCAAATAAGCTCTTATTAGCCCCTTCAATGGAAATCTACAGGAAAAATTCACAAGTAGGTTATTTCGAAGGTGAGAAAAATATCATCGACAAATGGGCACAGATTAAAAATAATGAAGGATAACCGGTAAAATCTCATCAAAGTATCTTTTGTGAAAGCGTGTAGTTTTTTAAATAGTATCTTTTCAGTTTAGAATTTCGTAGCGAAAAGTAGGGATAGATTTAAAAACAGAATATAATGGACAAACGGGAATTTTTGAAGGCAATATTGCTGGGAGCCGGCGGAGTTTGTTTTTGTAAAGCACCAACCGCTTCAGCAATGGAAATGGTTGAACCCAAGGTTGGAAGGAAGTGGACAAAGGAAGCATTGTTTTATACTGAAACACCAAAAGGATTGCGCTGCCAGATATGCCCGAATGAGTGCGATATCAAAGAAGGAGAAGCCGGCGACTGCCGCAACCGGGTGAACAAAAAAGGAAAACTATGGTCAACAGCGTATGGAAATCCATGTGCCGTTCATATCGATCCCATCGAAAAGAAACCTTTGAATCATTTTCTACCGGGGACAACTGCTTTTTCAATAGCAACTGCCGGATGTAATCTTGCCTGTTTGAACTGTCAGAACTGGACAATCTCGCAGAAAAGTCCTGACGAAACAAAAAATTATGATCTCCCACCGGAGAAAGTAGTAGAAAACTGCATTGGAAACAACTGTGTATCTATTGCATACACTTACTCTGAGCCAATCACCTGCTACGAATACACATTCGACACCTCGACACTGGCACACCAGTCAGGAATTAAAAATGTACTGGTTTCAGCCGGTTACATCAACAAGGACCCGCTACTGAAACTTTGTAAGGTAATCGACGCCGCCAACATCGACCTGAAATCGTTTAGCGAAGAAATTTACCTGAAACTTAACGCCGGCAAACTGCAGCCAATTCTCGATACGCTTGTTACAATGAAAAAAGAAGGTGTCTGGCTTGAAATCACAAATCTCGTGGTCCCATCATGGACCGATGATATGGATATGATCAAAAAAATGTGTGGTTGGCTGGCCGAAAACGGATTTGCCGAAACACCGTTGCATTTTAGTCGTTTTCAGCCATTGTACAAATTAACACAATTGCCACCTACGCCTGTAAATGTTTTGCAAGAATGCCCGGGAAATTGCAGTAGCCGAAGGATTAAAACACGTTTATATTGGTAATGTTCCGGGACCGGATTATGAAAATACCATTTGTCCGAAATGTCATAATACAGCTATTGAACGCAAAGGATATCATATTGTTCAGAATAACATAGCAGACGGAAAATGTAAATCATGTGGATACCCGATTGCTGGCGTATGGAGCATTTAATTTGCGTTGAATTAGTTATTCATAACAAAAAAATTATTAAGATAACTTGGTATTTTATTCAAAAAAGACTTAACTTATTCATGTTAAAATTACATGATCCTGACATAAATAGTCAGGTAAAATAATGAAGGGATTTCCCATAAATCATAAAACCGGTTAACTGCCGGTTTTTTTAAGTTATTTGATTTTTGAAAGAAGGTTAATTACTAATAAAATCAACGTCGTTTCATGAAAACAAAATTTCCATTACTTTTAGGGAAATCCAAAATACGTATGTATGAAGACAAAAATGATATTTCTGTTGGTTTTGCTGGTTCCTGTTTTACTGCCGGCACAGACAATCACACCAAAAACTCCTGAAGATGTTGTCAATCAAATTAAAAAGCACGTTACCTGTGACTGGGCAACCGAAACCGTAGATGTATTTAAAGCCGGAAATCCGAAAACGCCGTTAAAAGGAATTGCAGTTTGTATGTTTGCCGATATGGCAACACTTCGGAAAGCGGTTGATCTCGGTTGTAATTTTATCATCACTCATGAACCCATATTTTACAGCCATCTTGATCAGACAGACAACCTGGTAAATGATCCGGTTTTCAAGGCAAAGAAAAATTACATCGATAAAAACGGGTTGGTGGTTTTTCGTTTTCACGACCACTTTCACATGACGAAACCCGATGGAATTTCGGTTGGGATGATCCATAAACTGGGACTTAAAAAATATGCAGTAAACGGGTCTCTTACCTTTTTTACTTTGCCGGAACAAACGGTAGAACAATATGCAAAGTCGCTGAAGAAGACACTTAACCTGGCATCAATCCGTGTTGTAGGTAACCCCGAAATGACATTTACCAAGCTGGCATTTATGGCGGGGGCACCGGGCGGACAACGACATATTCAAATGCTTGAAAATCCGAATGTAGAAGTTGTTCTTGCAGGCGAAGCCAACGAATGGGAAACGTATTCGTATGCCAACGATGCAGGTGAACTGGGGCAAAACAAAGCGGTAATTTTTCTTGGTCATGTTAAATCGGAAGAAGCAGGAATGGAATACTGTGCCGACTGGCTGAAGACTTTCATTTCCGGGGTACCGATCCATTTTATTGAAGACGGGCCGAATTTTACTACTTTCTAATCTGTATTTCACAATAATTTGTTTTCTACTTCACTTAACACATCAGTTTAGTTGTATTTTTGCGGTCAGTAATCTGAGTTAATGAATTCATGAACAGAAGTAACAAATCGGGTCGAAATGTTCGTCTTCCTGCAGAATGGGAGCCGCAGTCGTTTCTGCAGCTTACTTTCCCGCATAAAAAAAGTGATTGGGAATATTTGCTGGAAGAAGTCACTGCCTGTTTTGTTGATATTATAAATGCGGCATCACGTTTTGAAGATGTGTTGTTGGTTTGTGACGATGTTAACAAAGTTCAGTCGTATTTCCGGGAACAAAAAAACATTCATTTTACACAGGCTCCGTCAAATGATACCTGGGCGCGTGATCACGGGGGAATTACTGTTTTCGAAAATGGGAAAGCAGTAATTCAGGATTATATATTCAATGGCTGGGGAAATAAGTTCGATGCCGGGCTGGACAACCAGATCACTAAAAACCTGTTTGGGCAAGGTATTTTTCAAAACTGTGATTTAGAAAGCTTCGACTTTGTTTTTGAAGGTGGCTCCATTGAAAGTGACGGTAAAGGGACAATCCTGACAACTACGGAATGCCTGCTTTCAAAAAACAGGAACGAACAATATTCGAAAGAGGAAATTGAGGCTATTTTAAAAGAAAACCTGGGAGCAGAACGGGTACTTTGGCTTAACAACGGTTATCTCACAGGCGATGATACCGATTCGCACATCGACACACTGGCGCGTTTCTGTAGCGAAAAAATAATTGCTTATGTTGGGTGTGACAATCCACAAGATGAGCAATACAATGCACTGAACAAAATGAAAAAAGAATTGCTGCAGTTTGTAGATTTTGAAGGGCAACCCTACCAGTTGATTGAACTCCCCCTCCCTGATCCGTGTTTTGATGCTGAAGGTAACCGTTTGCCGGCAACTTATGCTAATTTTACGATCATCAACGATGCTGTTTTGGTTCCGGTTTATGGTGTCGCTCAGGATGAAAAAGCAATGGAAATTTTAGGAGGTTGTTTTCCTGAAAGAGAAATAATTCCGGTAAATTGCAGCACATTGATCGAGCAACACGGATCGCTGCATTGTGTAACCATGCAATACCCGCAGCCGGTAACGTTAAACACTAAAGAATGAAAGTTATGAGCAAGATAAAAGTAGGACTGGTACAACAAAAGCGTTCTGCCGATAAAGCAGAAAACATTCAAAAAAGTGTGGAAGCCATAAAAAAATGTTCTTCTCTTGGTGCCGATCTTGTAGTATTGCAGGAACTGCATGCCAGCCTTTATTTTTGCCAGACGGAAGATACATCGCTATTTGACCTTGCCGAACCCATTCCCGGCCCTGATTCTGATATCTTTTCAAAAGCCGCCAAAGACGCAGGCGTCGTCCTGATAACGTCGCTGTTTGAGAAACGCACAGCAGGACTTTACCACAACACAGCAGTGGTATTTGAAAAAGACGGTTCAATTTCAGGGAAATACCGCAAAATGCACATCCCCGACGACCCTGCTTTTTATGAAAAATTTTATTTTACACCCGGCGACCTGGGTTTTGAACCTATCCAGACTTCAGTTGGGAAACTGGGAGTTTTGGTTTGCTGGGATCAGTGGTATCCGGAGGCTGCACGATTGATGACACTTGCGGGCGCCGAAGTACTGATCTACCCCACTGCCATTGGGTGGGACCCTATTGATGAGCCGGAAGAAAAAGTCCGGCAACTGGATGCATGGATGATCTCGCAGCGTGGACATGCCGTTGCCAACGGTTTACCGGTAATCAGTATAAACCGCACGGGTTTTGAGCCCGATCCCACAGGAAAAGGACAGGGAATAAATTTCTGGGGAAACTCTTTCGTAGCCGGCCCGCAGGGAGAGATTATTAAAGAACTTTCAACAGACAAAGAGGAAGCAGAAGTAGTTGATATTGATTTGGCACGCACCGAACAAGTGCGCCGTATCTGGCCGTTTTTGCGCGACCGCCGGATAGATGCTTACGATGGTATTTTAAAGCGGTTTCGGGATTAATTAATCATTGCAATTCAGGTTCATCCAAGCACTATCTCATAAACTGTGTAAATAGGAATACCGGAGGTTGCAACCCCCGGTATTTTTTTGTTTAATTTTAAACTTTACACAGTAATGAAAAAAGAAGATTTATTAAATGATGATTTTCTCAAACAGTTCAAATCTGGAGAGGAACTCAACGATTTTTGATTCCCGATATTGTCTGAAACAATGTTTAGCGTCTCTTCTATTGCTGAATAAGTTTTATGATCTCCGTTTTTGAATCCGATTCAATTCTGCACAGGTAAATTCCTTTGGCAAACACTGTTTCCGCATTCCACTTAACCTGATGAATTCCCTGTACTTCCTGACGGTTTGCAAGTGTTACCAGCTTTTCTCCCGACAAACTGTAAATCGCGATGTTTACATGTGCACTCGCCGGTATAAAATATTGAATCGTGGTGTTTCCGTCAAATGGATTCGGATAAGCTTTGGCCTGAAAAACATGGTTCTCTTTTTCGCTGATCCCCGTGATTGGCGTTCCATTTACCTTTATATTATCAAACCAGAAATTCTTACCACTAAGCGACATGTTCTCTGCGACAATCTGGAACCGGTCGACTGCTTTCCAGTCGAATTTATTGGCCGAATTATACCAGGTATTGTTATCCCACGAACCTGAATCGCGAAAGTTTTTGAGGGGAATTTCCACATGATGCCAGTTTCCGTCAAAAGGAACAACCGAAGAATTGAGCGTGTAATCCATTCTCCAGGGATGATCGGCCGGATCAGAGGTTTTGGTGTCGGTAAACCTGAGAACAACATTGGATGACGGAACATCAGCTTTTACCCAAAAATCTAACTTGTACCCCGAAGCCACCAGTTTTGAGAGGTCTTTGACCAATTTGAATCTGAACTCGAGATTTGTATATTGATTTACGTCGGTAAATAAAATTCCATAAGTTCCGGCATATGCATCCGTAGAAAACAAATCGCCAGAGCCACCCTGAATTATTCCCTCTGCAGGAAAATCAGTATAAATATCGAAAGGAACCGTATCAGCTTTTAAAACATAAGTTTTTACAGGAGGTAGAGTAAATCCCATTCCTTCAGCCAGCGGACGGTTTATATCGTATTCAAAAACCTCATTCGATCCTTTGTTAAACAGGCCGAATCCCCCCTGGTAATCCCACATGGTCCATGGAATCGTTTTTTCAGTCAGATATGCAGGAACGTTTTTATACCAAAATACACGGTCGGTGTCAGGGCTGTTCAGGTTATAAACTCCGAATTCTCCACAGAAAATATTAACCTGGTTCGTATTTGCATAATTAACTGCCTGATCGATCGTGCTTTTTAATTTAGCCAAAGTGCCATCGGTTGCATACGAATACTTCAGACTATTTTCCACCCAGGTGCCTTTCAACGAAGCGGGACAGGCCGGCATCCGTGCCGCATCATAAGGGAACGGAACTCCGGCAAGATCGATCATTGACGGACTGGCCCAACTGGCGCCCTGATGAGTAAACAGGAACGGATCGTAAAAATGAAATGAGTACAGCAGATTCGGATCGCTCAGTTTCTTCAGCGCAGTTAAACCTGAGATTCCGCCCCAGTCGGCGCCGGTTACAACAATGGTATGTATAGTATCACAAGTACGGATCGTGTCAACCACTTTTTGTTGAATTTTGGCCCAGTCGGAAGCCGCCAGCGTATTTGGCTCGTTGAGTATCTCGTAAAAAACTTTTTTTGAACGGTTTTTGTAATGGGTTGCCATTTGCGGCCAGATTTTCATCAGCGGTGTTTCAACCGCCTTCGATTTCGCATCAGGAATGGTATGATTATCGATGATCAGGTTCATATCCAGTTCCTCTGTCCAGTCGACAACCTGGTCGAGGTAATAGTAAAACAGGGTGTCAACCAAATAATCAGGAGCGCCGCTGGTCATTCCGTGCAATGCTATTGGCAAACGGATTACATCGCAGCCCAGACTTTTGATATTTTCGATATCCTGTTTTGTAAATTTTGAAAATGGTATCGACCTGGCATTGTCTGACGAAAACCACCCGGTTAGATTAACCCCTTTAGTAAATGGCGTTTGCGCAGAAAGACTGATTACCAATAACATAAAAACCTGGGGGAGAAAAACCTTCAGTATGCGGTTCATAATTATAAAGTTTAGATTGATCGAAATAAAACAATTTTCGGCAGCAAAGGTAGAAAAATATCCGGCAGAGAGGAAGGTCTTAGTTTCACATTATCTCAATTTAGCGGTTAAAAAACAAACACGCTCTTTATCCTGCAACTAATTGCTTTCATATCATAATTGGTATTGATTTTATTTTTATTTTTAAAACCTAAACCTAAAACAAATTGATAACCCGGCCTCAAATAGCGCATTCTATTGAAATACATTTATTCCAAAATGATTCTGAGAACCAGATTAGTGGAATAAGATGTAACCATAAATATTCTGTTTACAATACTATTTTATTGGAAATGATAACTTTTGTAACACATATAGAAAAAATAATGTGCATAAATGTGTTATTCCACATACGTTAGCAACTATTTAAACAAACAAAATGAGAAATACTTGGATACTTATTACACTAACAATTATTGGATTGTTAATAATCAATGTTTTATTAGTTATTTACTGGAGTAAATTAAGCTCGGGAGAAAAATTTGGAATAATGACTGCTTCCATTTTTTTCCTTGTACCATTAATAATAACAATTATAACGAATTCACAAGCGGATAAGGAATTTTTACTTTTAAACAAACCTCACCTTGAACCTTCTATAAAGCTTGAATTTACAAATGATAGCATAAGTAGATATTTACTGACAATTCAAAATAATGGCAATGTCAATGCACAAGATGTAGTTTATACTATCGAGAGACGAGATAAAGGTTTTGAGATTCAGGATTTCCCGACTGAAATTGCTCCGAGAGGAAAATCAAGTAAGCAAATCCAAGGGATATTATCTAAAAATGATTTAACAGACACAAAAGTTGTCATATATTATAAAGCAAATCTAAAAAACAAAAATATTAGCTTTGAATCAACATATTATTTTCGATTAAATCCTAATATAGAGGAGTTTAATTATTATTCTGCAAAACATCTTGAGAAAAACATTGAATCTATCGAAACTGAAAATATAGATAAATTAGCAAAGGGGCTAGATACACCTGTTGGCACTATTAATTTTTGGTTTAATCATAAGGAAATCCAAGAAGCAAGGCTACTTTCAGATTCAAAAACAAAAAAAATCTATTTCCTACCAAATGAAAATTTAATTGTTTTTAGCTGGCAAATAGAAGATAATACATCTCTAAATATAAATAGTATTGTGCCAGAAGATACGACCAAGGCAAATATGTATACTTACACATGGTCACATGAGGATAATATTTACAATTCTCATTTATATATAAATGGTAAATCGATAAATGAGGTGAAATTTAAAAAAAATAAAAACAGTTGCTAACACGTGGTATAAGGCATGGCTGGGTTTGGCTCGATTCGACTCAGTCGAATCTCGTTCAAGCCTCAGTTTCGGTCGGACACTCAGACTCTCGTCTGACCGCCACGACCTATTACCACCACCGTTGTGGCCAAAGAGGGTCGAAATATACTTGACAAAGCCTTTTCAGAATCGAAAAGATTATATAAATTTGTATCCAAAGGAATACACATTCTTAATGTACTTTATTGAGAAAACAGTTGAGTTTGACAAATGGCTTCAGAAACTGAAAGATTTAAGAGCCAAAGCAAAAATTTTATTCCGGATTCAAAAACTTGAAAGTGAAGGACACTTTGGAGATTGTAAGCCTGTTGAAGGAGTTCGAGAATTAAAAATAAACTACGCTAAAGGATACAGAGTTTATTTTAATGAAAAAGACGAAAAATAATTATTCTACTGATTGGTGGAGACAAATCAACTCAACAAAAAGACATTGAAAAGGCAAAAGAGATTTTAAAAAAATTAAAAAAGTAAAGATATGGAAGCTTCAAAATTTGACATAGCAGATTATTTAGATAGTAACGAAATGATTGCAGAATATCTCAACGCTGTTTTAGAGGAAGGAGATAATTCTGACGTTATTACTGCAATTGGACATATTGCAAAAGCAATTGGAATGACTAAAATTGCGGAGGAAACGGGACTTAGTAGACCGAGTTTATATAAAGCTTTATCTGATGGAGCAAAGCCTCAATTTGAGACAATTATGAAAGTTTTAAAAGCTATTGGAGGTCAAATAAAGATAAGTCCGATAGGTGGTGCTGCTTAAAGATTTATAGATTCTCTCCTCATTGACATAAAGACAAAATCAAAAACGCACCACGACAAAGTTGTACATGGTAGGCGGGATCCCCGATTATAATACATGTAAGTTTTGGGTTTTTGCATACCAATTCGTGATGATATTAATTTCTTGATATAAGAATATGATAATAGATGGAAACCAAAGAAAAATAACTAAAACACGACAAGGTATATAATCAATTCATAAGAAATCTCAGAACAGCAACTATTTTCAAATAAAGACGATGAAAATAAATTTAACACGAAATATCATTCTTATATTGTTAGGATTCCTCGCATTAGGTGCGATCTTCTTTATGTTTTCTTTTCAACGTTCTCAAAGAAGAATACAACATCTCACTGAAATCAAAAATAGAGTCTCCAAAATCTACTAACTATTCCAACTTAAGTCGTTTTGAATCATTTAATATTTCTAAATTTAAACCATGGCTTTACTATTTTATATTACTTACGGAACTTGGCTTGCATCTGAAATTCTAATCAGTCAGCTTTTCAGGTCAAAAAAAACGGATAAGCAGAAAACAGATAAGGGTTCTCTTTATATCATCTGGGTGCTTATTATTGCAGGTAACTATGCAGCTGTTTACGTATCAAATATTTTTAGGGTACCAATTTCGCATTTCGCTGTTATCCAATATATCGGGCTGACTTTAATTTATATTGGGATGTTTTTTCGGGTTGCGGTTATTTTAACGCTCAGAAAATACTTTACAGTAAGTGTTACCATTAAACAAGACCATAAACTCAAAACAAGCGGCTTCTACAAAATTGTACGACATCCCTCCTATTTTGCCTCTTTTATTTCATTTTTTGGTTTTGGTGTCTCTTTAAATAACTGGATTTCTCTTGCGATCGTTACTGGTTTTGTTTTAACTGCATTTGCCATCCGAATAAGAATTGAAGAAAAACTGTTAATTGAACATTTCGGGTCTGATTACCTGAACTATATGAAACAAACAAAACGACTTATTCCATTTATTTATTAAAGAAACAACGCAGTAGATTTCAATGAGAACCTTTATCCTGTCTATCCTGATCATCTTATTTTGGGAAAACTCGTATGCACAAAAACAAATCATTTATCCTGAATACAAAGGGCTGGTAATGTGCGGTTACCAGGGCTGGTTTCGCGCTGAAGGTGATGAAGCAGGAAGAGGCTGGGGACATTTTGGTGTTGGAAATAAGTTTGACCCGGAAAATATCACCATCGATCTTTGGCCTGACATGACAGAATACGAAAATAAGTACCCGACGAAATTCGTCGATGCCACAGGAAAACCACTTGATATTTTTAGTTCGGTGGATAAAAGTACTACCCTGCTCCATTTCAAATGGATGAAAGATTATGGAATTGACGGCGTTTTTATGCAGCGTTTTTTTGGTTATTGCAGAAATGAACAGACAAGGAAAATACCAGACAAGGTTTTGACAAATGCACTGGAAGCTTCCCAGGAAACGTCGCGTGCCATTGCTATTATGTACGACCTTTCGGGGTTAAATCCTCAAAGGGATAATTGTTCAACATTAATAGAAGATTGGAAACATCTTGTTGATGATTTACATGTCATCGATATCGGACCGAAGCAAACTTACCTCCATCATCATAAAAAACCTTTGGTTGCCATTTGGGGAATTGGATTTCCTGACCGGCCTTACAATATCAGGAAAATAGAAATTGAGATGTTTATTGATTTTCTGAAAAATGATCCTGTTTACGGAGGATGCAGTGTAATGCTCGGGGTTCCCACCTATTTCAGGGAGTTGAAAAAAGATTGCATTTCAGATCCTTATTTGCATGATATAATCTGTTCTGCCGATATTGTAATGCCTTGGATGGTCGGGCGTTTTACTTTAAACAATAAGGCTGAACTAAAGCAATACACCGACCTTGTCAGGAAAGATCTGGAATGGTGCAAGGTAAATAAAGTGGATTATGTGCCTTGCGTTTATCCGGGATTCAGTTGGTACAACCTAAGTAAAATTGAACATAACGGGCAAAATAAAATCAATCAGATTCCCCGCCGTGGAGGAAAATTCTTCTGGAATCAGATCTATTCAACCCTAAATGCCGGATGCCAAATGTTGTATGTTGCTATGTTCGATGAAATTGATGAAGCAACCGCAATTTTTAAGTGTACCAACAAACCGCCTGTAAATGGTGAATTTATTGATTACGAAGGTTATCCCACAGACCACTACCTGAAATTAGCGGGCAAGGCTGCCGATATATTAAAAAATAAAATTCCCTTAAAAAAGAATATAGAAGAGATTAAAAAGTGACTTTCATATATTCAAATAACTATGTACTGGAAACAGAATTAATTTTTTCATTTCGTCAATTTAAGGTTATTGAACATTAAAGTTATAGGTGCCACTTTTTACAATAAAAATCTGATAGTTATCTTCAAATCCAGCCGGATCGATAAAATCGGAATCCGAGATTTTCTTTCCGCTTTCCAGTACTTCCTGATCCTCCTTTGCAGGAACATAAACAGTAGCCGTGCATCCCACCGGAACAGTTACTTTCATATTAAACTGACGGTTCAGCTTTTCCCAGTTAATCCCGGCTTCACCAAAAGAAGTCTGGTTGTTGTATTTTACAAATTTAAGATCACCCGTCGGCATGGGTTTAAATATAATATGCTTGTAACCAGGCTCCTTTTCATCTGTATTTATGCCGGCAAGCTTGCGGTAATACCATACCAATCCACCGCCAAACATTGGGTGATTATGTGAGCCGCCGGTATCCCATCTTTCCCAGGTGGTTGTGGCACCCAATGCCAACCAACGACCATAACCAGGTTCGTCCTTCTTATTCATCGCTTCGTAAGCCAAATCGTGCAAACCGTTTTCGGAAAGCACTTCAAAGAAAAACTGCGTCCCAAATATTCCGGTATCCAAATGACCTTTGTTTTTTCGGATATCATTTTTCAACGCTGTAACAACTTTTTCATACTGATCTTTCGGAACTCCCATTTTCAACGCAAAAATATTACCACCAGCCGGACCATAAGTTCCTTTATTACTGTCATAAAATCGTTTGAAAAACGCCTGCCTTGTGTGTTCAGCAAGTTCACTGTATTTTTTTGCTTCCTTTGTATTTCCGATGGCTTCCGCTGATTTTGAGGTCAAATCGGCACACCGCCAGAAATAAAAAGTATGTACCATTTCATCGGGTGGCAGATCGCCTGGCGGTACCCAATCACCCAAGTTAAACCATTTTAGTACTTTCCCGTTTCTGCCAGTCCGTTGAGCATACATAATTCCATCCTGATCTACCCAGGTTTCCATGTAACGGATGTATTCCTTCATTGCCGGATAAGTGTCTTCCAGAATATCTTTTGATCCGTAATGCAGGTAAAACTCCCACGGCATAATACAAATAGCCGCTCCCCATGCCACTCCGCCTCCGCATCCCGGTTGCCAGGGGGCTCCGTTGGGAACATATCCTGTTTCCACTTCCTGTGCTCCAATGATATCATGAATCCATTTTTGATAAAAACCACGGGCATCGAAATTATGCATTACTGTAACACATGACACCTGCCCGTCGCCAGTGTAAGGAGAACGCTCCCGATGCGGACAATCGCTGGCAATTCCGCCGTGCATATTGTCTTTCTGGCTACGCCGCCAAATTTTATTAATATCGTTAAACAGCTGATTTGATGTTTCAAACTCGGCCGATTCTTTTACATCGGTATTTACAGCTTCTGCCGTGATCTGCTCAGGTGCCAGTTCCCCGGGCCAGTTTACTATTTCCACTTCCCGAAAAACGAACCAGTTAAATCGGGCCGCATAATTTTCTTCTCCTTTTCCACTGAAAATGTATGAGTTGTCTCCCGAATAAAGATTGCTAAGATATTTTATCTCAATTTTTTGTCCCGCCGGCCCTTTTACATTATTCAGTCTTACCCATCCCGAAATCTCAACTCCAAAATCGACTTTGTAGTTTCCGTTATACATCTTTTCAATACGAATCGGTTTTAAATGTTCCATTACTTTGTCAGTCGGGGAAGTATGCGCCGCCAGTTTTCCTTCCGGTGCTTTTCGTTCCACTGCCTTTTCCCATCCTGAATCATCAAATCCAGTAGTACACCAGCCGGGTTGCTCAAGTCGTGCATCATAATGCTCTCCATAAAATACCATATCCATCAGAATCGGGCTTTTTGATACTTTCCAGGTAGGATTACTAACAATCACATCTTGCGATCCGTCAGAATAAGTAATATAAATCTGAGCAAGGAACCGGGGAGTCCCGTAACCCATATCCCAGTATTTTGCCGGATTATAAAATCCGTTACCCAGAATGCTTCCAACACAATTACCTCCTTCATTTAACTGATTGGTAATATCATAGGCCAGGTACATCACTTTGTATTCCCTGAAATTATCGGGAAGCGGAATTCCCTGGTTGATTAAATCGGGCCTTTTTCCGTAATTCGTTTGATTCGGAACCAGAACATCATTTCCCACTTTTTCTCCATTCAAATATAATTCGAAATAACCCAGCCCTGTAACAAAAGCTACCGCTTTTTCCACCTTCTTTTTTATGCTGAATTCTTTGCGGAACATTGGCGCCGGTGGAGGAAGTTCTTTGGGCAGAGCTGCGTTTGGGTTCATCGGTTTTGGAAGTGTTTCCTCTCCTTGCCAGGGAGCTCCAATCCACGTTGCTTTCCAGTCCGATTCCTTTAATAATCCCATTCGCCAAAAAGCCGGCTCACTCCAGTCTGAAACGTCACCGTTTTTATCCCAAACTCTCACCTGCCACCAGCATTCCTGTCGTGAATTAAGTTTTTTGCCATTGTATTTTATGCGTGTTGATTGGCTACTTTCCATTTTTCTGCTATCCCACAAATCAGGATTTTCCAGTTGACCTTTTGAGCCCGCAACCCGAATCTGCCAGGCGGTTTGTAACTGGCCTCGTTCACCTCCATTGGCAACATTTATCCAGCTCAAACGGGGTTGAAGTTCATCTACAACCGCCTGATTTTCAAGGTATTCACAAGTTAAATGTATGGGTTGAATTTTGGCTGTGGCACCTATTCCAATAAATAAAAATGATAAAATGAGAATCTGCTTTAGTTTCATAATTCAGGTTAAATTGGTTGATCAAAACAATGAGTTAAAAGTAATGAAAAAGTTTACTGATTTAAACTTACACCTTCAAAAGTCATTTTTATTGGTTTTATAGTTCCGTCTTCATTAAATTCCATTTTATCGATGCACGTTACACGGTGGTCGCGATCAACGTTTGGAATCGGGCGCCGATGATAAACAATAAACCATTTATCGGTTCCCGGAACATTGATCACTGAATTATGTCCGGCACCCGTGGCAACTTTTTCGTCCGATTTCAGAACAGTCCCAATTCTTTGATAAGGTCCGGTGATCTTGTCGGAAATTCCGTAAGCCACTTTATAGGTCCCGTTTGTCCAGCCACCTTCCGACCACATGAAATAATATTTCCCTTTCCGCTGAAACAACACTGGCCCTTCCACATAATTTTCCGGAGTTATTTCTTTAAAAATTGTCCCGTCCTTCCAGGGAATAAAACCGGTAAAATCATTATTCAGTTTAACCATATTGCATTTCCCCCAGCCACCATAAATCATATAATATTTCCCGTCAGAATTCTTATAAACAAACTGATCTATGGGCTGTGCATCATTGTGAAAGTCATCGATTAGCGGTTTTCCAAGATAGTCATGAAAAGGCCCGGCAGGCGAATTTGCCACGGCAACACCAATTCCTCCGGTTTGATTGATCGAATTATTCTTATCAAAATAAACGCTGCCCTTTCGTTGTAAATCGTTGGCTCCAAAAAAGAAATAGTATTTCCCGTCTTTCTCAACCACCGACGGTGCCCACATTGCCTGATGCGCCCATTTTACCGCCGATGTATCGAGCACGTGTGAGTGCTTCTTCCATTTAACCAGATCTTTGGAAGAAAAAGCATCGAAAAACACCTGTTTCTCATAATCGTCTGACGTAGTTGGATATATCCAGTATTCATCACCAAAAACTACACCTTCAGGATCGGCATACCATCCATCAAAAACCGGATTTCCTGATGTTGGTACTTTTTTATCTGTTGAAGAGCAAGAAGCAAAAACAATTAAAACTATCAGAAAGAAAATAGTGTTGATTCCGGTTTTACTCATTTCATTTTTATTTGAATCCAGAGCCCCAAAATACAAATTTCAGTTTACAGAAACATCATTTATAAAATGTAATCGCAAAAGATTCGTTTATCGTAAAGAACAAGCAGATTGCAAAATTGGGATAACTTTGTACATTTGTTTTTAAACCGAAAAAGAATGATTCCTGAAATTGATCTTCTGAAAAATACCGACTGCGGAAATTTTTTCCTGATGGCCGGACCGTGCGCTATTGAAGGTGAATCGATGGCGCTTGAAATTGCAGAAAAAATTGTTGCCATTACTGACCGACTAAAAATCCCTTACATTTTCAAAGGTTCCTACCGAAAAGCTAACCGATCGAGAATTGACTCCTTTGCCGGAATCGGTGATGAAAAAGCGCTGAAAATTCTGGAGAAAGTGGGAAAAACATTTGGCATTCCTACGGTCACCGATATCCACTCTGCCAGTGAAGCAGGCATGGCTGCGGAATTTGTTGATGTGCTTCAGATCCCTGCATTTTTATGTCGCCAGACTGACATCCTGATAGCAGCTGCTCAAACCGGCAAGGTGGTGAACATAAAGAAAGGTCAGTTTCTTTCAGCAGGGGCAATGCAATTTGCAGTGAATAAAGTCCTTGACAGTGGGAACAATCGAATCATTCTTACTGAACGCGGAACAACTTTTGGGTACCAGGATCTGGTAGTAGATTATCGTGGAATACCTGAAATGAGGCAGATGAATGTTCCCGTGGTTCTTGATATAACACACTCGCTGCAACAACCGAATCAAACCAGCGGGGTTACAGGTGGCAAACCTGAATTAATTGAAACCGTTGCCAAAGCTGGCATTGCAGTGGGAGTTGATGGAATTTTTATTGAAACGCATCCTAACCCGGCGGAAGCAAAATCCGACGGGGCAAATATGCTCCGGCTCGATTTACTGGAATCGCTGCTTGAAAGGCTGGTTGCAATCCGGCAAACTGTAAACAAATTTTAATTTATTCCCTCTAAAATAATTTGACATGTTTGATCATATCACAATTGAATTAGCTCAATCAGTTACCGAATGGGAAAAGAAGTTCGATTCACTCTCAGAAGAACAGATATCAGCTCCACGAAATCGTCAAAACCGCAATATCAGGCAAATCATTGGACATATGGTAGATTCGGCATCAAACAATATTCACCGCGTGGTTCATTTGCAATACCAGGAAACACCACTGGAATTTCCCAATTATGCAACTTATGGAAACAATGATCATTGGATTGCGATTCAGAATTATGAAACTGAAAAATGGAATGATTTGGTTCAGCTTTGGAAATATACAAATCTTCACCTGGCACATGTCATTCAAAATATTAATCCTGACAAATTGGAAAATGAGTGGCTGGCAGATAAAGATGTAAAAGTCTCGCTTAAGGAAATGGTTGAGGATTTTATGCCCCATTTTTGGTTACATATTTCAGAGATAAAAGAATTAATAAAAATAAAAACGATCTGATAACTGCTTTTAAGTTTGATAATTCAACAAACAGATTAATATGACTGACCGAAGAAATTTTATTAAAAAAACAGCCACAGGGGCAGCCGTAGCCGGATTATTACCACTTTCGAAACATGTTTCAGCAAGTGAAGTTAAAATAACAGGAGCACTTGTTCATCATGTTTTTTTCTGGTTAAATGAGCCAGAAAACAAAGAGCACCTAAAACAACTTATCGCTGCATTAAATAAGCTTATAAAAGTAGAAACCATAAAAATGAGCCATATCGGTGTTCCTGCATCTACCGAGCAGCGCGATGTAGTAGATCATTCCTATTCCGTTTCGTATATGGCCTTTTTTGACAGTAAAGAAGATCAGGATATTTACCAGAAACATCCAATTCACCTGAAATTTGTGGAAGAGAATTCGCACTTATGGAAGAAAGTGATTGTGTATGATGCGACAAATATTTAGGATCAGGTCAATGAAAGAAAATATATGCCATAACAATCGCAGCAACAATTCCCACAACGTCAGCAATTAAACCACACACAACAGCATAGCGGGTATTTTTAATGCCAACTGCACCAAAATAAACGGCAAGAATATAAAACGTGGTGTCAGTAGCTCCCTGCACGGTGCTGGCAACCCTACCAACAAATGAATCAGCACCGTAAGTATTCATTGCATCAACCATCATTCCACGGGCACCACTGCCGCTGAGTGGTTTCATAAGTGCTGTAGGAAGTGCAGGTGTAAAATCAGTATTAATCCCAAGTTGCTGAAAAACCCATGTAAAACCTGATATAAACCAGTCCATTGCTCCTGATGCACGGAAAACACCAATTGCCACCAAAATAGCCACCAGGTAAGGAATAATTTTCACAGCGGTTTTGAATCCATCTTTCGCCCCGTCGATAAAAGCCTCGTAAACATTTACCCTTTTTATCAATGCCATTAATATAAAAACTACCATTACTGAAAAGAGGATCAGGTTACTAACGATGCTTGATATTTGTGTTATAGCCTCTTTGTCGAGCGTGGAAAAATACCAGATAACAGCCGCTATAAAAAGCGTCAAACCGCCCAGATAAGCCAGCACCACTTTATCAAGTAAATTTATTTTTTGGTAAATGGCCACTGCAATCAGCCCTGCCAATGTGGAAAAATAGGTCGCTAGCAAAATAGGTATAAAAATATCGGACGGATTTACCGCACCCATTTGCGCCCTGTAAACCATTATACTTATTGGAAGCAAAGTAAGCCCCGAAGTATTTAGCACCAAAAACATGATTTGAGCATTCGATGCCGTTGTTTTATCGGGATTGGTTTTCTGCATCTCTTTCATGGCCTGCAGTCCCGTGGGTGTGGCAGCGTTGTCGAGATTAAGCATATTGGCAGCAATATTCATCATTATCGGACCATGCGCAGGGTGTTCTTTCCCAAGTTCAGGAAAAAGTTTATTAAAAAAAGGGCCAATCAGTTTTGAGAAAACATGAACAATACCTCCCTTTTCCCCAATTTTCATAATCCCCATCCACAAGGTTAAAACACCGGTCAATCCCAATGAAATTTCAAAGCCGGTTTTAGCCATATCGAAGGTGGCATTTACCATATCCGGGAATACCTGAGCATCACCGAGAAAGATCAGCTTTACCAGACCTATTATAAATGCAATCAAAAAAAAGAAAATCCAGATGTAATTTAGTGCCATTGATGAGTTGTAAATATTATAATTTAACCAGTATTGGCAGGTCCAAATTAACAAAAAAGAGAAACATAAACATAAATTCAATAAATATATCTCAACGATAAAATTAATCCATCGTCTTAGTTATTAACTAAAAAGTAGTTATTATTGCAAAATTCAAAAACGGATAAATTAGCAAGATGAAAATGAAATTAGCTTATTACTGGATTTTGGCCATTTTGGTGACTTTTGCCGCTATTATTTATCAGCGCCGAACCGGCCCGACATATGAAAAAAGAGTAAAAATTAACATTGAAAATGTCGAGTATAAATTCAAACTGCTACGAAGTTTTGGTGGTGAGGAGGATTGCAAAATTGAACTAACAATTCCTGATCAGGAGATTAGTGGAAAACTGGAATACCGTAAATTCCCTACTAAAGATGCGTGGACTGAAGTTGAAATGAAACGTCAGTACGAAAATATAAGCGCCTACCTGCCAAACCTTCCACCTGCCGGGAAATATGAATACAAAATAATTTTAACCAAAAACGGGAAAGATTATCCGCTTAATAACGGAAATTCAGTTTTGATCCGTTTTAAAGGTGAAGTTCCGGGAAGTATCTTGATTCCGCATATCTTTTTTATGTTTTTCGCCATGTTACTTGGAAACCTGGCAGGAATTATGGCAATTTTCAGGTATAAAAAGTACCGGTTTTATACCAATGCAGTTGTAATTGCTTTGTTTATCGGTGGGATGATTCTGGGGCCCTGGGTACAATTGTATGCTTTTGGCGAATGGTGGGCAGGCGTTCCGTTTGCATGGGATTTAACGGATAACAAAACACTGATTGCTTTTATTTTCTGGCTCCTTGCTTTCTTTATGAACAGGAAAAAGGAACGACCGGTTTATACGATTGTGGCTTCAATTGTAATGTTACTGGTATATTCTATTCCGCACAGTATGTTCGGATCTGAGCTTAACCCGGAAACCGGGGAAATCATTCAGGGCTGGATACAATTATTTTTGATTTAATCGCGCGTCAAACAAAATAAAAAAGCTCATTGAAATTTTTCAGTGAGCTTTTTCTTTAAACAGAAGCCTCTCCAATTACAACACCTGAATCGGTTTTGAGAGTTTTCCAGCTTCTTCCTTTATATATTTTGTAAAGCCTTCTTCTGTTTTCCACTGGTCTTTTTCAAGTCCCCAAACAGAGAAAAAATAATGTTCCACCGGCTTGTCATTGGTAAATTTTTGCCCGATGTAATAGGTTTCAGAAATAATATTGCTGAAGCTTTTTTCATCAACAGTATGATAACCCAATTTATAAAAGTCGATATCGCTGGTTCGGCCAATTTTCCCTGCATCTTTTAGTGGAACAATTACGGCCATTCCTAATTCATCTTTATTTTCCGATTGAACATCGTGCGTTCCGATACATTGAAAATTTCCAGCTTTAAATTCAAATGGCTGCCGTTTTAATTAAGTAGTTACAATGCCTGTCACAATTTGCGAGCCTTCCGGGCTCCGGATATGGTTACATCCGACTGAAACCAGTATTTTCCGGGATAGATTGAAATCCGTTCCACCGCTTTCAGATCGTCACCATCCACGTGCCAGCCTGAGTAACGCAATTCAAACACCGAACGCACCGGACCTTCAGCTATTTTCTGATATTCATAAACATCAGTCGATCCCAACCGGTACAGAGAATCATTTTTCAAAAGGCCAGTCCACCTGACCCGAGTGAACTTCCACAATGCAAAACATCCATTCCCCAATCTGAAAGTTCGTGATAACTGGGTGATTCCGGCGTTCCTATTTTATCGATAATCATATCAGGTTTTAACTTTCCAAACAGATCTTTCACATTTCTGCAATCAAAATAATTTCTGAAACCAATTTTATCATTTTCCCAGCTCACACTTTCTGCCTGTGCAATGATCTTAAATCCATCTTTACAGGGCAATGCCATGATAGTGATCAACCTCCTTGTAAGAACCGTCATCCTGTAAAATTCCAAGACGCAAATTGGTGCGTTTTTTAAACTCCGGATAATCTTCCTTTTTAACAAAATCCACTTCTATTTCTTTGGCTTTCGCTAGCTTTAATATTAAGAAGGACCACTACCTCATCCCAGTTTCCGTCTCCATCCAAATCATCAACCTGGCTGGGAAGTGTCTGATCCTCTTCCACTTCAAAAACAGGTAACAACCCGTCTTTTAACTCCACTTTTTGAGCCAGTTCATCTTTTGTTAAAATCAGGATTTCGTCAGTTCGGTCTTCATTTCCCGGATTTTTAACTGAAAATGAATTTTCTTTTTCGCATGAAAACAGTATGAGGGCAAAAGCAACAATAAATAAACTTCTCATTTTATTCAGGTATTTCGTTTTCACCTTTCACATATCCAAAATTGGCCAGATATTCCACCGTCAACATACAGAACATGACCATTTACAAAATCGCTGGCTTTTGATGCCAGAAAAAGAGCTGCATTACCAACATCTTCAGGTTCTCCCCAGCTGCCGGCCGGAGTACGTGTCATCACCAGATCGTTAAACGGGTGGTTTCCTTCGCGAATAGCTGCTGTTTGCGAAGTAGCAATATATCCGGGGCCAATTCCGTTGATTTGAATATTATATTTCGCCCATTCACAGGTCATATTTGCTGTAAGCAATTTCAAACCACCTTTTGCAGATGCGTAAGCTGAAACCGAATTACGTCCGTAAACGCTCATCATTGAACACATATTTATGATTTTTCCTGCCCGTTTTGTTATCATTTTAGGAACAACCCGTTTTGAAACAATCAGCGGTGCTACCAAATCAACATCAATAACCTGTTTGTAATCCGCAATTGCCATGTCAAGAATTGGAATTCGTTTAATTATCCCTGCATTGTTTACCAGAATATCGATTTCACCCACTTCTTTTTCAATTTGTGAAATACCTCTGTCCACATCTGCCTCATCGGTCACATTAAATTTCAAAGTATATACATCAATGTCTGCTTCTGCATATTCTGCTTTACAACTTTCAAGTTTTTCTTCCGAAATATCATTTACACAGATTTTTGCTCCAGCCTGTCCGAGCACTTTCCCGATGGCCATTCCAATGCCATGGGTCCCACCGGTTATAAAAGCGATTTTTCCTTTTAGGTTAAAAAGATCATTCATAATTTTATCGTTTATTTCAAGTAATTTTAATCATTAATCGCATGATCAGCAGGCCAATCAATCCCATTCCATATTTTTTTTGAAGTCCATTCTTCCGGTGGATCAGCCCAGAAAGGATCATCAGCAGGAAGACCCAAAGCAAGCAGTCCGACAGAACAAAAATAGACACTTCCTGTTGAAATATAATATTCACCAATATCTGGTTGATGACCGGCAAAACCAATGGTAAGCCAGCCTTTTGAATCGAATGTCCCGGGAGTTTCAATCATCCGATGAATAACAGTAGTTAGTGCGGTACGAACCTGTGCTGGTTTAATGTCTTCAGGTAAATGATGTTGTAATGCTGTTTGAGACAACATTTGAAATGCTCCAAACCGATAAGCCAAAGATCTTCCGATAGCAGGAAAAGTTCCTTCGGGAGAAATTAAACGTTCCTGAATTTCGGCATAGCGCTGAGAACGTTTTAAAACTAATTCAAGGTTTTTTGCAATACTGCTATTATGCTTTGATATTTCTGTAAGAATATCGAGTAACATGGGTTGAATAACAAAACTGTTGTAATAATCCCAGTGAAACTCAGGTCCGTCGCCATACATTCCGTCCCCTAAATACCATTCCATGTGTTTTTTTACCGCAAAGTCCACACGCATCTCATCCCATTGTTCTCCGGCAAAAAGAAGAAATGTTTCAACCATTGCCTGAAAAGCAACCAGTTACTGTAATAAGGGGTAATTACCCGCGAACTTTTCATTGCATTAACAACATTTCTTTTTGTTTCGGCATCCAGTTGTTTCCAAAGAACATTCGGTGCCCTTAAAATTGCATGAGCTAAAAAAGCGGCATCAACCACGGGCTGTTTATCTTCCGTGAAATTCATAAAATCAGGCGAATCAGGATCCACCGCCATTTTCATGCTTTTTTGAGCCAGTTCGATATATTTTTTTCGCAGTTGTCCTTCAGGAGAATTGTCTGCACCAAGTTCGAGCCAGGGAGCCATTCCTGCCATCAACCTGCCAAAAGCTTCCAGGTAAGTAACCTTCCTTCTGTTTTCTTCGCTTCCCGGCTTGCATTCCACCGGCATATTTTGTTTCAATTTACCCCGACTCAACGAATTCAGCAACGGATCCGCAATTCTGGTTAAAACATTAACCCAGTACTCCCTCTCTCTTCCTGATACGACAAAAGATGAATCAGCAGCCATTGAAAATTTGCTACTTAAAGGAATAAGTCCAAGCAATGATACATTTTTAAACAGATGTCTTCTATTCATATTTTTAAATTGAATGGATTGAAATTTTTATCTTAATTCCTGTGGCTTAATACCATCCATATCAGTGTAATCGAGATTTTCACCAGCCATACCCCAAATAAAAATGTAATTGCTTGTACCTGCTGCTGAATGAATTGACCAGTTAGGAGAAATCACAGCCTGTTCATTTTGCATCCAGATATGACGTGTTTCTTGTGGTTGGCCCATAAAATGACAAACAGCCTGTCCTTCAGGTACATTAAAATAAAAATATACTTCATTACGCCTGCTGTGTAAATGCGGAGGCATTGTATTCCACACACTGCCGGGTTTTAATTCCGTCATTCCCATTTGCAGCTGGCAGGTTTCTACCACTCCATTAATCAGAAGTTGATTGATATCTCTTTCGTTAGACATTTCCAATGATCCCATGTGAAGTACATTCGCATCGGCCATGGTGACATGTTTTACCGGATATTCTTTATGTGCCGGAGCAGAATTTATATAAAAATGTGCCGGATTATCTTTTTTATCTGACTTGAAAACCACCTTTTTACTTCCCTTGCCAATATACAAAGCATCTTTAAAATTCATTTTGTACTCTTTCCCATCAACTACAACCGAACCCGGACCAGCCACATTAATTACTCCTACTTCACGACGCTCACAAAAATATTCAGCTTTCAGTGGATCAATCGATTCCAGCTCCAATTCCTCATTTACTGGAACAGCGCCACCAACTATGTAACGTTCAATTCCTGAATAAACCAATCGAACCGTGTCAGCTTCCATCAGTTTTTCTACCAAAAATTCTTTTCTGATTCTAGTAGTGTCGTATGATTTAAAATCTTCCGGATGATAATTGTAGCGTTCTTCAAAAATTGTTTTCATAATATTTTAAACTTTACAGATGTGTTAATTTTTATTGGATCAATTTTGTCGAAATCTTCAAGAGAAACAGTACTATTAAGACAAAAAAGTAAATCCTGAACGAATTGATTTTCTTGATGATAAAACGATCAGAACTTTAGCCAAAAAGTTATAATAAAAACAAAAATAAAACAAATTATTGGTCTTGCAATCGATTGCACAAACAAAAAATAATTTATAGCTTTACTTTAAATAAAAGTAAATGGCCGAACGATTTGAAACGACTATTCATGATATTGCAAAGAAACTAAATATTTCAGCATCAACGGTTTCACGTGCTTTAAAAGATAACCCCGTTATAAGTGAAGCCACCCGAAAGATGATAAAGAAGGCAGCGGATGAAATGGGATACCGCCCAAATATTCTTGCTGCAAATTTCAGAACCCGGCGGACTAACACTATTGGAGTTATTGTTCCTTTGATCAACCGGCATTTTTTCTCTTCAGTAATCAGTGGAATTGAAGAAGTAGCATACAAAAAAGGATTTGCAGTTACTATTTCACAATCGAACGACAAGTTGGAAAAGGAAAGTAAAATTGCTCAGACACTGTTTGCCAACCGAATTGACGGAGTAATTGTATCGATTGGGATGGAAACAAAAGTGACCAATCATTTACAACTGTTTAAAGAAAAAAATATTCCACTTGTCTTTTTTGATCGCGTTGCAGATGAAATTGATGCCCATAAAATAGTGGTTGATGATTTTGGTGGCAGTTATAAGGCGACAAGCCATTTAATTGAGCAAGGCTCCAAACGTATCGCCCACATTAGCGGACCTCAAAACCTGAATATATATAAAAACAGGCAAATCGGCTATCTAAAAGCACTCTCCGACGCGGGAATCGAATTAGACAAATCACTCATAGTGACCAATAATTTAACCCGAACAGATGGGACAAAAGCGATTCAAAAACTGATGAAAAACACTGTAAAACCGGATGCCATTTTCTGTGCAAACGATACAACTGCACTGAGTGTGATTGTTTATCTGCAAAAAGTCGGGGTAAATGTTCCTAAGGATATCGCTGTTGTAGGATTCAGCAACGAACCTTTTTCAGAGGTGGTGACACCTTCGATCAGCACTATAAAACAACCGGGATTTGACATGGGGAAAAAAGCTGCACTGCTGCTGATTGGTCAGATAAGCAATAAAAAAAGTCCTGATTTTAAAACCATTGTTATGCCTACTGAACTAATCATCCGCCAATCATCAATACGAAACAAAAAGGCATAATAAAACCCGCCAGGAAAACCAACGGGTTAAAGTTTTTATGTTGTCCGGATTTTATTCGTCAATCGAAATACATTCTACCGGGCAAACTTCTGCACATGAACCACAGTCGGTGCAAAGATCCGGATCGATAACATAGATATCACCTTCCGCAATTGCATCAACCGGACATTCGTCAATACATGTTCCACACGCAATACACTCATCAGAAATTTTATAAGCCATAACAGCGATTATTTAAGTTTAACATGTTATTTGCCACAAATGTAATAAGTTTAGTGAAAAATCAGTATCCATATCTTTTTTATTTACGAAGACCCATTGGCCAATAACATAAAACGCTGTATATGTGATAA
Organism: uncultured Prolixibacteraceae bacterium; assembly: GCA_963769925.1. Classification (GTDB taxonomy): domain Bacteria; phylum Bacteroidota; class Bacteroidia; order Bacteroidales; family Prolixibacteraceae; genus Draconibacterium. The sequence continues at coordinate 157,580 of CAVYOB010000023.1, forward strand.
TTACATTCATATATCATTTAATATTCCCTTAAACTTCACGGCCTTTTTAGAATCATTTTAAAGTAACATTTCCAGGCAGTCATTTATTTTTCTCCAACTGGTTAAAATATTTACAAACGCCTGTTAAACCACATTCGTCGCATTTAGGTTTTCGGGCAAGACAAACATATCTTCCGTGCAGGATAAGCCAGTGGTGTGCTTTGGGTATCAACGCTTCCGGAATATGCTCCACCAATTGTTTTTCAGTAGCTAAAGGTGTTTTAGCATCTGTTGTTAAACCAATACGTGCCGCTACCCTAAAAACATGAGTATCAACCGCCATTGTAGGTTGATTAAAAACCACCGAAGCTATTACATTGGCCGTTTTGCGCCCAACTCCCGGAAGTTTCTGCAAATCATCAATATCCTGTGGCATTCTTCCGTCATAAAGTTCCAGTAATTTTTGGGCCATCCCAACCAAATGTTTTGCCTTATTATTCGGATAGGAACAGCTTTTTATATATTCAAAAACTTCAGTAGGATCAGCCTCTGCCATTTTTTGAGGAGTCGGAAAACGTTTGAGCAAATCGGGCGTTATCTGATTTACTCTTTTGTCAGTGCATTGAGCAGATAAAATAACTGCCACAATCAGGTCAAACGGATTTTGATATTCCAACTCTGTTTCAGCAATCGGCATTGATTCCTGAAAATAATTTATAACATATTCAAATAGAGCTTCTTTTTTCATTCTTTATTAAGCTTAGTCAAAAATAGAATAATTTTTTGCACAGTTTTTGTAACATAAACAAATCTCAACAGTCTTATGTTAGAGAAAGTACTAAATAAAGATTATTTCTAACCTACTATAAGTAGAAATAGTTTTAAATTAGTTAATTAAACAGCATAAAAGCCGGTGTTGACCGGCTTTTTTTATTAACAGCAGATTCCTCATTTTTTTCCCTTTAAATTTTTTCATAACTAAAACCGTTTTTTAACTTCGCAAAAATAAAACTGAACGCGATTGATGAAAAACTCCAGAAATAGTCTAATACTCTTAATTTTATTTTTAATCATTGCTGCATTTACGGTCCAGGGACTGATCGTTGATCAGACGAAGGAAACTCCTGTAACTGAACAGTCCAAAGTGCAGGAGGAGATTCAGAAAGTCAATCATGCAGTCGAAATACAGGATATACTTACAAAATATGACAGCCTGATCAGCAACCAGGTAAAAGAAACCGGTACAATTGGTGCAGCAATTGTAATTACTTATAAAAATCAGATTGCTTTTTTAAAATGTTTTGGTGTGAAGAAAAAGGGAGTGAAAGACCCCATCAATGAAAATACCATTTTCCGGCTGGCTTCGGTTTCAAAAACAGTTACCGGCGTTTTGGCCGGGATTATGGCAGATGAAAACACCATTAGTCTCGATGATCATGTTGTTGATTATCTTCCCGGATTTCGTTTAAAAGACCCCCAAAGTACAAAAGAATTAACTATCCGCAATATTTTGAGCCATACTTCAGGGTTAGTACCGCATGCTTACGACAATCTTGTTGAAGAACATGTTCCGTTTGATAAAATCCTTACTCGTTTGAGCCAGGTTGATATTGCAGCACCTCCGGGACAAATTTATGGTTATCAAAATGTTATATTTAGTATTTATGATACAATTGCTGTGGTAAAAACATCAGAACATTTTGGAGAATTAATGAACGAAAAAGTGTTCACGCCCTTCCATATGACTAATGCGTGTACCGGGTTCGATGCTTTCAAACAATGTACAAATAAAGCTTATCCACATTACGGTTCAAACGGAAGATTCAGAACTTTACGTTTGAACAACCGGTATTATTCCACCATGCCTGCAGCCGGAATAAATGCAAGTATTTCCGATCTTGCACATTTCATGCTTACACTGCTCGATACTTCTTCTGCAGTAGTCAACAATAACGTCCGCGATCTGGTATTTACCCCGCAAGTAAATTCACCGTTAAACCGAAATTACTTTAAACACTGGGACCATGTAAAATCAAAACAGTATGCCATCGGGTGGCGAAAGGTTAATTATAAAAACAGGGATGTTGCCTATCATGGCGGATATGTACAGGGTTACCGTGCTGAGATTGCCGTTTGTTTTGATGAAAATGTTGGAATCGCTTTTCTTTCCAATTCACCAAATACCATGGGAACCCAAACAGTTCCCGAATTTCTCGATCTCTTGTTTAAACAAAAGGACAGTGGTAATACCATAGCTTCCAATTAGTTGAAAGCTTGATTTCTTTTGAATAAGTATTACCCGGCAGTTTATCCGGATCATTTCCTATTTTTGCCAAAATTTTACTTTCATGAAACCATTTCTTCAGGGCGAAAATCTGGCAAAAAGATGGGGCGAGCTGATGCTTTTTGAAAATATTTCATTTACCATTTTTGAAGGACAAAAAGTAGCTCTGATCGCAAAAAACGGTACTGGGAAATCCACCCTGCTTGATATACTTACAGGAAAAGAATCGCCTGATGCAGGGTTGGTTACATTAACCAATGACGTTGAAATCGGTTATTTTGAACAAATTCCAAAACTAAATCCCGCACACTCAGTTCTCGAAGAAATATTTGAGTCACCACATGAAAAGCTAAAGGTGGTAAAAGAATTTGAAGAAGCTGTTGTACGAAATGACCAGGTAAAAATCGTCGAAATGTCGGCAAAAATGGATCAGTTGGGCGCGTGGGATGCTGAAGTAGAGATCAAACAGGTTTTAACAGAACTCAAATTAAATAATCTTGAACAAAGCGTTGCTGAATTATCGGGAGGTCAGCAAAAAAGGCTGTCTTTAGCCAAAGTTCTTATCAGCAAACCCGACTTGCTCGTTCTCGACGAACCTACCAATCATCTCGATTTAGATATGATTGAGTGGCTTGAAAATTACCTTGAAAAAACAAACGCAACGTTGCTTATGGTAACTCATGATCGTTATTTCCTTGACCGGGTTTGTAACGAAATTATTGAAATGGAAGATAACCAGATTTATCGTTATCTGGGCAACTACTCTTATTTTCTACAGAAACGTGACGAACGGATTGAAATGCAGCAGACATCGGTAACCAAAGCCAAAAACCTGCTTCGGACCGAAATAGAATGGATGAGAAGAATGCCACAAGCACGTAGTCATAAAGCCAAGTACCGAATCGATGCCTTTTATGATTTGAAAGATAAAGCATCACAAAAATTCAGTAGTGAAAGTGTTTCAATCAATATAAAATCTGCACGTCTGGGAAAAAAGATTGTCGAGCTCAATGAGGTTTCAAAATCTTTTCCGGGAATACAGTTACTGAATCAATTTACATATAAATTTTCCAAAGCTGAAAAGGTTGGTATAATTGGAGACAACGGAACCGGTAAAACCACGCTTCTAAACTTACTCACAAAATCCATTCTCCCTGATGAAGGAACAATTGAGACCGGACAAACAGTAAAATTTGGCTATTACCGACAGGAAGGAATTGCATTCGACCCAAAAGAAAGGGTAATTGACGCGGTAAATAAAATAGCTGAATACATTTATTTTGAAGACGGAACAAAAATGAGTGCTGCCCAAATGCTCAATTACTTTTTGTTTCCGCCAGATACTCAGTATAATTATATTGAAAAACTCAGCGGTGGAGAGCGTCGCAGGTTATATCTGTGCACCGTTTTAATGCAAAATCCCAACTTTCTTATCCTCGATGAACCGACGAACGATCTTGATATTATTACCTTAAATGTACTGGAAGAATACCTTTCAGGTTTTGAGGGGTGTGTCATTATTGTTTCACACGACCGCTTTTTTATGGATAAGATCGTGGATCATCTTTTTGTTTTTGAAGGAGAAGGAGTTGTTACTGACTTTGCCGGAAATTATACACAATACAGAAACAAACTGGATGAAGAGCAGGCGAAAATCCAGAGAGAGTCTAAAACAAAGGTAAAAGAAGTAAGTAAAGAACCTACAAAAGGGAAAACTCATAATCAGGAAAAAAAGAGATTATCATTTAACGAAAAACGTGAGTTTGAACAGCTGGAGAAGGAAATCCCAGCGTTGGAAAAACAAATCGAAGTACTTGAAGACTTATTGAATTCAGGTTCATTATCACACGATGAATTGTATAAAAAATCACTGGAACTGGACAAAATAAAAACTTTTCTCGATGAGAAAGAGTTTCGATGGCTTGAGTTAAGTGAACTTCAATAAGTTCGGGGTTAAAATAACAATGATTTTCCTTTAAATATCCTCAAAATCAACATTAGAGAAATTAGTCACCTTTTCTTCTTCTGATTCCTCATTTTTGTCTTCAACAGATGAAATTTCCGGTTGATTTTCACGAATGTATTCAATTATTTCCTTCAGACTATCGGCAAACTTGTCAAAATCTTCTTTGTACAAAAAGATTTTGTGTTTTTCATAATGGAATTTTCCGTTGTCTCCAAAACGTTTTTTACTTTCCGTAATGGTTAAGTAATACTCATCGTTGCGGGTAGTTTTAACATCAAAAAAATAGGTTCTCTTCCCCGCCCTCACGACATTCGAATGAATTTCCTGATTGAATTTACTATCAGCATTTTGCATTCCTTCCTTGTTATCAGCGCTTTCCATGCCTTAAATTTTTGTTTTTTTAAAATTTGGTTAGTTATTCAAAAATAAAAAAATAATTATTCCAAACATGATTAATGCCTGTTTTGAGTGCCGAATAACCTGATTTTCACTTAATTTATACTGATTCTAAGAAATTCAGCATAAAAAAGAGGCTCTAAAAGACCTCTTTCCAGTTTAAAACAAATGTTATTTATAAATCTCTTTTTTGGCTGAAAGCAATGTATTTTTTAACAGCGAAACCCTTGTCATGGGACCCACTCCGCCAGGAACCGGCGTGATAAATGAGCATTTTTCTGCTACTTCCTCAAACAAAACATCGCCCTTTAACTTAAATCCGGATTTGGTTTGATCAGACTTTACACGAGTCGTTCCCACATCAATTACTACTGCTCCTTCTTTTACCATGTCTCCTTTAACAAACCCCGGGACTCCAATAGCTGCAACTAAAATATCCGCATTGCGGCATACTTCCTTCAGGTTTTCGGTCCGACTGTGCGCAACAGTAACGGTTGCATTAATGGCTTTTTGCGACATTAAAACGCTTAGCGGGCGGCCAACAATATTGCTTCTCCCAACAATGACACAATTTTTCCCGCTGGTTTCAATATTGTAACGTTTAATCAGTTCAACAATTCCGTAAGGTGTTGCCGAAACAAACGACGGCAGGCCAATTACCATACGACCTACATTTTCCGGGTGAAAACCATCAACATCTTTTTTCGGGTTGATAGCCTCTATAATTTTTTGCTCCGAAATATGTTTTGGCAGCGGCAACTGAACAATAAAACCATCAAGCGTTTCATCTTCATTCAGTTCATGAACCTTGGCCAGCAATTCTTCTTCAGTAACGTCATCTTCATAACGTATTAATGATGACTTAAAACCAACTGCTTCACAATCTTTGATTTTATAGGCTACATACGTTTCACTGCCTCCGTCATGGCCAACAAGAACTGCTGCCAGGTGCGGTCTTCTGGCTCCATCCTGAACCATCTTTTCTACTTCAGCAGCAATTTCCTGTTTTATTTCTCCGGATATTTTTTTACCGTCAATAAGTTCCATATGATACTCTGGTTTTTATTTCATTTGAATTCCAACTTTCAACTGAGACTGAACACTTTTAACTTCTAATATTTTCTCCCCTGCTGCATTCCGCCCATAGCCCGCTGAACATTTTTGCCCTGTGCAACCATTTTCATCATCTTCCGGGTTTCTGCAAACTGCTTAAGCAACCGATTTACTTCCTGAATATCTGTTCCTGCTCCCAACGCAATACGTTTCCTACGTGTTCCGTTTATCAGTGCCGGATCTTCTCTTTCCGCCGGAGTCATTGAGAAAATAATAGCTTCGATATGTTTAAATGCATCGTCATCAATATCCATATTTTTCAACGCCTTCCCCATTCCCGGAATCATTCCCATTACATCTTTCAGGTTTCCCATTTTCTTGATCTGGTTGATCTGTTTCAGGAAGTCGTTGAAGTTAAACGTATTTTTTGCCAGCTTTTTCTGTAAACGTTTGGCTTCTTCCTCGTCAAACTGTTCCTGCGCTTTTTCAACCAAAGAAACAATGTCACCCATTCCCAGGATACGATCCGCCATACGATCAGGATGGAAAACATCCAATGCATCCAGCTTTTCACCGGTACCAACAAATTTAATCGGTTTTTCAACCACTGCACGAATGGAAAGCGCAGCCCCACCGCGCGTGTCGCCGTCGAGTTTGGTAAGAACAACGCCATCAAAATCAAGTCGTTCATTAAATTCTTTAGCGGTATTAACAGCATCCTGTCCTGTCATCGAATCCACAACAAACAGAATCTCATCCGGATCAACTGCTTTTTTAATCGCGGCAATCTCATTCATCATTTGCTCGTCAATGGCTAAGCGACCAGCGGTATCCACAATTACCACATCGTAACCTTTATCTTTTGCTTCCTGGATAGCATTTTTGGCAATTTTTACCGGGTCTATACTTCCTTCTTCGGTATAAACAGGAACACCGATTTGCTCTCCCAGAACTTTTAACTGTTCAATTGCAGCCGGACGATAAACGTCACCGGCAACCAAAAGCGGATGACGACCCTTTTTACTTTTCAGCATTTTAGCCAGTTTCCCAGAAAAAGTAGTTTTCCCCGACCCCTGTAATCCCGACATCAGAATTACTGAAGGTTTACCGTTTAACTCAATATCGGTGAAAGTGCCGCCCATTAATGCAGTCAGCTCATCTTTTACGATTTTCACCATCAATTGCCCCGGCTTAACCGCAGTCAGTACATCCTGACCAAGCGCCTTATCTTTTACATCATCGGTAAATTTTTTGGCAATTTTAAAGTTGACGTCAGCATCCAATAATGCACGACGTATATCTTTTAACGTTTCTGCAACGTTGATTTCTGTAATTTTTCCCTGGCCTTTTAGCAGTTTAAAGGACTTTTCCAACTTATCACTTAAATTCTCAAACATCGTTTTTGTTCTTTTGAAAATGAGGTGCAAAAATAAGGTTAAAAGTTGAATGATAAAAGATAAATTGAAGAATTAAGGATATGTTATTAAGGTTGAAATGCGGGGAGCAATCATCGATATAAAAGAAAACACATTTGAATAAATATTAAATATAATTTCTTATTTAACGAAACGATATGTTAATAATTAGCTACTTGATTTTCACACATATATGTTGTACATTGGACAATACTTAATTTAAGACATATTTATCTTTATATACGATGGATTTAAAAGAGATTATTCCCTTGCTTGCTGCAATAATAGGATTAACACCTGTTTTTCTGAACTGGCTTAATGAGCGATCTTCGGTTGCAGCCAAAAAAAAATCAATAGAGCAAGCAAAACAACAAGTCGAATTATGGGAGATGTGGTTAAAAGCCCAGCGAGAAGTTACTTCGGATGATAGATATAAAGAGTTGAAAAATGAAATCTCACAGCGCTTGGATTCACTTTTACAGAAAAGTATCGAAGTTGAAAAACAGGAAGAAGATAAAAAAGATGGTGTCGAGAACCATTTCTTTCTGCAAAAGCTTTTTCTTTTGTATATGCCTCATACACCTTCTGGTTGGATTTTTCATACCCTGTTTTACATAACCATCTCATTTGCTTCTATGATGTCTTTAGGATTATCAATAGATAAAAATGGGGAAGCAAGTTGGGATTTTTTCAAAGAAGACCTGGCTATGAACATAGCAATACTTCTGTTTTTTGTAATTATCGCTATTATATTCCAACGTTTGGCTCGCCACTCCGAAATTCACTATGCAAAGAAGGCGGAGTTAAAAGAAAACAAATAATATTGCGCCACTCTAAAATCAAAGGAACCAGACTCTTTGTTAAGAACAGTTCCTTTTTATCTTTGTAATCCGAAAACACTTCATAAATGAATTCAAAAATCACCGAAATAATTTCGCAAAACCTTGGCATAAAATCAATACAGGTAATTAATACTGTCTCGCTGTTTGAGGAAGGAGCAACTGTTCCCTTTATTTCGCGCTATCGGAAAGAACGTACCGGAAGCCTTGATGAAGTGCAGGTTTTACAAATTAAGGAGTTGAATCAAAAATTCACTGAACTTGAAAAGCGTAAGGAAACTGTTTTAAAGACGATTGAAGAACAGGAAAAACTAACACCTGAACTAAAAGAGCGAATTGAGAATTGTTTTGATCCGGTTGAATTGGAAGACATTTATTTGCCTTATAAACCCAAACGGCGAACACGAGCTACCGTTGCCCGGGAGAAAGGACTTGAACCGCTGGCAAAAATAATAATGAAACAAGTGGAGCGTGATATTGAATTCAGAGCCAGCTCATTTCTGAATGAAGAAGTTGAGACTGTTGTAGATGCCTTATCAGGAGCCCGGGATATTATTGCAGAATGGATCAGCGAAAATGAAAAAGCCAGGAATATCGTTCGCCGTGCTTTCGATTCAGGAGCGATTATTTCTTCCAAATTAGTTAAAGGAAAAGAAGAGGAAGCTGCAAAATACAGGGATTATTTCGATTGGAATGATCCACTGAAAAAGTGTCCTTCCCATCGGTTACTTGCTATGCGTCGCGGAGAAAACGAAGGCTTTTTGAAAGTCAGCATTTCACCTGATAATGACAAAGCAATTGAAAACCTGGAGCGCTTTTTTGTGCGTGGAAACAATGAATGTTCGGAACAGGTTGCGATGGCAGTAAAAGACAGTTACAAACGGTTGGTTCAGCCTTCCATAGAAACTGAATTTGCCAATCTATCGAAAGAAAAAGCAGATGAAGAAGCCATAAAAGTTTTTGCTGAAAACCTGAAACAGCTTTTGCTGGCTCCGCCACTCAGGCAAAAACGAATTCTTGCCATCGACCCGGGATACCGCACTGGATGCAAAGTGGTTTGTATTGACGAACAGGGAAACCTGCTGCACAATGAAACCATATATCCGCACAAGCCACAGGAAGAAAAGAAAATGGCGGCAAAGAAGCTTACTTCAATGGTTGAGGTATATAAAATTGAAGCTGTTGCCATCGGGAATGGAACTGCCAGTCGCGAAACCGAGCATTTTGTTAAAAATCTGCGTTACAATCGTGAGCTGCGTATTTATGTTGTGAGTGAGGATGGTGCCTCGGTTTATTCGGCGTCTTCTATTGCACGAAAAGAATTTCCTCAATACGATGTTACCGTTCGCGGTGCAGTTTCCATCGGACGACGGTTGATGGATCCGCTGGCCGAGCTGGTAAAAATTGATCCGAAAAGTATTGGCGTAGGGCAGTACCAACACGATGTGGATCAAAAGAAACTGAAAAACAGCCTTGATTCTGTAGTAGAAATCAGTGTAAACTCGGTTGGTGTAAACCTGAACACTGCCAGCCAGCATTTGCTTACTTACATTTCGGGACTTGGACCTCAACTGGCTGAAAATATCGTGGAATACAGGAAAGAAAATGGAGCATTTCCATCCCGTGATGAATTAAAAAAAGTGCCAAGGATGGGTGCAAAAGCATTTGAACAGGCAGCCGGGTTTTTACGGATTCCTGATGCTGAAAACCCGCTGGATAATTCGGCTGTTCACCCGGAGTCTTATAAAATTGTGAAACAAATGGCCAAAGATTTGAAATGTGAACTAAAAGAGCTGGTTAGAAATGAATTGATGGTTTCCAAAGTTGATTTTCAAAAATATCTTACCAACGAAGTAGGCTGGCCAACACTTAACGACATAAAAAATGAACTTTTAAAACCCGGTCGTGATCCTCGTAAACCAATCAAAGTATTTGAATTTGCCGATGGCATTTTTTCGATTAATGATTTACAGGAAGGAATGATTCTTCCGGGCATTGTAAATAACATTACCAAATTTGGCGCTTTTGTAGATGTAGGAATAAAAGAATCAGGACTGGTTCATATTTCAGAACTGGCGGACCGCTTTGTTTCTGATCCGAATGAAATTGTAAAACTTCACCAGCATGTAAAAGTAAGGGTTAAAGAAGTGGATATTCCAAGAAAACGAATTCAGCTTTCGATGAAAGGGGTTGAGCAGTAAGGAACCGTTCCTTTTTGAAGAGAACGGTTCCCTAATTTTAGTAAAGAATTTTACTTGAAAGTCAGTTTTAAATCTACTTCTTCACTACTAACTTATCGGTTAATATTTCATCATTATATTTTGCTCGTACTATATAAACACCTTCTTTCCATCCGGAAGTTTGAAGTTTGGTACTGTTGCCCTTTAACTTTATTTGTTTCGCTTTTAGGTTTTGGTTACTATCGTAAACTTCCAGATCCCATTCTGTATTTGTATCGAAAGGCCTTTCCAATGAGGCCGATTTGAGTTCAGAATCCTCCCCTTCCTCTACAATAGAAACAATTGTTTCACCGTTTGCCGGATTTGGTGTAATAGTAAGCATCATATGAAAACACTCGATTTCATAATAAGCCCTGTTACCATTTGTTCCACCAGGACAAGTATTTGAAATATCAACATAAATATACCCGTTCCCTGGACTACTCCCGGCCGTTATATAAGCCTTAGTAAATCCATCGTTAATATTTGAAAGAGTTGTACCCTGGTAACTCCAATCGACTTCATTAACACCCATTTCATAATAGGTATAATCTCCGTAATCCACGTTTACAATATTCATTTGATTACACATAAAATACGTGGGGTCATCATACAAACTTATTGGACCAGGCTTACCTGCCCATTGAAAAGTGAGAATATTACTGGTTGCTGTTAATCCAGAAGGAGAAGTTACTGTCAACGAAACTGTGCCTTTTCCACCATCTCCTGTGGTACCTTTTACATGTAAATATCTTGTTCCGTCTCCACTAATTTCATCAATATAGGAACCCGTATCCCAACAATAACCAAAATCTGTATTTACGAAATTAGTACATGCTAAAAGACGATTGTCGTCACTGCATAAGAGGGTATAATTGTTATTTGTTTCCTTAATAGAAACATCATTTAAATCATAATATTTGATTTGGGAGTTTGGAGCAAATGGAATATCCCAAGGAGTATGTTTTACTAGTGGTCCGTATGCTAATTTGGAAATAAAATAATTAGGATCCGAAGTTGTTAATGCTGAATGATCTCGAGGATAATAAGAAACTTTTAAATTTGTTTTATAATTTGTCCCGACTTGTTTATAAGCTGGTTTATTTGCATATGTAGATGAATAATATTTTTCAACAATATGCATCTCTGCTAAATTATAAGGATCAAGGTCCCATATTGAACGTAAATCTGATTGAGCCATGTTTCCTTCAACATTATGCCAAGCATAACCATGACAATTATAATATTTAGTCGAATTTGCTAAAATTACGTTATTGCTTTCATGTGTCCAATACCAATTCCAGTATTCCACTTCATCTTCGTCAAAATCATCATAATCCCAGTATTTAAACTGTTGAGCTGATATAGATTCTCCAGTTGGCGTTTGTATTGCTGTAGATTGGAATTCATAAATTTCTTGACTATAAGAAAATATAGAGTAAAAAAATAGCAAGAAGGTAAAATACATATATTTTTTCATTTTTACTTATTTTAAGTTAGTTTTTAGTTTATTTGATTGACATTTGTTTTGAGGAAATTTTAAATGGAATTTGCGTTGGTTACATTAGAAATGATCTGGCAAATTTTTCAATAACACTTGCTTCAACAAAGAGAAATCCATTCAAGAATGCTTTTATTGCATCTTTTGAATCATTATTTTCAATATAATCAATAAAAGGTGGGTATTTTTCTTCAAACAAAACGTTCCCAAGAAGATGGAGTGTACATTTTATCGAAAAATCGTCATGTTCATATTCTCTTTTTTCATCTAGTATTTTTAAACCGTATTCAATGAGTGTTCTTCTTTGTTCCGAAGAAAATTTTTCACAAATTGAATCATAAGCCATTGTAACTTCCATAAAATTTATATGAAACTGCGTAATTCCATTTTCAATAGCATCAACAATAGTATCTGTTATCGAAGGATCAACTTGTTTATAACTCGTGATTAATTTTTCAGGCCCATCTTCCCGCGAAATCAATGCTTTGAAGCCATTAAAATTATTTTCAAGATGAATTAAACCTATTTTCGTAGTTTGTTCTGAAAATATTTCAGTAAACAACAATGGAAAATCATAATAGGTATCCACAAGACCAATAGTGCACATGTTTTTTAACGTGTCTTCAGGAATCTGGCAAACTTCTAACTTAATCCTGTAATCGTCAAATTGCTTTAATTCTTCTGAAGTATAAGGATAAATGTATTTGTCAGAAATGCCTTGCTTTTCCAAACACAAACAGCATTTGTCCGGTTGTTTTTCTTCTACATCAGTAAATGTCTCTTTTTTGTCACACGAAATAACAACTATAAACATAATTATAATTACGCGAAATAAATATTTCATTTTTTTTCGTTTAAATACTCAATTGTCATGTTATAAATATCTTCTATCATAACTGTATCGGACAAGAATACAGCCTTTGTAAAATAACCATACTTAGGAAACTGTTCCTTTTTAATTTTAAAGTTAGCAAAATCACTATATTCCATAATCCTAGCCATTAACAGAGGTGTTGTTTGTACTCGAAAGACCGGTATGTTTCGCTTTTTTTTCTCTTTCAGTTTAACTAATGTTTCAGATAATAACTCATGAATTTGATTATTATTTAGTTTTTCAATTACTCTTTCATCAGAAAGAAGAAATTCCAAATGAAAAATTCTTGCGCGATAACGTCCTCTGTCAATTGCATTTTTCATGTTATCGAGCACACTTATTTTGAGTGATTTATATAATCGAATAAGAGCGTCCCCAGAATCATTCCTATTCAATAGTTCATTAAATCCATTAAATTCTGTAGAAACCTGGTTATAGCCAACTTGCAAATTATTATGTGCTGTCATTATTTCAAATAAAGGATAGTCAACACATATCTTTGCCAATTTGGACGTTGGAATATACATTATTATGTCATTTGGAATCTGACATGCATCTACCCTTTCTTGATAACTTTTAAATCTTTTAAGTCCTCCATCTTCAAGCTTAAAAGGAAAATCCCATGTAACCTCTCCCTGTGCTAATGAAATTATTGGCAAGACTATTAAAAGTTGTATAATTAATTTTTTCATTTTTTTTAATTAAAAGGTTTTAAATTGATATTTTTAAAAATGTTTAAGAAGGATTCCTCTCTTTGGCGCAAATTTGTAATCGTGCCGTGCTTATTTGGGCGTATAATTTTTTTCTTTTGCAAAAAACAGCATATATAATAACTATACCAACAAGAGAAGTGTTTCATTTTAAACAAACAAGTTTTTATTCCTGAGAAATTTTCAGGATTTTAATAACCAAGTTTATTTCTTTACCACTAATTTATCGGTTAATATTTCATCATTATATTTTGCTCGTACTATATAAACACCTTCTTTCCATCCGGAAGTTTGAAGTTTGGTGCTGTTGCCCTTTAATTTTATTTTTTTCGCTTTTAGGTTTTGGTTACTATCGTAAACTTCCAAATCCCATTCTGTATTTGTATCGAAAGGTCTTTCCAATGAGGCCGATTTGAGTCCAGAATCCTCCCCTTCCTCTACAATAGAAACAGTTGTTTCACCGTTTGCCGGATTTGGTGCAATAGTAAGCACCATATGAAAACATTCGATTTCATAATAAGCCCTGTCACCACTCGACCCAGGGCATGTATTGGAAACATCTACATAAATATATCCTGTTCCAGAACTACTTCCGGCCGTTATATAAGCTTTAGTAAATCCGTCATTAATATTTGAAAGTGTAGCTCCCTGATAACTCCAAACAACCTGATTTACTCCCATATCGTAATAGGTATAATTACCATAATCTACAAAGACAATATTCATGTGGTTACATAAAAAATAAGTGGGGTCATCATAAACATCAATAGGCCCCGGGATACCTACCCAAACTGTTTTTCTGGGGCCACTTGCAGTATACCCATTAGAAGTATAATTAGCCTGGACCCATCCCTCTCCACTTATTGAAGAACTGGTGGCTCTTATTGTAGGTGTAGTAGTTGTTCCATTCTCATATACTTCTAAATTAGAACTTGTACTCCAGCTAATAGAAGAACCAGACGGGGCATTATTTGCAGTAAAGACAGTTCCGCCGCGACAAACAACGCTATTGCCTGAAATTGTTGGTTGAATTGGCATGGGGGTAATTCCAACGGCCCACCAAGCATTTTCTACCTGCAAAGCGTGGAACGAATTTGTACCAAAAATTGCGTCATCTTCAGCAGCATTGACTGTTCCCGTTCTAACATCATTAAGGTTGTTTTTATTGTCCAGATAATTCTCAAAAACAGCCTGAACCAACAAATCTTCTGCTGCATCGATTCCAATTCCATAAACAGTATAGTCATACCCTAGTTCAGTCGTTCCTGTTCCACCATTTACAAGGAGATAAAACCAATGGGAAAAAACACCGGATTTTACGTGCTCGTCACCGGAATTATAAGTCGGGCCAACATATGTATCAGCCAACTCAAATCTTGCATTTGGGTCATCCGGATCCTGAATATTTCTAATGCAGTCGTAACTTAAATCTACTTGTTCTCCATATTTCCAGATGGAATTAGGATTTATTCTATGTTCTAAAATAACAGCCCAAATATCAGCGATACCCTCTTGGAGAACAAGTTCGTTCCCAGTTGAACCCCATCCTATCTGATAGTCAGCTATTCCATGTCCATATTCATGTGCAACAATATCAAGACTTGCCATTGCATCAAACATAATTGCTCCATCACCAAAATACAGAAGATGTTGTGTTGGGCTCCATGCAGAATTGTCTTTGTCATTATAACTTGTACCATGATGTATGTAGGCATTAATTGGAACTCCAGAATATGTTCCGTTATTAAAGCTTTTAATATCGTATTCATTATAAAAATGATCGTATATTTTTTGAAGTGCCCAATGAATATCAAGTCCCATGTCATCTTTATTTGAATGATATTCAGACGCTGCCCAATAATTATTGATATCCGTAAGTTCTTCTTTGTCATTAAAGTCCGTACTCCCGTCCAAATTCCACGTATGAATTATTGCATCTCGCGTAGAATCGCATAAATTATATCCATTACCATAGTATTGAGTTTGGGCTTGTTTTGTTCCGTTATAGCGAGTCTCAAACGTTCCGATAGCAACCGACCCAATAGCATTTGGTTCTGTAAAAACCACTGTACCATCATTTGCATTTACATACCCTATTTCATTATTATTGTGGTGATTTGCAGTTAAATATACTTTGTACAAAAGATAGGGGGCGGATGTACTATCGTTATCTTTAATGGATAGTTCTTTAATTATTAAGTCACTTTTAAAATCAGTAATTTTGTCACCTGGAATATTTTTGTAATTTACAAATATATTTTTTGCCTCTTCAACAGAAATTTTAGGATTAAAATCAAGTGACTCTATTTTAACAAAATTACCATCAGCTAAAAATAACCTGCCATTCTTAAAATGAAAATTGTACCCTCCTCCTTCTAATTTTACTCCTTTATAATACTGGTCATAATGTTCATGTAGGTATTTTTTACTTCTTTGTTTTTGTGGCACCTTTATAAATGTGTCGGAAGAAGAAATTTGTAAATATTCCATTAAAAAAGCATTAACAGATAACTTGGATTTTTCATTTTCATATGGAATTCGAACAGATTTGACAATGCCTTTATTGTTTTTCATAATTTCAACATTCTTCTGACTATAAACAATTGCACTGTGAAATAGAATAAGGATTAATATTAGTTTTTTCATTTTATTTGGTATTATAAGATTATGAGAAGTGTATTGAGATTTAATTATTTAAGACATATAAAAGTGTTGAGTTTTTGTTATTTGATTCGTTCGAATACGAAATCATTAAAAAGAGCTAACATATTTGCATATTCAAGATGTAACTTATTATTCTTTTCAGTAAACTGATATTTATATTCAAAGATTAGATTACCTTCGGAATAAGAAATACTTTCATGAAGTAAAGTATCAATCCAATACTTTTTATAATAAAATTTTTCGGTTTCGTAGTCATACTCCCTTAGAACACTATCCGGTAAGTATTCTTTATAGTTGATAGCATTTTCAACAGGTTCCATATTTGGAGTATTTCCCATTTCAATAATTACCCATTTACCAAGAATTATTGTTGCAGGGTCAGTTTCCAATGGTTCATCTTTTTTACAACCTGCAACAGTTAATAAAAAAAGAAGAGTAATTAACCTTATGTTGAAAATTTTTGGTTTCATTTTTAAGTATTTAGTAATAAGTGATTCGTACAAAGTACTTTTTGTATTCAGGGTAACAGAGGTTACCGGGGTGAGCGCAATTTTACAGAGTTCATTTTGCCTTTTTTGGGTAAGGGTTCCGAAGTTATGGAACCTTGTTGCTGTTCGGAGATTAAAAAAATACGTCTGTTCAGGTTTGTTTCATATTAGGTTCTTTTAAAAATTGAATGATTTATGGTTTTTGCCTTTTAAAATTATAAAATGATAGGGAAAAGACAAATGTTTTTAAACATTTGGTTGATAGTGAAGAATAAGAAACCGTTCTTTTTTAAATGAACGAGGTCCGATATTTCAATGAAAATTTTGAAACAAAATCAGATCGCAGGTTTTTCCGGGATAACAGCCCAGCAAACGATATAAACCAGAATTCCGGGAAATGCAGCAGAAAGAATTGAAACTAAAACATACGCGATTCTCATCAGGGAAACATCAATATTAAGATACTCGGCAAAACCTGCCAGAACACCGCCTAAAACACGTTGAGGCGATCGATAAAGCTTTTTTTGTTGACTTTCGGCTTCCATCTATTCTTCGTCATCTTCTATTTCATCAAGCATCTCCTCATTGTCAAACTCTCTTTCAAGAAAATCTTCCGCTTCTTCCATCAATTGGGCATTCAGTTCTTCATCACCAGGTTCACCATCAATCCAGTGAATAACCTGATTACTCCAGAAATCATCGATATCGGCTTCAACAATAAAACGAGGATTTTCGGTATGAACAACAAAAATGGTATCCGGGGTTTCAAGCGAATTGTCGGCTAAAAGAAATCGTGGTAACATGGCTTATTTTTTTGATTAACGTAGTTTTTATTTCTGTTTTAATTTTTCTGCTTAAACAAAAATAAGTTTTTAATTCGATATAAACGACACATTATCAGTAATGAATATTAAAATTTGGTAAAAATTTCACTTTTCATATTTATATAAAAAAGAATACATTTAAAGCCCCGCCTGCACTATACTTTTTTTTAATAGAAAGAGATTGTTATTTTTAGCCTTCATTAAAAAAAAGCGGCCTGAAATGAACAAATTAAATGACATTCTCTCTTTAATCGATAGTTATATCGGCGGATCACAATGGTTCGTTTTTTTGTTGCTTGGAACCGGGATATTTTTTACTATTTATCTGAAATTTCCACAGTTTCGTTATCTGAAACATTCTTTGCGGATTGTTCGTGGCAAGTTTGACAAAGAGGGAGACCAGGGTGATACATCACATTTTCAGGCATTAACAACAGCGCTCTCGGGAACCGTTGGAACGGGAAATATTGCTGGAGTGGCTTTGGCCATTCATCTTGGCGGACCAGCTGCATTGTTCTGGATGCTGGTAACTGCAGCAGTGGGAATGACAACTAAATTTGTGGAAGTAACGCTTTCTCATAAATACCGCGAAAAAGCAGAAGACGGATCTATTGCCGGTGGCCCGATGTACTACATGAAAAACCGGCTGAAATTAAGGTGGCTGGCTGTGATTTTTGCCATCGCCACTGTACTATCTTCTTTTGGTACAGGAAGTTTGCCACAAATCAACAGTATTTCAAATTCGCTATTCGAAACTTTTGGTCTGAATCATATGCTCACAGGGGGAATCCTGGCTCTGCTACTTGGATTTGTGATTATTGGCGGTATAAAAAGAATAGCGCGGGTTACTTCACGATTGGTACCAATTATGGCACTAGTCTATTTTATTGGTGCTATTGCGGTTATTCTTTATAATTATGAAAATATAATTCCGTCGCTGGAAGCGATATTTGGCGATGTATTTACCGGAACTGCTGCTACCGGAGGTTTTTTGGGCGGAAGTATTGCTTTTGCATTTAACCGCGGCGTTAACCGTGGTTTGTTCTCCAATGAAGCAGGTCAGGGTTCTGCCCCGATTGCACATGCTGCTGCACGTGCCCACGAACCGGTTTCGGAAGGCCTGGTTGCATTACTCGAACCGTTTATCGACACTATTATTATTTGTTCGTTAACCGGATTGGTGTTGCTTTCTTCTGGTGTTTGGAACCACAAATATGAGAACCAGTTTCAGGAAGCAGACCTGGTAGTCCTGAACGGAAACTATTCGGAACAAAATCAAAAAAATGTTGATGAGTTGCACAGCTATCTGATTGGGAAAGCCGATCTTCCGCTGTTTACAGGAAGTTTAAATGTTACCGATGGAATTATTCAAAACCAACCGACGATTCTCCATTCGCGTTCAGTTGCCGAAGATGTTAAAGTCTTTATGAATAACCAACCTTATTCCGGCAAAATTGACTTTAACGATGGTAAGCTTGTCAGCCAGAGTGGATTAACATTAACAGGGAAATCGTTATTACACAGCGCCCCGTTAACAACAGTGGCTTTTACCAAAAGCTGGTTTGGCGATTTCGGTAAATATATTGTTTCCATTGGTTTACTGATGTTTGCGTTTTCAACCGCCATTAGCTGGTCGTATTATGGCGACCGTGCAATTACATATCTATTTGGTTCAGGGAAAGTAATTTATTACCATATTATTTATGTTATCGGTTTTTTCCTTGCTTCATTTACCGATACAACAATTATCTGGACACTTTCCGGAATTACCATTGCGCTGATGACTATTCCTAACCTGTTCGGAATACTATCGCTGGCTAAAGAAATGAAAACCGAAGTAAAATCGTTCTGGAAAGAATATGCCCTGCGTTATCCTGACGAAAAAGTGCCAAAAGGGTAAGAGAGTTTAAAGTTCAACGTTTTAGGTTTAAAGTTTTAGACGGGTTGTAATCGTTTATTCCTTTATAAGATTAAACCTTACTCCGAGCATAAATTCAAGGCTGGTATAGTCTGTTTTTAAAAAGTAAAACCCGCGAGGATAACTATTTACTAATGAAACATCGTCGACTTCAACTCTTGAATAGACGGAAAGGCGTTTGAATAAAACTTGTTTTAGTTCCATATCCAGAAAAGCACCATAACCAAACCTGTTTTTATATTTTTCAGTTTTATCGCTTTGAGTTACAGGAAGAATTTGTGTTTCCAAATAGTAAATAGAAACCGTATTTTCATCGATTTTAACATAGTTCAGGCTGCCGATTAAACCAATTGAGATACACCACATATTATTATTCAACAGTTTTTGTGCAACTCCTAATTTTATCGTATTAATTGATAACGTTCCATTAATTTATTTATGTAGTAATTATCCGGCGTTTCCTGAGTCCACGTAATAGCATCATTAACCACCTGGGAATAAGAGTTATCTTTAGATATGCTTGCAAACTGAAAAAAGATGTACTGCTTTTTAAAGTTATGAATATAACCGATGTCTGCACCAAAAGCATTTTTGTAAAAGGCTTCGTTACTGGTTGAAAAATTACCTCCCATCTCTAAAGTTTGAGCTGACAGTACATTAACAAGGATAATAAAAACTAAGCTGAGGAAATAGGTTTTAAGTTTCACAAGATTTGAGTTTTAAAGGTTATAAAGAAACATTTGGTTTTGTTGTTAAAACTACAAACGATATAGCAAGAGTACAAATGTTCTTAAAAACATATCAGAAAAGTACCATTTAACATTCATCATAAACATAACTTATTCAGATTAAAACAAGTAGCTGAATATTATCTGAATTAAGCATGAAATAATATTACAAAAAGATTTTTTCAACCTCTCAAGGCAGGCTGTACAACATAAAAGCTATCGGAACAGAAATCAATTAAATGTTTACTTTTGGCTCCCATCTAAACCAAAAAAACGGACAGAAATTATCTTTAAATCATGATTAAAAATTCCTTGTCACAGAAGAAAATTACAATATCTGTGCTATTTATGTTTGTATTAATTACCAGCGGATTTTCTCAAACAGATTTTCGCCCGGGATTTTACATTACATGGAACAACGATACAGTTTATGGGTTGGTTGATTATCGTGGAGAAAACCGGAATTCCAGCTTTTGTATATTTAAGGAAAATCAGGAATCTGAACCAATTCAATTTGAACCCTCAGAGATTCAGGCGTACCGGTTTGTTGACAGCAAATATTTTGTGTCAAAAAAAATAAATACAACTGAGGGCGAAAAACAGGTCTTTGTTGAATTCCTTGTAAATGGCATTAAAGATTTGTTTTACTATGACAACGCTTATTTTATTGAAGGAGAAAATGGAGTTTTGATCAAACTCAAGGATGAAATTAAAGATGAATATATTGAAGGGAAAGGAACTTTCAGGCACGAAACGTTTGAATATATTGGCGTTTTAAAAGCAATATTCGCTGATTGCAAGGAAATACAGTCACAAATCGATAAGGCAAAACTGGAACATAAGTCACTGATTAATCTTACAAAAAAATATCACAATTATGTTTGTGATGATGAAAAGTGTATCATTTATGAAAAACAACTTCCATTACTAAAATTCTATATTGCACCTCAAATTGGCGGAGAAGCATCTTCTCTTCAATTTGACAGCGGATTATTTTCAAAATTCGACTTTGTCCAAACCTACTACCCTTCTTTAGGATTTGTAATCAGTACTTCGCTACCAAAAATCAGTGAAAAACTATCGTTAGACATTGGAATTGACATTGGGAAGTCAGATTATTACGGCTATTATAAAAATGAACTGGATTTTGCCATAGAGTATAATGACGCACATATCAATCTTGTCTCTTTACAGCCTTCGGGCGCATTGAAATACACTTTCCCAAAAGGTAAAATAAGACCAACATTTGCACTCGGATTACTTTCAAACTTCTTTATTTCAAAAGATCTAAGAGTCATTAGAGAAATTGAGTACAAAAATACGGTTGTTACCTCAGAGATTACAGATATTCAGGTTGCATCAAACTTTATCGGAGGGTTCGTTCAATTAGGATGCAACTATCAAATTCTAGATAAACACAATGCTTTTACCAATTTAAGATTGGGCCAGTCTTTTAATCGCACCGAAGATCAAAAAACCATTTTACAAACTTTCAGCATCAGTTTTGGGATGTTTTTAAATTAAACTCATGAGACGAATTCAAGGAACATACATGACAATATTTTCAATCTGTATTATTTTCATTTTCAACGCTTGTAACAAAGAATTGGAAGATCGGGATTACCCAAGATTATATACGCTTGACCCTATCAATGTTGGGGAAAAAGGAGCCACATTCAAAACAGAGTTAAACAACAGTACTAACGATGAAATCCTGAAAAAAGGATTTATTTGGAGTAAATCCAACCTTTTCCCTGCAAATGCAGATACGATTTTTATTGATGAGACAGGGAAAAACAATTTTTTAGCAAATGTGAATTATGCTCTGCCCGTTGGTGAAGAGATTTCATTCTGCAGCTTTGCTGTTACAAATAAATACAAGGTTACGGGAAACGTAAAAACTTTTGTAAGCAAAGGTTGTAGCCCGGCAATTATTGATGATTATTCTCCAAAAATTGGTATCGACGGGGATATAATAACTATTAAAGGAAATAATTTTACCAGTGTTCCTTATAATTACCAGATCACTTTCAACGAGTTCTACGGGCTTATTCTCTCTTGTTCAAAAAATGAGATTAAAGCCTCTTTGCCAATAAATTACAATAGCCCTGGGAAATGCACTGTCGCGCTAAAAATGTTTAACGATAGTTATGTTATCGGAGAATTCACTTTAGATTATCCCAGAATTATAGATTTAAATTCAGATAACTTTAAAATTGCCGAATCGGAAATAAAAATAACATTCAACAGTAAAGTCTATAAAATTGGAAGTGTAACTATTGGGAGTACCAGTGTGGAATCAAAAAAAATCAGGATATCTGATAATAAAATTTCATTTACTACACCGTCAAATATTGCAGAAGGTGAATATTATATTTCAGGATTAGTAAACAATAAAAGTTTTATCACCGGGCAGAAAGTCAACTTTTCCCACTAAAAAAGTGGTTCCCTTGAAGGTATTTTGGAGCTTTAATTTCTCAATAAATTTAAAAATATCATATGAAATTAAATACCTCATCAATAATTTTAATGCTGCTATTTCTTTTTATTTCCTGTGAGAAGGAAACAGAATTCGACATGCCGACGGTTTTTACTGGAGATGTTACGAATGCAAGTCAAACCCAAGCTACGTTTAATGCAAAAATTTATAATCCTAAAAATATCGCGATTCTTGAATCAGGATTTATATGGGGAGTTCATTCAAAGGATAACTTTGATTTAAAACTGGTTAATCCGTCATCAGAAAATATATTCTCACTACAAACCGATATACAATTGTTAACCGGTAAAACATTCTATGTAAGAGCTTTTGCCAAAACTGACAATACTACTATTTATGGCAGGGAAGTTTCTTTTAAAACCGACAGCATACCTTTAAATCTGGGAAATTGGTATAAAATTATTGATTCAGAAGATATAACTATAATAATATTAATACAAGTTTTGCATACAACAGTATTACATTTTTAATATTTGAAAGCGGGGAAATTTACACCTATAATCATTCAACAAAACAAATTGATTTTTTATTACGAAATAACGATATCAGGCTTAGTAGTTTCAGTTGCGTGTATAATGAAAGTGCATACATATTTGTTAGAAATGTATTATATAAGTTTGACCTCAAAACATATGAGTTTACTAAACTAATGGGATGGGAAAGTTCCGGAAGAGGAGGATGTTCTGGATTTATAATTGACGACGATATATACATTGGCCTGGGTGCAAGCACATATTCCAATTACAGTAAGGAATTCTGGAAATACAACATATTATCAAATGAATGGGAAAAAATCGAAGATTTTCCCGGAGAATTCCGACAAAACGCTTTCGCTTTTACCTTAAGCGGAAAGGGATACGTTGGTGGAGGGTTTAATTTAATATCGGGAGGATCTTATCCTAAATTTACTGATATCTGGTGTTATGATCCAATTCAAAATGAATGGAAACAAAGAAACGAATTCCCAAATCCGAGGCAAGATAATTTATACCTGGTAGGAGCAATTATTTCTGATTTTGGTTACTGCTTAAATAAAAATGCCTTTTTTGAATATAATCCGACTTTTAATATTTGGACTCAAATGTCAAGTATTCCTTCTTCGGTGAATTTTAATAATCCATACTTGTTTTCCTACGGAAATAAATTATTTGTTGTTGAAGCAACACAGACTTACGGCAAACCAAAACATTTCAAAATTTGGGGTTATGAAAAATAAATTATTATTGATTATAATTATTTATATTTTGGAATTTTTCGTTGCCAAACACTGTGATGCTCAGGTCATTGAACATAAAATACAAATAAAAAATTTTCTGACCGGTGATTTTATGCCAAATAAGCAATCTTCGAGCAACGGATTCATTTACCCTTATCTGTTTCCAAATATGACAGGGTTAAACGGGTATTCAACAAAGGCAACTTATAAAATACATCCCTTGTTTAGCCTAGGCGTAGAAGCATCTAAAATGATTGGAACTGAATGGTCGCTAAATAATAGCAAACTTTACGACGGAGCCGAAGTCAACCTTCAATCGTTAGCTCCTGTTTTTCAAGTCCATACAAAATTTCATGAAATGGGAATATTTAATCATCTTAAGATTTACGGTGAAGTTGCACCTGTTCTTGGACAATCAAAATTACAGCTACAGAATCCAATTTTTAAAATTAGCTCAGAAATTAACGCTGATGAAAAGTTAACAAAAAGTATTGATAATTATTTTGGGTTTAAGGCTGGTGCAGGATTGGAACTTGTACTATACAGAAACTTAGGAATGCAAGTTGAATATTCATTCCGGCAAAACCGGATTACTTCAGCATTATTTGTTGATGATAAATTTTCGTCGACACAGTTTATTGCAGGACTATTTTTCAGATTCAAAAAAAACAAACGATACTCCTATTAATACTATGAAGAAAAGAATATTTCTAATCGCTCAATTTATTTTCGTTCTAATGGTTTCTTTTTCACAGGAAAAAGGAAAATATAAAGTTTTTCCAACAGATGATAAGATTATCTTCGACATCTGTTTTTTTGACCACGGAGAAAAATTAGCAGTGGCAGATAATACTGCAATAAAAATCTTTTCTACCAAAACCAATCAATTGCTGGATAAATTAAAGTATGGTCATTCGAAAAGAATATTAACCATTGATGTTTCAAGTGATAATACTTTGCTTGCAAGCGGTGGTCGGGATAGTACAGTTGTGATTTGGGATTTAAATGAAAAATCAACAGTCAAGAATTATTCTTTAAAAGATGGCATTGTTACTGCACTTAGCATTTCAACTAATAACAAATCTTTAGCCGTTGGCAGTTCAAGTGGAACGGTTTTAATATATGATCTAGAAAACAATAAACAAAAACACGAACTCAATGATCATAAGAAAGACATTACTTGTGTAAAATTTAGTCCTGACGAGAATCTACTTGCCATGGCAAGTGGCGATAAAACCATCAATTTATATTCAACAGAGACCTGGAAATTAATTACTTCTTTAAAAGGACACAAAAATTGGGTTCGCGAAGTTACTTTTGATGAAGACAGTAAAAAACTCATTTCATGTGGAGATGACTCAAAAGTAATATTCTGGAATTTATCTGATTTACAAAATATAACTTCCAAGAAAAAAACATTTTGGGGATATAACTGGATAACTGGAATTGACCTTAACACGAAAAATGATTCATATGTTATTGCTAATATTACAGGAAATATTGAAATTATAACTCCTCTGAGTCGGTACAAGATCAATGTACAAAAGCCGGTAAGCAAAGTTCTTTTTATTCCAAATGAGGACAGTTTTTTGAAGGTTGTTGCTGCGACTAAAGGTTCAGGTGTAATTTCAATTGAGGCTGAAAATATGAAATTTCTAAAATGATAAATCAGATTTTTGGAGTAATTTGTAATGTAATTATTTTGTTAACTCCACAATCTTTCCTGCAATATCTTCCAGATCAAGGATAAACGAAGGCTTTTCTTTTTTTATGGCTGAGGCGGGCATTGTTTTGGCAAATGCCGTTTCAGGATTTTCAACAATGGTAATTCCCCCGTAATTTTTAATGGTTTTAAGACCTTCTGCCCCATCGCTGTTTGAACCTGTAAGCAGAACTCCAACCAGTCCGTTATTATAAACCCAGGCTGCAGTTTCAAATAAAACATCGATTGATGGCCGTGAGAAATTTACTTTTTGATCGGTAGAAAGGCTAAAAGTATAATTATCCTCCATTTGAAGGTGATAATTGGGTGGGGCAAAATAAACAAAGCCGGGGTTGATCATCTCCTTCTCTTCAGCCTCTTTCACACGAAATCCGGTTTTGTGGTTTAACATCGACAGGTAAGAACTAATGTCGTTATTTCCGATATGCAGAACAATGCTTATCGGTATTTTAAAGCTGGATGGAAGTCCGTTCAGTATTATTTTAATGGCTTCCATTCCACCGTATGATGCGCCGATGACAACTGATTTAATCATTCTGAGATACGTGCTTTTTTATATATTTTCATTTTCTTGTCAATTACCTCAAAACTTTTTGCCAGATCAGAAAACTGGACACTTTCTTTTGTTCCCAAACATAAAAATCCCCGCTTAATAAGGCTATTTGAGAATAATGATAATACCTTGTTCTGTAATTCTTTGTCAAAATAAATCAGCACATTGCGGCAGAAAACAAGGTTAACTTCCGCAAAAACACCATCGGTTACCAGGTTATGATCGGCAAAAACAACATTTTTAGACAATGATTTGTCAAAAATAACCGAACCATATTTTGACGTATAATAATCGGAAAATTTACCGCGTCCGCCCGATTTGCTGTAATTTTCCGCATATAATTCCATGTCCTTGCTGCCGTATATCCCCTGCTTCGCAATTTCAAGAACATTTTTGTTGATATCGGTAGCATAAATTCTTGTTCTTGACAAGAGGTTTTCTTCTTTTAAAATGATTGCCAGTGAATACACCTCCTCACCGGTGGCACATCCTGCATGCCATACTTTTATATGTGCGTAAGTCGATAAATCGGGGATGACTTTATTTCTTAAGGCCAGATAAAATTCAGGATCGCGAAACATTTCTGTTACATTTATAGAAAGATCCTGTAAAAAGTTTCGATAATAATCTTTATCCCAGAGCACCTTGTTTTGCAATTCTGAAACAGAGTTCAGTCCGCTTAGTTTTAGCCGCTGATAAATGCGCCGCTTCAGGTGTGCCTTGCTGTAATTTCTGAAATCGTATCCATATTTTAAATAAACTGCCTGCAACAGCAAATTCATTTCAATATCTTCCGTTTCAATATTTTCCTTTGGTAAGACTTTGTTGTTATTATTTTTATTTTCTGATGGCATTTCTGATTACTTTCAATAATTCAGCCTCTTTAAAAGGTTTACTTATAAAATCATTCATACCCGCATCCAGGCACTTTTGTTTGTCCTCGGAAAAAGCATTTGCTGTTACAGCAACTATAAAAATTTGTTTTTCTGATTTAGCTTTTTTCTCGAATTCCCGAATTAGCCGCGTTGAGTCCAGACCGCTCACTTCAGGCATATACATATCCATTAGAATCAAATCGTATTTTTTTGATTTGAACATTTCAAAAGCTTCCCCCCATTTCCTGCAATATCGCACTCTGTATTAATTTTCTTCAACAAAAATTTGGTTACCCGCTGGTTAATGATATTGTCTTCAGCATAAAGGATTTTCAGGTTAGCCGGAATTGTGTTGTCGCCTTTTTGCTGACTTATCTTATCCTCAGCTGCATATTTATACTTTAGTTTAACCCAGAATTCCGATCCTTTATCTACCTCGCTGTCAACGCCAATTTCGCCGTCAAGTATGACTACAAGATTTTGGCAGATCGAAAGTCCCAGCCCGGTACCTCCGTATTTTCTGGTGGTAGAACTATCTACCTGTGAAAATTCTTTAAACAACTTTTTTTTCCCTTTTTCTGATATGCCAATCCCGGTGTCAGTTACTTTTAACATTAATCGAATATCCTCACTTTTCTTTTCCAGTATCTGAACAGTTATACTAACACTTCCCTTTTCGGTAAATTTGATGGCATTATTTACCAGATTTGTAATAATTTGATTTAACCGGTAAGGATCGCCAATTAACGAAGCCGGAATATTTTTATCAATATTCACATGCAGCGAAATGCCCTTTGAATCAGCTTTGATCTTAAATAATTTTGCAATTGTGCATATAACCTCGGACAAATTAAAACGAATGTTTTCGAGTTGAATTTGTCCTGCCTCAATTTTTGAAAAGTCAAGAATGTCATTGATAATATTTAACAGATTTTCACCCGATATAGTTATAATCCTGGCAAGCTCAGTCTGTTCATCACCTAAATCAGATTCTTCCAGAATTCTTGAAGTGCCAATTATCCCGTTCAGCGGGGTCCTGATTTCGTGCGACATATTCGCCAGAAACATTGATCTTAAACGGGTTGCCTCCTCTGCTTTGTTTTTTTGTACTTCCAGTTCTTTGTTATTCTGCTCAAGCTTTTTCAGCAACTCATTTAATTTTTGCTGCTGATTATACAAATCGAGGAAGACGGCAACTTTCCCTACCAAAATTTCAGGAATAATTGGCTTGGGAATAAAGTCAACTGCACCGGTTTCAATTCCTTTTATTATGTGCAAATCACTCTGATGAATTGCTGAAACAAATATTACAGGCAGGTGCTTTGTTTTTTCCCTTTTCCGCATTAAAGAAAGGGTTTCATAACCGTCCATTTCAGGCATTTGCACATCGAGAATGGCCAGGGCAAAATCCTCTTTTAACGTTTCCCTTAAAGCTTCCATCCCCGATAAAGCCCTCACAAGTGTAACATCAAAACCAGATAAAACTGCTTCCAGGCTTATAAGGTTTTCAATCCGGTCATCTACAATTAATATTTTAGGCTTTTCCATTTTCTATTTAAATAACCAAATTTTTAATAACGACAACAATTTATCAACATCAACAGGTTTTGAAATAAAGTCATTTGCACCAACGTCTATGGCTTTTTGGTAATCTTCCTTCATCGCTTTGGCCGTCAGCGTAATTATCGGAATGTGGTCAATTCCCGGTGTTTTTCTGATAATTTTTATGGCTTCGTAACCATTCATTACCGGCATCATAACATCCATCAAAACCAAATCGACATCCTTGTTATTCTTTAACACATCAACAGCAACTTCACCATTTTCAGCTTCCAGAATTTCTATTTCACGCTCTTCCAGTATCTGAGCCATCGCAAAAACATTCCTGATATCATCATCAACCACAAGTACTTTCTTTCCTTTAAAGCCTTCATTTTCTGTACCGTCGTTTGCCAACAACTGATCTTTTCTGGGTAGTGTATTTGAAACCTGGTGCAAAAACAGCGTTACTTCGTCCATTAAACGTTCATCTGATTTTACCCCTTTAATTACAATGGAATCAGAATATTTCTGGAGCTTACGAAGTTCTTTGGGCGATAATTCCCTGGCTGTATTTATTATGACATAAGGAATTGGAATTTTATCGGCATTCAATTTTTCAAGGAGTTCACCTCCTGAAAAATCGGGTAATCCCAAATCCAGAATAATACAATCGAACGGCCGCGTTGAAATCATTTCGTAAGCCTGGTTGCCCGTTTTTGCTTCATGAATGATAATATTCTTGTTTTCAAAAAGATTCTGAATCGCCATTCGTGCAACAGGATCATCTTCAACTACAAGCACCTGCCGGAATTCTTTACCAATTTTATTTTCAATATTTTTAGATTCATTTTTTAAATTTTTCGACTCAGGTGTTTCCAGTTCCTGAATGTCTTCAAATAAAGAGTCTTCTATCCTGGAGACAACGTGCAACGGAATGCGTGCCGTGAATTTATTATCTTTTAACTTCAACAGTTCTTCAGGATCATTTAATTCAGCAGAAATAATAATTGCCTGCGGGGTAAACTTCTCCGCCAG
This sequence comes from uncultured Prolixibacteraceae bacterium, assembly GCA_963769925.1. Classification (GTDB taxonomy): domain Bacteria; phylum Bacteroidota; class Bacteroidia; order Bacteroidales; family Prolixibacteraceae; genus Draconibacterium. The sequence continues at coordinate 186,882 of CAVYOB010000023.1, forward strand.
TCTTATCCCGTCTAAAACATTGGATGCTGCGAGTGCATTAAACTTTTTGTTATGGCATAAATCGATGAGCATTTTCGCTTTTTCATGCTCATTATGAATAATTAATACCACAATCCGGTTTAGTGCAGAATTGCGATCATCTGTTACAAAAACTGGAATTGGTGCCTCGGTTGGTTTTTCTTTTTTTACTATTTGTTTCTGAGGTTCTTTTTCAATGATTTCTTCAGGTTCTTCATTATCATCATTCCCTGAAACTTCAACCAGTTCTTTTCCCACCAAATTTCTGTCCTGCGGTAAATAAACCGTGAAAACCGATCCTTCGCCCTCTTTACTGCTCACATGAATTTCGCCACCCAGCACGTGTGTAAGTTGTTTTGAAATTGAAAGACCCAATCCTGTTCCACCAAATTTTCTTGAAATGCTTCCGTCGGCTTGCAGAAAGGCTTCAAAAATTGCTTCTACCTTGCTCTGCGGAATTCCCACACCAGTATCCTCCACAGCAATGAAACAGGTATTTTCGGAATTTAATTCAGGATTCACCAGCGTCACGTGTTTTGCAGGTAGTCCCATTTTTACAGTAATTCCTCCTTTACTGGTAAATTTAAAGGCATTTGAAAGCAGATTCTTTATGATTTGCATGAGACGCTGCTTGTCCGTAAATAGTAATTTTGGGAAATCATCAGCCATCTGGATATCAAGTGTTAAATTCTTGTTCTCCGCAACCGGCGTAAAATTAACTTCGATATCACCAACGATTTCATCAGAAACCACTTCCGTAAAGTCATACGTCATTTTACCGGCCTCAATCTTCGATAGATCAAGAATTTCATTAATTAAATCGAGTAAATCTTTCCCACTATTATAAATAATTGAAACCGACTTTAGCTGTTCTTCTGTAAGGTTGCTATTTTTATTGTCTCTTAATAATTTCGAAAGGATTAACATGCTGTTGAGAGGAGTACGCAACTCATGCGACATATTAGCCAAAAATTCAGATTTGTACTGGCTCGCCAACTCCAATTCTTTGGCTTTTTGTTCCAGGTCACTCTGCGTTTTTATGAGCCGCTCATTTTTATCCAGAATCTCCTGCTTTTGGATCTCAAGTAAATCGGTTTTAGCTTCCAGTTCTTCGTTGCTAACTTCTAATTCTTCCTGCTGAACCTGCAGATTTTTTTCGTTTTCTACCAGAATTTTTGTTTGCTCTGCCAACTCTTCATTAGCTACCCTTAGTTCTTCTTCCTGCGCATGTAATTCTTCGTTGGTTGCTTTTAATTCTTCCTGATTTTCCTTTAATCGCTCATTTTGCTGTTGTACCTCAATTTCAAGTTTTTTAATTGCAGTTACGTCTTTTGATATTCCAAACGTTCCTATGCATTTTCCATTCTCATTATACATCGGTAATTTGGTAACTGAAGTCCAGAGTTCATCTCCGTTTTCATCAATTCCCTGGCGGATTTCATCGATAAAACCCTCTCCTTTTTTTATAATTTCCTGTTCCTCATTGAAATAACGCTTTGCATCATTGGGTTTGTGATAATCAAAATCGGTTTTGCCAACTATCTCACTACTTGATTTTGCATTGAAAAGATCAACCATTGATTCACTTATTCTTAAAAACCGGCTTTCCGTATCTTTAAAGTAAACATAGTCAGGAAGTGTTTTCAACATCGAGTTAAGCAGCGCTGTTTCGCGCGTTAGGTTTTCACTAATCCGCTGGTTTTCTTCCAATTTCTGAACTAGTTCTGCATCGCGGGCTTTTAATATTTCTGCCTGTTCTATAGATTTATCCAATAATTCATTATTTCTGAATCGTGCAACTGATGCGTTCAAATTAATAGAAACACGCTCTTTAATTAATCTCAAAAAATCAATCTTTAATTCTGATAAACTATTTACTGAAGCCAGTTCAATTATTGCCTGAATTTTGCCATCGAAATGCATGGGAATCAGGTAAAGCTTTTCAGGATATATTTCGCCGGAGGCACTGTAAATCTTTTGAAATTTATCTTTTGTATCAATAACCTGACAATCGGTACTTTTTGCTGCACCTCCAATTAATCCTTCACCGAGCTGAACTATCTGCTTTACTTCACTTAGATTCAAACCTTTTGAGCCTGTCAATTCAAGATGCCCGAGTACTTCATCAAAAACATACACGGCTCCCATTTCAATACCCAAAAATTGACTTAAATATGTTATGATTCTTTCCGACAATTCCCTTACCGTATGGTTACCGCGCATTTGATCATCCAAACCACCAAGTCCTTTTTGAAGCCAGCTTTCTTTTTCAAAATGCTCTTTTGATTCCTTAAGACGGGCAGCCATTTGGTTTAAAGAAATTGATAATTCATCCTTTTCAGAATAGGGGGTTAAACGCGAATCATAATCACCGTCGGCAAGTTTTTTAGCATGTGAAATTATATTCTCCAGGTTCGATTGTATTTCGTAAAAGGCCCTTGACAAATCCCCTATTTCATTCTCGGAATCAATTTTCACAAAAGAACCTAAATCACCTTTGGCCATTCGTTTAAAATCTTCCGAAAGAATATTAATTGGTTTTGTAATGGAACTGGATATTATGAGCGAAAGTAAAGTTACGATCACCCCCAGAAAAATGATTAAAATTGCTATGACAGAATAAAGTAATTTGTTTAGGTAATTTCCTAATGAATCAAATGACTGCCCAAACTGCAAGGTAAACTCTTGCATGGCATTAAACTGATTTTCAATTGTGATTCTCTTATCCTCCGTTTTATTTTCATTATATTCCTTAATATTTTCAGCTATTGATCTAACCAAAATATAGGCATCCTTCGCAACTTTTTGAATTTCCTTTAACTTTTCAGGTTTAATTTTACTGAATAAAATGATTTGTCTAGCCATCAATTCCATTTTACTCATGTTAAAGCCAACTCCCTCTTTATATATTTCAAATAAATACGGTTTCCACTCGTTAGCAGGCATTGTAGTGAGAATACTGTCAAGAACAGAAAAATTATACGCAATAGAAATGGCCTTATTAAAATGATCAAGTGAATGGGTTATATCACTTTCATCTCTCGTGATTTCATATTTATAAAAAAGTTCTTTCCCTAAACTAAAATTTTCTACAAAAACGCGGTCCTCGCTGACTAAGATTGTCATGGTCTGGCTCGATTTTAACATTAAATTCACTACAGAACCAAGGATAACTATGCTAACAAGAAACATTCCTATTAACAAAATCAATTTAGTTCTGATGTTCATTCCCGAAAACCGCATTTTTGTTTTGCCCATCTCAGTAGAATTATGATTGTATTTTTGTGCCTTAATAAAATAAAGTGCCCTCTTCTGTCACATAAAATTGAACCTTGGAATATACGAAATTAAAAATGGGGAAAAATTGTAATATGGATATCAAAATTCGGATAACTTATCAAACGTATTATGTTGATTAAATGATTATAAGCTTATTTACTGGAGAATCATTCAATGATAATCCAATAAATCACACCACAACAACTTCACATTTTAATTCCTTAGCCAGAATCTTAGAACTATAAACATCTTTACTATTTTTGCCTTGAAAACGAAAAACGATGCAAAATATTTATCCTGAGAATTTTGAGCAAAAAATTGGCTTCGACCGTATTCGAGAAATGTTGCAGCAAAAATGCCTTAGCAACATGGGGTTTGAATGGGTTGAGGAAATTCATTTTCAGGATTCTTTTGAAAACCTAAAAGATCAGTTGGGCGAAACCAGCGAATTTTGCCGTATCGTGAGAGAATTTGACAATTTCCCGGCCAGTCACTTTTTTGATCTCCGCAGCGCATTGCAAAAAATAAAAATAGAAGGGAGATTCCTTGAAGAGGTGGAACTATTTGATCTGAAAAGATCGCTGGAATCGGTTCGCGCAATTGTAACTTTTTTCAATAAACAGGAAGACGAAGTTTTTCCCTTGTTAAAATCAAAAACCCGGCAGGTACAGGTTTTCCCTTACATATACGACCGTATTGATTCCATTTTAAACAAAATGGGAAAGATCAGAGATAACGCAACACCTGAACTGGCACGGATAAGGAAGGAAATCCTGAGCCTTCAATCCGGCATGTCAAAACGGTTACAATCCATTTTGAAACAAGCACAAAAAGACGGACTTGTGGAACTGGACGCGACAGTTTCAATCCGTGACGGGCGTGCTGTAATTCCAATTTCCGCCGGGAATAAACGAAAAATAAATGGAATTGTTTACGATGAATCCGGAACCGGAAAAACATCGTATGTAGAACCCAATGAGATCGTTGAAATGAATAACGAGATCAGGGAGTTCGAGTATGCTGAACGACGTGAGATTGTCAAAATATTAACTGATTTCTCAAACGATGTCAGACCTTACCTGGAAGACTTGTATTACTCGTATGATTTTCTGGGAGAAATCGATTTTATTCGTGCCAAAGCTTTGCTGGCTGTTGAATTCGATGCCATATTCCCTGATTTAACCGATCAGCCTGTTATTGAATGGTTTCAGGCCATTCATCCGTTGTTGCGCCGGACGTTGAAAAAAGAAAACCGAAAAATTGTTCCCTTAAATATTAAACTCACAGAGGATAACCACATTTTGTTGATCTCGGGGCCAAATGCCGGTGGCAAGTCAGTTTGTTTGAAAACTGTCGGGCTGCTGCAATACATGCTTCAATGCGGAATGCTGATTCCGGTCAGTGAAGGAAGTAAGACAGGCATTTTCAGTCAGCTTTTTATCGATATAGGCGATGACCAATCGCTGGAAAACGACCTGAGTACTTACAGTTCGCATTTAATGAACATGAAACATTTCGTTCGAAACAGTAATGAAAAAACACTGGTTTTGATCGACGAATTCGGTACCGGCACAGAACCGATGCTCGGCGGAGCTATTGCCGAGGCAATTCTCGATAAACTTAACCAGTTGGGAGCTTTTGGGGTATTTACCACCCATTATACAAATCTTAAACATTTTGCATCATCAGCATCGGGAATCATCAACGGGGCTATGCTTTATGATTCACAACATATGAATCCGCTCTTTCAGCTTGAAATGGGAAAACCAGGTAGTTCATTTGCTTTCGAGATTGCCCGTAAAATTGGCTTGCCTGAAGATATTCTTGATAAAGCCACGGAAAAGGTTGGGAAAGATCATATCGATTTCGACCGCAACCTTCGGCAGATCAATCGCGACAAGCATTACTGGGAAAACAAGCGAATGAAGATCAGGAAAGTGGAAAAGATTCTGGATGAAACCGCAGAAAATTATGAAGCTGAACTCAAAGAAATACAAAAACAGCGTAAGGAAATCCTGAAAAAAGCTAAAGAAGAGGCTGACCTGCTTTTATCAGGGGTGAATAAACGCATTGAAAACACAATTCAGGAAATAAAACAAGCACAGGCCGAAAAAGAAAAAACCAAACAAGCCCGGGAAAAAATTACTTTACTAAAAAAAGATATCACACGCAAAACTTCTGAAGAAGATAAACACATCGATGAGAAAATAAGAAAACTGAGAGAACGCGAAGAGAAACGAAATCAAAAACGGCCTGAAGAATCTAAAAAGCCTATTCCGAAAGAAATTCTGGAAGAACGAATTGAGTTAAAACCAGGCGATAAAGTAAGGATGCAAGGTCAAACTACTGTTGGTGACCTGATTGAACTGAACGAAAAAAACGCCGTAGTTGCATTTGGTCAGTTAATTACTACGCTTCCCCGCAAACAAATTGAACGCATCAGCAATAACGAAGCAAAAAAGCTGGAAAAGAATAATTCACAACCCCGGTCAGGCTTACTTAGCGGTTTTTCGGAAAGACGGCTTTCTTTTAAACCTGAAATCGATATCCGTGGACAACGTGCCGAAGATGCCATTGTAAAAATCCGTGAATTTATTGATGAAGCCATTATGTTCGAGATAGCACAACTTCGAATATTACATGGTAAAGGACATGGTATTCTGAAAGAAGCTATTCGGAGTTACCTGCGTTCAGAACCTATGGTTCGGAGTTTTAAAGACGAACATGTTGACTTCGGAGGTGCCGGTATTACTGTTGTGAACCTCGCTTTATAACAATAATTATCTACCTACTAAAACGTTGATCAATTTATCCTTTTAACGGTAAATTTACCGTCAGTTATAACCATATCGGGTTTCCCACTGGCTTTCAATGTTCCGCTAAAAGTTCCACTTATTGATGCATATGCTATAGAAGTAATAGTAACAACAACATCATCTCCTGCCTGAGAATAAAGAGTTCCAGTACTATCGTCATAACTCATCAGTACACCTACCAATATTGTTCCGGAAGTCGTATATCCTGAATATTCTTTTTTACTGATAGCCTGGCTATCAAAAACTTCAATATCCATATTTGAATCGGAATCATAACCGACAAACGTACCTAAATATTGATCACCCTCTTCGGCAAACGTGGCAACGAGAGCTGCCTCTAAAGTGTAGACAACTTTTGTTCCATTAGCCATGAAACTCATTTCATATGTAACACCACTACCGTTGTTTGTTTTATCCTTCGTACACGAATTAACAATAAATACAAGTATTAGTAATCCCAGCACCGGGTAAAAAGTTTTAAAGTTGAAGTAATTATTTTTCATAGTAAAATGAATTATGTCGTTTATAATGATTTTATAAACATACTAAATAGAATGAAATAAAAACAATTGATGTTATATTTTGTTGATGCTTGCTTATTTAAACATTTCCTTTCAATTTACAGAGCATTTTTTTTGCAATATTCAAACTTTTTTAATCATTTTTACATAATTTAGCATCGCATCAAACTCTTTAATTATGAAACGTTTACTTTGGATTGTTCCTTTAGTTATTGTAGTTGTAATTATAGCATTCGTGTCCTATTTAAAATTTGCACTACCAAATATTGGTAAAGCCCCAACCATAAAAATAGAGATAACTCCGGAACGTGTTGCAAGAGGAAAATACCTGGCTATCACAGTAATGTCATGTGTTGATTGCCATAGTCAACGTGATTTTAAAAGATTTGCCGGACCTGCTACCGGCAACCTTTTTGCAGGAGGTGGAGAAGAATTCACGATTGAGTTGGGAGCTCCCGGAAATTTTTATGCTCCTAATCTTACTCCCTATCATTTAAAAGACTGGACAGACGGTGAAATTTTCCAAGCCATAACATCCGGCGTATCCAAAGACGGGAGAGCACTCTTTCCAGCTATGCCTTATCTTTCTTACGGAAAAGTTTCGCAGGAAGACATTTATTCGGTAATTGCATATTTAAGGACTTTGCCTACACATGAAAGAACAGTTCCAACTTCAAAGCCCAAATTCCCTTTCAGCTTGATAATGAACACAATACCACAAAAACCACAGCTTCAACCGATGCCTGACAAAAACGACTTAGTAAAATATGGTGGATATATGATGAATCTTGCCGCCTGTTACGACTGTCATACAGAAATGCAAAAAGGAAAGTACATAGAAAACGAAGGTTATGCGGGTAACCAGGAATTTATTTTACCTACAGGAACTGTTCGGTCGGCCAATATTACACCGGATACCACAACAGGAATCGGTGCCTGGACTGAAGAGACATTTTTGTTACGGTTTAAAGCTTATGGTGACTCGACTTTTGTACCTTATGAAGTTAAAGAAGGTTTTAATACAGTTATGCCCTGGATTATTTATGCTCACATGGATGAGTATGATTTAAAAGCTATCTATGCTTATTTACGAACCATTAAGCCGGTAAAAAAACAAGTGATAAAATTTACTCCGAATGATTAAAAACACAGTCATTTATTTTGTCAGCTGATTAACTTGTTCAGATAAAAATTAATATTTTATTTCCCAATTTTTTGATTAACAATTTTCAGGATTTCAGTTTCTGATTTTTTTGCTTCAGCCAGCCACGACTCAGCCTTTTCCATCGTTTTTTTCAGGAAATCTGCATCATGAAAACCAACAGCATTTATTCGCACATTTAAAAAAGCACCTTCCACAGCAGTTCTTGCACATAAAGCTCCAACCCCAGCATCGGACACTGAATTCGGATTACCAATTTCTGCTATTGCATGAATCATTTCCATCGATTCAGTAGCAAGACGCATGACTTTTAATGGTATTTCAATGGCATGTTTTGTGGCCAGCTGAATTGCTGCTTTTCTGTCAGATATTTCCTGCGGAGAAGATTTCGGCAAAGCAAAAGCCGCCATAATTTGGTTAAATGCTTCGGTATCTTCATCCACACTATTTAATAATGCATTATGATAATATTTACCTTTTTCTGCCCAATTGGAAAACTCTTCCCAACGATCGTCCCATCCGCGTTTATGTGACGAAAGATTAGCCACCATTGTTCCAAGTGCGGCCCCTAATGCTCCAACAAAAGCAGAGATAGAGCCTCCGCCCGGAGCTGGTGATTCACTGGCCGTTTCATTTATAAATTGACGCAATGAAAAATCAACCAGTTTCTTCCCGGATTGGTCCTCAATCATGTATTCAACGATTTTTTTCTTTGGATCAAACGGGTAAAGTTCATCCAACCCAAGTGATTTCACTGCAATTTTTATAATCTCTTCATCCGAAATCCCCGTTGATCTGTTTTGTTTTCGCAGAAAATATTTTCCAGCATCAAGCATGGCTTTTAATGGAATCAGACCCACCAGTTCGGAACCAGTAACACGTACTCCACGCTCACGTGCCTTCTCGCAAACCTCATCGAACGCAACATGCACAGGCGTAACAGAAATATCGGTCAGGTTCATCGAAATCTGGGCTATTCCATATTCCTCAATAAACCATCCAATCGCACGTGTTTTTTTCAGTGTTCCGGGAATTCGTAATGGTTCTCCTTTCTCATCTGTCGCTATTTTCCCCGTCAAGGAATCACCTTCACGAACAACTCTTCCTGCTTCACGCACATCAAAAGCAATGGCATTTGCCCTGCGTGTTGAGGTTGTATTAAGATTTACATTGTATGCCACCAGAAAATTTCTGGCTCCAATAGCTGTGGCTCCACTTTTAGCTACTTTTTCATTCCATTCCGATGCGCCAAAATCCGGTTTCCAACGTTCACTTGTAATACGTTCTTTTAATGCTTCATATTCCCCGGAGCGGCAATTGGCAAGACTCTTTCTTTCTTCATTGAATGCTGCAAACTCATAACAAAAAACAGGGATTTCAAGTTCTTCACCTACCCTTTTTGCCAGTTGACGTGCATATTCAACAGCCTCATCCATAGTGACATTTGCTACCGGCACCAGCGGACAAACATCAGTAGCCCCGAAACGGGGATGTTCGCCGGAATGATGTTTCATATCGATAACTTCCAATGCCTTTTTAATTCCTCTAAACGCTGCTTCCACCACATCATCAGGCTCACCAACAAAAGTAACTACTGTGCGGTTGGTCGCTTTTCCCGGATCGACATCGAGTAAGCGAATTTCCTTTACACTTTCAATGGCATCAGTAATTTGTTTTATTATTTCAGGATTTCTCCCTTCAGAGAAGTTGGGTACGCATTCAATAATTTTTTTCATTGCTTCTGATTTCAGCTTTAACAATCAGCGAAATTAATAAGCTGTCTGAAATAAGGATATGATTTTTGACAGAAGTTAAAAAGATTGAATCTCGCCATTTAAGATAACCGTTTCTATCAAATTCGATCCAAAATGATAAGGAATGCTTTCGATTCCATCTACTTTGCTGGTAATAAAAAGGTTAGCCATCTTTCCTTTGGAAATACTTCCAAGCCTGTCGCTGATGCCCATTGCATAAGCCGAATTCACGGTTGTAGCATTAATAACTTCCTCTGGCAACATCCCATAACGGATACAACCCAAAGCTGAAATAAAATTCATATTTCCGCTTGGAGATGATCCCGGGTTAAAGTCAGAAGCTAATGCAACCGGCAGTCCGGCATCGATCATTTTTCTTACCGGCGATAGTTTCAAATTTAAAAAGAAAGCAGCTCCCGGCAATACGGTAGGCATCGTTTCAGAACTTTTCAATACTTCTATCTCTTCATCACCAATATATTCCAAATGATCGACTGACAAAGCATTATATTTTACTCCAACCTGCACACCACCTGTCAAACCCAGCTCATTGGCATGTATTTTTGGCCGAAGGCCATATTTCATTCCTGCAAGTAAAATACGGTCTGTGTCCTGTTGTGAGAAAAATCCCCTGTCGCAAAAAACATCAACAAAATCAGCCGCTTCTTCTGCAGCAACTAGCGGAATCATTTCATTGATCACCATATCGACATAACCGGAAACATCTTTTCTGAATTCTTCCGGAATGGCATGAGCTCCCAGAAAAGTCGAACGCACACAAATCGGGGCTGTCTCTTTTATCCGCTGTATTACACGCAACATCTTCATTTCAGCATCTGGGCTTAATCCATAACCGCTTTTTATTTCAACAGCTCCGGTACCCATCTTAATGATTTCCCAAATGCGTTCCATGGCTCCCTCATATAACTCATCTTCTGACATTTCTTGTAGGTATTTTGCTGAATTTAAAATACCGCCTCCACTTTTTGCAATTTCCTCATAGGAAAGCCCCCTGATTCGGTTAACAAATTCTTTTTCACGTGTTTGCGGAAATACAAGATGTGTGTGAGAATCGCAATAGCTGGGATAAACCAACCTGTTAGAGCAATCAATCTCGACCAGTAAATCATCATCGATATATTTATCTTTTAGCTGATCCATTCTTCCAAACTCTTCAATCACTTCATCTCGAATAATCAGGAAAGCATTTTTAATTGTGGCGATATTTTGCATTTCAGAACCAGCACGAAATAATAATGGCTCTTTTGTTACCTGAACCAGCTCTTTAATATTTTCAAGAAGTATTTTCATCTAATTAATATTGTCTGTTATTAGTGAAATAAGATGTAACTCGTCCCGAAAAATTATGACTAATTTCATTAAAAAAGATTTTTATTTATTAAGATACAAAAATGATTCGATAATTAAGCTGATGTATTCAATATTATGTTTATTTATAAAATTGAACCTGTTGGAGCAAAAAAAAGCTGTGACTATTAAAATCACAGCTTTCACAACCCTGGTTTGTTCAGATTAGTTCATTTCCAATATCTTAAATTCCGTACGACGATTCTGACGATGTTCTTCTTCTGTACATTTAACCCCATTGGAACAACGATTAACAAGTTGAGTTTCACCATATCCTTTGGCGGTTATTCTGTCTTTACTGATTCCGTGATTTAAGATATAAGCAACTGCCGAGTCGGAACGCTTCTGACTTAACTTCATATTATATGCATCACTTCCCCTGGAATCAGTATGAGATCCCAATTCAACTTTCCATCCGGGATTATCTTTCATAATTTTTACCAGTTTATCCAGTTCAGCCGCTGATTCCGGTAAAATATTCCATTTGTCATAATCATAATAAATATCCGGCATCACGAATTTCTGACCTACTTCTACCTTTTCAACCCAAATGGTTTCCTTTATTGCTCCATATGGTTTTCCGGCCGTTGAAATTGTAATTGAAGAATTTTTATATCCGTCGATCTGTGATGTTGCCGTTACTGAAGAATTCTCAGACAAAGCACGTTCAATCATATTTCCGTTAAAAGTTCCCGGCTCATTATCACTAAAGGTAACTTTGGCATTGGGAATTTCCTGTCCTGTTTTCTTGTCCACTACAGTAAGTTCCAGGTTGTATTCACCTGTAAATACTACTTTGTAAATATCGTCATCTCCCACTCCGCCTACTCTTCTTGAAGCAAAATAACCATATTTACCGTTGGGGGAAATGATCAAACCAAAATCATCTGCACTTGAATTCAGTGCATTAACTTTTTTAGATTGTCCAAAACCATTCCCTGAAAGACAAGAATAAAATATATCCAGATTTTTGGGTTCAGCATCTCCCCGATTAGAAGCAAAAAACAACATCCCCCCATCAAAATAAAAGGGAAACATGTCGTCATCAGCGGAATTGACTTTATTGCCCAAATTAACCGGTTCTCCCCACATGCCATTTTTGCGAATCGACATGTACAAATCTGTTTCTCCTGAACCAGATTCGGGTTTATTTGAAGCAAAAAACAAAGTGTCGCCGGTTACTGAAATTGCAGGGTGACCGACGGAATACTGAGGATTGTTATACGGAAATTCCTCCACAAGCTGCCACACACCGTTTTCCATTTTTGCAACGATAATTTTTAACTTTATTTCTGCCTTTCGGTAGACTTTATTCCGAATTTCAGGGTTTTCATAATTACTTAAAGTAACAAATAACTCCTTTGTTTTTTCGCAATAAGATGCCGGACCGGCGTGGTATCCTGAACTTAAATTTTCCAACTCCGGCAGCTTTGCTGTGCCAATATTCCCATCTTTATCAATAGAAGAACTGTAAAGATTATAAAACACATTTTTTGAATTTCCCCTGGCAAGTTTTTCAATTTCCTCCGGAGTGTAAGCAGAGTACCATAATTGATTATTTACAATAGCGGGACCAAAATCACTTTGGGTGGTGTTAATTTCTGTTTTCTCGACTTTAATTTTTCGATGCTCAAAGAAATTACAACCATCTTGTGCTGCAAGCAACATAGGCAATGTAGCCAATAGCAAAACGACTAATTTTTTCATTTTGTTTGAATTTAGGATATCTGTAAAATTTAATTTTCACTTATAACAGGCAAAAAAAATGCCAAAACAGAAAAAAAGGTCTGATTATAAAAACCGCATTTGACCTTCTATAAAACCCTTATTTAATTTTGCTTATACTAAATTATGCTATTTTTTGCTGAAAAAAAACTATTTCTTTTCAAGCAATACAACATTTTCTACATGATGCGTATGCGGAAACATGTCAACGGGTTGTATTTTCATTACAAAATAATCAGCATCAAGCAAAGCCAGATCGCGAGCTTGCGTAGCCGGGTTGCAGCTTACATAAACAATTTTTGAAGGCCCAAGTGTTCTGATAGTCTCAACAACGTCGTCATGCATTCCGGCTCTTGGGGGATCAGTTATAATCACATCAGGTTGGCCGTTCTTCTGAACAAAATTTTCATTTAAAACAGTTCTTATGTCACCGGCATAAAAAGTGGCGTTATTAATATTATTTAATCTGGCATTAACTTTTGCATCTTCAATTGCTTCTTCAACATACTCAATACCAACTACTTTTTTCACATTCCCTGCAATAAAATTTGCAATTGTACCGGTACCGGTATATAAATCATAAACAGTTTCATTTCCAGTAAAGCCGGCGAAATCACGCACTACTTTATATAAATTGTAAGCCTGTTCGGAATTTGTCTGATAAAAACTTTTAGGCCCGATCTTAAACTTCAGGCCTTCCATTTCTTCCAGAACATAGTCGCGTCCTTGAAATAAAATAATTTCCTGATCCGTAATAGTATCATTCCCCTTACTGTTAACAACATACATCAAAGAAGTGATTTCAGGAAAATTGGTTTTGACCGCCTCTAAAAGCGCTTCACGCAGTTTTAATTCCTCCTTGAAAAAAGAAACAATGACCATTAGTTCACCTGTTGAACTTGTCCTTATAATTAATGTACGCAGAAAACCAGTCTGATTTTTGATATCAAAAAACTCCAATCGGTTTTTGAGAGCATATTCATAAATAAAATTTCTGATTTTATTTGATGGCTCAGGTTGTAACCAACATTTGTTTATGCTTAATACTTTATCAAATAACCCGGGTATATGAAATCCAACACCATTCAATTCCAGGTCACCAGTATCCATTTCATCCTTTTTAAGCCAGCGCTTATTTGAAAATGAAAACTCAAGTTTATTCCTGTAATACTCACTGTTAGGTGAACCTAAAATGGGCAGAACGTCCGGCAATTTTATTTTCCCGATACGTTGCAACTGATCTGCTACTTGCTTTTGTTTGTAATAAAGCTGTTTCTGATATGGCAGATACTGCCATTTGCACCCGCCACAAATACCAAAATGTTCGCAGAAAGCCGGAACACGATCTTTTGAATATTCAACATATTCAGTTACTACAGCTTCTGCATATTTTTTCCTTTTTTTAGTTACCTGCAGGTTAACGATGTCACCCGGAATTGCATACCTGGTAAATATTACCATGTCATTAACTCTTGCCAAAGCTTTACCTTCAGCTCCAATATTCTCAATGACAATATTTTCGAAAAATGGTTTCTTTTTTTTCCTTCCCACAATTTTTTTCGCAAATATAGTAGTTTGGTAATAACAGACTTCTATAAATATATGCTCGTTTTTCCCATTTGAAAAATCTTTTTCCCATTTAGGGAAAACAAACGCCAATTATCCCGGTTTCTTAATTTTATGATAAGAATGATTTTCAGGTACGGAACATTTTTACTTATATTTGTGTTGATTTAATGGTTGGTTTTATTTCTATAATAAAACTTAAAGGGGAAAGTAACTTCTGTATTTATGATTGGTTTTGTGTTTAGGGGTTTGTAAATCATCAATCATCTTCAAAAAGCGTCCATAGTTCTTTCCCCTTCCTTCTTTTTATACCCGCGAGGGTATTTTTTTTATGATAAATCGTAATTTATTTAACGTTTCCGAAACTTTTTCAGTCACCGATTAAAATCTGTTTTTCGTTATCTTTGCCCACTTTATAATATACAGGAATGATATCGATTGATAAGATAAGTTTGAATTTTGGTGGGTTTGATCTATTTAAAGAAATAAGTTTTCTGATTAACCCCAGAGACAGGATCGGGCTAATTGGGAAAAACGGAGCTGGTAAAACCACGTTGCTTAAACTTATTGCCGGGCAACATAATCCGACCAGCGGGAATATCTCCATACCAAAAGAAACAACACTTGGTTATTTACCGCAACAAATGCGGTTCTCGGATACCCGAACATTAAAAGAAGAAACGGTTCTTGCATTTGGCGAAATAATCGAACTTGAAAAGCAAATTGCAATTCTTAATACCCAAATAGCTGAAAAAGAAGATTACCATTCAGAAGCATATCTTAAAAAACTCGATAAACTTACCGAATTAAATGAACGGTACAGTATTCTGGGAGGTGATAATTATGAAGCTGAGCTTGAACAAACATTAATTGGGTTAGGCTTTGAAAGAACCGATTTCAATCGTCAGACATCTGAATTCAGCGGAGGCTGGCGAATGCGTGTAGAACTGGCCAAGTTGCTGCTAAAAAAACCTGATGTATTCTTGCTCGACGAACCGACCAATCACCTTGATATCGAATCAATTCAGTGGCTCGAAGATTTTCTGAAGAATTATAGAGGTGCAGTTATTCTTGTATCGCACGATAAAGCTTTTTTGGATAATATAAGTACACGAACCATTGAAATATCGTTGGGAAAGATCACTGATCAGAAAATGAACTACTCACGTTTTATGATCTGGAAAAATGAACAAAAAGAAATTCAACTGGCTGCTTATCGAAATCAGCAAAAAATGATTGAAGACACGCAAAAATTCATTGAAAGATTTCGATACAAAGCCACCAAAGCCGTTCAGGTACAATCAAGAATAAAACAACTGGAAAAGCTTGATCGTATTGAAATTGAGCCGGAAGATAACGCAACACTAAAACTAAACTTTCCTCCGGCACCCCGATCAGGAAAAGTAGTTGTTGAAGCAAAAAACATCATCAAAAGTTATGATAAAAACCTGGTTCTGAATAATATTGACCTTACAATTGAAAATGGTGAAAAAATTGCCTTTGTTGGCAGAAACGGAGAAGGTAAAACTACGCTCGCGAGAATAATCATGCATGAGTTAATACATCAGGGGGAACTTAAACTGGGACATAATGTAAAAATCGGTTATTTTGCACAAAACCAGGCACAATTACTTAAAGAAAACTTGACTGTTTTTGAAACTATCGATGAAATAGCAGTTGGCGAAATCAGAACAAAAATCAGGGATATTCTCGGAGCATTTCTCTTTCCCGGCGAAGATGTGGACAAAAAAGTGAAAGTATTAAGTGGCGGGGAAAAATCGAGGCTGGCAATGATCCGATTAATGCTGGAACCTGTTAATTTTCTTGTTCTTGATGAGCCCACAAACCACCTTGATATTCGGTCAAAAGAAATACTTAAAAATGCCCTCATCAACTTTACAGGAACAGTTCTTATCGTATCGCACGACCGTGAATTTTTGGATGGTCTTGTCAGTTGTGTTTATGAATTCAGAAACAAAAAAATAAAACAACATTTAGGTGGCATTTACGATTTTCTTAATAAAAAGAAACTGGAGTCGTTACGCGAACTGGAAATCAACAACCAGAATTCAAAAAACCTGAACACAGCAACCAAAAACAACAATTCGAGCGGAAACCTTAGCTTTGAGGAAAGAAAAGAAATAAGCCGAAATATTTCGCGGCTTGAAAAGCAAGTGGTTAACACTGAAAATGAAATACATCTACTAGAAAAGAAGAGTGACGAACTACATCAGATTTTATCTGAACCTGAAAAAGTGGAAGATTATTCCGTTTTTGAACAATATGAACAATTGAAAAAGCATCTGGATCAGATGCTTGAACAATGGGAATTGGAGAATGAGGAACTTGAATCCTGGAAATCGAAAAAAACCTGGTAATGAACAACGAAGATTACATTTTTGGAACCAGAGCCGTTATTGAAGCTATCAACACCGGCCGCTCCATTGAAAAAATCCTGATAAAAAAAGGATTGAGCAACGATTTGTTTCAGCAACTTCAACCCCTCATTAGAAAAAATCATATTCCGGTCCAGCAAGTTCCGGTTGAAAAAATTAATCGAATTACGCGAAAAAATCACCAGGGAGTTATTGCATTTATTTCCCCGATTGAATACAGCAATATCGAGGTTTTGTTGCCCGGCCTGTTTGAATTGGGAAAAGATCCTTTGATTCTGGTATTGGATCAGGTTACTGATGTAAGGAACTTCGGAGCTATTGTCAGATCCGCAGAATGTGGCGGAATCGATGCTATTGTTATTCCGGAAAAAGGAATGGCCAGAATAGGTGCTGATGCTGTAAAAACTTCTGTGGGTGCACTGCATTATGTTCCTGTTTGTAAAGTAAAAAACCTGGCAAAAACGGTTCGGTTTCTCACCGAATCTGGCATCAGTATTTTTGCAGCCACTGAAAAAGGAAATAAGACTTATACTGAAGCCGATTTCAGGGTTCCGGCAGCTATTATTATGGGTTCAGAAGAAAGCGGAATTTCACCTGCCATTCTTGAACTTGCCAATGAACAGCTCAAGATTCCAATTCTTGGGAAAATAGAATCACTAAATGTTTCAGTGTCAGCAGCATTGATGATTTATGAAGCCGTTAGACAACGAAATCATTCATGAACCCTGATAGTCCGTTTAAACGATTCTTCCAATGAAATAAATGTTTCGGTACTGGCTACTCCCGGAATTTTTTGAATCTCCCCACTCAGGATTTTTTTCAGGTGTTCGTTATCTTTTGCATACACCTTGATAAATATTGCATATTGACCTGTGGTGTAATGACACTCCACAATTTCAGGTATTCTCTCGAGACGTTCAACTACCTCTGAAAACAAACCACCCTTTTCAAGAAAAATTCCAATATAAGTGCATGTTCTGAAATCTACTTTTTTAGGATCGATATGATACCCGGAACCAACAATAACTTCCAGTTCAATCATCCGGTTTACCCTTTGATGCACCGCAGCTCTTGAAATACCAACTTCCACAGCAACATCTTTAAATGGAATACGGGCATTCTTTGTAATAATGTCCAGAATTTTTAAATCGACATCATCTAATTTATTTCGTAACGTCATATCAAACAAATTTCCAATAAAAATATACAAAACGAGCAATAAACTAACATTTTTCCATTACTTTTCCTTAAATGTGACAAATTGAAAACAATTATTTAATAAATAATTATCTGAGAATAATTGTTATCAAAATGTTAACTAATAATCATATATATTTTCTTTTTTCTGTCTTTATTCCATTAAATTTGATATTTGACAGTAATTATTTATTTTTAGACACAGACAGTAAATAAATTAAATTTTTATTCCATGAGAAATAACACGAGTTGGTGGCTCATGTTGGCACTATTGGTAATTATTGCCATTTTGGGCATTGTTATCCCCACAGGATTAGGAAACCAGGACTACACAAATCTGAATGCCGGTGATACAGCCTGGATGTTAACGGCAACGGGACTTGTACTTTTAATGACCCCTGGACTTGCTTTCTTTTACGGTGGAATGGTTCAACCCCGGAATATAATTTCAACCATGTTGCAAAGTTTCGTTGCTATGGGAATTGTAAGTGTATTATGGGTTGTAGTAGGTTTTAGTATTGCCTTTGGCGATAGTATAGGTGGTGAAGGTACCGGCTTGTTTGGAAATCCGGCAACCTATTTTATGTTTCATGGTGTGGGTGGTGGTACTAATCCTGATTTGGCGCCTACTTTCCCGCTGGCGGTCTTTGCCATGTTTCAGCTAAAATTTGCCATTATCACACCGGCCCTTATTACCGGTTCTTTTGCCGGAAGAGTACGTTTCAGATCTTATATGTTATTTATATGTCTGTTTGTAATTTTCATTTATGCACCTCTCGCCCATTGGACATGGCACCCGAACGGATTTCTAAGAAACTGGGGCGTTTTGGATTTTGCCGGTGGAACTGTTGTACATATGTCAGCAGGGTTCGCAGCACTTGCAGGCGCCATATTTCTTGGTAGAAGGAAAGATGCTAATAAAGAATTTAAACCCGCCAACATTCCGTTTATTTTATTGGGAGCCGGAATGCTTTGGTTCGGCTGGTTTGGGTTTAATGCAGGTTCTGCACTTGCCGCTAACGGAGTTGCTGCAATTGCCCTGATGAATACAAATACAGCATCGGCAGCGGCTATGTTAACATGGATTTTCTATGATGCTGCGAAAGGGAAAAGACCTTCGGCTGTTGGTGCATCTGTTGGATTAGTCGTTGGATTGGTCGCTATTACACCTGCAGCTGGATATGTAAATGTAGGAGCAAGTGTATTTATTGGTGTTATCGCGGCGATAGTAAGTAATTACGCCATTACACTAAGAACCAAATCGACACTGGACGACACACTTGATGTTTTCCCTGCTCACGGAATGGGTGGAATTGTGGGAATGATTATGACGGCCATTTTTGCCAATGATGTGGGTCTTATCCACGGTGAAGTAAAAACCTTTTTATTTCATTTGCTAGCGCTGGTAATTGTTAGCGTATTTACTTTCGGAGGTTCATTATTAATGTACAAGATAACCGATTTGATTGTTCCTTTGCGTATTTCGCCACATGGTGAAAAGATTGGTCTCGACTTAAGCCAGCACGAAGAATCTTACAATTTTGTTTATAAGGATGATTAACGAAGAGGGCCGGTATCACTACCAGCCCTCTTTTATTTTATTGGAATCTGTCGTTTAAAATCAAGCTCCAGAGAAATAAAGGTTTCCGTTCGCGCAATACCTTCAATCTCCTGTAATTCATCATCGATAAGTTGTTTCAAATGTTTGTTGGTTTTTGTCTGAATCTTGACAAAAATAGCATACTGACCAGTGGTATAATGACACTCGACAATCTCTGGTATATTGCGTAACGCTACCACAACCTGCTTATGATATTTGGCTTTATCCAGATAAATTCCCATGTAAGCGCAGGTGTTGTATCCTAATTTTTGTGGATTAACAATAAATTCGCTACCACTAACTACACCAATATTCAATAAACGCTGAACTCTTTGGTGAATAGCTGCACCCGAAACGTTGCATTCACGTGCAACTTCAAGAAACGGAATTCGGGCATTTTTTGTAATAAGTTTTAGTATTTTTTCATCAAGCAAATCAATTTCTGCAGCTTGCTCAATAAACTCGTTATTATCCATTTTATATTTTCTGATTTGGTTACAAATTATAAAACAAAAGTAGGAAAAATCTACGATTGTTAAATATTCATGCTAAATAACATGGCATTTGTAACAATTTGTAATAAATCGCTCGAATTCAGCTAAATGATCTGCGATATAAAATTTAGCTAAACATGTTTTGCAAAAGCTTTTGAAAAATCAGTTCCTGAAGGTTCCTGATATACCCGTAATTCGAACTCAGGAATAACGGCAAAAATATGGTCAAAGATGTCGGCCTGAATAGCTTCGTAATTGGCCCATTCTTTATCTTTTGAAAATACATAAATTTCAATGGGTAATCCTGTTGGTGTGGAATGTAATTGTCGGATCAAAAAAGTCATTTCAGGATTTATCATCGGATGTTGACGAAGGTAAACTTCCAGGTACTTTCTGAAAATACCAATATTTGTTTGTCTTCGCCGGCTGATGTTATCTTCTTCCGGGATTTTTTTCTTAGCATTAAACTCCCTTATTTCAGCTTCTTTCTGTTTCACATAATCCCTAATCAGTTCAAATTTTTCAAACCGGCCAAGCATGTCTGTATCGCAAAACTTAATGCTGTTCATATCGATATTTACTGCCCGTTTTATTCGCCTGCCACCTGATTCTTCCATTCCTTTCCAGTTATTGAACGACTCGGCAACCAATGCATATGTTGGAATTGTAGAGATGGTTTTATCCCAGTTTTGAACTTTGACTGTATTCAATGTAATATCGATCACTGTTCCATCAGCTCCATGACTCCGCATCTCAATCCAGTCGCCTATTTTTACCATTTCGTTGGCAGAAAGCTGGATCGAGGCTACAAATCCCAGAATGGTATCTTTGAATACCAATAATAAAACTGCAGCCATCGCTCCTAATCCGGCAAGCAAGACAGTAGGATCACGTTCAAGAAGAATGGAGATAATCATGATTCCTGCCATAAAATAGATCAGGATTTTCACCAACTGCACATAACCTTTCATCGAACGATGATGAGAATATTCGGTTGTATTGTAAATCTCCAAGCCGGAATTCAAAACTGTATTTCCAACATAAACTATAATTATGGTAAAATAAACCTTTGCAATTTTCAGCAGAAGCCCTGCCAGGGTAAAATAATAGTCTTTCGATAATTCCAATAATGTAGCCTGATCCAGTTCATTCAGTGGATTATGTACAGGAGGCAAAGAAAAATTTGCTGTATAATAAATGATAAGGGCAGGCACTAAATGAGCTAATCCATTAAAAACTTTATTCTTTACCAGAATATCATCCCAGTCAGTCTTTGTCTTTTTGGCAATCCGGGCAACAATCCGCAAAATAATTTGCCGGGTTAAAAAATGCGAGAACCATGCAATAGCGACAATAATCAAAATACATATAAAAGCAGAAATAGGCTTTGCAAAATAACTTACTCCTTCAACTTCATGAAAATGATCAACTAAAAATTTATATACATTATTCATCTGATGTTACATTTTTTCATGAACGAAAAATGAACCTAAAGATTTACTATATTTCCGGTTTTTATTTTGAAATTTTAATATCCGGTTCGTTCATGCCGTTAACCGATAATTATTAATTTCAGCCAAAAATAATAAAAGCGACCGAAATGAAACTGAAGATTCTTTCACTTTTGCTAGTTTTCCCCTTTTTTACGTTTGCACAAATTGATTACAACAAGTATTTCAAAAATAAATCGCTACGTTTCGATTTTCTTTTGGGTGGAAATAAAACTGAAGTGAAAGTTTATCCGGTTCAAATGAAAAAAGAGCCTTTCTGGGCCGGTTCAAAGAAAAATTTAACAGACATATTTGATTACGGAAGTTATCGTTTCCGGGTTTTTGATGCGAAATCAGACAGCCTGATTTTTTCTAAAGGTTTTTGCACCCTTTTCCAGGAATGGCAAACAACAGCAGAAGCAAAAACAACAGACAGAACATTTTACCAGTCAGCCATTTTTCCGTTTCCAAAGCGAAATGTAAAATTACTGATTGAGGCCCGCCAGTGGGAAGGAAATTTTAAAACCATATACGCCACAGAAATTGATCCGAATGATTACTTTATTTTAGATGAAAAACCTTCTTCCTTTGAAACCTACCGGGTGTTAAAAAACGGGAATCCGGAAATTAAAGTGGACATTGCAGTTCTTGCAGAAGGATACACTGAGAACGAGAAACAAAAGTTTTTTGACGATGCAAAACGAGTTACAGGATATTTATTTGAAGAAGAGCCTTTTCATTCGGAAAAAGACAAATTTAATGTTACAGCTGTTTTCACGCCATCTGAGGAATCAGGAACCGATATTCCCGGCAAGGGAATTTATCGGAATACCCGCTTTAACACATCGTTTTACACTTTCGATCTGCCAAGATATTTGACAACTTCAGACATGAAAGATATTTACGATGCCGCGGCTGTTAGTTCCTTACGATCAGATTTACGTTTTGGTAAATTCAGAACGTTACGGAGGGGGTGGATTTTATAACCTGGTTACGGTTTGTACAGCCGATAATGAACTTTCAAAGGAAGTTTTTGTGCACGAATTCGGACATGGTTTTGCCGGGCTTGGCGATGAATATTACAATTCCACTGTTGCTTACGAAGATTTTTACAACCTGAAAATTGAACCCTGGGAACCAAATTTAACGACCCTGGTCAATTTCGATAGTAAATGGAAAGACATGGTGCCCGATTCCGTTCCAATCCCTACACCGCGAAAGGCGAAATACAAAAAGACAGTTGGTGTTTATGAAGGCGGCGGTTATATGAATGAAGGAATTTACAGCTCCTACATGGATTGCCGGATGAAAAGCAACGAAGCCAAAAACTTTTGCCCGGTTTGTCAGGAAGCAATTAAAAAGGTAATCGGATTTTATACGGAATAAGTGTACAACAAATAATTCATAAATATTCAAAACCAGCATTAAATACAGATGAAAAATCTTTTAATAATTTTCTTGAGCATTTTATTGCTTTACTCTTGTACGCCAAAGAATACAGGAACCAATATTACAGATGCTTCTGCAAAAGATTTTACTCAATATGTAAATCCACTTATTGGAACAAGTAAAATGGGGCATGTTTTTCCGGGAGCAACAGCACCTTTTGGAATGGTGCAACTAAGTCCGCAAACCAATTTTATTAATATGTATGACGAAGATGGTAAGTACAACCCGGAAACGTATGAATATTGTGCGGGTTATCAATATAGAGATTCAACAATAATTGGCTTTTCACATACAAACTTAAGTGGAACGGGACATTCCGATTTGGGAGATTTTCTGGTAATGCCAACGACAGGAAAATTAGTTCTCGATCCACTAAAAACAGAAAATGGTGAAAAAGGGTTTTACTCTACCTTTTCTCACGATAAAGAACACGCTTCACCAGGATATTACGCAGTGGATTTGGACAGTTATGGAATTAAGGCAGAAATGACATCATCTGAAAGAGTTGGATTTCATCAATATACTTTCCCGGAATCAAACAATGCACATATTATCCTGGATATGGTTTATGATGTTTATTATTACGACAATAAAAACGTCTGGACATTCATCCGGGTTGAAAACGATTCGTTGGTTACCGGTTACCGGCAAACCAAAGGCTGGGCCAGAACACGATACGAGTATTTTGCCATGAAATTCTCTAAACCATTTAAAAGTTATGGCCATAAAAAATACGACAAAGTGCTTTATAACGGTTTTTACCGACGTTTCAATGAATATGAAAATTTCCCTGAAATGGCTGGCAAAAATATTCGGGCCTTTTTCAATTTCGACACTAAGGAAGGAGAAAAAATAAAGATCAAAGTTGCACTTTCTTCAGTAAGTACAGCTGGCGCTTTAAAAAATCTCGAAGCTGAAATTCCGGACTGGGATTTTGAAAAAGTAAAGGTAGATACAAAGCAAAAATGGAACAACGAGCTGTCGAAAATTGATGTGCAAATGATGAATAATGGTGATATGATCTCGTTTTACACCGCCATGTACCACGCTTGTTTGTCACCAATCATTTATGAAGATGTTGACGGTCAATACAGAGGCCTTGATCAGAACATTCACACTTCGGATGGTTTTACCAATTACACTGTATTTTCGCTGTGGGATACTTACCGGGCCCTGCATCCGCTGTTTAATATCATCAGGCCCGATCGAAATAATGACATGATAAAATCGATGCTGGCTCATTACAGTCAAAGTGTCCATCACATGTTACCGATTTGGAGTCATTACGCTAACGAAAACTGGTGCATGATTGGTTATCATGCTACTTCGGTAATTGCCGATGCCATTGTTAAAAATGTTGGCGATTTTGATCGGCAACTGGCTTTGAAAGCTGCTGTCTCGACAGCTAATGTTCGTTATTTTGAGGGTATTGGCGATTATATCGATTATCATTATGTTCCCGATGATAAAAGTCACTCTTCGGTTTCAAAAACACTGGAATACGCTTATGATGACTGGTGTATTGCACAAATTGCAAAACAAACCGGAGATCAAAACAAAGAAAAAGAATTTTTGAAAACGATCGGAATACTATAAAAATGTTTACGACCCCAAAATTGGTTACATGCGACCTAAACTTTCTGATGGCAAATTCAGAAAGAATTTTGATCCACTGGATACTTACGGACAGGGTTTTATTGAAGGAAATGCATGGAATTACGGATTGTACGTTCCGCAGGAAATTGATACCATGATAGAAATGATGGGAGGAAAAGAACGTTTCAGTCAGCACCTCGATTCATTGTTTACCATGTACCTTGATGATAAATACATTGAAAACAATGAGGATATTACCCGCGACGGATTGATTGGAACCTATGTTCATGGAAATGAACCCGGTCATCATATTCCTTATTTATATAATTGGACAGGCCATCCTGAAAAAACTCAGGCACGCGTTCGTATGATTCTGAATACTATGTACTTGCCAACGGTGGAAGGTTTATGCGGAAACGATGATGCCGGGCAAATGAGCGCCTGGTATATTTTCAGCAGCCTGGGATTTTACCCGGTAACACCCGGTTCTCCGTATTATGCTTTGGGAAGTCCGAATATAAAAGAAGCGATCATTCATCTTGAAAATGGAAAAACGCTTAAAATCATTGCAAAAAACCAGGGCAAAGAAAATGTTTACGTAAAAGGAGTTTCTGGTGAATGGAGAACCATTAAACGGAACTTCTATTAAATCATACTTCAATTATAAATGGCGGCGAAATAGTATTTGAAATGAGTGACACTCCGCAATACAAATAAATAAAACAGAAACTTCGGATAGATGCAAAAAAGAACGGATGAGGAAAACCATCATCCGTTCTTTAGAATTATGCTTAACCTATTAATTTTCCTTTTTCAACATTTGTTTTGTAACCCAAAAGGCCACAATTAATCCAACTCCACCAAAAAGCAAAATCATTGTAAAGAAGGCGACTACTTCGTTAATAACTCTTGAAAAAGCAAAACCGCCTAAAACACCTGCTGCCAATGCAATCAAGAAAATTCCCCATTTTAAAAGTGCATACTGTGAACATTCACCTTTAAAAATTCCGGCATCCATTCCTTTTTCAACAAGTGCTAACCTTTCTTTGGTGCGCGTTGTCCAATAAACGTAAAGTATTGCGAAAAGTGCCAGAAAAAAACTGATCGGTACAAAAATTCCTTCCATGATATTCGTTTTTAAATTGTTTATTATTTCGTTTTCTGCCCTTTGGACGCCATACTTTTTTCCCGGTTACACATTTCACAAATAATTTTTTTCATAAATTGTAACCTGTCAACCATTTTTACGTCAAAATCACAGATGGAAAAGAAAGACGACAGCTACTATATAGAAAAAGTATTGAACGGGCAACCCAACTACTATTCTTATATTGTTGAGAAGTACCAGGACATTGTATTTTCCATCGCACTGAAAGTTCTTAGAAATCGTGAAGATGCCGAAGAAATGGCACAGGAGAGTTTTATAAAAGCATACAATTCGTCTGCATACATTTAAAGGCACTGCAAAATTTTCAACCTGGTTGTACCGAATTACATATAATAGCTGTATTTCGAAAGCCAGGAAGAAAAAGCAGTATTTTGTCTCAACTGACGATATCGAAGTAAGAGACGAAGACAAAGCGATTTTGATCTTGATGGATTGCCGGCTGAAAACCGGGCACAAATTGTAAAGGTGCTTTAGAAAAGCTTCCGGAGGAAGAATATACGCTGATGTTACTTTATTATTTCGAGAATCAGTCGATAGAAGAAATCATCAAACGTATCAGGACTCACCGTAAGTAATGCAAAAGTTAAACTGCACAGGGCACGAAAAAAGCTTTACGTTATTTTAAATGAAATGTTAAAAGACGAAATTTATACCCTATTATGAACGAATTGGAAGATATCAAATTACGAATGCTCATCCAGGATATTAAACTGGAGTCGCCGGATGTAAATTTCTCGGCCCGGGTAATGGACTCAATTTTACAGGAAAACGAAGCCATTGAAAAAATAAAAGCCGAGCGGATTCTTGGAAAAGGATTCTGGATTATAATGTTGCTATTTATCATTCTGTCTGTAATTATTTGGATTGTATCGTCTTCCGGTGCAGACACAGGCGGAATACTCGAAAAATGGTTTCAGGAAACAAACAATACATCAACCGGATACAATTCTTTCCTTGAAAAATTAGGTTCAGTTCCAGTCAGTATTGTAGGAATTTTAATTGCATCGTCAATTTTGCTGTTTATCGATCGATTTATCAATGCAAATATGAAAGTGTTTTCCGATCGAAAAATAGCATCATAAATGCGATGAAAAATAAGAAACAACCTACTATAAAAGAATAATCGGGCGGTTTTGCTTTTAAAGTCCGGGTTATAAATCGTCATCCCGATTCTCAACGAAATCGGGATTTTTTATTCATACTGCAAAAGAAGACCCCGCATGATCAGAAATTGAGCGGTAATATACAATGTCATTGTAATAAGCCCTTCCATATGGTACCGGCGCCAGAAATCTATTAATGGCAATTACATGTGTCTGAAAAAACAAAAAACAGACGAACCTGCAAAAACTAATTTAAAACTTAGCGGATGTCCGTTTCCACGTCGGTTAAGTGCCATTGCCGACATTCCCAGCAACGCAATCATGTAAATAAGTACAGCAGGTTTTAAAACATCACTTAAATGTGGAAATAACAGAATATAAATGCCGAGTCCGTAAATTATATAAGCAATTAGCCAGCCTGGGTTCTTCTTTAAAAATGATGTTTTCCCGGATAGTTTTATCGTTCTCAAAAACAAATTGATATAAAACAGTTGAGCAATTAAAAATGACACCAGTCCAAGTACAAAATACAGAAAAGTATCGCTAAACATTAAAAACAAATCACCTAACCATGAAAACAAAAATGCGGAAACCGTCATCCGTATTAAGTCTCTGTCAATATTTTTGCTAAAAGCGAGAAAAAAACCGCCAACCCAGATCATGATCAGGGGTTTGAAAGTGTAATCCATCCATTTGATCTGAAGCAATTCTCCGGTAAGATCTCCGATTACAATAATACAAAAGACAACATATAACAGATTTTTTTTCACCCCTTTTAAATTTCTGATATCAGGATAAAATTACCATTAAAAATGAATGATATGTAAATGGGAATTCAGCTCGGATATTTTTAAGATACTGTTTTTCCAAAAACTAAAAACAAGATTCTGCCATTAAATAATTTCCGACATATTGATCGACACCTTGTTCAAGTTCAGTAAACTCTTTTGTATAACCAATTTTGCGAAGTTTTTCAATTTTTGCCTCCGTAAAATACTGGTATCTTCCGCGTAAATCAACAGGAGTATCGATAAAAGAAATTTCCGGGTTTACTTTCATGCTGTTAAAAACAGCTGTTGTCAGATCATAAAATGAACGAGCTTTGCCGGTTCCGACATTATAAATCCCTGTGTTCTTTTGGTTTTCCATGAAAAACATCATAACATCAACAATATCTTCAACATAAACAAAATCGCGACTTTGTTCCCCATCACCGTAATCTTTATGATGCGAGCGGAACAATTTCATTTGCCCGGTTTCTTTAATTGTTTTATAAGCATGTAAAACCACCGAGGCCATTCTTCCCTTATGATATTCATTCGGTCCATAAACATTAAAAAATTTCATTCCTGCCCAAAAAGGAGGAGTGCGAACCTGTTTAAGCGCCCAAACATCAAAATCGTGTTTCGACCAACCATACAAATTAAGCGGACGTAAATTAGCAATGTTTTTATGAGCATCAGAAAATCCTTCTTCCCCATTTCCGTAAGTAGCAGCAGAAGAAGCATATAACAGCGGAACCTGAATCTCGGAACAAATATTCCATAACCGCTGCGAATAAATTAAATTGAGTTGCTGATAAAGATCTGGTTCCTGCCCAACGGTATCCGTTCTGGCCCCCAAATGAAAAATGAAATTTACCTGGTCAGCATGTTTTATCAGCCATTTAAAAAAATCATCGCGATCAATAAATTTCCTGTACTTTTTTCGTAAGAGATTTAAATCTTTCCACGGGTCGTCGAATTTGTCCACTAATATTAGGTTATCGTAACCCGCCTTGTTAAGTTTCCCGACCAAATAACTGCCGATAAAACCGGCTGCACCTGTAACAACTATCATTTATCTAAGTGGTTTGTTTGATTCAGTAAAAATACTGTTTTCTGAAAAGTGTGGCTCCAAGATTTTAAACTTCATAATTTGGTTTTTATTGTATGAATCACAAAATAAATTGAACTTTTTTATTCCACAAAAATATTGTCAGGAATTGTGTCAATTATTTTTTCTTTTATCGCTCTTTCATACAACGTAATAACAGCCTTTTCCCCAAGATCTCCCAATTCAACGGTAAAATTATTTACATACAGGTTGATATGTTTTTGAATCACTTCATCTTCCAGTTCCTGTGCATATTTTTTTACATATTCGCGACTCTCTTCCGGATTGGCAAAGGCAAATTCCACACTTCGTTTTAAAACCCTGTTCACTTTTTGCTGAATTTCTACAGAATGTTTTCGGTGAATTACAATTCCTCCCAACGGGATCGGGCTTCCGGTTTTTTCTTCCCAGTCTTCACCAAGATCAATAACCTTCTTCAATCCTTTTTTTTCGTAAGTGAACCTGTTTTCATGAATTATAACACCTGCATCGACTTTTCCACTTAAAACAGCATCTTCGATATCTGAAAATAAGTATTCCAACTTTTGTTTTACCTGTGGAAAAACAATTCCAAAAAGCAGGTTGGCAGTAGTGTGTTTCCCGGGTATGGCCACCCTCAAATCTTTAACAGATTCCAGGTTAATCGGTTTTTTTGCAATAACCAGCGGGCCATTTTTATATCCCAGGGCACTTCCTGATGTGAGCAGCTTATAATTTTGAGCTACATATACATAAGCGTGATAACTCAGTTTTGTAATGTCGATATTACCGTTGAACGCATTTCTGTTCAGCTCTTCCACATCGGCTAAAACAACCTCAAAATCAAGCCCCTCTGTATCAATCTTATGATGAACCATAGCGTCGAAAATAAACGTATCGTTCGGACAGGTTGAATATCCAAGCGTCAGTATCATACTTTAAAAATTTTGTCTAAAATAGTAAAATCAGTTTACGGGGACAGAAAGTTTTTTTAAAACATTAATTAACGAGGTTTTAAGGTTTTCCAGCGCCAAAGGAATATTCCACTGTGAGGAATCGCGTGGCTCCACATAATTCGAAATAGCCCTGATCTCGTAACAGGAAATTCCAAACCAACTACATACATAAAATACAGCAGCGCCTTCCATCGATTCCACCTGAGCATTATATTTGCTATTTACCTCTGCAATGGTTGACTCCCGCCCATGACTTCTGTTGGTAGTTATTCCACGCACCTTTTTCAGATCAAACAAACCATTGCTGTCGGTTGCTTTTAACAATCCATGTTCAAAAGGAAATTCATTCAGATCAATAAAACCGGTTTCAAAAAGTGTCAAAAATTCGTCCTTTTTCTCGATTCCCAAATCGGCGAATTCTTCAGAAACCACGTTTACCACTTCCCCAATATTTAATTTTCGGGTAAGGCTACCTGCAATACCAATATTTATAACAGTTTGGTAATGATTATCTTTTATAGCATTTGTTAAATGAAAGGTAGTAAACGTAGTTCCAATTCCTGAGATTAAAATATCTACTTCTGTGTCGCTTAGACGAAACCGTTTCAGAAAATGACTTTCTTCCTCAATAAGTTCCATCTCATCAACCAGCAATTTTACTTCCATCCAGGTGGCAGCAACAAACAAAATCTTCATGTTCCAAGTTTAGTAAAATTATTTGACTTCAAAAACCCTACAACCTTTCATACTGATTTTAGCAAAAAAAGTTAATCTTTGTATGAATTTAAAATCAGAATATTATGTGTTCGCCTAAAAATGAGAGTGCAAACGGCTACGAAAAGGTTGAGATTTATGATGAATTTTCCACCAGTGAACTATCAAAAAATTATGCCAGTATTTTAAAACTCATTGGCGAAGACCCGAGTCGTGAAGGACTGGACAAAACGCCGGAAAGAGTGGCAAAAGCAATGCAGTTTTTGCTGC
Organism: uncultured Prolixibacteraceae bacterium; assembly: GCA_963769925.1. Lineage (GTDB taxonomy): Bacteria > Bacteroidota > Bacteroidia > Bacteroidales > Prolixibacteraceae > Draconibacterium. The sequence continues at coordinate 217,378 of CAVYOB010000023.1, forward strand.
AAGGTTACAAAACCGACCCGGTTGAAATTCTACAATCGGCAATGTTTAAAGAGGATTACCGGCAAATGGTAATTGTAAAAGATATCGAGATTTACTCCATGTGCGAACATCATTTGTTACCTTTTTTTGGAAAAGCACACGTAGCTTATATTCCTAACGGGGTAATTACCGGGTTAAGCAAAATTGCCCGTGTGGTCGATGTTTTTTCCCGCAGATTGCAAGTGCAGGAAAGACTGACTTTGCAAATAAAGGAATGTATTCAGGATACGCTTAATCCATTAGGGGTTGCAGTTGTTATTGAAGCGCAGCATCTTTGCATGCAGATGCGTGGAATTCAAAAACAACATTCTATTACGACTACTTCCGATTTTACAGGAGCTTTTCAGAAAACTGCTACCCGAGATGAATTCATTAAACTGATCAGCACAAAACTCAGTTAACCCTGCTTGTTTAATAAAATTCAAGACATACCGGTGCCGGCAATTTTATTTCCTTTCCGGTGAATTCTGGTATTCCGGTTTCCTGGTTCACTTTAAAAACAGTAATGTTTCCGCTTCTCTCATTAGCAACCAGCATAAATTTTCCATCGGGAGACAAAGTGAAATTCCTCGGCCAGTTTCCTTCAACAGAAACTGTACTAAGAAATACTAACTGTTTTGTGTCTGGCTTAATCTTAAAAACAGTTATTGAATTGTCTCCCCGATTAGAGCCGTATAAAAATTTGCCATCTTTTGATATGTGAATATCGGCACAGTAACTTCGACCGGAAAAATCGGCAGGCAAGGTTGAAATTTGTTGTTTTACTTTCCATTCGTCTTCCTCTTTTTGAACTACAGTAACCGTTGAATTCAATTCGCTGATCACATAAATTGTCTTCCCATCCGGATTAAATTCAAAATGACGTGGTCCTGCCCCGGGCGCCAATTTTACATATTCCTGTCCTTCAGCAACTAATTTACCGTTCTCCAAATGATAAATATTTAACTTATCAGCACCAAGATCAGCGCTGAACACCGTGTTATCAAAAGGTGAAAACCGTATCGAATGCGCATGAGGTTCATTTTGTCTTCCCTTATTTGGTCCTGAACCGGTATCCTGAATTACAGAACTACTCTCTTCCAAATATCCATCTTCCTGAACCGGATACATTGCCGTTGTGCCACTACTGTAATTGGCAATGGCAACATATTTCCCATCACGCGAAACATCCACATAACAAGGATCGCTGCCATGGGAAACCTGTTTGTTTAAAAACTGTAAATCGCCGTTACTCTTAACTTTATAAGCATTGACATAACCGCCCGACGGGTTGTTACTTTTTGGTGGTTGCGTTACTACATATAAAAACTGCCTGTTTGGTGACAACCTTACAAAAGAAGGATCATCGACACCATTAAATGTCTGTGTTAAAGTTATTTCACCTGATTCTGTATTAAATGAACACAGGTAAATTCCCTCGGCGCCTTCCGATGTAAATGTTCCCACATATAATTTCAATTGGTTAGAATCTGCCCCTAAAACATGCAATCCCAGCAGCAAACCTGCCAGTAAAACCAAAATTTTATTCATGATGTAAAAATTATAATTTCCCGTTGCAAAAGCAAAACCGGCTTTCATTTGTTATGATCGAAAATAAACGTTAACTTTTAGTAAAAATAAACGATTTAACTATGAAAACAACGATTATTATGGTGTTAGTTTTTTTTCTGGCGGGAATTAATTCGTTAAATGCCCAGCACCTGGAAAAAGTATGGGAAACTACAGGTGTCAAAACTCCTGAAAGTGTACTTTACGATGAGGGAAATGACGTCATATTTGTATCTGATATCAATGGTGATCCTTCTCAAAAAAATGGGACCGGTTTTATTTCAACACTAAATTCGGACGGAACAATTAAAAAACTGGAATGGGTTACCGGTCTTGATGCCCCAAAAGGGATGGCTGTTTATAAAGGGAAATTATATGTTTCTGATATTGACAACCTGGTTGAAATAGACATTAAGAAAGGGCAAATTGTAAAAAAATATCCGGCGAAAGATGCTAAATTTCTGAATGATGTTACCGCATCCAGCGATGGGGTAATTTTTGTTTCCGATTCGCAAATTGCAAAAATTTATGCTTTGAAAAATGGTAAATTATCAGTTTGGTACGAAGGTTCACCATTTAAAGGGCCAAACGGATTAATGGCTGAAAATGGGAAACTGCTGGTTGGCGACGACAATATTTATGAAATAGATATCGCTTCTAAAAAAGTAAAAAAACTGGTTAACGATGCCGGTGGAGTTGATGGCCTTGAAAAAGACAACGACGGTAATTTTGTTTTCTCAAACTGGCCGGGTAGAATTTTTATCCATAAAGACGGGAAAACTATAAAACTGTTGGATACTGTTGATCAAAAAGTTAACACGGCCGATATTGATTACGACCTGAAACATCATTTAATTCTGGTTCCTACATTTTTCGATAACCGGATAGTTGCTTACAAAATCGTAGATTGAGAACCGTTTCAAAGGGTTTTGCCTTGGAAAATTGGGTCAACAATTAAAATACAATGCATACTAAATTTTCTAAGAAAGGGATTTGCAATGAAGCAGATCCCTTTCTTACTATGAATTTTTTCGAAAATATTCTTTCCCGGCATTACAGATCGGACAACGGTAATCATCCGGCAAATCTTCAAAAGGTGTTCCCGGCGGAATTCCTGCAGAAGGATCACCCTCCTCCGGATCATACTGAAATCCACAAACTCCACAAGTAAATTTGCTAAAACTGCCCTCATTCTTTTTCTCCGCTTCTTCATACTTTTTCTCTGCTGACTCCACTTCTTCAGGGTCAGGTTCTACATCGAGCTTACTTTTTTCAATATAAGTTGGAGAGTTTTTAGGCGAAAGCATTTTATATTTTTCGCGATAATAGTCGTATGTCAGTGGTTCTTCTCCCGAAATCAGGTCACTATCCATTACCTCTCCAATTATCAGTATATGAGACCCTACATCAACCGTTTGAACAATTTTACAATCGAACCAGGCCACCGATGAATCAATCACAATGGGAGCTCCTGTAACCGAGGTGATGGTTTCAACATCCCTGAATTTATCGATATCACTTCCCGACATAAAGCCAAACTTGCCGATAATTGAAGTGTTGACCTGTTTTTTTAAAACTGAAACAGAAAATTTTCCGCTTTTAATAATTTTGTCGGTAGAATAATTTTTTTTATGGCTGCTCACTGCAATCTTTGACGGGTCCGATGTAACCTGAAACACTGTATTTCCAATATACCCGATTTTTTCATCATTAAACTCCGAAGCGATAATGTATAGTCCGTATGATAGTTTGTGAAATGCTTTATATCTCATTCTGTTCTGGTTTGTTTCATAAATGCTGAAAATATAAAATTCTTTTCAACTTTACTTTATTTGTGAGTAAAAGCGTCATTTTGAAACAATTATTACCTATTTATTTTTATCTTTATAAAAATAACATTAAATCAATAACCCAAGTTAAAAAGTCAGTTTCTTCAAATCAAAAAAAACCATTAAATAATGAAAAAACATTGGCTAATTATTTTCCTTTTTCTTATTCCGTTAATAAACCAAGGTCAGGAACCGTTAAATGCGGAAAAGCAATTTGAACAGTTGCAGAATTATGATGAAGGGCTGGACCATAAAATCGACCAGTTGCAAAAGCAAATTGATGATATTCTCTGGTACAATAAAGTGGGAGACATTGCCCATATTGATAAACTATATATTTATGGCCCACCAAAATGGAAAGAGAAAAATCCTACCGGAAAGGGTGCCGGAAACCCTGTGAAGTTCTGGACCTATGTTTTTATTCCAAATAATCTGGATATTTCAAAAAAATACCCGCTGATTGTTTTACCTCATGGCGGTGTACATTCCGATTTTACCACCTACTATACGCATATTGTTCGTGAACTGGTTAGCCAGGGATATGTAATTGTAGCACCTGAATACAGGGGAAGCACCGGCTATGGAAAAGGGTTTTATGAGTCGATCGATTACGGCGGCCTCGAAGTTGAAGATGTTTATTACAGCCGTAATTATATGCTTGAAAATTACGATTTTATTGATAAAGACAGGGTTGGAATTATTGGTTGGAGCCACGGTGGGTTGATTACCCTGATGAATATTTTTGACCATCCTAAAGATTACCAGGTAGCTTTTGCCGGCGTTCCGGTGAGTGACCTGATCGCCCGAATGGGTTATCACAATCAAAGTTATCGTGATCTTTACGAAGCCGATTATCACATTGGGAAAAGCGCCAACGATGATGTCCAGGAATACCGTCGTCGTTCACCTGTCTGGAACACTGGCAAATTCGACGGAACGCCACTTTTAATTCACACCAATACCAACGATGAAGATGTGAATGTCCTTGAGGTCGAACATTTGATAAAATCATTAAAAGCAGAAGGAAAACCATTTGATTATGAAATATTCAAAGATGTACCCGGGGGGCACTCATTTGACCGGATGGACACAAAAAGAGCAAAAGAGATTCGGGTTAAAATTTATGCGCATCTTTCCAAATACCTGAAACCGGAAATGCCGATAAAAACAGTGAAGGAACTACAAAAAGCAGCTTATAAATTTTAGAATTTTATCAACTTAAATTTTGTAAAAAATGTTTTATCCGATATTTGTTTATCATAAGGTTATTGTTTTAAAATTTTGTACTTTTAAACTTTATTATAGAAATGACCAACTCCAAAAGCAATATGCAATACAAAATATTTGTTGTTGAGGACAATGTCCTTTACGCGCAAATACTTAAGAAACAACTGGTTGACGACGGATACCAGGTAAAAATGTTTCACAACGGACGTGATTTTCTGGCTAATCTAGATGAGAACCCTGATGTTATTACACTTGATTATACCCTCCCGGATATGACAGGTTTTGACGTGCTAAAAAAAATTCAGAAAAGAAGACCTGACACCAACGTTATTGTTATTTCCGCGCAGGAAAACATTAACACTGCAATTGACCTTATGAAAAGCGGGGCTTATGATTATATTATGAAAGCCCCTGATACTCGGGAGAAATTAAGCAATATCATCAAAAATATTTATCGCTCCGACCAGTTAAAAACTGAGAATATACTTTTGAAGGATGCGGTAAAAGAAAAATTCAATTTTCGAAATTTAATAAAAGGAAGCAGTCGTGAGATTGAACATGTTTTCGAATTAATGGACAAAGCTATCCAAACCCAGATATCTGTTTCAATTTCAGGTGCTACCGGAACAGGAAAAGAGTTGGTTGCCAAAGGAATTCATTATAATTCGAAACGAAACAACAAACCATTTGTGGCAGTCAATGTTTCAGCTATTCCTGAAGGGTTGATTGAAAGTGAACTTTTTGGTCATGAAAAAGGTGCCTTTACCGGTGCTGAGGGTAGAAAAATAGGAAAATTTGAACAGGCAAATACCGGTACTTTATTTTTGGATGAAATTGCTGATCTCGATATTAATTTACAAGCAAAATTACTTCGTGTTATCCAGGAACGTGAACTTTCACGTTTGGGCGGTAACGAAACCATTCCTCTTGATGTGAGAATAATAACGGCAACGCATAAAAACCTCACAAATCTTGTTTCTGAAGGAAAATTCAGGAAGGATTTATATTACAGGTTACTCGGGCTTCCAATTGAACTTCCTCCATTACGCGACCGTGGAAACGATGTGATTTTGCTAGCCAAACATTTTGTAAATGAATTTTGCAGGGAAAATGAAATGGAACCTAAAGATATTTCAGAAGAAGCAAGAAAATTACTCCTCTCCTATCATTTTCCCGGGAATATTCGGGAGTTAAAAGCTGTGATGGAACTTGCCTGCGTAATGACTAACAAAAATGTGATCAGGGTAAACCATCTGAATCTGAATATCGATGACAGTGTTCAGAATTTGCTGGCAAGTGAAAAATCGCTGGAAGAATATAACCACGAAATAATAAAACATTTTCTGAATAAATACAATCACAATGTTCGTCTGGTAGCTTCCAAACTGGGCATTGGAAAATCAACGATTTACCGATTATTACAGAAAAAAGATTTTGAATAAAAAAAGGTTGTACCAAAAGTTATTGTGTTCGTCATTCTGAACTTGTTTCAGAATCTTACTTATTTGACAATCAGACCTTGAAATAAGTTCAAGTTGACGCAGTAAAATAAATTTTAGATTTTTGGGGCAACTTTTTTCATCCAACAATAGTTAACCTTGATAGCTATTTACACCAATCGTTTCCATTCCTCTGTCAACCTTTTTAACCAAACCCTGAAGTACAGTTCCCGGACCAACTTCTGTAAATGAAGTAGCCCCGTCAGCAATCATATTTTGCACAATCTGTGTCCATTTTACAGGTGCAGTTAATTGTGCAATAAGGTTTTGTTTTATAATGTCTGGTTCCGTAACAGGTTTTGCATTTACATTCTGATAAACCGGACAAACAGGTTTGCTAAAAACTGTTGATTCAATTGCAGCCGCCAGTTCTTCACGCGCCGGTTCCATAAATGGTGAATGAAATGCGCCACCAACAACAAGTTTTAAAGCTCGTCTTGCTCCTTTTTCAGTCAGGATTTCACAAGCTTTATCAATACCGGCAACCGATCCTGAAATCACCAATTGCCCCGGACAATTGTAATTTGCAGGAACAACAACTTCATCGACCGATGCACAAACTTCTTCCACAACCTCATCCTCCAAACCAACAATAGCAGCCATAGTTGAAGGTTCAATCTCGCAAGCTTTTTGCATAGCCATGGCACGTTTAGAAACCAGTATTAAACCATCTTCAAATGTCAGTGCACCGTTTGCTACCAATGCCGAAAATTCACCCAACGAGTGACCGGCAACCATTTCAGGAGCAAAATCCTTTAGTGTTTTTGCCAGTAAAACTGAATGCAGAAAAATAGCGGGCTGGGTAACTTTTGTTTGTTTCAAATCATCTACCGTTCCTTCAAACATTATTTCGGTAATCCTGAATCCTAAAATCTCATTTGCTTTTTCAAACAACACTTTAGCTTCTGTCGAATTCTCATACAAATCTTTTCCCATTCCCGGGAATTGTGCTCCCTGACCGGGAAAAACATATGCCTTCATAATTTCAGTTTTAAAATTCCGGCGCAAAGTTAATTGAAATTCAGAAGATGCCCCGAAAATCATTTTCTTTCGGAACAATTTCATAAAAATTTAGAATCTGCTTTCGAAATTTGTATAAAAAGGGTCGATTATTATGAAAATCATTTACTCCACGGTAACTGATTTTGCTAAATTCCGGGGTTGATCGACATTGCAACCACGCAAAACTGCCATATGATACGCCAGTAACTGAAGTGGTAAAACCGCCAGCAGCGGCGCCACAGCCGGGTGCGATCTTGGAATTTCAATAATGTCATTTGCCATTTTTTTCAGTCCATCGTCGCCTTCGGTCACAACAGCTATTACATTTCCTTTTCGGGCTTTTACTTCCTGAATATTACTGACAATTTTTTCATAATAATCATCGTGAGGTGCAACTACAACTACAGGTAAATTATCGTCAACCAATGCAATTGGCCCATGTTTCATTTCGCCGGCTGCATAACCTTCAGCGTGAATGTAAGAGATCTCTTTCAACTTTAACGCTCCTTCCAACGCCACCGGGAACAAATATCCCCGGCCAAGATAAAGTGCATTTATAGCATCCTTATATTTTTCAGCAACCTGTTTTATTACTGCTTCATTTTGCAAAATTACGCGTTCTTTTCCCGGGATTTCTGCCAGTTCGCGAACCAGTTCTTTGTACTCCTTTTCATCGATCATGCCTTTTGCTTTTGCCAACTTTAATGCAAACATGGTCAGCACGGTTACCTGTGCCGTAAATGCTTTGGTAGAAGCCACACCAATTTCAACACCAGCATGAGTAAAAACACCGGCATCAGTTTCGCGTGAAAGTGTTGACCCAACTACATTACAAATTCCCAATGTCAACGCACCCTTTTCCTTTGCGAGTTGCAAAGCCGCCAAAGTATCGGCAGTTTCGCCACTCTGACTGATCAATATAACAACATCCTTCTCTCCCAATACCGGTTTTCGGTACCTGAATTCGGAAGCATATTCTACTTCCACTGAAACCTGTGCAAATTCTTCAAGCAAGTATTCACCAATCAATGCTGCATGCCATGAAGTCCCGCAACCAATAATTACAATTCTTTCCGCTTCTTTTATCCGGTCAAAAACATTTAACAAACCTCCAAGCACGATCTCTGAATAATCGGATTTTAGTCTACCCCGAAAAGTATCTTCAATAGTTTTTGGCTGCTCATGAATTTCCTTTAACATGAAATGCTCAAAGTCACCTTTATCTAGTTCTCCAATATTCAGGTTGATATTACTCACTTTCAAGGATACCGGGTTATTCCGAACGTTCTTCAGCACAAATCCATCCTTCTGAATAACAGCAATATCTTCATCATTCAAATAAACAACCTGGCTGGTAAATTCAGCCATTGGCGCTGCATCGCTGGCAATAAAATATTCACCGTTTCCAAGGCCAACCACAAGCGGACTTCCTTTTCTGGCAGCTACAATTTTATCTTTCTCACTGCTGCACAAAACTGCAATTCCGTAAGCACCAACTACTTTTTCCAATGCCAGTTGAACTGCCACTTCAGCAGTCATTGTTTCATTCTGACGGTAAAAAAACTCCATTAAATTCGCCAGAACTTCTGTATCGGTTTCGCTTTGAAAAGTGTATCCATGAACTGACAGATCCTTTTTCAGCTGGTTGTAGTTTTCAATAATTCCGTTGTGAACAACCGTGAAAATTTTATTCATTGAACTGTGCGGATGGGCATTTTCATCATTTGGCTCTCCGTGTGTGGCCCAACGTGTATGGCCTATTCCAATGGTTCCTGAATGGTTTTTTGTAAGTGCAAAGTTTTCCATATCAACAACTTTTCCTTTCTTTTTGTACACATTGAGTGAGCTGTTTATTAGTGCTATTCCGGCTGAATCATAACCACGGTATTCAAGCCATTTCAATCCTTTTATAATAACCGGGAAAGCTTCCTTGTCACCAATATAACCTACAATACCGCACATACCAATTAGTTTAGAGTTTTTAGTTCCGAATTCCGGGTTGAATGCTTCGAAATTTTAACTTTTTTCATCAGGCTAATTATTTCGTTGCCCAGTTTTTCTTTTTTATCCATGTGTTCACTAATGGCTTTCACGGTGCCATTGCTTTCAAATTCACCGCGTACCTGGGTAAAATCTTGTTCGCGGGCGCCATTGGTTCCGTCAACACCAAAACCGGTCATCTTACTCATAGAAAATTCTTTGCGGGCATCTTCGTACAAAAACTTATCGATTCCCAAAACACTCAATTTCCATTTTTCAACAACTGCGATTACGTTTTCTGCAGTAAATTCAGAAGGGCTTTTCCCATAGAATTCTGTAATGGCATCAACCGCCCAGGTCCATTCGTAGTTATAATAGTTTTTGTGTAGCACTGCCAATCCTGAATTCACTTCTTCCAGTGAAGTAATCTCTCCCATTTCAATATTTTTCAACAGTTGATCCAGGGCTTCGAAAGGACAAATAAGTCCGGACAGATCAACCCAGTAACCTTTTCCAAAAGATGAGTCGGGCAAAAGCACTTCCTGCATTTCTTTTTCATTTTTGAACTTGCCCGATTTTAACCTTGTAATCAAAGAGTTTCCCAAAAATTTCCATATGGCCATTTCATACAAACTGATTCCCCGATCAAGCGCACGCTTTTCAATTTTCATTTTATCGAGGCTGTAAGCCGATGCTTCCGTTCCCGATATTTCACGGATTGCAAGTAGCTTTTTCCTTCCATTCATCATTTTATGAATAGTGTAAGGACTCAACAAATTGAAATTGATAAAATCCAGCAGGTTGGAATCTGTCCTCAAATCACGTCCGGGCCATTTTTGTGTATCACGAATCGTACCAATACTTTTCAGGTTAATACCCGGAACAAGAATACTTTCATCGTTGCTCTCAATCAGGTATGAAAACGGGAAATCGGTTGTGTCACAATGTTTATAATGGCGCCCCATAACCAGCGAAAAGGTACCGATTCGTGACGGCCAAAGCAAGTAAGAATCACTGGTGGTTTTTGCGCCGCGCTCCATAATTCCCTGGTGAATTGGCCCCAGTTTATACATATGATTACTTTGATTTGAGCCGCTTCCCGCATTCAAAAAAGAGAACATGCCTGCAATCAGCAATGTTGATTTGTGATGAGTTACCGTATAAGGGCCTGCAAAAATGGAACACGCTTCGCCATGAAGTCCCTGGCAGTTGGCAAAAAACAATGAGTCCACAGCCGAATAGTGTTTGTCGAGAATACATCCCTGCCCCACAAAACATTTTGAAACGAGCGTAGCATCCGTTATTCGCGCCCCGGAACTAACAATAAAATCTTCCATTATTACACCTTCCCCGATAGTCACAGGTGCTTCATAATTACTGTTGATGCTACCGTTTTGGAGTTTTTTAGCTCCATCGATTATTGCTGCCGGCCCGGTTTTTATATTAAGTAACGTATTGCAATTCAATAATTTTGAATGAGCACCGATAATACCCCGGGTATTTTTTACAAATCCGGCATATTCCATGATCATATTTTTCAATGCACTGACTAATTTTGGTCTGTGACGGTACAATGCCATCATATATGCTACATGAGCCGATAAATAGTCGTACATCGGAATGTCGCGTCCGCCACCTTCATTAATTGTTTCCACCTGCACACCATTACCAAACGAACTTTCCCCGTCAACCGCCAGTGTAGTTATGTTATGAATAACAACACCTTCTTCGATAACATAATTGGCAATGTAACTTCGCACGTTATGAATCAGGGCGTTTTTTCCTACTTCACAATTGTGAAGCCATGCATTGTAAATTCCTGTGCTGAAGGTAATTCCTCCAACTAAACTCACTGTTCCGCTGAAACTGTTGAGTAAAACCTGCCCCGTAAATTTGCTGTTTTCAATATTGGCGGGATTGAAATCACTGGCAACTTTAACAAGGTTCCAATCGGTTGATGAACATCCCTGATAAATCAATTGCCCGATTTCTTCATCGTATAAATTTCTGTAATGGGTTGTTGTGTCCTGAATCATAATTTTCATTCTTAATAAAAACAAAATTACCGGAATTGACGAAAGTCAAAAATAATAAACTTAACATTTTTCAAACATTTACACACATATACATTACAATATAAACATATATTACTGTAATACAGTAATTAAAAATATATATAAACCTAACAATTAATTGGATTAAATGAGAAATAAACTTAATATTATAACTGACTGAGGTAATTCGCAAGTCGCGTACCCCCGGAAATTTTCAGTTTTTTACGTAACCGAACCCGGGCAATTTCGACACTTTGCGGAGTTATATTTTGAAGACCTGATATTTCTTTACTGGTGAGCCCTAGGCGAAGATAAGCACAGAGTTTTTTGTCTTTTGGAGAAATAACAGGATGTTTGGTTTGCAAGCGGGACAGGAATCCTGGATTTGTCTTTTCCAGTTGATTTTCAATCATATCCCATTCGGGTTGAACGAATGGTTCCTTTTCAATCAGTTCCGTCAATTTCTGCCATTCTTTTGCATTTTTCACCATTCCCTTTTTCTCCATAACCCGTAACTGGTTGGTTATTTTTGAAATGATTTCATTTTTATGAGACAACTGCAACAGAAAAGAAACCAACTCCCTGTCTTTCATTTCCAGTTCGTTTTGCATCCGTTTACGGGTACGTTGTTCAAACTCTTTTCCAGCTTCCATTTCATGGATATGTCCCATCGCACGTTTTAGTCGCGTAATATCCTGAATTGTTGCTCTAATCCCCAGATATTTCCCCTGCTTGTCATATACGCCACGCACATTCATCATACACCAACGTAACTGTTTTGTTCGGGTTAAAATACGGAATTCAAGTGTTTGATTTACCAGCATTTGATCGAGAGATCCCTTTAAAAAACCTGTATATTTTTGCTGATCAGGTTCATAAACCAGCAACTTCGCAATTCCTTCGGACGCAATAATTTGATTGGCTGTATATCCTGTAAGATCGAAACAGGAAGGTGAACAGTATTTGATCGCTCCGCCAGGTTCGATCCATAATTCCCAGCCAAAAGTAAAATCAGCAATCAGTTGGTAAAACCGATGCAGTTTTTTCTCCTCTGCCAGCATCTCCTCTGCTTCCTTCTTATCGAACTTTAGTTCTGAAACCTGCTGTTCCAGTTTCCGGATACGTTCTTTATATGACTGGTTTTTTTCGTCCACCGAGTATCTAGGTTAGAATTACAATTATTCCATTTTATAATACACTAAAAGTAATATCCGTTTTCACGAAATACAAATCAGTCTAAATAAAATAGAAAATAACAATATACTATCTTATGAGAAACAGTAATTGAAATTTATACTACTTGTTTTCCCGTGATGAAGGTCTGATAATCAATCGCAACGACTGATCGTAAGTCAGGTAGTTCCACATCCAGTTGATAAAAATGAGAAGGCGGTTTTTTACACCTACAATCGACATCAGGTGAACAAACATCCAAACCAGCCAGGCAATAAACCCACTAAACCTTAAATACGGCAAATCAACTACTGCCCTGTTTCTTCCTACCGTCGCCATGGAACCTTTGTCGTGATAACGAAATGGAATAAGATTTTCTTTTTTCTGAATGTTCAGCAGATTTTTTGAAAGATTCGTTGCCTGCTGAAGCGCCACCTGTGCAACCTGTGGATGACCGTGTGGATACGCTTCAGTTTCCATGTAAGCAATATCTCCAATGGCAAAAACCTCTGGCATTTCCTCAATTTGATTATAGTCATTTACTTTAATCCGGTTTCCACGTACAACAAAATTTGGGTCCAGTCCTTCAGGCATTTGCCCTTTCACACCGGCGGCCCAAATAAGCGTTTTGGTCAGGAAATTCTCTCTGTCTTCCAGTTCAACCTCCTCACCGTTGTAGTTTAATACTTTATGTTCCAGTCTTACTTCAACTCCCAAATTTTCCAGATAAATCAATGCCTTTTCTCCAGCTTCTTTGCTCATTCCATGAAGAAGGTGAGAATTAGCTTCAACAAGTGTTATGGTCATGTGACTAAAATCCAGTTCAGGGTAATCTTTTGGAAGTACGTATTTTTTCATTTCAGCCAGTGCACCGGAAACCTCAACGCCCGTGGGTCCCCCACCAACTACAACAACATTCAGTAGTTTTCGAACCTCTGTTTCATCCCGCATGGTTACTGCTTTTTCAAAATTTTCTAATAACGTATTTCGTAAAAACAGTGCTTCAGAGACCGACTTCATGGGAATACTATTGGTCTCAAAACCTTTCATTCCAAAGAAATTGGTCGTTGCTCCGGTGGCAAGTACCAGGTAATTGTACCAAATCGTTCCCAAACCGGTTTTAATCATTTTCTTTTCAGGAACAATTTTCTCTACTTCTGTAATCCGGATAAATACATTTTTTACTTTCTGAAATGCTTTTCGCAAGGGAAATGAAATGGCACTTGGTTCCAACCCGGAAGTTGCCACCTGGTAAAACAGTGGCTGAAACTGGTGATAATTGAACCGATCAATTAAAACAATTTGAAAATCATGTTTGTATAACTTTCCTGCCAGTTTTAATCCGGCAAATCCTGCTCCAATAATTACAACGCGAGGTTGACTTGTTTCGGGAATATTTACGGGCATTTTATCCTGTTTTTACACAGAAACAATACAAGAATGGGAAAGTTTCCGTTAAAATGTCAAATTAACTTTAAATTATCGTTGATTTTTTGTTTTCCTTTTTCCCAACCAAAACAAGGCATTTAATATCAATTTGTTCTGAGTTTTATTATCGAAGGTGTGTGACAATTCCTTGTTGGTTCCGCCTTCATAATCAATATCATTATGCCCCATATTGATGTAAATCATCCGGTAATTTATATTTGTCCAGACGACAGGATAATATCCTTCATGCCAGATCTCTTGCGGTTTAGGGCCGGTCCCAAGTGGAAAACTTGCAGGATCGATCGATGCCAGGATCTTAATGTCTGGATTTTCACGTAAATCTTTTTCCCAACGATACCACTCGTTAGGTGAAGCAGTAAATTTCCCGGGCAAACCTTTCATTGCCGGATGATTTTTATCCTCCACTTTAAGAATGGCAGAAGTTGGCCTCCACGTATTACTTTTATACTGCCCCGAACCTAAAAATTTATTATGATACCAGTCCCAGTTTTGCGGATAAGTTGATGGAGAGAGTGCAAATGCGCTAAAATGAAATCCGATCCACGCACCACCGTTTTTCATGTATTTTTCAAATGCCTCACGTTGCGACGGTGAATCAGGGCGGGTGTCCAAAAAAATTACCACGTCGTATTTTGAAAGAAATTCTGTGGTCATTTTATTCCAGTCGTTGGTTGAATCGTAAATAAAATGATGCTTCTTTCCCATTTCTGACAACCACTGATTGGCTTCGTGAACAAAACTAATGTGAGCCTGATCGTTTTTTCCGGTGTAAAAGGCGATAACACTGAAGTCGGTTTTCTTTTGCGCAAAAGCTGAAATACCAACTATACAAAAAATGATAATTAAAGAAAGTTTTTGATTTAGTTTTTTCATTTTTATTCTTGAAATCTTATTCCACCCTCAGCCCAGTCACTAATTTTTTCTTTTGAAGTGAAAACCATGTCAAACCAAAAATCCAAAGAAAACCGTTGATTAGAATTAGTCCTGTTACCAAAGCAACTGTACTGAATGATGCATCAGAATTAGTGGATAAAAATGCCGGAAGTGTGGCGACCACGGCAGTGATAAATCCGATAAGAACTCCGGTAATAAGCAGAATTAAATATTCCGTAGCTATGATTTTAAAAATAGGTTTGTTGCTAAATCCTATCGCTTGCATCAGTGAAATCTCCCGGCGGCGTTCCAATAATGTACGAGCAAGAATTACTGCCAGTCCAATAGTTCCAAGAATTAAACCCAGTGCTCCCAAAGCAAGGAAAATAGAAAGATAAGTGTTAGTAACCGAGTAAAATTCTACTAAACGTTTTGCCGTCAATTCCATTTCCCAGCCATAATCGCGGAAAACGGATTGCAGTTCATCGCCAATTTTCTGTTCGTTTTCCGGTTTCCCATCAATCAAAAAAATAGATGATCCACTACTGGAAGGATAATTTCTCAGGAAGTTCTGATTTGAAATAATTACATAACCCTGGAAAATAGACGGGGCTGTTCCGGCAATCAGTTTCAATCTTAATGTATCTCCTAATTCATTCTGATACAATAAAACGTCACCCTCTTTTTTGCCAAGTCCCCATTGAATAACAGTCTGGTCGGCAATGGCAGGAATGGTTCCATCATCAAAAGTTTGATTCAATGCCTGCCAGGGATCAGTTTCACCCATATCTTTCATTTTTGCAGCAAATGAAAAACGACCTTCTAAAGCTTCCGGATCAACACCCAAAATTGCAGGTTGAGTTGTACGATTCAGGTTTAAACAACTGGCATCGTCGCCTTCCACTTTTCGAAACTGAACAGCATTGAAATCTTCAAAAATGCCTTCTTCTGCTCTTTTTTGTGGATTATTAATGTCGAACAAAACTGGCATGGTTGTTTCAGCAAAATAGAGAAAACCACCTGTTCCGCTTGTTTTATTTTGGGCATTCGCAAACAAATCCAGTTTGTTAGAACCTGTTGAAACCACGATAAAAGTTCCCAGTGCAAACAAAATAACTACCGTTAATGAGCGTCCTTTGTTTCGAGAAAGATTAAGTTGAGCCAGTTTCCCCAGTCCAAGTTCATCATTTTTCCTGCTTTCCATTCGGATGATAAATCGCCTAAACAATAAGATCAATCCAATCAAAAGCAGTCCGCCAACGGTAAAAAACAATGACGGATCCATTTGTTTGGAAAAGAAAATCTGAAAGATAAAAGTGCCGATTGAAGCCATTAGCGCTAAAAACATTACTCCATTCCAGAGCATTTCTTTTGTTTTATTTCTTTTCCCGGACGTTCTTTTCTGGAGCTCTGCAGTTTTTTGTTTTTGAAAACGCGAAACTGAAAGATAAATCGCTGCCAGCGAAACGAGCAAACTAATAACAAGTCCCATCGCTACTGTTGCAGGATAAATCTTAATCATCAAAACATCTGTTCTGACGATATCGAACCAAAGCGTATTCAGAATTTTAAATACCAGTTGTGTATAAAATACCGATACGATAATTCCAAGTATTCCTCCTAATAGTGCAACGGCAAAACCTTCCCACAAATAAAAACTGCGCACTTGTTTTTGCTTAAATCCCAAAGCATCTAAAAGTCCGACTTGTGTGGAACGAGTTTCCAAATTCAGACGAAATAATAAGGATGTCAAAACAATTCCTGCCACCAACAGGAAAAAACTCAACCCGATAAACAAGCCACTAAAATCGGTTCCGTTTTTAGCCGCCTGAACTCCCTGTTCACGAATCGGTTCAACCACCATTCCCAAATCAGCAGGAGTAATGTTTTCAGCAAAAACCTTTTTGAATTCTGCTTCACTAAAATTATTAACGGAATACCTTACTGCTGTATAATTACCAAATCGGTTCGACCAGATTTCAACTGCTTTATCCAGCGAAATATAGGCTTTTGGAGCTCCTTTATAATCGTCCCAGTATTTTTCATCTTTATCGCGAATAGCATCTAAATTAATTGGCACACCTGCTTCCCAGTCACGACAATGACCTGCATCCGAAAGTCCCGGCAGATTTGGCATTCTTGTTTCATCTACCCAGCCCCGACTCATTTGAACGATTTGCTTCAAAACAAAATCCGATTCTTTTTCAATCAACTTGCGTAATGGTCCAATTTGCCAGTATTTCAACCGGATGGAATCGCCAACATTTGCACCCAAATCATCTGCAGCCCATTTATTCAAAATGATCTCGTTTTCACCCAACCCAGAAACTAAAGTTGAAACAAAAGAATAGGGAATACTTCGAGTTGCGAGTTGCGAGCCATAAGTTGCGAGTAAAGAAATATCGTTTACAAAGTAAGTTAACATTGGTTGTGCGCCGGGAAGTTTTTGCAGCGTTTCAGCAACTTTATTTTCCAGGAAAACGCGTTCTGTTGAAACTTCAACCTCATCAGTAACTTCAATATTTTTGATTTGGAGCCCAGCATCTTCAGGTGTCAGGCAGTGTTGCACAGATTGCAAAACTTCATCTGTTTCTAAACTTGTGGAAATTAAAATCTGATTGGCTTTCCCTTTAAATTCCATTAGCTGGTTTAGTCGCTTAATGGAAAGAAAAATATTGTACGGAGCAGTTTGGGAATTTTTTAGACTGAATCTTCCCATCTCATTCTTTCCAACAATGTTCTTCACAGTAGCCCGCAACGAAACACTGGTTTCTTCATCAGAGATAAACGGTGCGTTCATTGGAATTAAGCTGGCCTTTTTAATTCGTACTAGCAAATTATCGCCTTCCTTAATTTCCAGGTTCTCCGCCAAATTCTGACTTATAGCAATTTCATTATTTTGTAATTCTGAAAATACAGGAGTGTTTGAAATCATTTCAAAAGATTTGTCAACACCAACAATTTGCACCTTGTTAGCACGTCGCTGACCACCGTCTGCCACTGCAACACCTTCTAGCAATAAAACCGGTGCCGCCTTGATTTGCGGATTATCATCTTCCATTTCTGTAGCCATTTTCTGCCGGAAATAACGCTCCGTAACTGAAACAAGATGCGTTGTGTTTCCAAGTCTGGAAAATGTTGATTGCTCCAAACTGTAACGCACCGAATCGCCAATAATTAAAGAGCCAGTCAGAACCATTGTACTAACAACAACTCCCAGAGCAACCAGCAGATTGGCCTTGAAATAGTGTGTGAATGTTTTTAATATGTATTGAATTTTAGTCATAATCACACCTCCCGGCTTCGCCGTACTCCCCTCAAAAAGGGGAGACAGTTCTTATTCCAATATACCTTTTCGTAGTGTCAACTTTTTATCCATTTGCTCTGCAAGAATAGCAGAGTGTGTTACCGTCACAAGAGTTACGCCTTCTTCATCGCTTAATTTTTTTAGCAAATCAGTTAATGAATTAGCATTTTCTTCGTCAAGCGCACCGGTTGGTTCATCCGCCAAAATTAGTTTTGGCTTATTGATCAAAGCCCGAACTACAGCAGTCCGCTGGCACTCTCCTCCCGACATTTCAGATGGTTTTTGGTTGCGTTGTTCCCAAATCCCAACTTTTTTTATCAGATATTCTGCCCATTCCTTTTGTTCTTTTGAGATTTTGTTTCCCTGCGGTAATAAAGGAAGTAACACATTCTCCCACAAGCTCAATTGTGGCATTAAATGATGCAATTGAAAAACAAATCCAAGTTGTTTGTTTCGGAAATCTGCAAGTTCTTTTTTTGAATATCTGGTAATGTCTTTCCCTTCAAAGAGGACTTTACCCGACTCTGGTTGGTCAAGTGCGCCGATTAAATTCAGCAACGTTGTTTTTCCTGAACCACTGGGTCCTACAATGGCCACTTTTTCACCTTGTTCTAATTTGAAATTCAAATCTTTCAGTACGGCGCGATAGCTGTGTGTTCCCGGTTCGCCGTATCCCTTGGTTATGTTTTGTAATTGTAATAGCATGATTCTTTTGTCACCCTGAGCGCAGTCGAAGGGTGTTTGTTTTATTTTTGTTTTACATATTCATCTTCATCCTTCGACTTCGCTCAGGATGACCGTTTGTCACATGGAGCGGAGTCGAAGGGTGCTTATCGAAGACTTTCGTATAAAGTTATAATTTCTTTGGCGTGATTATGTATATTGAACTTCTTATTTGTGCCTTCATAACCCTTTTTGCTGAGTTCTTCCAGTTTATCCATATTTGACAAAAGTTCTGCCCAGGTTTCACTTAATTTTTTAGGCGTATTTGGCATGTAAGTGACACCGCCACCTGAAATTTCAATGATTTCCGGGAATGCTCCCAGCGCTGGCTGAGCAACCGGAACACCGGAGGCCATCGATTCAATCATATACATTCCAAAAGCTTCGCCAATACGAACAGGCACCGAAACTAATGAAACTCTTTTGAAAAAATCATTTACTTCTTTTCCTTCAAAATCCGGTATTATTTCAAATGAATCCAGCAAATTATTTTCCTTGAATTTATGTTTTTGTTCCTTATTGAATTTTGTGTCATCACCGGTAGAACCTCCGGTAGCTATTAGTTTTACGTCCTCAAAACCCGGCTTCTTTTTTAATTCGATAAATGCATCAACAACAATATCAAAACCATCTTTATGGCACATCCTGGAAATATATCCAACGTTCCTTTCTTTTTCTTTGGGAGAAATGTATATGTAATCTTCAACATCAACGCCGAGATGAATGGTTTTAACTTTTCCCCCGGGCAAATTCATTCGCTCTTTCATTACACCCGCAAAAAAGTTACTCACCGAAACCAGCATATCCACATCTTCGGCGCGTTCGTGCATTAAATTCCAGATTTTCTTTTGAAATTTCGGCTGCATCGGATCAACCCAAACATCCTCATCCTGGAGAGTGCAAAGTACCGGCACACCGATTTTTTCCTTTAATCGCCTTGCAAGTCCCAAAAGCAGCGCATTTGAAATGTGAATGATATCCGGCTGGCAATGTTCGGCAATCCAGTTTACCATGTGATCGAGTTCTTCTTTTTGCTGACCTTCCTCTCCTAAAAGCATGGAAACGGTCATATCCTCTAACCCTTTTGCTCGTGTAGAACCGGCCATGGAAGCTGCTATTCTCATCATTGGTTTTGAATTCAGCAAATTATCGACCCATCCTGGCGCTTTTCTGAAGATTGGATATACCTGTTTAAGATATAAACTGATAGCACCGTAAAAAATCGGAACTTCCGAAATATCATGTTCATCGGCAAACAACGGAAGGTACATAGGAATCTTTGTTACCTGGTGGCCTTCTGCACGCAAGGCGTTAAAATATTTGCTGTCGCGTAAACAGTTTCCACAGTAAAAACTACCACCCGATCCAGGGATGATTTGAATTATGTTCATATTCTTATAGTTGGAAGACCGAAACCCAAAGTCGAAAGTTTTCCGGTCAACTTTTATTTTCCAAAACAATATATATTTCCATCGAATGCGCCTACAAAAATCTTCCCAGCTGCAACAGCCGGATTGCTAACAATCTGACTACCGATTTCATAGCTCCAAACAAGTTTCCCATCCGAAAGGTTTACCATTGCAAGGTCGCCACGCATATTACCTATAATCACTTTATCTCTTGCAATTACAGGTGATGCCTCGACTTGTCTGCCTGTATTATATTCCCACAATTTTTTGCCCGAATTCTTATCGAAACAATACAGAAACTTATTGTAATTAGCCGTTAAAACCTTGTCTCCAATAAGTGCCGGAGAAGCAAGAAACTGCAAGTGCGTTTTCTCATCCGACCACACCCATGTTGTCGTTTTTTCTTTCAGATCCACCTGAAAGAAACGGCCGTCGTAATCGCCAATATATGCTTTGTCATTTTCAACTGTAACCGAACCGGCAACGTAAGTAGCTACATCAATTTTCTCATCCAATTTCCCGGTTGCAACATCCACAACATGTAAAAAGCCATCGCAGCCACCAAACATAGCTTTTCCGTTTTCACAAGCTGCTGCACCATTAATGAAATTATCCGATTCATACTTCCATTTCTCCATCCCGGTTTTAGCGTCCACACAATGAAGATAATAATCGTAACTCCCTACGAATATAAATGTCGATTTTCCATCACTCCACCAGTTAGGCGATCCAACAATCTGGTTATCACATTCATATTCCCAAATCTTCTTCCCCGAATTAAGATCAAGGCCATACAACATTCCGTTCAGATTGCCAATATAAACCATTCCGTCGTGAATCAATGCCGGGGCTTCGATGGAATTATTGGTTTCAAATTTCCAAAGTAGTTTTCCTTTTTCATCAAGACAATAAACAAAGCCATCTGTAGAACCGACAACCACTTTTCCATCATCGATTACTGGCGCCGACTTAATATTATCACCTGTCTGGAATGTCCAAAGTAATTTTGGAGAATCGGGAATTGCAGTATTTGAAATGCCGGTTAAATGCTGGTCGCCGCGGAAAATAGGCCAGGAATTGGTTGGCTGGGCTATGGATTGTATAGTTTGCCAGAGAATAAAACTTATAAGTAATAATTTTTTCATTGTTCCAATTTTGTTGTCATTCCAAACGAAGAGAGGAATCTGCAACAGATTTCTCAGTCGTACCTCCTTCGAAATGACATATTCTAAGCATCCTTTAATGAGATCGCTCCTGTCGGGCAGGCTTTTGCTACTTTTTCCGCAGTAGCTGTCAGTCCCTGCTTCAGTTCTTCATTGAAAGGTACTCCAATTTCCACATCAAACCCACGGCCAATATAAGTGAACCCAAATTTCTCGGTATATTTTTCGGTTAAACGCACACAAATACCGCATTTGATGCACTTCTGTGGTTCGTAAACCACGGAGCCATGATTCATCATTTTTGTGATACTGCGACGTTCACTGGTTTTAAACCGTTTTTGATCAACTTTGTATTGGTCTGAGTAAGTCCGCAACTTGCAATCGTCAATAGCCCGGCAATCGCAATGCAGACAACGTTTGGCTTCTGCGATGGCTTCCTCTTTTGAAAATCCGGAATGTTCTCCTTTTTCAGGAAATGTACGTTTTTCATTTACCGATTCTTTTAGATATTCGGCAAACTCTGTACTTATCAATTTACCAAACCTGGAATTAAACAATCGAGGTTCACCTTTTGGTTCTTGATCATTTAAAAATTGTAATACAGAGAAAGCAACTTCTTTCCCCTGTCCCACTGAACGTACTGCCAAACGCGATGAACGTAACACATTTCCTATGGCAAATACATTTTCATCAGAAGTTTGATACGAATTTTTATCAGCAATAATTCCTTTGGGAGTGGTATTCAACCCAAATTTTTCAGAATTTTCAGAAACTGTTCCAGTTGCCAAAACAATAGCATCGAAATCTTTTTTCAACGTCTCAAAAACTCCAGCATTAATTTCTTTTCCACCCTGAAACTCAACGCCAGTATTTAAAATCACCTC
The DNA here is from genome assembly GCA_963769925.1 of uncultured Prolixibacteraceae bacterium. Classification (GTDB taxonomy): domain Bacteria; phylum Bacteroidota; class Bacteroidia; order Bacteroidales; family Prolixibacteraceae; genus Draconibacterium. The sequence goes on from CAVYOB010000023.1 coordinate 239,537, forward strand.
AATTTCTTTATCCAGAACATCTTTGGGAAGAATTACATCATTGATTTCTGTTCTAAGCAATCCTCCTGCTTTTTCATTTTTTTCAAGCAAGGTAACCTGAACACCTTTTAGTTGAAGATAATAAGCTGCTGCAAGTCCTGCCGGGCCGGCACCTATAACAGCTACTTTCTTTCCTGTCTTTTTAGCTGGAATAATTTCAGGAGTAGCTCCATCATCGCCAACAAATCGTTTCAGCAAACAAATGGAAACCGGCTCGTCTACCGTTTTTCGATGACAAGCTCCTTCACAAGGCGCCGGGCAAATTCTTCCCAAAACAGCGGGCAAGGCAATGTCACGTTTTACCACTTCCAGTGATTCATCATATTTTCCGGCTGCAATCAAACGATTCATCAATGGAATATTCATGTGCGCAGGACAAGCAATCTGACAGGGCGCTTCACAATCTCCGGTGTGCTCGCTTAAAAGCAATTCAAGAGCAGTCTGCCGCGCTTCCTTAATTTCTGCATCGTCGGTAAGTATTTCTAACCCGTCGGTTGCTTTCACCGAGCAGGAAGGAAAGAGTTTGCCATTTTTCTTATCTTTTACCAAGCAAAGCATACACGACGTAAAATGCTCCAGTTCATCGTGCCAACACATATTGGGAATATCTACGCCCATTTTTTGTGCAGCTTTCATTACTGAAGTGCCTTCTTCAACCTTGATTTCGGTGTTATTTATTTTTAATGTTATCATTTATCTCGCAAAGGCGCTAAGACGCCAAGTAATTTTCAAATTCAATCTTTTTAACATCCTTCGACTTCGCTCAGGATGACTTAACAGCAACCTACTTTACATCTATCGCATCTACCGGGCAAACAGTTCTGCAGGAATCACATTTTATGCACAATTCAGTATTAATACTGTGCTTTTCATGCGGGGTGAAAGGGATAGCATCTACCGGGCACTTTTGTACACATTTGGTGCAGCCAATACAATTATCATTCACAGAATAAGTGATCATATTCGTACATTTCCCTGTCGGACAAACACCATTGATATGTGCTTCGTATTCTTCCCTGAAATATTTCAGCGTGCTCAAGACCGGATTTGGTGCTGTCTTTCCCAATCCGCATAAACTTCCTTTTTTTGTCCATTCAGCCAGTTTTTCCAGCTCATCCAGGTCTCCAGGCTTTCCTTTTCCTTTGGTGATATTATCCAAAATGTCGAGCATTCGTTTTGTACCAACTCTGCAAAATGTGCATTTCCCACACGATTCTTCCTGAGTAAAAGAAAGGAAATAGTGGGCAATATCAACCATGCAATCGGTATCATCGAGAACTACTAGCCCACCAGAACCCATCATTGCCCCCATTTCTCCCAATGATTCATAATCGATAGGTGTATCAGCATGTTCTGCTGGAATACAACCTCCTGACGGACCTCCAATTTGAACAGCCTTAAATTTCCGACCATTTGCAATTCCGCCTCCAATTTCATCAATTACCTGTTTGATGGTAATTCCCATAGGAACTTCTATCAAACCGCCACGAGCTACCTTCCCCGCCAGAGCAAAAACTTTTGTCCCTGTACTCTTCTCTGTACCTATATTTTTGAATTTATCAGAACCTTCACGCAAAATGTATGAAATCTGTGCCAGTGTTTCGGTGTTGTTCACCAATGTTGGAAATCCCCACAACCCCTTCTCGGCAGGAAAAGGAGGACGAATCCTTGGAAATCCACGGTTTCCTTCAATTGATGCAATCAATGCTGATTCCTCACCACAAACAAATGCACCGGCTCCCTCATAAATCTGAAGATCGAGATTAAATCCTGTTTCCAGAATATTTTCACCGAGCAGATTATTTTCCCTGCAAATTTTCAGCGCCTCCCGAATACGACGAACAGCCAGTGGGTATTCTGCACGGATATAAAAGTATCCCTGGTGAATTCCGACAGCGAAAGCAGCGATTATCATCCCTTCAATTACACGGTAGGGATACGATTCAAGCAGCATTCGGTCCATAAATGCGCCGGGATCGCCTTCATCGCCGTTGCATATAATATATTTTGTTTCGTTCTTTTGCTTTCTGACAAGTTCCCACTTAATACCGGTTGGAAAACCCGCCCCACCACGGCCACGAATTCCACTATTCTTTACCTCCGAAATTACTTCCTCTGGTGACAAATTCTCCAGCACCTTTTGAAGAGCCGAAAAACCTCCGCGACTTTTATATTCATTAATGTCCAGCGGATTAATCATTCCACGGTACTCGGTTGCAATCGGAATTTGTTTCCCCAGAAAAGAAGCTACAGGTTTTTCACGCATACTGATTTCGTAACGTTCGATTCCATCCCAGTTACGGTCAGTTTGAATGTCTTCCACCAAATGAAGCAACTTGTTTTTTGTCTTTGCTAAGAAACCCGGCGCTACGAAATGTGATTCTATAATGTTTTTTACATCCTCCGGTTTTACTTTAGCATAAAGTATTGCTTCTCCTTCATTCGGAACCACCTCAACCAGCGGAACCTGATGACACATTCCCACACACCCCACATGTTTTAGTTTTACACGCAGACCTGTTTCATTTACCACGCTTTCAACTTCTTTGCGGATTTCCTCGCTTCCGCTGGCCACGCAACAGGAACCAAGACCAATCCTGATTTCGCCCTGAATTACCGATCCATCTGCACGACGTGCTTTTTTTGAATCTTTTTTGCCTTTCTGACTTTCAAAATCATCAATAATTTGTCCGACTTGATTAGGTGCCACGTGTCCATAAGTGATTCCATCTATCTGAACTACAGGCGCCAATGTACAGCATCCCAGGCAACTTACCTTTTCAATGGTATATTTTCCGGCTTCTTCGGTGTTAACACCTTCAGATAACTTAAATTCACGGCGAAAAGCATCATAAACCTGAACTGCGCCTTTTACATGGCAAGCCGTTCCCACACAAACTTTTATCATGTGCTCACCCACCGGCTGCATCCGGAACTGAGAATAAAAACTGGCCACGCCGGTAATATCTGCAGGAGTTATTGAAGTTTTATCTGACAGGTATCGCAGTACATCTTCAGGCAGGTAATTGTATTCTTTTTGAATGGCCTGTAAAATCGGAATCAGACTCTTTTTTGTAGAACCTTTTTCAGCGATTAACTGGTCTATATATTGAAAATTGTTTGTCATAATTTATCGCAAAGGTTTAATTAATCTTTGCCGTTTTCTTCTTTAATCAACTTCATTTTGTGCGGCGCATGGTAATCCAGTTTTTCAATTTAACGGGCGTGGATTTACCTTCATCACCTTTATTTTACTTATCTCCCCGGGTTGAAATCCGGCTTACTATTTTCTAACTCCTACGGAGTTTTTTATACTTTGTCTCTTGTCATTTCGAAGGAAGTATGACTGAGAAATCTTTCATTATAGAAACAGATTTCTCCTCTCTTATCGTCGAAATGACATTTTAAAAATTACTTTCCTATACAATACAAATCCTTACCACCTCTAAAGTAAATGTGTCCATCCATGTATGCTGGAGTTGGTCCGGCTGTTTCACCCAAATTGTTTTCACTGATCAGTTTCTTCTCTTTTGAAAACTCATACACCCGCATTACCCCATCGTTGTCCATCAAAAACATTTTCCCATCAACAATCGTTGGTGAAGAATAAATGGCAGAACCGGTATCATCTTCCCAATACTTTTCGCCTGTTTTCAAATCATAGCACACAATTACGCCATAACTTGTGGCAATAAAGAGGAGCCCCTTATATGCCACAGGGCTGGACGCTTCAGGTAAATATTCATCGTTCTCCCAAAGAGTTTTTCCTGTTTTTATGTCAATGGCAACCATTCTTGCGTACTCGTTAGCTGCCACAACTATTCCGTCGGCATAAGCTACCGACGGGCCAACTTCACCCATCATACATTCAACTGACCAGAGTTCTTTTCCGCTTTCCACATCATAACCGGCTACAATTGGATCAGCTGTTAATACCACCTGGTATTTCCCGTTTACTTCTGCCAAAACCGGGCTTGCCCACGATATTTTTGCGTTACGAACAGTTTCCCAAACCGGATTTCCTGTGGCTACATCAAGCGCTATCAATTTATCGCCACTATTCGTATCATATTGAATGAATAGCTTATTGTCCCATGTAATCAACGATGAAGAATGACCATAATGATTGTTGGGCACTCCAAGATTTTTCGCCCAAACCCGTTTTCCGTTCATATCAAATGCAATGACATCGCCGGTAGCAAAAATGGCAAATACACGTTTACCATCTGATGTCATTGTGGGCGCTGAAAGACCAGTATCATCAGAAACTCTGGGCATGGTTGCAGGAGAGCCCTGAATGTTGTCTGCCTTCCCTGTCCAAAGTAATTTCCCATCAGCACGATTAAAACAATAAACTTCACGACTGGCTGCATCAGCACCGGCAAGAAATATTTTGTCACCCCAGATAATGGGTGAATTGAAACCTCTTTTCGGAATGGCAGTTTTCCACAAAACATTTGTACCAGCAGCCCCGTCCCATTGAGTTGGAATATTTTTAGCAAAACTTACACCTTGACTAAGCGGGCCACGGAATGAATTTGAATTTTTCTTAATATCAGCCAAAGTCAAACCGGCAGGTTCAGCTAGCTCTTTCTTCGTTGTGGTGGTCGCTTTTTCTTCCTTATTAGCCGATACAATATTTCCGTCAACTTCCTGCTGAGATTCACTGGTAGGTTGCGTTACTGCTGTTGAATCCACTACCGCCTGTTCCTGATTATCCTGTTGTGTTCCAACATCAATCACTTCTATTCCTTCATCCTTAGCAGGTTGATCCGCCTTAGCAACCTGAGTTGTAACGTCGTAATAATTCAGGTAATTCACCGTCGCAAAAGAGGCTAGAAATGCAGATGCCATCAGCACTGATCCAACAATGATAATTCCCTTTTGTGCCAGAATTCTACTGGCTATTTCATTTTCGTGAACCGTATCAGGTTGATCAATTTTTGCTTTCAGAGAATAATAAAACCGTAATGCAAATGCCAGTACAATTGCTCCGAAAAGCAACATGTAAGCTCCGGTTTTCACCTGCCACCTGCTGTTAAAATATGCTTTTCTCGCCAATAGATCGAAATTGCGGATTTCCATTTTTAGGGCATCATCGTTCGGATCCTGTTTCAACCGCTCCACCAATGCTTTAATGGTTTGGCTGTCGGTAGGATCGCTTTTTGTCATCTGCCAGTAATTCAGCAAAAGCAACAAAGCAACCATAATGCAGAAAATACCTGCGATAACGGCAATGTTTTGAGAAAGTTTTATTTTATCCTTTATATTCATTTTAGTTTTGACACTTTTTTAATCATGGTCTATTTTGCGGTGCATGATTACCTGTTTTTTCAAAATATCGGGCGTTGATGCACCTTCTAAATTTATTGTTTTTTGTCCCGAGGTTAAAACCCCGGGTTATTAAAATCTAACTCCTGCGGAGTTTTCAATATTTCAATTCAATGTCTTTCTAAATTTCATTTTTCAACCGGACAATAATCCACACACCGGGCACAACTGACGCAATTACCCTTGTGCGGCTCATAATCCTGACGTTTCCGGAAAACTACTGTATTCAACAATGTCATTCCAATTACCAGTCCGATAAATCCACCGGCAATCATACTTCCTATATAAAATTTCTCCCTGATAACTTCTGCTTCTTTCACAAGGGTTTGCATTGTTTTCCCGGAAGATAAAAATGTTTGTATGTCAATATTATCCAAATCTTTTTTTAGTTCAGGTTTTGAAATTAATAGTTCAGCCAGATAAACTGTTGAATTTGCTTTTGATAAAAAAGTGTGCGATTTTGCTCCGACAAAAACACCTGCCGCCACCCAAACCGGAATTAATATCGTGTAAACGAGAAATCTCTTCGGTCCCAATCCAGACTTAACCACTTCCTTTTCGTTCGTCGGATATTCAATGGCATCGAAAGGGCATGATTTTGCACAAAGTTTACACTGAATGCATTCTGCCGGCGTAATTGTTAAATGTCTTCTTGAAAATCTTGACATCCAACTCAATGGTACTGAGTACGGACACAGGAACCTGCAGTATGGCCGGGCTACAAACATTCCCATCAATAAAAACGCAACGCCAAGAACGATCATAAGAAATTTGGCGTCCATGCGGAAAATTCCCACAAACGGATCGTACCTGCAAATAATAAAATCGGTTTTGGTGACAGCAAAAAGTACGGCTAAAGACAAGTAAATGTAAGGAATGATTCCCAGCGTTTTATTTAGCCACTTAGGTAAACTGATTGGTTTTATTACAAGCAGATCCTGAATTGCACCTAACGGGCAGGCTCCGGCACAAAAAGTTCGACCAAAAAATAAAGCAAACAGAAGGGGCAAAACAAAAAACAATAATGTAGTAACTGAAATTGCATAAGTAGGATCGGCAAAAGTTAACGCTACATTTTGAATTGACCCGATACTGCAAATACAGCCGTTTCGGTAAAACCCAAAATAAGCCAGTGTAAATATAGATAACCAGAGAATCCCCTGGCGAGACCGTTTTTTTAGTGCAAAATATGTTGCCAGCGAAAGAACTATCAACAATATCAATACATCGAAATATTCTAAAGCCAGCGCACGTGGTTCAGGTGTTACCGGTGTTGGCTGGGTATATCCCGAGTCAAATTCAGGTTTAGGGAAACGTCGCTTTTGCGCATTTACCTGAAAAGTGAAAAGGAAAAACAAAATAACAAATGATATGTATTTTAATTTCTTCATTTCACGTTTGAGAATTACTGTTATTCGAAATATCACTTTTCATCTTATAAGCTTCGCTGGCAGGTACCCGGCTAATTGCATCTGACGGACAAACCCGGGCAATGGAACATTCATTGCAATTCAAACAGATATCATGAATGATCTGAAGGTGAAGCGAACCGTTTCCAAACGATGTACATCCTTTTACACATTTTGCACAACCAATGCAAAGATCCTCATCGATTGTATATTGAAAATACGGCTCCTCAACAAAAGTCCTCGTAAGTGCCGAAGTCGGACAAAGTTGATTTTCTGCAGCAGTAGTGCGCGCATTGGAATCGGGTTTTAAATAACCACCACACAAATCGCAATATCCGCACAAAGCAAAAGCATGTATACATTTTACCGCAGATGGTGTCATTACACATTCAGTTGCACAGCGACCACACTGATTACATTTAAACGGATCGATCTGCCAAACATAGTCGTCGGTGGTTACCCTGCGGAGTGCAGCGACGCTTACCGTCCCCAGCGACAATAATAATGAAAGCCGTACCCCGTTCTGGATAAATTTCCTTCTGCTCTGTGATTTACTTTTTTCCATCACCTTTATTGTCTTTTCAATTTGCGGTGCATTGTAAGCCGGTTTTTCAATCAACTAACCTGCATGCACCTTTTATTCGCTTCGCTCATTTCCCTGGGTTAACCCATAATCCCAGGGCTAATAAAATCAAACTCCGATGGAGTTTTTTCTTTCCTGGTCAAGGCTACCTACATTTTACTCCTACGGAGTTATTTTTCCCTTTCAGTTTTCACCTGCGGGTTTATACATTCCGAATAAATTCCGCAACTTTTGCAGGTTGAAGAAACCGAACAATTGGCGGTTACCTTTTTATTGACAATCAGATAACCCGTTGAAGCAGCAATTCCTCCAAGCAACAATAACCTTCCTCCTTTTTATATAAAATCTTTTCGATCCATCTTCCTAATCATTTTTTATTATTCGGTGCATATTTCCCTTAGTTTTTCAAAATACGGGCGTGGATGTACCTTTCTATTCGCTTCGCTCATCATCCCCGGGTTAAAACCCGGGAGTTATTAAAATCAAACTCCTACGGAGTTTTCGGTTCAAAAACACGTATCACTTTTTTGCCAAAATCGAGCAAATAAATATTTCCTTTACTATCGACAGCCACATCAGGAGCTTCTTCCTCATTATCAAATTTTACAGGTGCTGCTACAACTCCCGAAAATTCACCGGAGGGTTTATACATTTTCACCCTAACCAGACCTTTTTCACTGGTTACAAAACTTCCGTTCTGAAGGAAAGTAAAATGTGCCGGATTACAGCATCCGCTAAAGCCGTCAATCAGGATGTTTGAACTACGCCAGAATTCCCTCAAATTACCATCAAAAGTGTAATTCTCCAGTTCGTGCAAACCTGGATTAACGACCCAAAGATTACCGTCGGCATTAATATCCATATCAAAATACGGGCTTGGAACAATAAAACCATGAAGCACATCTTCGCTGGCCTTTCCTTCAAATTCATTAATCAAGTTCCCGTTTAAGTCATATCTGAAAACTTTACGTGCTCCTGCATCGGCCACAAAAACATTGTCTCCGGTAACTGCAACCGCAGTTATGTATGCTTTTTCTCCCGGCAATTCCCATTCCTTTTGCAAATCTCCTTCTGGTGACATCATCTGAATCTCCTTTTCTCCACCAATAAATATTTTTCCGTCAGCCACTTCCACAGTTTTTGGTTTTTCAGAAAGTGAAATCTCTTTGACAAGCTTACCCGTTAAATCGATAATCTGAAGTTTTAAGTCGCCAACAAGGTAAATCAGGTTTTTATCAATCGTAATTCCAGCAGGTTCTTCAAAACTGATCCTGAAATTTTTAGTTTCACGGTAATGAATCAGTTCTTCGGGTACGTTTTTAAATTCATCCACGCTGTATTCATAAGGGTTGGCCTCCATTTTATCCGGACGTTTGGAGTACCAGTCGCCAGCAATTACTGCAACGATAACAACTGCCAGTAAAATTAAAAATATGACGATTCCCTTGTTTTTCACGATAAATTACTTTCTGTTTAAATCAATACAAACCATGGTTTTTGAGTCGCGGAGAACCAGGTATCCGTCAGCTAATGCAAACGGGGCCCAGGCATCATGACCGTCTTCAAAAACTTTAACCTGATCGAGTTGAATATATTTTTCGGTACTTGGCCTTGCAATTGTCAATGTACCATCATCATTCAAAATGAAAAATTTATTGTCGGCCATGAAATAAGGTCCCAGTCCAAACCTGGAGTCCTTTTCGCTGGCCCAGATAATTTTTCTCGGATCGGCAGGATCAACGCAAACCAATTCATTTCTGCGAGTACCTCCATCTTTTGGCAGAATTCCAAACAAATGCCCTTTCCAGTAAACAGCAGTTTGTTGTTCACAGGCCAAACCCTCGCTGGGTTTATATTCAAAAAGCGGAACAATGCTGAATTTCCCATTATTCTCCGAAAGCTGTAATTCCATACTTCCTGCTCCGTAACCCGCAGTCATAAATATTTTACCATCGGGCATACATACCGGTGATGGAGCAACCACCGAATGATTCCATGCACTTGTTTCCCAAAGAATTTGTCCGGCATCATCACCGTCGGCAGCGATGCCAACCAATCCCCCAACAGCACTGTACACATACATTTTTCGTCCACCAAAAGTGTATGGAATTACCGAAGAATGCGACATTAGCCATTTATTTGGATTTGGCGTTTCCCAGATTTTTTCCCCCGTTGCGCAATCAATAGCAATCAATAGCGCTTTTCCACCAGTAGCAATAATTGCTTTTCCATTATCGATTAACGGACACTGCCCTGTGTACCAAAGTGGAACTTCCGATTCATATTCCTTTGCCACATCAATTCCCCAAAGAAAATTGCCTGTTTCCCGCTCCACACACATTACCTGACACATAGGCCCCATGGTAACAATGAATTTTTCTGTAACGGCAGGAATGGTTCGCGACATACCGTGATTTCGTTTTACAGCTATCCTATAACCTCTTCTCCACATTTCTTTTCCATCCAACAATGAAAAACAACGCAGCTGATCGGCACGCTCCTTTTCATCGTAATCCATAACATATACAAGCCCTTTCCAGATAGCAGCACCTGAATGTCCTTCACCCAAATTTTGTGACCAGAGAATTTTTGGTCCCTCCGGCCCGAATTTTTCCAACAGCTTTACAGGAGATTTTGAAATATTATCAAAATCCTCGCCCCTGAAACGTGGCCAGGTTTCTTTCATTTCGGTATAATCGGTTGCAAACTCTTCGAAATTTTCTCCGATTTTTACATCCTGAACAATACCAATTCCTTTTCCGCGATTATCAGCACCTTCTATATTGATCGAATATTTATTTGTAGGATCGTAATTGAGCCACCAGAAAATGATTATAAACCCAATCAGGCTTATTGTCAGCAATGTAATATTTATTACTCGTTTTGTGCTCATTCTTTGTTGTAAAAATCAATCCGCTCCTGCCAATAAAAGTATCTATATTTTTGCTTTTTAGCGATAAATCCTACTATTATATTTCCTTCTGAAACACTTATATATCGTAAATCAGCAACGTTTCACCGTGGCGAATAAACAACTTCCCGTCATAAATTGCAGGATGCGCCCAAAACGGTCCGGTTCCACCTTTCACTTTAAACGTACTTTTTATTTTCATTCCTTCATGACCTGGTTCCACCAGCGCCACATTTCCTGATTTTTCCTCCATCATGTAAAGCATTCCATCAGCATAAATGGTAGATCCTTTATTGATCCAGTCGTGTTCCCAGTTTGTTCTGCCTGTTTCCCAGTTAACACTTGCCCATGCACCTTTTGCATTGTGTTCCCAGTTTGAACCATACAAATTTCCATCAACCAAAACAACACCTCCATGATGTGTGTCAAGCGTGTCATTCATCCATTTTACCCGAATTGAATTTCCATCATCGGAAAGTGAAAAAAGAATTCCCGGATGGTTGTATCCGCTGGTAATAAAAAATTCGCCATTGTAATAAATCGGTGGATTAGCTTGCGCACCTTTCCCCTGGCTGTGTGTATGATACTGGATCAGGTTATAACTCCAAAGAATTCTACCATCTTCAGGATGAATTCCAATTAAATTCTGTGCCGTTTGCGCCAGAATGATTTTCTTCCCTTTATGATCAATCATCAAAGGAGACGCATACGATTTTGCCCCACCCAGACTTTTTGCTTTCCACACCAGCGACCCGTCATTTTTATCCAATGCCACCAGCGTACATTCTTCTCCACCAGTAGTGTATAAAACAGCATTTGGAATTAGCGCCGGACTTTCAGCGTCTCCATGCGTATATATTTGTCCATGATATTTTTTAATGGCATCGACCTGCCAAATCTGTTTTCCGGTTTTTGCATCAATGCAACTAACCTGACCTGTGCCACTGGAAACATATAATTTACCGTTTTCATAAGTTGGCGTACTCCGGCTGTCGATATACGAGGCTGTCCATGAACGACCATAAGGAGTTTCCCAAAGCAGTTTGCCCTGCATATTATAAGCAGAAAGAATATCAGTTGTATCTCTCTTGATCCCGGTAATAAAAATTTTATTTTCAGCAACGATTGGCTGAGAATATCCCTTTCCTATTTTTTTAATTTCAAGCAATAATTCCGGACCTTTCTCAGGCCACTGTTTTAACAATCCTGTTGCATCGTAGTGACCGGTTCGGTTAACACCACGGAATTCAACCTTTTCCTGTGAAAAAAGTGAAACAGAAATAAATAAAAATAATATTATAGAAATAAATCTCATAATTCCGGTTAGGAAATTCAACATCACTCCTCTCTCCCTACTTTTCTTTAATATCGTAAACCTGCAAAACTTCCCCATGACGAATCAACAGCTTTCCATCGGCAATAAACGGATGTGCCCAATGTGGCCCTGAACCTTTGGTTATTTTGAATTGACTGATGATCTGAAATCCATCCGGATCAGGTTTTACCAACCTACATTCCTTTTTCGTTGTAACAATACAACATTCCATCGGCCATTACAATCGATCCTTTTGTATCCCAGTCATAAACATATTTTATTTCGCCCGTATCCCATTTCATGCACACCCAGCGTCCACGTTTGATTATTAAACCAGTTAGAACCATAAACATAGCCATTGTATAGAACAAGTCCGCAATGGTGATTATCCAGAGTATGATCAATAAATTTTTCGAAACTCAAGTTCCCAAGTGAATCCATTTCGAAGCATTACAGCCGGATAATCATAACCCATTGAAAGAAAAATTTCATTTTCTTTACAAAGCGGTGTATTTGTCCAAATCAGTCCGTTATCCTGCCATCGCCATTTTTCCGGATCCCAGTACTGATAACGTCCAGTGCATATTTCCCTGTTTCCGGATCTAAGGGCAATCAATCGGTTGCCGGTTGCGGCCAGAATATAACGTTATCCGTTAAATTCATAAATGGTTGCAGAAACATAAGAACGTGGTCCACCCAACCGATTTACTTTGCCAGACCAATTCTCCCGTGATTTTATTAAATGCAACCACACTTGTTTTTTTTCCACCGGGTGTGCAAATTACTTTATCATCAAAAATCAACGGAGTTTCTGCATTTCCCCATGCATGATATTCGCATTCATAATTTTTTATCCACTTCAACGGCCCAGATTTTTTCCCAGTTTCCCTGTCAATACAACTCAACTGTCCCATTCCACTCTGAACATAAATTCTGTTTCCGTCAACGGTGGCAGAACTTCGGGTGTCGGGATAAGATTTATTCCATGAACGTGCCGTAAGGAACCTGCCATTTTATGTTTCCGTTCAAATCAATTGCAGACAGATAATCCAGTGTATCAATCATCCCGGTTATATAGATTATTCCATCTGCCAAAATTGGCGACGACCAGCCTTTTCCGATTTTATCCACCTCAAGCAAAAGTTGCGGCCCGTTTTCAGGCCATTCCTTCAATAAACCAGTTTCAGGAAAATTTCCGTCACGATTTGGACCGCGCCATTGTATTACCTGTGAAAATACAGATTGAAATAAAAAAACAGATATGAAAATCAAAATTAATTTCTTCATATATCTTTTTAGTTGGTTTTCAAATACTTAAAACAGGAAATACGGTCAAAATAATTGTTTATTCGTCATGACTTTCCTCTAAAAAAATGAAACGCTAAAATAAAACCAATTCGCAACATTTACAATCTGATCCTCTTATTTAGTACATGTCTAAATAGCGTGATTTATAACGATATAAAACTTTCACCTTAAACAAAAAAAGCCTCGTTTTTCAACGAAGCTTTTTAGTGAAAATTATGATAGTAATTTAGTTTTTTGACTGTCTTTTCCGGTCGTGTTCATTTAACAAAATTTTTCGGATGCGCATAGATTTAGGGGTAATTTCAATGTACTCATCATTCCGGATATATTCCATAGCTTCTTCGAGCGAAAATTTAACTGCCGGGGCAATACTGGTTTTTTCATCCGAACCGGAAGCACGCATGTTGCTCAGTTTTTTTGTTTTAACAATATTCAGCGTTAAATCATCCTGCCGTGTGTTTTCGCCAACAACCTGCCCCATGTAAATTTCTTCTCCCGGATTTACAAAAAACCGTCCGCGATCCTGCATTTTATCGATTGAATAGGCAATTGCAGTTCCGGTTTCCAATGCGATTAATGCCCCATTTCTGCGAACTCCCAAATCACCTTTCCACGGTTCGTAACCATAAAAACGGTGTGCCATAATTGCTTCACCTTCGGTTGCTGTAAGCATTTGATTTCGCAATCCGATCAATCCCCGGGCAGGAATCAAAAAGTCGAGATGCGCCCGATCTTCCTTTATTTCAATATTGGCAATATCCCCTTTTCGCTGTGTAACCAATTCAATTACTTTTCCCGAAAACACTTCGGGAACATGAACTGTTAGTGCTTCAATAGGTTCATGTTTTTTGCCATCGATTTCTTTAATTAGAACTTTCGGCTGACCCAACCTGCAATTCAAATCCTTCACGCCGCATGGTTTCCACCAAAATAGACAAGTGCAGAATTCCGCGACCAAATACTAAAAATGAATCAGCCGAATTGGTATCTTCAACCCGAAGAGCAAGGTTTTTTTCTGTTTCCTTATAAAGCCTGTCGCGCAACTGACGTGAGGTTACATATTTTCCGTCTTTGCCAAAAAAGGGTGAATTATTAGACACAAACAGCATACTCATTGTTGGTTCATCAACGCGAATTGGTGTCAGTCCTTCAGGAATTTCTCCATCAGCAATGGTATCGCCAATATCAAAACCATCAAGGCCAAGAACGGCACAAATTTCGCCACATGGAACCGGATCTTTTATTTTCTCTTTTCCCAGTCCTTCAAAAAGATAAACCTCTTTCGCTGCAGTTTTTACAACCGTTCCATCACGTTTCACCAACGAAACCGGTGATCCCGGAATCAATTGTCCTCGGGTTACTTTGCCTACGGCAATCCGTCCGGTGTAAGATGAATAGTCGAGCGAAGTAATACGCATTTGAAGCGATCCTTCCTTATGTGTTGAAGCCGGAATAGTTTCCAAAATGACATCGAGCAGATAACTGATGTCACTGGTTGTCTCTTTCCAGTCGGGTCCCATCCAGCCAGCTTTTGAAGAGCCAAAAACAGTCGGGAAGTCCAACTGGTCTTCGGTGGCCTCAAGACTAAACATCAGATCGAAAACTTTTTCCTGAGCAATATCAGGTGTACAGTTAGGCTTATCAACTTTATTAATTACAACTATTGGTTTTAGTCCCAGTTCAATGGCTTTTTGTAAAACAAAACGGGTTTGTGGCATGGGGCCTTCAAAAGCATCCACAATCAGCAAAACGCCGTCCGCCATGTTAAGTACGCGTTCCACTTCTCCGCCAAAATCGGAGTGCCCGGGAGTATCAATAATATTGATTTTTGTGTCTTTGTACCGAACCGATACGTTTTTCGATAAAATGGTAATTCCGCGTTCACGTTCCAAATCATTACTGTCAAGGATAAGTTCCCCCATGTCCTGATTTTCACGAAAAAGATTTACCTGGTGTAAAATGCGATCAACCAAAGTAGTTTTACCATGGTCAACGTGCGCAATAATGGCAATATTTCTAATTTCTGTCATGTCCAAATTTTACTAAAACTAAAACCCAATTTACCTGAAAATGTTTTTATTGGATTAGGGAATCGTTCACTTTTGAAAGAACGATTCCTTAAACTCCCAAATCGGCGCGCAAAAGTAAGAAAGTTTTGTTACTGAAGAATGAAAATGAGCCTAATTTGAACTATTTGTTTAGAGAATTAATATCAAATATGTCCGTTTACTACTTTGGTAAGAATATACTCTTTTTGAAAATTTATTGTATTTTAGCCTAGCTAATATTTACCATTAAATCAATTCATTAAAAACAACTCCAAAAATAATCTTATGAAAAACCGAATATTTTTAATCATTATTTCTTTAGTTTTCTTCTTGATTGCAGGGTGCGATAAATATACCGACGTTGAACTAAGCTCAGAATGTTTTGATCAATTTCCAACTACCGGTTATTTTAGCGGTCAACACGGGAAAATACAGTCAGCCACTGAAAACGATCAGGCTAACCTGATTGTCATCACAAATTCTGATGGAAACAGCGAGATAATTTTTGCCTGTAACCTGCCGACTGAATATCAAAAACGAGGATTGGAAGTGATCTTTGACGCAGAAATAAAAGATGTTCCCGAGGCAAATATTTTTGGAACACCGGTACATCTCACTGCCTTAAAAGTGAAAAAATAACCGAAACTGTATTCATAAATTAAGTTCGGCAATGGCAGCATCCAATTCGCCCTTACATTTACTGCAAAACAGGTATTTTTTCTGATCAATATCTTCTACATAGGTTCCCGGCCGCATCACGCAACTTGGAATGTGGCAGTGGATCAATCCAAAAGTATGCCCTAACTCGTGGATAACCACTTTTCTGAACCGCTCAAAAAGCAACTTATCATTAGCCGCTAATCCATATTGCTCGTTTCTCAACCGGTAAACCGAAGCAATTCCTGAATTTCCTTTGTATTGTGCCTGTCCAAAAATATAAGTCAGGATCGGGATAAACAGATCGACCTGAAATAACCCAATAGTTTTAAGCGAACCGGAAGCATATTCCGAATGAACGAGTTGAAGGAGCAGGTTTGCATCGTATTGTTTCCGTGCCGGATCAAAACAGGATGCTATATCATGATAAACCAAAGCAATATTTACAGGAATTCCAAAACCTGTTTCCACATCATTCGCCAGTTGTTCAAGAAATTTTTTCTCGAACCGGCCATGTGAAACCAATGTAATTCCCTTTTTCATCAATCGGATTAAATCTTTGCGTGAATAACAAAACGAACCGGTATTTGGTTGCCCCAAAGTTATTTAGCCGGAGGAGTAAGATGATGCTTTTTTATTTTGCTGTAAAGCGTAACGCGATCAATCTGCAGAGCTTTTGCCGAACGGCTGATGTTCCAGTTGAATTTATTCAGCGTTTTCAAAATGTATTTCTTT